>JAJRZW010000022.1 GCA_024275015.1 Deltaproteobacteria bacterium | reverse complement strand
TGGGTGTCGATCAACACATAAAAATTGTCGAATTTTGGTGTTTTGCCAAAAACAGTACTGTAATCCATCGGCTCTCCCAGGTATGAACCGGACCCTGAGTAATCATACTCGATCTGGGTATAACCGGTCCGTATGAACATATTTTTATTGATCGGCTGGATATAATAGTAATCGAAACACTCGCCGCGAGCGGCAAGCTTATTATAAATTTCAGTTGATCCGGGAGTAAAACTGAACCAGTACTGCGAGCCCTTATTGTACTCAATTCCAATCTTGGGACGATTGAGGAACCTGACCGGAAGTTCATAGCGAATACCGGCATAAAAGGAATGACCCCGGTGCCTGTCGGTACCGTCACTTGAAAGCAGACCAAAAGGCATTGAATTCATGGTTACCGTCTGGCCGTTGGGCTTGCTGCGGCTCTCGGCGTAGGAACCAAAAACATCAAGACCACTACCGCCGATGTCACGCAATTGCAGATGAATGCCCCATATGTCCATATCACCAATATTGGCCATGGAGCCTGACCCACCCATGAGAAAAGGCTCAGGATCAGCGGCAAAAAAGTCTTTAGCCATAATATAGTCAGCCACCAGCAGACTGTCGCGCATCCCGGGAAGCTCGGTCTCAAAGAAGAGACCGTGGACCTTGACGTCTTTATACTGAGACTGATAGATGCCATCGAGGTAATTCTGGGTGTCGTTATCATACTGGAAGGCCATGGCGTAAAAATAACGCACGGCGGAATTTCTAAGCCCCGTCCAGCGCTCAAGGCCGAGGGTGACAACGGCGCCGTCGGGCTCGCCGTCAAAGACCAGGGCCGGGTAGGTTGACTGACGCTCACGATTCTCTTTGAACTCATAGGGAGGCCCATCGGTTGTCGGCTGACGGCCAAGAGTAACGGCCAGGGGCAAAAAGAAATTCTGCGGAACCCAGTCAATGTAGAAGCGGTCAATCTTGAGATTAGTATCACCGGAAGGCCGATGGGAGCGCATGGTGTCATCGGAATATCCAGGCATGGAATCAGCCCAGTTCTTGAACAGGGCCAGACGACCATGAAAGGAGAGACTGCGGCTGACTTCAGATTCAAGATTAAGGCGCATGCGGCTGGTCCAGTTGCCGTCATTGCGCTCATCGGAGGCCGTCGGCTGAGTAGGCCACATATCATATGCAGCAATGTAATACATGGTCATACCGTTTACGTCATAATCCCTGACCCGGTAATTATCCAGCCGGACCCGAAACTCAGCGCCGAGGCTGATCCGGTCTTTGAGCGACCGCGTCTCGACCTCGTCAAGGGTATCGTAAATATCAGAGATATCGCGGTTCATCTTGCGCAGTTTCGAGGTTGATGCCTGTCCGGCCTCGCCCTTGACCACGGCCACATCCTTCTGCAGTTTCTCGATCTGCGTCTGCATCGCCTTGAGCTGATCTTTGGTGGCCTGATACTCATCGGCCGGAACCTTGACCATGATTTCCCCGGCAGTGGCCGGAGCGGCGCAGAGGATCAATGCCGCCATGCTGATAAGAAGCCTTTTCACTTTATAACCTCCATGAAAACCTTTCATATTCACGTTTCTCGGATCTAAAAAATTTATCTCGGGATGGCCGCCGATTCCGGCCTGTCACTATCAGCGGCATGACCTTGAAGGTATTCAAGGATCTCATCCATTTCGGCGTCACTGATCTGGTCGGCAAGATCAACATCGTGGCGACCGCGACGAAAATACTTACCCCATACCACTCCGGCCTTGTCGGCCGGATTAACCGGTGATGCGGCGCCGCCGCGCTTATGGCAGGAGCCGCATTTCGAGACAAAAAGCTTAGCGCCGCTGCCGGCAAGCGCCGGAACCGCGAAAAGCAGGGCGCCTGCGACAACAAAAATCATCCAGGATCTCTTCACCAACCTGCCCCCCATTTCATTATTTTAAAGACCATTTCTTACACTCCCGACACTTAACCTATTGTTTTTACGTTAAAGCCATGTGTCAAACAGATACGCCTACCATATTTAATCCATATCTTTACTACTCTATCCTACTAATTTTATTAAAAATTGCACCAAAAAAAAGGCATAATTCACCTGCATCCGTAATCGTTCGGGTGTCAGCATATCCGGGGCAGAAGTTCCCCCGTCGGACAGGTAATCAACTGCAGGGATCCAAACGGTGTCCGGCGCAGAAGCCGCCCCGGATACGCCGAAACCACCTCGCCGATGACCGCCGCCCCGGCGCCATGGCGATGACCGCGGCAGACCGCGACAAACGCCTCCGCCGCCGCCGGGGCGGTGACAAACACCATCCGGCCCTCATTGGCGACGAAAAGAGGATCAATGCCGAGGAGATCACAGGCGGCGGCAACCTCATCGGCAACCGGCATCGCGTCGGGGAAGAGGATTATCCCCCGGCCGCAGGCCGCGGCGAATTCACCCAGAACCGAACCAACCCCGCCACGGGTGGCGTCGCGCATCGCCCGGATATCATTCCCCCCGGCAGCGATCAACTCAGCCACCAGGCCGGAGAGGGCGGCGGTGTCACTTTTAATTTCAGAGGTAAAAGACATCCGGCCCCGGGCCATCATCACCGCCATCCCGTGGCTGCCGATGGGACCGCTGACCACGACCCGGTCACCTTCACGGATAAACTCAGGCCCGGAATCAAAGCCCGCGGCAATAACCCCGATTCCGGCGGTGTTGATAAATATCCGGTCACAGCCGCCGCGGCCCACCACCTTGGTATCGCCGGTGACGATCTCCACCCCGGCCTCCCCCGCGGCCCGGCCCATGGAGGCACAGATCCGTTCAAGGTCGGCAAGGGGAAAGCCCTCCTCAATAATAAATCCGGCCGACAGCCACCGGGGCACGGCGCCGCTCATGGCGAGATCATTGACCGTGCCGTTGACGGCAAGATCGCCGATATCGCCGCCGGGGAAAAAAATCGGGTCAACGACAAAGGTATCAGTGGAAAAGGCAAGACGGCCGGGGGGGGGATCAAGGCGGGCGGAATCGTCAAGACGGTTGAGGCAGTCGTTACCGAAGGCGGTTAAAAAAACCTCGCGGATGAGATCCGCGCTCATCCGTCCACCGCTGCCATGGCCGAGGGTAACCCGTTCACCGACAGCAGTGGACCCCGGCAAAACGCGCACGCGTGGTTCACAGGTCATCGGCAATCCTCCGATAGTTATAATAGGCGGCGCAGGTACCCTCACTGGAAACCATGGTGGCGCCAAGGGGAGACCCGGGGGTACACCTGCCGCCGAAAACCGGACATTGGTCCGGTTTGATCACCCCCTTCAACACCTCGCCGCTCATACATTCCCGACTCTCCTCGGACCGAAGCGATTCAAGGCCGAAACTACGGACAGCGTCAAAGGCATGATATTTCCTTTTCAACCCCAGACCACTTTTATCTATCCGCCCAAGACCACGCCATTTCTGGTCAATGGAAGTAAAGACCGCGTTGATGACCGTAACCGCCCGGGAATTGCCCCCGGAACGTACGGAACGGGCATACTGGTTCTCGACCCCCGCCCGTCCATCTTCAAGCATCCGCACGAGAAAAAAAATGCCCTCAAGAATATCGTTAACCTCGAGACCGGTGACCACAATCGGCACCTGGTGTTTTTGGGAAAAAGCGTCATAGGCCTCAAGCCCGGTGATCGTACACACATGGCCGGCGGCGAGAAAACCGTCAACCTCCACCTCGCCCGCGGACATCAAAGCCGCCAACACCGGCGGCACCATTACCTGGGAGACAAGGATGGAAAAATTTTCAAGTCCTTCCTTCTCCGCCGCCAGCACCGCCATCCCGTTGGCCGGGGTCGTGGTCTCAAAACCGATGGCAAAAAACACCACCTCACGGCCTGGATTGTCGCGGGCGATGGCCACCGCCTCAAGCGGGGAATAGACCACCCGGACGTCGCCGCCGGCGGCCCGGGCCGCAAGAAGATCACCGACACTCCCCGGCACCCGGAGCATGTCGCCGAAACTGCACAGGATCATCCCCGGGATCGCGGCGAGGGCAAGGGCGCGATCAACCGTCTCCACCGGGGTGACGCAAACCGGACAGCCGGGGCCGTGGACCATGGCGATCCCGGCGGGCAGGGCCTGATCAATGCCGGCGGCGACAATCGCGTGGGTCTGACCGCCGCATACCTCCATCAAACACCAGGGACGGGTGGCAATTTTTTCTATTGCCGCCATTATCGCCCGGCCGCAGCCGGGATGGCGTGACGCTGCCAGCAATTCGGTCTCCTTCATATTCCGGCCACCTTCTTCACGACCCCGGGATCAAGCCGGGCGATAAACATCAGGTGAACCCGACCGCCACTGTTTTCGACGGCAACCATGCGTGCCACCGCAAAAATACCGATACGGCATGGACTTGACTCGTCATTCTCAAGGTAAAGAAGATGATTTTCGATTCCGGGATCAATCCTGGCGCGGCTCAACAGGCCACATCCCCCGGAAGAGATATCGGCAAGAACGGCAAAATTTCTTCCAGCCTCAAATCCAGGCGGTTGGCGCTGATCATTCTCCGGCGCCACCTTTTCAATAATACCTTTCCCGGCGTCCCGAAAGACCTTCAGGCCGTCGTCCTTTATCGCCATCTCCACCTCGTCCGGGACCAGACGCCAGGAAAACACCACCTCCTCCGACGGGACAATCCGGGTACTGAAACGGGGATCAAGACAACGAAGACGAACCTTTTCAGCAAAGACGCGAACAACCGCGGCCTGGATAACATAACGCCGCCCGGCCCCGGGGAGTACCACCAGGACAACGGCGGAGTTCCTGAGATACGGAACCAGATCCGGGGCCTGGACCTCAAAGGTTTCATCATCAATCCGGCTGAGAAACAGGACCCTTGTCGGCCTGCCCTTAAACAGCAAAACAGCCTCCTGGCGACGGGCGAGAAAGGGGTCGATAACCCCCTCGGGAAGGCCGGCGAGGGACCGGATCTGGATGTTGTTGCGATTAATGATCTCCCTGACCTGGGATGAAATCTCCACCGCCACCGCCTCAGCCATCATCTTCCTCCAGAGACCGCATGAGTGCGTCCTTGTCGCCGACGTCAACTCCGGCCCGGCTTGCGACCTCGACGTAATGGCGCCAGGCGGCAAGACTTTTTTTCGCCTCCTCTGGGTCGATTATGGAGATGGCGAAACCGGCATGAACCATGACAAAATCCCCGATCACCGCCTCGGGGACATATTCAAGGCAGACCCGGTTGCGCACCGGGCCGTAAGCGATTTCAGCCATCAACAGACCACCGGCATCATCTATTTCCACAACTTTACCTGGTACGGCAAGACACATTTTCAAGGTTCCGGGGTTAAGGTTGTTGGCCTCGCAATAAATTACGGACCAACGGCAATTGCGCTTCTGACTTATTGAAATTACATGGACCCGCTTGCATTTGAGATACTTGTTACGAGTTCATCTAAGGTTAATGGCACCGCGACCAGCCCGTGAATTACGGGTTCATCACGAATCCGGGTTCAGGCCCACGGCCAGACGGCGTCGGGCAACCACGGCCTGACCGACGGCGAGACAACCGTCGCCGGGTGGCAATTGCCGGTGGCGCAGCACCTGCAGACGCTCGCGTTCAAGACCGGCGGTAATCAATCCGGAAAGCAGATCATTGGCAAAGACCCCTCCGCTTAAGACCACGGTGTCAAGCCCTCTTCCCCGGCAGACCTCGGTAACGGCCATAACCAGGCCGCAGGCCAGGCCTCGGTGGAACCGGGCACTGACCCGGCCGGGGGCGCGGCCGCGGGCAATATCCCGGGCCACCTCAAGCAACAGAGCGACGCTGTCCACTACGATCCGCCCTCCTTCTTCAACGACAACAAACGGATACCCCCCCTTCTCACCATAATCGGCCGCGCCGAGAAGACGCATGGGGGCCTCGGCGTCAAAGGTGGAATAAAGGCAGAACCCGCACAGGGCCGCGACCGCGTCAAAAAGGCGGCCGCAACTTGAAGAACGGGGGGTATTTATCCCCGCGTCAATAGCCCGGCACACCGTCTGCCGGCCTTTTATGGCCCGCAGCCACGGCGGCATAAGTTCAACACCACCGGCCTGATAAAGATAGCCGACACCGATACGCCATGGTTCAAGCACCGCCCGGTCGCCTCCGGCAAGAAGCAGGGACGACAGGCCGCCGGCGTTGACGAATTCGCCGCAGTCGCCGACCAGGATCTCACCACCCCATATGCTATTGTCGCCGCCAAGGCCGGTACCGTCAAGGATCAATCCCACCGCCGGGCCACTATGGTGATTTTCGGCAAGACAGGCGGCAAAATGGGCGTGGTGGTGCTGAACCCGTAAAAGCGGCAGGCCGGATTCCTCTCCGGCCCAACGGCTGGAGAGATAATCCGGATGCAGATCGCAGGCCACCGCCTCCGGCTCGACCGCGAGAATCTTTTTCAGATGTTTTATTGAGTCGAGAAAGGCATTGAGCCCGGTCACGCTCTTGATGTCACCGACATGAGGCCCGGGAAAGGCGATATCGTCACGGAGAAGACAGACCGCGTTCTTCATCTCGCCGCCGACCCCGAGGACCGACGGCCCCGGCCCGGCAAGTTTGATCCCCCTGAGAACATGACCACGACTTCGGCGAAGCGGCATCATCCCGCCACCGGCCTCGATCTCCACCGAGTCGTCAGCGGCAACAAGGATATCACGGTTATGGACAAGAAAAAAATCAGCAATACCGCCTAAATCACGCAGGGCCTTGTCATTGACAATAATAATCGGTTCGCCGCTTATATTGCCGCTGGTCATCACCAGAAGGTCGAGATCCCCGGTAAAAAGGAGATGGTGCAGCGGGGTGTAAGGTAGCATTACCCCGATCCGGTCAAGGCCCGGGGCGATGCCGGGACAGGGACTGTCCGGCAGAAGCCGCGGCAGAAGGACAATCGGCGCCCGCGATGAACAAAGGGCCTCCCGCGCCACCCGGCTGATCCTGACGATGGTGGCGGCGGCGTCGAGATCCCTTGCCATCAGAGCAAAGGGCTTCCCCGGACGTTGTTTACCCCGCCGCAGCCGAGCCACCACGTCGTTATCCCGGCCGTTAACCGCGAGATGAAAGCCGCCTATGCCCTTGACCGCGACAATCATCCCGGCACTCAACTCCCCCACCGCCGCCGTAACCGCAGCATCTCCATCGGCGAGCCTCTCCCCGGCGGCGGAACACAACTCAACCCGGGGACCACAGTCGGGACAGGCGTTGGGCTGGGCGTGGAAACGGCGGTCAACGGGATTTTCATATTCCCGGCGGCATTTCCCGCACATGACAAAGGCGGCCATGGTGGTCGCGGGACGGTCATAGGGGAGGTCGCCGATAATGGTAAAGCGGGGACCGCAACCGGTACAGTTTATAAAGGGATAACGGAAACGACGATCATCAGGATCGCCCATCTCCGCAAGACATGCCGGGCATAAGGCAAGATCGGGAGAGACCATGGCCCGTGGCGGTACCCCTCCGTGGCGCGAGGCAAGAATATTAAACCCCTGCCCATCGACAGTCTCGACCTCATCGCATTTTATATCGAGAATCCGGGCCCGGGGTGGTCCCTTGGACTTGAGCAGCGAGGTGAAAGTTTCGACAACAGACAACTCCCCCTGAACCTCGATCTCAGCCCCGTCATTTGTATTTACAACAAAACCGCGCAGGCCGAGAGCCAGAGCAAGATTATAGACATGGGGCCTGAAGCCCACCCCCTGAACAAAGCCGCGCAACCGGATCCGACGCCGCACGGTGATACTCAGCCCCCCTGGCGGACGGCTTTTGCCGCGACCGGACATTGCGCTTCGATCCACTCAAGCCAGCCGGAAAATCCCTCGCCGCTCCTGGCGGAAAGCCCGATAAAGATCATGGCCGGATTTACCGCCAGGGCACTGGCCTTGAGAGCGGCGAGGTCAAAATCGAGATGGGGGAGAAGGTCTATCTTGTTGATCAGGCAAAGGGAGGCGGCGCGAAACATATATGGATATTTTTCAGGCTTATCCTCGCCCTCGGTAACGCTGATAATCACCACCTTGGCCGCCTCGCCAAGATCAAACATCGCCGGACAGACAAGATTGCCGACGTTTTCAATAAACAGGCAACTTTGCGCCGGCGGGTCCAGTTCGCTTATCGCCGCGGCCACCATCCGGGCGTCAAGATGACAGCCGCTGCCGGTATTTATCTGCACCGCGGCCGCCCCGGCCGCCTTTATCCTTTCAGCGTCCCGGCCGGTCTGTTGGTCACCTTCGATTACCACCACCGGCCGACTGTCGAACGCGGCCACCGTCCGTTCAAGGATCGAGGTCTTGCCCGACCCCGGCGAGCTGACCAGGTTTAAGGCCAGAATCGCTTTTTCAGCAAAATACAACCGGTTCGCGGCCGCCAGACGATCATTGGCCGCGAGAAGATCCCGCCTCACCTCCACCCGGCGGGAATCATGACGTTCCGCATCACAACCACAATCAACACACATTCAACTCACCCTGATCGCCCGCAAACGCAGACAGTCACCGCCGGAGACACAGAGCCCGGGGCTGCCGCATTCAGGACATCTTGTCAGAAATGTTTCAAGGGAAGATATCCGGCCGCATTGCCGGCAGACCCCCCGGCCCGGTTCCGGAAAAAGTTCAATCCCGGCCCCTTCGGCAACAGTCCCCCGGCAGGCGGTGGCAAAACCAAAGATCAGGGCCTCGGCCAGCACTCCGGAAAGGAGTCCGATTTCAAGCTCAATCGCCTCAACCCTCTCCGCCCCCTCACGCGTCGCCGTTTCGCAGGCAATATCAACCATATCGCAGGCCAGAGTCAATTCGTGCATAACCGGAGGCCGCCCCTCACCCTTCCTCGAATAACGGCAGATACCGGGCCGCGAGTTTAAAAAGAAACGTACCCAGGGCGATAACCCCCAGGGTTACCATCAGCTCCGACCCGGTGGGGAAATACCCTCCCCCCCTGGCAACCGACCAGGCGTCCATACTGAAGAGGCTGACGTTCAGGCGGTTTATCAATACCCCGCCGATCACCAGAACGTCGACAAGAAGTATCCGGTTCAGGCTGCGACGGCAACGTCCATTGAGCAATAAGGCCAGGGGAATGATCACCCCGATCAGCATCTCGGCCAGATACATATTCCCCGCAACGCTGCCGTCAAAGGCGGCAGCAACGGAACTGTTTTTGACCAGAAAAAATATCTTCAGAAGCAGGTACACCATCAGGGTATTACGGACCCCGACCGCAAGGCCGATGAATACCTCGCGGTCAACCTTGTGGTTAAAGGCCCGGGCCGAGAACATCGCCTCCATGCTGACCATGGCCAGACCCATGGCGACAGCTGAAATCAGGAACATATAAGGCAGAAATTGCGAATACCACAGGCGGCTCATGCGGGCTCCGGAGATCAGAAAAACCGCGCCAAGGGAGGATTGATGCAGGGTGGAAAGCATGACCCCGAAAACAACCGCCCCGACCATGATTTTTTTCACCAGCGCCAGGGTTCGCTGCCAGGACATTTTTTCAAGAAGCATGGGTGAGGATTCAATCCCGAGGGTGGTAGTGTAAAGAATAACATGAATCGCCACCACCCACATCACCGAATGCACCTGCCACATCACCGCCGGATGCCAGAGACGGAAGGGATGGCCGATATCAAGAAAAAGGGCGATCACCGCCATCAGATAACCAAGAAAGGCGGTGAGGATTGCCGGCCGGGCGATGGGTTTATACTTCTTCCAGTTGAAGATATAAATGGCGCAGGCGATCACAAAACCACCGGCGGCCATGGCCACCCCGCCCAAAACATCAAAACCCAGCCAGAAGCCCCAGGGATAGACGTCATTCAGACCCGTGGCAGCGCCAAGGCCATAGGTCATCCGGTAGGCCATGAAACCGAGGCCCACGGCCATGAGCAAAAAGAGGGCCAGGGTGTGAGGGGTCCACATCCTGATTGACCGGGTTTGCTGATTCATGGCATCCTCCTTAAAGTCGGGGGCGTTTCACGCCACCCGGTCTTTTTCCCAGAAATATCTTTCTTCGCCCCGGCGCCGGGTTACCTCCAGCCCCCGCCGCCCAAGTTCGGCCAGCACCATTTTCACAACCTCGGACAGGGCCGCCGAAACCGGGGGCGACAGAGAAAACCCCGGTTCAATATCCTGGGGTTCTATCCCGAAAAGGATCACCTCTTTCGGGGTCTCTCCGGTCAACAGCGCCGCCGCCATAAGATCGGAAAGCCCCAACTGGTGCGGCGATATCCGCATCCGCAAACGGCCGCCAACCTCCGCGTCGGTGAAACGGGCAATACTGCCCGCGGCCCGGCCACTATTCATCGCGTCAATAATAAGCAACAGGTCGCGAGCGGCTATACGGCGAAGAAGCTCAATCCCGGCGGTGCCGCCGTCAAGGAGCTCAACCCCCGGAGGAAAGGCGTAATTTCGCTCTAACTCCGCCACCGCCTGGACACCTGCGCCCTCATCGGCAAGAAGGATGTTTCCCACCCCCAGGACCAGAACGTTCATCACAGGGCCCGCACCCGAACCAGTTCATTCTCCTCCGGGTCAAACATGTGAATGGCGCAGGCAAGGCAAGGGTCAAAGGAGTGCACCGTACGCAGGACCTCAAGGGGACGCTCCGAATCAGCCACCGGATTATTGAACAGGGCGGCCTCGTAGGGGCCGGGATCATCCTTGTCGTTACGGGGACCGGCGTTCCAGGTCGAGGGAACCACGGCCTGATAATTTTTTATTTTACCGTTTTCAATCACGATCCAGTGCGACAGAATCCCCCGCGGCGCCTCGTGAAAGCCGAAGCCCTGATATAGCCCCGGCCCGATCTCCGGCTGATTGAAATAGGCGAGATCGCCGGAGGAAATATTCTCCACCAGGGCGTTCCATTGATCATGCAGGGTGTCGTTAAGCACCGCGCAACGCACCACCCGGGCCGCGATACGACCGATGGTCGAGTGCAGGGCCGAGGGGCCGACCTTGGTTTTGGCAAGGCTACTGACGGTTTCCAGAACCTTGGTCACATAGTGACGCGTACGTTCATGACCGGCGGCGTACATACACAGAACATTGGCCAGGGGGCCGACCTGGGCCGGTTCACCCTTAAAAGTCGGGGCCTTGACCCAGGAATACTTGCCGTCCTCCTGAAAGTCGGTGTAATGGGGCACGGTCTCACCGTCATAGGGATGCCGGTCCCAGTCGCCTTCATACCAGGAATGCTTAATCGACTCCTTAACGTTCTTCGCAAAAAATTCATCGTCAAAACTCTTTATCGCGGTGAACCGACCCAGATCAGCGGTGGGGATATAGCCGCCGGAGAGGGAAAACTCCGTCCCCCTGGTGTCCATGGGCATGTCAGGGGCGGAAAGATAATTGGTTACCCCGGCGCCATACCCGGTCCATTCGGCATAGAAGGCCCCCACCACCGCCACGTCGACCATGGCCACCTTTTTAACAAATTCATCGGCCTTGTCCATCAGGGTACGGATATGGTAGAGCCGCTCCATATTCAGGGTGTCGGGGCTGTCAAGGTTTACGGGATTGGTCACCCCGCCTACGGCAACGTTCTGAATATGGGGGGTCTTGCCGCCGAGGAGCGCCACCACCTTGTTGATCTCCCGCTGATATTCCAGGGCCTGGAGATAATGGGTCACGGCAAGAAGATTGACCTCGGGCGGCAGTTTCATCGCCGGATGGCCCCAATAACCACTGCCGTAGATCCCCAATTGTCCTGAATCGACCAGGGCGCGGAGCCGGTCCCTGGTGGTCTTGATCTCTTCATAGGTGTTGCGCTTCCAGTCGGAAAGAGACTGACCCAGCTTTGCCGTCGCCCGGGGATCGGCCTTGATGGCGCTGACGATATCGACCCAGTCAAGGGCGCAGAGGTGGTAAAAATGGACCAGATGATCGTGAACCCCGTGGGCTCCCATGATCATGTTCCGGATGAACTGGGCGTTTCTGGGCACTTCCATCCCCAGGGCGTTCTCAACCGTACGCACTGAGACCAGTGCGTGCACCGAAGTTCAGACACCGCAGAAACGCTGGGTATAGAGCCAGGCCTCAAGCGGGTCACGCCCCTGGAGGATCAGCTCAAAACCCCGCCACATCTGCCCCGAAGACCAGGCATTGGTGATCCTGCCGTTGTCGACCTCGCAGTCTATCCGCAGGTGGCCTTCTATCCTTGTTACCGGGTCGATGGTGATTCGCCGCGCCATTTTCTCCTCCATTTATGGAATGGATCATTCCCTGTCTTTGGTCAGCTGGTGGCCGACAGCTCCGGCCACCAGCAACAAACCGATCAGATAAGGCACTTTTTTGATGTAATTCCAGGTGAATTCCGGGTAGGCGACATCCTCGATACCCGGATTAAACCCGAGACGATCAAAGGAAACCCCGGCAAGGAGCAGACACTGGGTGCCGCCGGCCTCTTTAAGGCCGTACACCTTGCGAAAATAACCGACCACTTTCCTTTTTGAGTACCGGTTCGAGCCAATCCGGCCCATGGGAAAGGCGTACTCACTGCCGGGGTTCAGGGCCAGACGACGTTCAGCTTCACGCGCAAGCTCGGTCACCGGACCGAAAAGAGAGGCGCCGGTGGGGCAGAATTCACAGCAGGCTGGATAATCACCGTCTTTATATCGGTGCCGGCAGAGCTCGCACTTAACGATTTTCGGATCATTGGTGTCCCAGGTGAATTTGGGAATCCCAAAGGGACAGGCCAGCATGCAGTAACGACAGCCGATACAGCGGTTCCCGTCGTATCCCACCACCCCGGTCACCGGGTCTTTGGTCAGGGCCGCCACCGGACAGACCGAGACACAGGCCGGGTCAATACAATGCATGCACTGGCGCTTGACAAAGGAAAAACCGTCCCTGACCTTGTCCTTGCGCATGCCGCTGCCGTCCTTATAGACCTTGATAATATTGACGGTCTTTGCCGACAGGTCGTCCGGGGAGTCATGGATCCGGTCATTACCGCGAAACTCATAGGGAATCGTACCGCCGGGAGAATAAAGCGGCCCCCCGGGCTCACTGCTCACCCTTTTGCAGTTGACCATGCACGATTTACAGCCAATGCACAAGGTGGCGTCATAAAGGAGGCCCACCGCCCCGGACGACAATTCGGCCCCTGCCGCCAAGGCGGGCTCCCCGGCCACGGCGAGAAGACCAACCCCGGCGGAGAGCTTGATGAAATCACGCCTCGTCGCGGCCATGATCACTCCTCCCCGTGGTCTTTATCCTTTTTCCCGAGACTGACTCCGGCCGCCACCGCCGCCGCCCCCACGACAGCGCCAACGCCTGCCGCAGCCAGGGTGGAACCACCGGCACCGCCATCGGGCCGGGCCTTCGCGAATTGGGTCGGCGGAGTGATGTAGGTCGGCCGCGCCGGTGAAAACAGAGGTTCGTCAAAACCAACCCCCTGCTCCGAACAGCCGAAACAGGGATGGCCCACATTAACCGGCCAGACCCCGACGTCGTTGTAGCGCAGGGTCGGACAATTATTAAAGGTCTCAGGCCCCTTACAGCCAAGCTTGTACAGACACCAGCCCTTGCGGTGGCCATCATCCCCGAATTGCTCGGCAAAACGACCGGCGTCAAAATGGGGCCTACGCTCACAATTTTCATGGATCAGGCGGCCATAGGCAAATCTGGGCCTGCCCCTGGAGTCAAGATCAGGCAATTTCTTAAAGGTGACATAATAGAGAACGGTGGAGAGAAAATTATAGGGGTTGGGAGGACAGCCGGGGATATTTATCACCGGCCGGTCAACTATAATCCGGTCAACCGCAGTGGCGCCGGTGGGGTTGGGAGAGGCCGACGGCACCCCGCCCCAGGAGGCGCAGGAACCGATGGCGATAATCGCCGCCGCCTTCGGCGCGGTCTCCCGCAAAATCTCAACCACCGGCCGACCGGCTATCTGGCAGTATATACCACCATCTTTGACCGGGAAGGATCCCTCGCAGACGAGAATAAATTTCCCCTCGTTATCACTGACGATTTCTTTCCGCCAGGCTTCCGACTGATGCCCGGCGCCGCTGTTAAGGGTTTCGGAGTAATCAAGGGAAATGAGGTCGAGGATGAGATCGGCAAAGGCGGGGTGATCGGTGCGGAGCAGGGTCTCGGTGCAGCCGGTACACTCCTGGGCCGAAAGCCAGACCACCGGGGGCCGCTTCGACGCGGTGATCGCCGCGGCAATCCGTGGCGCGAATGCCGGTGGCAGACCCATGCCCGCAGCCATGATCGAGCAAAACTTGATGAAATCCCGCCGGCTGATGCCGGGCGGGACGCCGGAAAGATTCACTGCGCGCTTCTTGGCCATGGTTCACCCCCATGTTTTTTTTCTTCCTGACTAACAGTCAATCACCACGGAAAAGAATATGTCAAAGGAAAAAACAACATATTTACAAGAAAATACACGGTGAGACGAAAAAGCCATGGTCCGGGGCAGCCCTGTCCCGTTTTCAGGACCAGGACGAAATTGCAATTGTGAACATCCGCCGCATCCGTACCTGTCAAATGACAAGCGGAATCACTGTTTATTGCGCTTGCGTCAAAAACCGGGGTGGCCGAATATTTAATCAGCGGCTATAATCGCCGCCCATGAACAACGACATAACCAAAGACGAATCCCCCGCCCGACTAATAAAAGACATCGTCGTTGACCGTAAATACGAGGGAACATCCCTGGCCGACAAGATTATTGCCCGGGCCCCGTGGGCCGAAGTTACGATCGCCGACGACAATGCCGCGATCCGGAATCTCGTCACCCCGGACGACAATTACACCGGCTACGGCGATGAACTCAATCGCGGCAAGCACATCCTCCACCTGACCCGCAACCGGGGACAATTTCTGAAAAGATGCCCCGCCACCCGTGAATATCGCTGCTGCGACTATCAGGTCATCAATATCGGGATGAACTGCCCCCTTGACTGCACCTACTGCATCCTTCAGGCCTATCTCAACAACCCGTGGCTGTCATTTTTCCTCAACACCGACGATATGCTCCGTGAGCTTGCCCCGGTGTTGGCGGAGAAAAAAATAAACCGCGTCGGCACCGGCGAGTTCACCGACAGCCTGGTGCTTGACCGGCTGACCGGACTCTCCGTTATTCTGATAAAAAAATTCCGCCGCCATCGCCACGCCATCCTTGAGCTGAAAACCAAGACTGTGGAAATTGCGAATCTACTGAGCGTCGACCCCGAGGGCCACTGCCTGGTATCATGGTCTTTAAACGCCCCGGAGGTGGCAAAGACCGAGGAGCTGCGTACCGCCTCCCTGAATCAACGTCTCCAGGCAGCGGCAAAGGTGGCGGCGAACGGCTACCACCTCGGTTTCCACTTTGACCCGGTCATCTTTCATCCCGGATGGGAAGAGGGATACCGCAACACCATCGCCCGCCTCTTTACCGCGGTGCCGGCGGAAAAAATCGTCTGGATCAGCGTCGGCGCCTTCCGGTTTCTCCCGGAACTGAAAAAAATCGCCACCGCCCGTTTTCCCGGCTCTGATATCTACTATGAAGAATTCATCACCGGCCTTGACAATAAGTACCGTTATTTCCGTACCATGCGGGAAGACCTTTACGCCACCGTGGTCAACGGGCTCAAAGAACACGCCCATCCCGGCACCTGCATATACTTCTGCATGGAGAGTGATGAAATCTGGCAGCGGGTCATGGGCTTTACCCCGGAGGAACAAGGCGGGGTTCCGGCGATGCTGGATCGCGCCGCCGCCGGCGCCCTGACCGGAGAAAAAGCAAGAAAATAAAAAAGGGTCTTTCTTTTGCCGACTCTGGTCTTATATTGATGTAGGTTTGACAGTCCGTTGAAAAATGGACTGGTCGCGGTGCATGGACGCACCGCCGATTTTATTGGGTTTTAAAAAATCCAATAAAATCGAGAGGTTGGCCGGAACTTGTTTTGGCCAGCCGGGTGTTGAAAAAGCCAGGACGGCTTTTTCAACAGTCTGTTAAGGGTAGCTTGAAAAATGGTCTTTTCGCCCGATCCCGGCGTCATGAACAAAATTAAAAATGTTCACATATGCCTGATATGCTGCGCTTTTTTAATTTTGCTCATTTCTTGGCCTCGGACAAAAATTCTCATTTTCAAGACACCCTTAAACGGACTGTTTTCCACAACTAATTAAGGGAGTCTTGAAATGGTCAACAAAGTAATCCTCATCGGCAATCTCGGCGCTGACCCGGAAATCCGTTTCACCGCCAGCGGTAGCGCGGTGGCCAACCTGCGTCTGGCAACCACCGAACGCTGGACCAAGGACGGGCATAAACAGGAGCGCACCGAATGGCACCGGGTAGTGGCCTTCAACCGCCTGGCCGAAATCTGCCGCGACTACCTTAATAAAGGATCAAAAATATATATCGAAGGCAAAATTCAGACCAGAAGCTGGGAAGACAAGAGCGGCAACAAGCGCTACACCACCGAGGTCGTCGCCCGCGAGATGCAGATGCTCTCACCCAAGGGCGCAAGCGACGGCAGCCAGAAGGTATCCTACGATGAGGTGGAACCGGTTTCCGAACCTCTGGGCGCCCCGGTGGGTGAAGACGACGTACCGTTTTAATCGCAACAGGAAAAAAAAGTGGCGGATTACTATAAATTATTAGGGGTAAAGAAGGACGCCTCCAAAGACGAAATCAAGAAGGCCTACCGAAAACTTGCGCTCAAATATCACCCCGACCGCAATAAGGACAACAAGGAGGCGGAGGAAAAGTTCAAGCAGATAAGCGAGGCCTACGCCGTCCTCTCCGATCCGGAAAAGAGGCAACAATACGACACCTTCGGCGCCGAGGGTTTCCAACAGCGTTTCAGCCAGGAGGACATCTTCCGCAACGCCGATCTTGGCGATATCCTCCGTGAATTCGGGATCAATTTCGGCGGGGGCCGAAGCTTTTCCTTCGGTGGTGGCGACGCGAGCCCCTTTGATTCATTCTTCCACAGCGCCGGCGGACCGGGACCGGGCTGTCACCAAAGACCAGCCCAGGCCCCGCCGGGTGAAGACCTGGAGATGGAACTACAGCTCAGCCTTGAGGAAATCGCCGGCGGCTGCGAGAAGACCATTTCCCTCAGACGGCCCACCGGCCAGGACCGGGTCGCGGTAAAGATACCGGCGGGGATCGCCGACGGCAAAAAACTGCGGCTTTCCGGCAAGGGCAATCCCTCCCCCTACGGCGGTCGCCCCGGCAATCTCTATCTGCGGATCAAAACCAGACCCCATCCCGTGTTTGAACGCAACGGCGACGACCTTGTCGCCGTCGGAGAGATCCCATTCTCCACCGCCGCCCTCGGTGGTACCTTGGAGGTCAAGGATCTCGACGGCAGAGTCCTGAAACTCAAAGTCCCGGCCGGGAGTAAAAACGGCGCCAGAATGCGGATAAAAAACCGTGGTCTCAAAAAGGCCCACGGCGGCCACGGCAATCTTTACATCAAACTCCGTCCCCGGGTGCCCAAGGACCTGACCCCGGAACAGAAAAAAATTCTGAAGAAACTGGCCGACGCCGGTCTTTAGCAGGCCCCTGAACCAGTGACGGCTTAGTGACACCCGAGCATGTATCTATATGAATTCATGCGTTTTTTGCCTGATTTTCACTTCGGCGGAGCGTCCCCGCGCCGCTAATCCCCTTTGTCCAGTACCTCCCGCACCGTCCGGGCCAGACGGCCGCGACTGACCGGTTTCATCAGAAACCGCCGGATTCCCGCCTCTCTTGCCACCTCTTCCCGGGGGATAATCGAGCTATACCCGGTGCAGAGGACAACCGGCATCTCCGGCCTGAGACGAAAACCCCCGGCGGCAAGCTCCACTCCGGTCAGGCCCGGCATGGTCTGGTCGGTGATAATGAGATCAAAGGCGGCGGGGTCATCTTCAAAAGCGGTAAGGGCCTTGCCGCTGTCGGCATGGGCGGTCACCTGATAACCAAGACGGCCGAGGGTGTCGGCGTACATGGCGACGATGTTTTCGTCGTCGTCAACCGCCAGAATCCGTTCGTCCCCCCGCGGCAGGTCATGCTCATCCTCCTCCGGGTCGCTCCCCTGGGCATCCTCTTCCAGCACCGGCCATAAGACTCTGAAGGTGCTTCCCTGCCCCGGAACGCTTTTAACAGTAATGAAACCGTTACTACTCTTGACGATCCCCATGACCAGGGCCAGGCCCATGCCGCTGCCCTTGCCCACCCCCTTGGTGGTGAAATAGGGTTCGAATATCCGCTTTATGACCGCAGGGGCCATCCCCTCGCCGGTATCACTGACCATCAATTCAACAAACGTTCCCGGAGAAACATCATCACCCGGGCTGATCTCTCCGGGGCTGATCTCCACCTGCGTCAGCCTGATCGCAAGAGTCCCCTTTTCCTTTTCCATCGCATGAAGGGAGTTGGCGCAGAGATTGAGCAATACCTGATGGACGTTTACCGGATTGGCTAAAATAACGCCGCATTCAGAATCGAACTCCGCCTCTATGGTCACCGTTGACGGCAGGGAGGAATTAAGCATTTTAACAGCCTCCTTGATCACCGGAGCGGGGTTGAGCGGCCGCATGGTGTCCTGGCCCTTGCGGCTGAAGGTAAGGATCTGCCGGACCAGATCGCGGGCGCGGTTGCCGGCCGTCAGCACCTGATCGAGATATTCCGCGGCCTGACTGTCAACGGGCAGGTCAAGTTTCGCCAATTCAGCATAACCAAGAATAGCCGCCAGCATATTATTGAAGTCATGGGCAATACCGCCGGCCAGGGTACCGATGGCCTCCATCTTATGGGCCTGAAACAATTCCCCCTCCATACGGCGAATATGGCTGATATCGGTACAGATACCGCCCACCGCGTAGACCTCGCCCGCAGCATCGAGAAGAGGAAATTTGGCGGTGATAAAGGTATATTCCCCGTCAGGCAGGGTAATGGTTTCCTCAAACTCCAGGGGCCGCCCCCGGGCAATGACCTTATTGTCCTGGGCCTGAAAAATCTCGGCGAGCTCCCGGGGAAAGAAATCATAATCATCTCCGCCGATGAAGCTGTCTCTGGGAATATGGGTCAGCTCTTCAAACTTCCGGTTGACCTGAAGGTATCTATGCTCCCGGTCTTTCAGATAAATGGCGATACTGGCGTGATCAAGAAAGGCCTGCAAACGTTTCTCGCTCTCGGCCAGAGCCCTGTCAAGCCGGGCCTTGTCGCTGATATCGTGGATGATGGAGTAAAGAAGTTTACGGCCCTGACGAATAATCGGGCTGCTGTATACCTCGACCTCACGAAGCGATCCGTCGGCCAGGCGATGGGTGAAACAAAAATGATGCCGCTTCGCGATCCTGGCCGCGTCAAGCTCCCGCCGGAGTTCCGCTTCCGGCAGGACGTTGATATCGCCTATCCTCATGCGACATATCCCGTCGTGGTCATAGCCGTAAAAGGCGCAGGCGGCGGGGTTGGCGTCAACGATAGCGCCGGAGGCGGGATCGATCAGAAGCATAATCGACCGGTTAACCTGGAACATACCGCGGTATAGTTTTTCACTCTCCTCGACCACCTTTTTCTGCTCTATTATCCGCAGATTATTAAGCCCCATATGGGCGATCTGGGTCGCGAGCTGCGAGAGAAAGGCAAGGATAGCCTGATGTTTTTCAAGGGAAAACACCGGGACCTCGGCCAGGGCGCCGAGATAATCCTTTTCATCAAAACCAAAACGCCGGGCCTGGCCCCGGAAACGCTCAATAACCTCATCGGTAAGCTGGGCATGAAGAAACTGACCGGTAAAGACACTGGCCATATGCCGGCCCTCAATTATTATCGGGCAGCAGGAATCGACCAGTCCGTGGGGACATTGATAAATGGCATAGGGTTTGCCGGCGTTTATTTCATCCCGGATATAGGTGTCGCTCTTGATACAGATCTTCTCGGCTGCGGGGTTTTTGCGGTGAAAATCCAGACAGATCCGCTGCCAGCCGACTCCGGTAAGAAAATTCCCCTCCATGTCGATAACAGCCGAGGGAATACGGACGGCGGCGTAAAGATCGGCAAGCATACCCCCCAGGACATCGATATCGACCAGATCAATGAACTTGTAGTCAGACAATGACAAACCGGATCTCCCCCATCCAGATTTGGATACAACCTTCCCCAAGCCATGTACAACCATGTTCTTATAAAGGCCGGAGGCAAGTCAAGAAAAAGCGGAAATCGGGACGGAAGAGCGTCACTCAAACTGGCGTTTGAACTCATGGAACTCCTGTTCAAGGGCGTCGATTCTGGAGCGTAATTCCGCCAGCGCGTCCACTGATGACCCCGTCTCCTCCGGGCACCCCGGGACGGATGGCTCTTCGTGACAATCACCGGCTAAAAGATGGGCGTAGCGTGACTCCTTGCGCCCCGGCTGACGCGGGAGTTTTGCTACCAGTCCCATGTCAATCAGGGTCGCAAATGATTCCCGCACCGCGGAAAGATCCGGAAATTCATACATCCGCGCGGCGCGGGATTTCAGCTCTCCAACGGTCTGGGGGCCGCGCAGGATCAGGAGACAGAGGATAGCGGCCTCCGAGGGAATAAGGCCGAATTTACCGACAAAATTCTCACCGTAACGGGGGACCCTGGAGGCGTCACTCTGGACCACAAGCTGCTTGGATTTGAGTCCCCGCAGGGTATCCACCACCAGTTCTTCACTGTAGGCCACCACCGGATCACGGCTTGACTTCTGATTACAGGCGGCCACAAGGCTGTTCAACGACAGGGGATAATAATCGGGAGTTGTCACCTCCTTTTCCATCAGGGCCCCGATTACCCGCAGCTCTTCCGGTCGCAACGCCTCGAAATCGGCCATGGTTCATCTCCCGGTCAGTTGCTGTACCGCTTCCCGGTACCTGGCCCCGGTTTTTTCAAGGATCTCCGCCGGCAGCGGCGGCGGCGGCGGGTTCTTGTCCCATTCGAGTGAACTCAGGTAGTCGCGGAGGAATTGTTTATCAAAACTCGGCTGCGCCCCGCCGGGGGCGTATTGATCCACCGGCCAGAAGCGGGAGGAATCCGGGGTCATGACCTCGTCGATCAGAATCAGCTCGTTGTCATGAAAACCAAGCTCAAACTTGGTATCGGCAATGATGATCCCGCGCCCGCGGGCATAGGAGGCCGCCTTCTCATAGATATTTATGCATATCTCCCGCACCCGGACGGCGACATCACCCCCGAGAATCTCCTCCATCCGGGCATAGGATATATTCTCATCATGCAGACCTGATTCGGCCTTGGTCGAGGGGGTAAAAAGAACCTCGGGGAATGGTTCCGACTCCCGCATCCCCGGCGGCAGGTCAAAGCCGCAGACGGTTGTCGACTTCTGGTAAGCCTTCCAGAAAGAGCCGGAGATATAACCGCGGACAATACACTCCACCGGCAGGGGGTCAGCCTTTTTCACCAGCATGCTCCGGCCCCTGAGTTCTTCGGCGTAAGGGGCGCAGACGGCGGGATATTCCGCGACATCGGCGCTTATCAGGTGGTTTTTGACAATGTCCTGTAAAAAATCAAACCAGAACAGGGAAAGGGCGGTAAGGACCTTGCCCTTACCGGGCACGGGGTCGGCCATGACCACGTCAAAGGCACTGATACGGTCGGTTGTGACCATGAGGAGCATGTCTTCGACCTCGTAAAGGTCACGAACCTTGCCACGGTTGAGGAGTTTAAGTTCGGGAAAATCGGTCTGGGTGATAAGCATTTTTTTCAGGGGGCTGAAGGTTGACGGCGATAATCCGGGGGCAAGGATACGGATACGGCGGTTCAAGCCGACCGCGTCCAAGTATACTTACCATTCTCTTTTGTCTTTTTATTCTTGATGAAGTCGTAACAATTCCCCGCTCCGGCTGAAAACGACGATTTTCGGGCACCGGGCGGCGGGCTGCTAAAATCCCGAACTCGGGCTATGCCCTCAAACATGCGGGATTTTTTAACGCATCCCCCCACCCGGTGCTTTTTCCGAAAATCGCCGAAGACGCCTCCGCGGGAACTGTTACGAGACCGTCATTCTTGTGTATCCGGCACAACCGGAGACCCTGCCACTTCTTGTCACTCAAGCACCGGAGTCGCACCGGGAAGGGCGGCCACCATGGCCCCGCGGTCATTGGCCATATCAAGGCAGTCCTGCCAGTCACGACCATTGACATATCCCTCGATAAAGGCGGCAAAAAAGGCGTCGCCGGCACCGACCGGATCGACCGATTTTACCTCTTTGCCGGGGACGCGGAAGATCTTTTCCCCCACCGCAAGCCAGGCCCCGTCCTTATCGCAGGTTACAATCAGGGCCACCAATTTATACCGGTTGATCAGTGAGGACGCAATACCTTCTTCCCGGCGGCCGAGATCAAGTTCGGCCCCGAGGTCAAGCAATTCCCCACGATTGAGCTTGACGATATCAGCCAGGGCCAGAGAATCCCGCACCAGATCAAAGGTGGTGAACGGCGGCCGGAGATTGACATCGTAAAAACAGACCCCGGCCGCGACCGCGAGTTCCCGGATCGTCCCGCGGCTTACGGACGCCCGCTGCCCCAGAGTGCCGAAAACAAGATTGAAATTATCCCCGGCCACCGCCATCGCCGGAGCCGAATCGATTTCGTCCCAGGCGGCCGGGGCAACGATATCAAAATCTGGTTCGCCATTCTCGCCAAAGGTGATCCGCACCCTGCCGGTGGGAAGCCGATTTTCCTGGACCCCGGCCAGCGGCAGCCCCAGGGCCGCGATTCTTTCCCGGGTTTCCCGCCCCAGCCCGTCGGCGCCCACCGCGGTAATCACCGCCACCGGCAACCCCAGGACGGCAAGATGAAAGGCGACATTCACCGGAGCCCCGCCAAGGATACGACCCCGGGGAAACTCATCCCATACCACCTCGCCGGCACATACGATCATGATCCCCCCCCGCCGATCTTAATTTTCTCGGCCCGGGTCTGGAAAAAAAGCTGGTACAGCAGGTGGCAATACTGGCTCAGGCGACTCTTGGCATCATGGGAGATGGAGTAGCGCCAGAAACCGTAGACTTTGGTCAACCGGGTCAGGTCACGACAATGGAGGTCCCAGGTGAAACGTTTTCTCGCCCGCGCCAGTCCCCGTTCGGAGAAACCCTGCCAATACTCCGGGGCGGCGGTGCAGTTCTCAAGGAATTCCGCGATCCTCGCCACCATGGTCTCATGGTCGGTGGGGTTGATAAGAAAGCCGGACACCCCGTGCTCAATGATCTCATGAGGACCGCCGAACTGGGTCGCCAGCACCGGCAGGCCCGAGTGCATGGCCTCGAGAATGGTCAGGCCGAAAGCCTCGAACAACGCCGGCTGCACGAACATCCCGCAGCGGTCGGCCATGATCCGGTATGCCTCGCCCGCCTCTTCGTTACCTAAGATCCGGCCGATCCAGCGGATATGCCCCCCGAGGTCATAGGTGTTGATCAATTCGTGCATCCGGTTGATCTCCGCCTTTTCCTCGGCGTCTTTTGACCGCGAGGGGTCGATAACACTTGCCACCAGAATGATATTGGCCAACCCGCGAAGGCGTTCGCTTTTGCCGTAGGCCTCGACCAGGCCGGTGAGGTTTTTGATCCGGTCGAGGCGGGCGATGGTGAAGATCGGCGGCAGATCGGGGTTTTTTAGCTCGCCGAGACTGTCGGGACCGCAGGTCTCAAACAGCTCCCGCGCCAGTTCCTCCTGATGACTTTTCGGCAGCCGGCGTTCGCTCTCGGTAAAGGGAAAGAAGACCTCGTTATTGACCCCGGGGGGGATGACGTTAAAACGGGGATGAAAAAGATTTATGCCGCTTATCACCTGCATAAGCCCCGGCATGGTAAAAAACTGATATGACTCATACTGACCGATGGCATGATCGGAGCCGATGATCTCCTGACTGGTGGAAGTAATGATAAAATTGGCCTGGTTCATGGCTATCAGATCGGCCATGAACTGCATGGAGAAATGGTATTCCTCCTCAAAGTCCTGCCAGTAAAGGTCGCTGAAAAGATATTTCGACTTCTCCAGGGCATGGGCGATGTTGCACTGGATCACCCCCATCATCCGCGACAACTGGGTGGCAACAAGATTGCCGTCAGTATAATTACCGATGATCAGGTCGGGACGGCCGGAGAGTTCGGCCCTGATCTCCTTTTCCGCCGCCACCGCGAACTCTTCGAGGTAGGGCCAGACCGAGAAACGGCTGATCCATTGGGGCAACACCCGACCGTGACCGTCAACAAAGGGCACCCGGAGAATCCAGACGTTTTTACTCCCCCGCACCTTCTCAAGACGCTGGTCCGAACAAGTGCCTTCGTTCTCAGGAATAAGGCGGGTAACGATGATGATCTTGGTGGAAATACCCAGCCCGGACCGGCGGAGGTCTTCCTCAAGGTAACGTTCCAGGGCCCGGGCCTGATTTAAAACGTAAACCACCTGACCGCCGGTGTCGGGACGACCGAGGACGTTCTCCTGGCCGAACCAGCCATGGACCGAAACCATGACCACCTTGGAGACCATGGGAATCCGGGAGAGAAATTCCTCCAGGGCCTCTTCACTTGGCTGTTCCAGGGTGTCCTGGAGGAGATGAAAGGTCTCCATGATCCGCTCACGGCTGTCGCCCCAGCCGTCGAGAAAGCCGAAGGCCTTAAGCCGGGCCCGGACGACATCAAGGGGGTCATCGTCATCAGCGGCGCGCTCGAGATAGTCGATCCCGTCTTCAATGGCGTTCTCAAGCCCGGCGGTGGAACGAATCATATTGCCGTCAAGGAGGAGCTGAACCCCGTGAAGGTGATGAAGTTTCAGAAATTCATACAGGGCCCGGGTCCATCGTTCCGGCTGATTTGAAAGGTTGGCGGACATGTAACGGTTAAGATGCTTGATCCCATGACCGATGGTATGGGGATCACGGAGATTGGGGCCATAATCGTAAAAGGGAGCGAGATTGACCTCAAGGGTACGATGGCCCGGGGGAATGTCGGGACGGAGAAGCGCGGTTTTGATATAGAGAAAGTCCCTTACCGCCAGTTGTTCGAGGCCGTCATCCTTGCCGTTCAAGGCGTAGATCCGACAACTGGCCCGGCGGTGGCGGAAGACCATGATCAACCGTTCGCCCTCACGGATAATCTCCTGGACCTTACGGATAAAACGCCATGAGCTTGACAGCCTTCCGCTGACGCCCTCGGACTCGATAAACTGACCGAAGAGCTGCAGTATCCGGTTCCTGAGGAGGATTTTCTCTTCTTCCCGGGTCAGGGAGAAAAAAAATTTCTTTATCCCGGGAATCTCAGGCTCGTCGATAAAACTTTTAAGACTTTTGGACATTACGGGTCTTATTGAGGTTCAGGTTTAATGGTCAGGCGGTCGGCCGACGAAAATCCCGCGGATAAACTTGAGATAAAATTCGGGGTTTCAATGCACCCACTTGTAATAATTAAGCCCGTCGATTATCCCGGCGGCGTATTCTTCCCGGCTGAAACGCATCCGCTTTAATCCTCTCATATCTTCAAGCTCATGGGAATAATTACCCACCACCAGGCCGCAGGTGTCACCGCGGAGCATTTCGGCGTCGTTGCCGGAATCGCCACAGACCATGATCCGCTTCAGGGGGGTATCCCATTTATAGCTCAGGTATCGCACCGCCTTGCCCTTTGAGGCCCGGTAGGGCAGGATATCAAGAAACTGGCCGTTTGAAAACTCAAGGTTATAGCGGATGTTGCTTTCCTGAAGCAGGTGATGGACCCGGGCCAGGAGCGCAGGGTCGTCTTCCATCAGATAGCTGATCTTGAACGGACTCTGGTCCTCATCGTCCTGGGGATAGAGAAAGGAGAGGCCGCTGAGGATATCGCTAACATCCCCGGGTTTCCACTGGTAACCGATATGCCTTTGCCAGCCGTTGTCGCAGATCAGATCCGGGCCGTAGAATATCTCGGTACCCACGGCGGCGATTATAAAATCCGGCATCGGCACCCCGTATTCAGCCAGGGCCCCGAGGGTGCGGTTAAGATTGCGGCCGGTGGCCACCCCCCAGGCAATATCATGCTCGTGTTCCTTAAGGATCGCAAGAAGGCGAACGAGAGAAGTCTCATCCCCGACCAGGGTATTGTCAACGTCGGTTATCAGCAGCCGTCCGACCCGGGTGAGGCGGTGACCGACCGAAACCACCTCCCGGCCGACCCCGGCGCTGGTCCCTTCCATGACCCGCGCACAGACCCGCTTGATCACCACCATGGTTTTCCGGCAATGGGAAGGCCATGAATAATGTTCCCGCACCCCGTTGATGCCGTTACGTGAATAGCGTTCCCACAGCTCCGGATCAACCAGAATCCGGCGACAGGCAGTAGCGATATCACTGTCCTCGGTGGGATCGACCAGGATACCGTTATCACAGTTTTTAACGATATCCTCCGGCCCCCCCTCCCGGGTGGCTATAATCGGCAGGCCGCAGGAAGAGGCCTCGATAATCGTCAGACCAAAGGGCTCAACCAGGGCGGGATTGACAAAAACCCCGCGCTTATCGGCGCAGAGACGGTAAAGTTCCGGAACCTCGGTGGTGAAATCATGTTTCTTGGGAATAGCGAGGCGTCCGTAAAGATCATAACGGTCCATCAACAAGAGCATCTCGGTCAGGACCTGGCGTTCATTGTCCTCCATCATACTGATATCCTTACGAATACCGGCAAATATGGCAAGGTTGGCAATCGCCTTTAATTCCGGGTCCTTGCCATAGGCGCGGATGAGACCGGAAATATTCTTACGCTGGTCCGGACGGCAGAGGGCGAGAATAAACGGCTTTTCCGGCGCGACCCAGAAACGGGAAAGTTCCCGCAACAGAAGTACCCGGGCCTGCTTTACGATCTCGTCCTCGGCGTCATAATCCAGCTGGGCGTTATAATAGGGATAGAAGGTCACCGAATCTATCCCCGGGGGGATAACGTGGAAGGTACCGACGGCAAAATTATCATACAGGCCGTACTGCTTGTTAATCTCGTGACTGGTGCTGGTAATGATCGCCTCGGCGTCCTTTATCACCCGTTCCTCGGCCCTGATCCGCCGGTCGATATGGTAACGGCGATTGATATCATCGGCGCTCATGCCTTCAACGGTGAGTTTATCCTTCTTGTGCCGGCCCATGGAGTGACCGGTAAAGATAAAGGGAATCCCGAAGATGGTTGCCAGCTCCCGGGCGACATAACCGGCATCGGCATAATGCCCGTGAAAGATGTCCGGCACCCGCCCCTGCTGCTTGATAAACCTGAGGGTCTTGTCGACAAATTCGTCCAGGTGGGGCCAGAGGAGCTCCTTGCGCAGGTATTTACGACCACCACATTGTATCCTGACGATCCGGGCCTTGTCACTCAGAGGTTCGATCTCTTCCGCGTAAACCGGGGACACGGCCCGATCCTTGATCAGCCGGGTAACGAGATCAACCCGGACGACATCATCCCGGCAGGCCAGGGACCGGGCCAACTCAAGGACATACTTGACCTGACCGCCGGTATCGGCATCGCGGCCAAGTTCCGGGGCATCGCCGCGGATCAGGCCATGAATGCTGAAGAGCTGAATGTAAAGACCGTCAGTGTCGCTATCGCTCACTTGCACCTCCGCGTTTGCCGGATCATTGATGATGAAGTCGTAACAACTCCCCGCGCAGGCGTCATCCATCCTCTCAGGTCCTTTTGAACCATCCCTTGATCTCGCTTCGAGTAAATCTCCTGAGCACCGGACGCCCGTGGGGACAATGGGAAAACACCCCGGACCGGCGCATGTCTTCCACCAGGTCCGCCATCTCCGCCACCGCGAGACGCCGACCGGCCATGATCGACGACCGGCAGGCCATGGAAGCAAGAATGGAATCAACAAGCTCCGTCCCCCCGTCAACGCCGGGCATACGGGCGAGGACATCGCGAACCACCGTTGCCGCAGTCTCCCCGGACAACAGGGCCGGAACCGCCTTGACGATAAAAGTGGCGCCGCCGAATGGTTCAAGCTCAAGGCCAAAACGGGCAAGCTGATCATAATTGTCCTCAACCGTCTCCACCTCGGATGCGGACAATTCCACCCGTTCCGGGAACATCAGCTTCTGGGCGACAACGGCGCCGCCGGTGTACTGTGCCTTCAGGACCTCAAAACGCATCCGTTCCTGGGCCGCGTGCTGATCAATAATCAGCAGTTCGTCCCCGCTTTCCCCAATGATATAGGTGTCAAACATCTGACCGATTATCGCGAAACCGTCGCCGGGAGCGGGATCAGCCCCGGCATCCCCGGACTCGGCAAACTCCGGGGTCGTCGTCGTCGGCAGCGAATAACGCCTGCGGAACATTTTATCACAATCCGTAGACGGCGAAGCAATATGATCATTATCAATAGAAAAAACAGCGGAAACGGCCGCCGCTGCCGCGATGTCGTCCTCCGGTGGAGATTGGGTGACCGCCACCGCAGCACCAAGGACCGGACGAATGGATTCCTGCATCGCCGCGATCCCTGCCGCCACCGCCCGGGTCACAAGCGACATAATCCGCGCCGGGGCCTTGAACCGTACCTCCAGTTTGGCCGGGTGGACGTTGACGTCGACCTCAGCCGGAGGCAAATCAAGCATGACAATGCCGCCGGGCCTCCCCCCGGCGGGAATAAACCCCCGCGTCCCCTCGGCCACGGCATGAAAAAAAACCCGGTCACGCACCGGCCGCTGGTTGACAAGGAGAACCAGACGGGCGGAGGCGTCACACTCCTCCGGCGGCATAAGACCACCGCTGACCCGCACCCCGCCGCTGTCGATGTCCTCGTCAAGGTCAAATGGCGTAATATGGCCGGGCTTGAACAGATGGCGGAAACGATCAATAGGCGAGGCCGGTGCCAGACGCAGCCGCTCACGACCGTCATTTTGATAGATCACCGCGATTTGCGGCCAGGCAAGGGAGAAATTACGCACAGCTGTCTCGACATGGGCAAGCTCGGTACGGCGACTGCGGAGAAATTTTTTCCGGGCCGGAACATTGCCGAAGAGGTCGTTGACCTCAACCGTGGTCCCCAGGGCCGACCCGGCCTCTCCGACCCGAACCACCCGCCCGAAACGAACCTCGACCCGGTTACCAAGCACCGCCCCGGCCGGTCTTGAGACCATGGTCATCCGTGAAACCGAGGCAATGCTGGGCAGGGCCTCGCCCCTGAACCCCATGGTCCGGACCCGAAGAAGATCACCCTCGTCGGCTAATTTGCTGGTGGCGTGACGTTCAAGACAGAGGAGAAGATCATCGGCGTCCATGCCGGCGCCGTTGTCGATCACCCGCAGGTCAGTGCCGGAACCGCCAACCTGGACCGTGACCGCGCCGGCGCCGGAATCGGCCGAATTCTCAAGCAATTCCTTGACCACCGAGGCCGGACGTTCCACCACCTCTCCGGCGGCAATCTGGTTGGCAAGGTTTTCCGACAGGATACGAATGGAAGACACGGCGTTCCTATCTGAGATAACCGCTGATATTAAGGTTGAGCCAGTTCTCGTCCCACCATTCAAGGGGATTGACAAATATTCCGTTTACCAGCATCGAAAAGTGGAGATGATCACCGCCGGCCATGCCGGTGGAACCGCTCAGGGCGATAACCTCCCCCCGGACCACTTTTTTCCCTTCATCTACCCCAATCTGGCTCAAGTGGGCGTAAAGGGAAAAAACGCCGCCGCCATGATCAATAATAACCGTGTTACCGTAAATCCCCATGTATCCGGCAAAGGCCACCACCCCGTTATTGGCGGCCGGGACCTTTGCCTGCTGCACCGATGCCAGATCCATGCCCAGATGCACCTGGGCGTCGATCTTTTTCCCCTTGTAATAATAGGTTCGGTGTTCGGCAAACGCGGCCCGGCGGCTGCTCCGGGGCAGACGGAGGAAACGCCCCTGCCACATGAGTTCCGGGCTCACCCGCCTGGTAATCTCCTTGATCCTGGCACTGTTTTCCCGGCGGATACGGTTGTTGATCTCGACAAAGGCCTTGACCTTGTCGTCAATACTCTGCAACTCCGGGTAATAACTGCGAAACTCGGGAATTTTACGATCAAGGAAAGAGTCAGGGATATTGATCCGGTCGGTCTTCAGACGGCTGTGACGCATAATCAGCGACAGGGGCAGCTCACCCCGGTTGCCGGCGAAATCAAAGGCAATCAGCCGGGCGCGGGTGATTGCCTTGGTATCGTAGGGCACGGCGAAAATGACCCCGTAGCCGGGCCGGCCCTGACGACTGATGGCGATGCCGGGGAAAAAGGTGTCGTTTATCTCGACCCCGTAGCGGCGCAGGGGTTCATTGGCATGAAAGGCGACCGCGCCGCTGCCGCCGCTGATAATATAACGCGACCCCCCGTCCCGGCTGATGAGCGGCGGCCGGGTATCAAGGATGACATCGTAACGAACCCGGGAAAGATTGCCCGCCATCCAGTTGGAAAAGGAATAATCCCTAACCGCGATCTCAAGGATGGCCTTACCGTCCCTGAACTTGAACGGCAGGAGATTAATGGTGAACTTCTCCACCGCCTTACGGGGACCATAACGGCGTAGAACCCCCCGGCGAGGATAAGTCTTCCGCAGGAGTACCCTGGTGATCCGGCCCTGACTCAGGGAGACCTCAACCGACTGCAGACCGCTTCGCCGGTCACTCAGGCTTATCTCGGCCGTGGCAGTGGCCCCGATTCGGGCCATGTCGCTGACAATACTTATCTGCGGCCTCTCCTTTTCGTAAAGACTGACAAGGATCAGGGCCACGGCGACAAGAACGGCAACGGGAATAATAAAAAAAATCAGCGGTCTTTTGGGATTTACCTTTTCAAAACTATCAAGAGTGTCCATATCACTGGGTCTCCGCGCTCGTTTTCCTGCGATCCGTAATATTTTTTGCTGTTAACCAAGATGAAGTCATAACAAGTCCCCGCTCCGAGGAGAAAACGACGAGTTCCGGGCGCCGGGCGGCGGGATTGAATTCCCGACGCAAAAGTTTGGCAAAAAACGTATAAATTCAGATAGATACATACCCGGTTACCACCAGGCCGTCACGGGTTCAGGTTTTAAACAAAACACCGAATTAAGGTAAGCGCTCAATAAATCACACTCTTGACTTTACAACATCTCGAAATATAAGCGTTTCAGGGACACCCTGCCGCGCGTAATTACGTCCCCCGATAATACTCTGTATATCAGGGGACTTGATTGCGTGCGGCAGGATATTCATGACACGCTTACCAGACCGTTGAAAAAGCCGTCCATGGCTTTTTCTCTCTCCGGTTGACCAAAGACAAACTCCGGCCAACCTCTCGATTTCACCGGCATTTTCAACCCGGAAAAACCGGCGGCGCGGACATCAGCCGCATACAGTCCGTTTTTCAAAGTACGGTACGCAGATTAAGAATACTAACACGCGACAGCACAAAAAGGTAGATCAGATCCAGGCAGGATTCACCTCTTTTTTTTACCGGCTGTTTTTGATAGACTCAGCAGGCGACCATGAACAATCGATACGAAGCCATAATAATCGGGGCCGGGCCGGCGGGCCTTACCGCCGCCACCGACCTCGCCGTCGCCGGACTCCGGGTGCTGGTGATTGAAAAAAACCGGAACATCGGTTCCAAGGCCTGCGCCGGCGGCATCACCTGGTCCGGACTGTTAAAGGAAGTCCCGGAAAGGATCATCGCCGCCGCCTTCGCCGCCCAGTATATCCACACGCCATTACAGGAGGTGACGATAAAAGAAACCCATCCGATAGTTGCCACCGTTTCCCGGCACGATCTCGGTGCCTGGATGGCGACGCGGGCGGAAAAAGCCGGGGCGGAAATCATCACCGGCCTCCGGGTTGAACGCATTGAGGGGAAAAGCGTTATCGTCGACGGGGAAACCCTCCATTTCGACCACCTGATCGGCGCCGACGGTTCAGCCTCCCTGGTCCGCCGTCATCTGGGATTCGCGACCGCGGCTGACTACGGCATCGGCATCAGCTACCGCGTCCCCGGCGAATTTAAACGCATGGAATGGCATCTTGATACCCGCCGCTTCGGCAACGGTTACGCCTGGATATTCCCCCACGGAAGACTGGCCTCAATCGGGGCCTATTGCCATTACCGCGCCATGACCGCCGCCGCCCTTAAACATTCACTGTTACAATGGGGGGCTGATAACGATATAGACCTCAAACAAAAAACGCCCCGGGCGGCAAGAATCAACCTCGACTACCGTGGCTGGCGCTTCGGCCGGATCTTCCTGGTCGGCGACGCCGCCGGTCTCGCCTCCCCCCTCACCGGCGAAGGCATACTGCCGGCAGTGATCTCCGGCCGGGCCGCGGCCCGGGCCATCGTCAATCCGGAAGACAAAGACCCGGAGATGACGCACCTGCTGCAGAAATGGCGGCGACACAGGAACCTGCTCCGCGTCTCAGCCCCGCGGATGATAAACCGCCTCATATTTGAATCCCTGGTCTTTGCCATGAAACACGGATTTATCAACTTCAGAACCCTGGAAATGAAATAACAGGGGAATAAAAAGCCATGGACGACTTTTTCAACCCCCCTGAAGAATCCCGACGACCTGAAAAGGCCAGGAAATTCGGCAAGCCAAAACAAAAGTTTACGGTTGCCGGTTTACAGTTTACGGTTTAGGTTTGGGAAGATCTGTCCGCCTTTCGGATAACAATATGATATTATTATAGTAATTATCATGACGAGTCCGTCTGGGCCATCAAACCACCAAGAGGAACCCGTATGACCAGCGCCGCTGAAATCAAAAAAAAACCATTCTGGTACAATATCGTCTTTGTCGCCGTCTGCGGCGCCATTCTGATCTTTCTCCTCAAGGCCCCGGGCGAGACCACCGCCAGGTTGCCCCGGGACGAAATCCATCAGAAATTCTATCCCATGGGCAAAAAGGCTGCGGAAAAATTCTGCCCCGATTGCCACGGCGATGACCGCCAGGTCAAATTCCCCAAGGGCCACCCGCCGAAAAACCGCTGCCTGTTCTGTCATAAAAAGGATGTCCGCTGAGGCCGCAGTGTTTCTTCGCACTGCCGCCGACACCATCAATCTTGGCCGGGCCATCGGCAATCTCTGCCGCCGGGACGATGTTATTCTCCTTGCCGGTGAACTCGGCGGTGGCAAGACCACTCTGACCCGTGGCATCGCCACCGGTCTTCTGGTGGACGAAAGAATCCCGGTAACCAGCCCCACCTTTAACCTCGTCCACGAATACCAGGGCCGACTTGAGCTCTTTCACCTCGACCTCTACCGCCTCGGCGGCGAAGACGAACTGTATGAAATCGGTTTTGACGATTATCTCGAACGTGGCGGGGTCACGGTGATCGAGTGGCCCGACCGCCTCGGCGCCCTGACCCCGAAAACGCATCTCGCCATCACCATGAAGTACAGCAAAGACTTTAATTCAAGACAGGCATTACTTGCCGCCGGAAAACAATGGCGGCAGCGGATCGAAAGAATTGTTGCCGCCGTCAACGGCTGAAACGCCCCAACACCTCAACAAGCCTGGCCTTTACGATCGGTTTAGTGAGGAAATCACTCATGCCGCAAGCCATTCCCGCTTCCCGGTCCTCCTTGCGGGCGTGGGCGGTGAGGCCGACAACCGGGATTGCCGCCCGGCCGTGACCAAGCCCCTTATAATCGCCGCCGCCTTCGGCCTCGACCCGGCGGATCTCCCGGGTAGCGGCAAGGCCGTCCATGTTCGGCATCTGGATATCCATCAACACCAGATCAAATTCCTCCTGCCGCAAAAATTCAAGGGCCTCAACCCCGTCGTTGGCAATCCTGAATTCGCACCCCTCGCGGCCGACAATGATTCCGGCAAGTTTCTGGTTGACCTTATTGTCCTCGACGATCAGAACCCGAACTGTTCCCGCGGCCACGGCGGCACTCTCCACCGGGGCCGCGGTCGCCACCGCCCCTGCTTCAGCCTGAGGCAAACGGATGACAAAGGAGAATTCACTGCCGCCTCCGGGGCTGCTCTTGACCGTGATCTCCCCCTGCATCAAACTTACCAGCTGAGTACAGATGGCAAGCCCGAGGCCGGTGCCGCCGTATTTGCGGGTAGTTGAGCCGTCGGCCTGAACAAATTTTTCAAATATCGCCTGCTGCCGGTCCGGGGGAATCCCGATCCCGGTGTCCCTGACCGTAAATCGAACCCGGTCGCGAATCTCCTCCTCAGGCGCGACCTCGATATAAATCCCGCCGCGCTCGGTAAACTTCATCGCGTTACTCAGGAGATTGGTGATGATCTGGCGGATGCGGTTATAATCACCGTTGAACTCCGCCGGCAGAAGCGGCGAGACCTCGCATTTAAGCGCAAGGCCACGATCCCGGGCCGGAATAACAAACATCGATGTCACAGTCTCCATGAGATCGGCCAGACGAAAATCCACCGCCTCAAGCTCAAGCATCCCGGCCTCGATCTTGGAAAAATCAAGGATATCGTTAATCAACGACAGGAGACTGTCGGCAGCGTTGGCGATGGTACGGGCGTAATCCTCCTGCTCACGGTCAAGGTCGGTCTCGCCCAGAAGTTCGGAAAAACCGATGATCGCGTTCATCGGCGTCCGCAATTCATGGCTCATATTGGCCAGAAACTCGCTCTTCATCCGGCTTGCCGCCTCAAGCTCACGGTTGGTTCGGCGCAATTGCGCGGTCTGGTGGGCAATCTCGCTTTCGAGTTTTCTGGCGTATTCCTTCTCCTTGCCCTGAATCAGGCGGTACTGGCGATAATTATCAGCAATAAGATCATTGTGCCGGGAGTTTAAGACCGCGAACTGTTTCTTCAGCTGCCTGACCTCGATCTCGTAATCAATGAGATCAACCCGGGCCCGGGCCAGGGCGATGACCCCGGCAAAATAATCAGCGGCAACGGCGGCGGGGAACTCCTCAGGCACCCGAATGGCCACCAGGGCGGCATATTCCCGCAGATGGAAAAGGTAAAAACAATCAGTGTCCGCGCCGCACAGGACAAAATCGTCAAGAGCGAGGCCCTGGTTCTCATCCATAAACCGATTTGCCGCGGCCGGACAGTCAGGGCCGATAACCTCGCCACTGTCGATGATCCGCAGCCATACCGCGCCGACGGGAAGCAGCGGCGCCAGGACCTCGAAAAACTTCCGGGCACGGGTCTCCTCCTCGTCGATCTCGGCGAACACCTCATCCATGAAGCTTTCATCAAGCATCTTCATCGTCCCCGGAGTTGTACAGCTCCTTCGCCTTGGCGATCTCCTCGGGCAGATCACGGACAACGACCTTGTAATCAGCCATCTTCTCCTTTACATGGCCGACAAGGACCGGCGGCATCGACTCAACCTTGCCGGACAGGGTCGAATACTTCATCCGCCCGGCAAAGTATTCGGCCAGCATCAATACCCCTAGATTACTCTCCACCGCCACCGTCCGTTCCCGGTCGTGATGGAAACGAACCGCCTTCAGGACCCCGTCTGGCATACCCCAGTCCCTTATCAGAGATGCCCCGACCCGACAGTGATCTGTACCGATGTGCTCGCGCTCAGCCTCAACCAGACTGTTTTCCCCAGGGACAAAGCCCTCGCAGGCCTTGCGCAGAAGATCGCCGGCCACCTGATCCTCAGCGATCAGGCCGAGATCGTGGATGATCCCGGCAAGAAAAAAATCCTCCCCCGGCAGCCCGAAGATCCGCTTGGCGATCATCTCACAGAGGATGGCCACGGTGGCACAGTGAAGCCAGAGAGATTTACGGGAAAACCCGCCCGCATCCTCCTTTTCCCGGAACATATCCCGCAGGGCCTCAACCGCCACGAGATTACGCAGATGTTTCATCCCGACAAAAACCACCGCCTTGGCAATGGAGTCAACCTGGGAGGAAAGACCAAAATATGGGCTGTTAACCAAACGCAGGAGTCGGGTAACGAGGATGGGATCAAGCTTGATCACCTCTTCGAAATCCTGCATGGTGGCGTTTTCGGAGCCGATCAACTGGGTCACCCGGATCGCCACGTGCGGCAATGTCTTTAAATCACTGAATTTTTTGACAATATCTTCGGGTTCAAACATAATTAAAAACCACAATGAAAGGCTGTTTAAGGATTCAGCTCATCCAACCCCTTGACCATTGCCGCCAGGGTCTCCACCTGGTCGGCGACATCAAGACGACCGTCACGACCGGCGCACTCAAGTTCGTAAGCCACCGCCCTGATCTTTTCCACCGCCATGCTGGCGGAGGCGCCCTTCAGACTGTGGGCCGCGTGCATCAGCTCCTCGGGGTTGGCGGCGGCCAAGGCCTCGCGAATCCGACTCAAATCAGCGGCCGCAGTCTCCCGTAAAAGATCAAGGAGTTCCGCCAACATTTCCTCATCATCGCCGGACTGTTCCAGGGCGAAATTACGATCCCATTCAAGATCTGCGCTCATTATTCCCCTCCTCCTGCGTCGATTGAAAATAAAACATCTGTTAACAGCCCGTTGAAAGACGGGCTATGTGCGGCACATGAACACGCCGCCGATTTCACCGGACAAAAAAAATCCGGTGAAATAAAGAGATCGACCGAAACTTTTCTTGACCAACCGGGGTTAAAAAAGCCATGGACGGATTTTTTAACGGCCTGTTAAAGATTATGGAGAAAAAATAAAGGGAAAGGCAAGGACTTAGATTTTTTTTACCTGGAAAGAAAGAGCATCGACGGGGATCATGCCGGGCCGGACAACGACGAGTCGACCATGGTCTACGCCTACGATGGTGGAACAGCCGCCGGGGCAGATGTCATCGGAGAGCAGGACAAGATCACTACCGAAGGCGGCCCTGACCCCGGCCGGGGTCAGGGCCGGAGGATCTCCGGCGGGATTGGCACTGGTGGCGGTGACCGCCCCCCCGAATTGCCGGGCCAGAGAGCGGGCCAGAGGATGGGATGACAAGCGAATGCCGACCAGGCCCCGATCGTCACTCAGCCCCGGAGGCAGGCCTTCCCGGACGGGGAACAACAGGGTCAGGGGACCGGTCCAGAACCGCCGCATCAAGGGGACAAAAAGATCGGGAATCGCGGCCGCAAGCCCCCCTAATTGACCCATGTCACCAATAATACAGGGAACCGGCTTGGAGACAGGCCGCCGTTTCAGGGCGAAAAGAACTGCCAGGGCCTCGGAATTGGCAGGATCGGCGGCAAGCCCCCAGGTGGTTTCGGTGGGAAAAGCAAGCACCCCCCCGACACGAATTAACGCCGCCGCCCTGGCCGGGTTTATTTCATCAGGACCGATTTCCACCATGACCGTGCTGGGCTCAGAAACCCATACCGCTAAGTTTTTCCGCCCGTTCCAGAACTGCAGCCTTCATCTCGCCGGTGAAGACATCAAGACGATCAGCTATATCCTTGTCCCCAAGGGCGATAATCCTTGCCGCCAGCACCGCGGCGTTTCTCGCCCCGGGGCTGCCGATGGCCACCGTTGCCACCGGCACTCCCGGAGGCATCTGCACCGTGGACAATAGGGCGTCAAGACCGTTTAACGGCGAGGCGTCAACCGGTATCCCGATCACCGGCAGACGGGTGTTGGCGGCGATTGCTCCGGCCAGATGCGCCGCCATCCCGGCGGCGGCGATAATCACCCGAACCCCACGGGACTCAGCCTCGCGAGCATAGGTGACCGCCCGTTCCGGAGTCCGATGGGCCGAAGCCAGGACCACCTCGTAGGAAAGGCCAAGCCGGACCAGGTTGTCAAAACATCCCTGCATCACCGGCAGATCGGAATCACTGCCCATGAGCACCGCCACCCGGGGCGCGCAGCCCTTTATCCGCGACAAGGCCTTCCGGCCGATATCGTTACGGAAATAACAGTTCTCCCAGCTTATCTTTTTAACCGCGGCGTAGGCATTGTCAATGGCCCTGGGGAGATTCTCCCCCCGGGCGGTAACTCCGAGGACCCGGCCACCGGTATTTATCAGATGTCCATCCTTCCCGCCGGTGCCGGCATGAAAGACAACCACGTCATCCATGGCCTCGACCTCTTCAAGGCCGCTGATCTCATACCCCTTTTCGTATCTGCCCGGATACCCCCCCGAGGCCATGACCACGCAGACCGTCGGCCGGGGATCAATCACCGGAACCACCTGATCCAGGCGTTCGTCGATAACCGCCTCCATGATCTCGACGATATCGCTTTCAAGACGCATCAAAAGCGGCTGGGCCTCGGGATCACCAAGGCGGCAGTTAAACTCAAGGACACGGATCCGCTCGCCGTCGATCATCAGCCCGGCGTAGAGGATTCCCTTATAGGGACAGCCCTCGGCCGCCATGGCCGCAACCGTCGGCCGCATTACCTGTTCCATCGCCAGATCATGAATCCGCTCGCTGACCACCGGAGCCGGGGAATAGGCCCCCATCCCCCCGGTATTGGGTCCCTTATCGCCGTCAAATACCGCCTTATGATCCTGGGAGGAAGGCAGGGGCATGATGGTATATCCATCGGTAAAGGCGATAAACGAGGCCTCCTCACCGGTAATAAACTCCTCCACCAGCAGGCGTTCACCGGCATCGCCGAACTCCCGCTGCCCCATGATCCGGTTTACGGCGTCCAGAGCCTCGGCATCGGTCCGGGCGAGGATAACCCCCTTACCGGCGGCGAGGCCGTCGGCCTTGAGCACCAGGGGAGCGCCCTTTTCCTTGATATAGGCCACGGCATCGGCCATATCGGTAAAGGTGCGGTATTCGGCCGAAGGAATGTTATACTTGCGCATCAGGTCCTTGGTGAATATTTTGCTCCCCTCAAGACGGGCGGCGGCGGCGGCGGGGCCGAAAATCCGCAGGCCCCGCTGCTGAAAAAAGTCTACCACCCCCAAAGTCAGGGGGACCTCCGGCCCGACCACGGTCAGGTCGATGCCGCTTTCCTTTACAAAGGCCACAAGGCCCTCAAAATCATCCACAGCCAGGGCCACGCACTCGGCATCACGGGCAATACCGGCATTACCGGGAGCACAATAAACCCGACTTACCCTGGGGCTCTGCCCGATCTTCCAGACCAGGGCATGTTCACGACCGCCGGAACCCAATACAAGAACCTTCATTTTTTCTCCTCAGAAATCGAACTTTTTACTTAGCCATTCCACGAATTGTTACGAGTCCATCAAGGTTGACATAAGGTTGACATAAGGTTGACATAAGGGAAACCCCACCATAAAATGAACCGACATTCATTTTATGCCGTCACCGGACAGAAAGCCTTGAAAAATACGAATTTTCGGTTCAGGATCAAAAAATGCCGCCATGGATCGAAAGGCCATTTCACAAGGCTCTCAATTATAGATGGACTCGTAACAAATCCCCGCGGAGGCGTCTTCGACGATTTCCGGAAAAAACGCCGGACGGCGGGATGGATTGAAAAATCCCGCATGTTTGAAGGCATAGCCCGAGTTCGAGATTTCAGCCGCCCGGCAATTATCGTTTTCAGCCGGAGCGAGGAATTGTTACGAATCCGTCAAATATAACGATGGCTAAGTAAGAATTTCGGTATACAAAAATACGCCACGACGCGGTAAATCGGAATTATTACGACACCATCAATATAAACTCAACCATTCTGCCTGACAAGCCTATGCGGACATCAGACAAATATCGAAAGATCATTGCCGCCGCGGTAGAAGTCTTTGCCGAAAAAGGTTTCTTCAAAGCCCGAATCTCGGATATCGCCGGCAGGGCGGGCGTGGCCGACGGCACCATATATCTTTATTTCAACAATAAATACGACATCCTGATCTCCCTTTTTGAAAAGGAAATCGGCAAAATCATTATCAAGGTCAAGAAACGCCTTGACCAGGAAAAAGATCCGCGGCGGATGCTCGAAATCTTTGTGGCCCAGCACCTTGAAATGGTACAAAAACAAAAAAGCCTGGCCGAGGTCCTGCAGATGGAACTGCGGCAGAGCAATAAATTCATGCGCGAATACCGCAACACCAAATTCATCGAATATATAAACATCATCTCCACCATCATCCACAAAGGCCAGAAGATGAAAATCTTCCGCCCGGAGATCAAGCCGGGAATCGCCAAAAGAATGATCTTCGGCGCCATCGACGAATGCGCCCGCCTCTGGGTCCTCAACCCGAACAGCACCTACGACATCGACGAAACCGCGGCCCAGGTAAGCTATATATTCCTTGCCGGGATGAACCAGCCCTGATCAGGCAAAACCAGAGGGACCGATATCAACTATCTCAAGTTCACGGCGACCGTTGGGAGTAACAACCACCACTTCATCGCCTACCTCCTTGCCTAAAAGCGACTGGCCCAGGGGAGACAGCACCGAGATACTGCCGCTGTCCACATCCGCCTCCTCCGGACCCAATAGCTGGTAGACAAGCTCGTCATCGGTGTCAAGGTCAAGCACCGAGACCACGGTTCCGAACACCGCCCGGTCGCAGGGGACCTCAGTGCAGTCGATGACCTCGCTACGGCCAAGTTTGTCCTTCAGATCCATTATCCGGCCCTCGATAAAGCCCTGCCTCTCCTTGGCGGCATGATATTCGGCGTTTTCCTTCAGATCACCATGTTCACGGGCAACCTCGATCGCCTTTATCACCTCAATCCGGTCAACCCGCTGCAACCGGTCAAGTTCATCCCGCAGACGATCATGACCGGTACTGGACATCGGGATACGTTCTACCATAAAAAACCTCCTCATAACGACCCAGACAACTATGCCGGAGCTCGGAATATGATGGTCGCACAACAATTCCCCACGGAGACGTCTTCGGCGATTTCCGGAAAAAGTGCCTTTTCAGCCGGAGCGGGTACCTGTTACGACTTCATCAAATATGTATGGACTCGTCAAGTATCTCAAACGGAGGCGAGTCCACGTGATCTAAAGTAAGCTAGAAACGCAATTGCCGTTGGCCAGCAATTTATTGCGAGACCAACAAATATCGTATTACTTCAAAAAAAGAAAACTCCCGCCCAGCGGGATGGCCCGGGCAGGAGATACATGCAGATGTATTTTATTTTTTTTCCTCTTTGTCAAGGACCCCGTTGCCGCCGGTGCCTCTTTTACGGTCAACATCATTCTTTTCCGGTTTCACGAACCAGCCGGGATTACCCTTTCAGGAAAAGCCTCCACGACAACGGGGCACGAGAAACAGCACCGCCAGAAACCAGCAGATAACGAAAAAAACAATTTCAAGGACCTCGAACCATCCGGTCATTTTATTTTATCTCCATGAGATGAAAAATCCACCAAAGAGTCAACGGTAACGGAGCACTTCGTCCCGGAATCGTTGCCGCCATCGGTACTCGGCGTAAAAAGGCGCCACTGCCGCCGGAAGACGGCTATGGTCAAGTATCGCGGTCACGATCATCGCCGGGTTCATCACCTGTTGAAGCATTGATACTTCGTGACCACGATTAAAGGTTATGATATCCCATAGACTGCGACGCGGCAGCGAAATATTCATCCTGATCCGGCCGCGTTCCAGGGCCTGACCTATTTTACGATCAAGGTCGGCGTCAAACATCGCCGCCGCCGCAAGCAGAGCCTTCTGCCGCCCCATTGTCCGCGCCCGGGACTTGAGACCGAGCAACTGCATATCCCTTCTCTCCGGCCACGACAGCAGAACCTTAGCCGCAAGGTCCGCGGCGGAATCCATATCGCCGCCGGCGGCATAAAGGGCTGCCGCCTGGGTCTGGAGGATATCCTCATCCGTGAAAAGCACCGACTTTCGCAAAACCTCAACCCCGTCAAGAGGTCGGCCGGTGGCGTTAAGATTCCTGGCCCGCAACATCGGCACAAGGAGAGAACCGGGAAGGTCGGGGGCAACCCTGGCCGCAAGGGATGCGGCAACCCCGGGAAGTCCCATTCGTTCAAACGCCTCGGCCAGTGCTATAATCGCGGCCGCATCGCGGTTCTTTTCCACCTCCGCGGCCAGAAATTTCGCCGCCTCCGCCCCCTCGCCGGCGGCCTGATAGATCTTGTAGAGCAGAGCAATTACCCTGGGGTTTTCTTCCCTTCCCATGAGGGTGAGACACAGCCTTTCCGCCTCCTCAAGACGCCCCTGACGGAGAAGAATATCGGCAACGAATAGGTCCGCTTCCGGGCGCAGATCTTTGTTACCTGCGGTCGAGATGTCCAGGGATAACAGCCCCAGACAACGTTCATAGGCTGAGGCCAGATCTCCCCGGGCCGCCATCAGCCGGGCCGAAAAGAGGGTAATCCACGGATCGTCCGCCTGCCCCTGCCTTTGAATAAAGGTAAGCAGGGCCGCGGCAATCTCCTGGTTTCGGGGAAGATAATAGTCAAAAAGCATCCGCGCCGCGCCCCCGGCCCCGACGCCGCTGCCGATGATCCGGTAAAGCAGACCTTCCGACTCAAACTCCAGGCCGGCTGAGGCCATGGTGTCGGCCTCGGCCATCAGGACATCAGCCCGGGCCATGGCATCATCGGGCCGGGATTCACTTATCTCGCCTACCAGCTCGGCATAAAGGGCCAATGCCTCACGATAGCCACCGGCACGGGAAAAGGCATCGGCGATCAGCCGCAGACGCCCCTCGTTGTCGCCGGGCTCGTTAAAGCCGGAAACCAGCTGTCGCAGGGTGACAATAAGGCCAAGGCGGCCGGCGATATCGACGCATTCAAGCCTTGTATCGTCGTCAAATGGTTGTTTGTCGAGATAGGCGGAAAAATCAACCAGGGCCCCGTAATCCCTGCCCGTAACCCGACGATAACGTCCCCGGAGAACCAGGAATCCCGGCTGGGCCGCAACCCCGGAATCATCCGCGAGAATGGTGATAATCTTTCCGGCCGCGGCCACATCACCGGAATCGAGATAAAGACCGGCAAGACGCAGGGAGCTGGCGTGATCATCAGGATCCAGTTTTACCAGGGTTTCAAGGGCCTTACGCAGTTTATCGCGCCGCGAGAGGCGGGTAAGCAGGGGGAGCATACGCCTGATGACCCCGGCCTTGTCAGCGGAAATCCGGAGCAAATGTTCATAGACAAAGATAGCGCCGTCGCCGTCACCGGCATCAAGAAGGTCGGTGACCAGACGATCGACCAGGGCCGGGTCATCGGGGCGGATGGAAAGGATGCGGCGATAAAAATCAAGGGCGTTGGCGCCAAGGGCGACATTAAGATTTATGATTGTCCGCAGGGCCTTGTGATCATCGGGACGAAGGATGACGTAACGTTCAAAATAAGGCAGGGCCTCGGGGAAACGGTCCTGCTGGACAAGAAGACGGCATATCCGCTGCAGGAGGGAGGCATTGTTCCTGTCACCGGCAAGAAGTTGACGCAGATGGCCCAGGGCTTTATCAAACCGGCCGCTGTTCTCATAATAAAGGGCCAGACGGCCATGGGCCTCACGGTTATCCCGGTCAAGGGCCAGAATCCGACGCCAATACCCGGAGGCGGCCTTAACCAGCCGCAGACGCTCATGAACCCGGGCCGCGAGCTGCAGAATCGCAAGATCAGCCTTAGGACCACGGGCCAGGGATACCAGATAGCGCCGCGCCAGGGAATAACGCTTGAGTTCAAAAGCCAGCAACGCCAATGCCTTTTTCACCTGCCGGTTGCCACGCCGCCGCCGGGAAAGCTTTTGTAAAAGGGGCAGGGCCTCGTTCTTACGGTCAACCGCAATCAGGCATTGCACCCTGCCGGCAAGGGCCCGGATATCGCCGGGTGAGAGCTTCGCCGCCCGCTCAAAAAGGGCCAGGGCCCGCTTGAAGCGACTGCGCTCAAACATCACCAGCCCGAGACTGGTAATAAAATCAACCTCGGCCGGGGCCTGCTCCACCAGGGGTTCAAGAAGGTCTGCGGCCGCCTGCCATTTACCGAGAGCTACCAGGACACAGGCATTTTCCCAGAGAAGCTGACGCCTGGGCCCGGCAATCTTTACCGCGGCGGCGTATTGTATGGCGGACTTGCTTAATTCATCTTTACGGGCAAGATCGCGGGCCTCATCCCAGATCCCCTTCCAGAGCGGGACATCACTGCCACTGAGAACAACGTCGACCGATGGCAGGAAATCCCTGAACGGGAAAAAGGTCTTCAGGTTCAGGGACCACGCCGTCCCCGGCAAAAACAGGATCGCCAGGAACAGAATGGTTCCGATAATTTTTTCTTTCTTAAAGAAGACCATTATCCCGATAAAAGGCGACTATTTTCTCAACCACATATTGCTGCGCCGCGTTGCCGAGCTCGGGATAGATGGGAAGGGCAAGGGTCTCCTCCGCCGCCCTCTGGGCCTCGGGAAAACTGAAATCATCATAACCAAGACCGGCGACACATTCCTGCCGGGGCAGGGTCAGGGGATAATAGATGGCGCAGCCGATCTCGTTTTCGGTTAAAAATCGTGCCAGCTGATCACGATTACGGACCCGGATAACATATTGATTAAAGATATGATTATTCACCCCGGCCGGATCTTCCTTCTGCGCCGTGTGGGCGTAAACCCGGGGCGGCGGGACAACCAGGGCCGCGTCAACAAGCCCGGCTTCAACAAAAAGACGGTCGTAGAGATCGGCGTTGGCGCGCCGGGCCGTATGCCAGGACTCAAGATAATCAAGTTTGACGCTCAAGACCGCGGCCTGAACAGGATCAAGACGGAAATTACCGCCGACAAAGGCATGATGATAACGGCTGGTCTCGCCGTGCATCCGCATCTGCCGCATCAGCCGGGCCAACTCATCGTCATCGGTGACCACCATGCCGCCGTCACCGATACCACCAAGGTTTTTGCTGGGGAAAAAAGAAAAACAACCGGCATCCCCCATGGTCCCGGCCCGCAGCCACGACACCTCGTCACCGCTTTCCACCGGGCAGACGGCGCCGATGGCCTGGGCCGCGTCCTCGATAACCGCGATCCCGTAACGGCCGGCAAGGGCCATGACCGCGTTCATGTCAGCGCACTGGCCGTAAAGGTGTACCGGCATTATCGCCTTGATCCGCTCTCGTTCAGCGCAATCAGCCAGGACCTCGGCCAATTTTACGGTGTCGATATTGAAACCGCCAGGCTCGATGTCGATAAAACATGGTCGCGCCCCCACCCGGAGAATGCTGCCCATGGTGGCAAAAAAACTATAGGGGGTGGTCGCGACCATATCCCCGGGGCCGATCCCCAGAGCCATCAGGGCAACGAGAAGGGCGTCGGTACCGCTTGATACCCCAACCCCAAAACCGGCACCGCTGTAAGCCGCCACCTTCTGCTCGAACTCTTCGACCCGGGGACCGAGGATATATCGGCTTGAATCAATAACCCCGGTGACCGCGGCAACGATATCATCGCGCATCGGGGCAAGATTTTTCTGTAAATCAAGTAATGGAACCCGCATAATTTCACCCTGGGCCTTCATCGTCCGGAAGAACCCTTCCGCCACCCCTCTATTATTTCATCAAGGAAATCCCTTATATCAGGAATATCGTGCTCAAAAACAGTCCGCATCTTCTTCAAAAGCGCCACCTCTATCTGCCGCACCCGCTCCCGCGATACCTTGAAGCGATCGGCGATCACCTGCAGGGTGAGGGGGGAATCACTCAGGAGGCGGAGATCAAGGATAGCTGACTCTTTTTCATTAAGGCGCGCGCGCATCCCGTCGATGGCCTCGTGAACCCGGGCGTTAAACTCTTTATCAGCCACAGTCTCTTCGATGGCCGGCCCCTGCCAGGGTAGAAAATCCTTATGCTGATCATCGGAGTCATTCTTTATCGGGCTCTCAAGGGAGACATCATTGCCGCTCATCCGCTGACCCATCTCGATGATCTCGCTCTCCTTGACATCAAGCCGCTGGGCAAGAAGCTTGGCCCCAGGCTTGAAGCCCTGGGCCTCAAGGAGACGTTTTTCCTTGTTGAGGCTGAAAAAAAGCTTACGCTGCGCCTGGGTGGTGCCGATCTTTACCAGACGCCAATTATCCATGATGTACTTCAGGATATAGGCCCGAATCCAGAAGGCGGCATAATAGGAGAACTTGACCCCGCGAAAGGGATCAAACTTTTTTACCGCCTGGACCAGACCGACATTTCCCTCCTGAATCAGATCAAGAAAATTCTGCATCCAGTACTTCTGGAAGTCCATCGCCACCTTGACCACCAGACGAAGATTGGCGGTCACCAGCCGGTAAGCGGCGTCACGGTCACCGGTCGCCTGATATTCCCGGGCCAGGGCCTCGGTTTCCTCCCGGGTCAGGCGGCGATACTGGTTGATCTCCTGAAGATAGCGATGCAGCCCCGGATTACCGATGGCCGGCAGACGTTCCGAATCTTCAAGACTGACCACGGGGTTAATCTCATCAGGTTCAACCATTACCGCGGTAACGGCAGGCTCCTGCTTTTTCTTACGTTTATTAGCCATAGACGCTATTTATGATTTCTACGCTGAAAAGGTCAAAATATGAGACAAAAAGATAATTTTACCTTATTGATAGCCGCGCCGCCATAATATTCATCAGCCCGTTCCTCGCTTGCCTTGACAAATAAACCATCCTCTTTCATGATGGCGTCGTAAGAATTGGATCTACTGCGTCGTAGCGTATTTTTGCGCGTCTGATCCCGCCATGACGGGATATGGCCTCACCCACAAAAATACCCTGCTTCTTCGTATATCGAAATTCTTAATTTAGCCATCGAGATATTTATTACGAGTTAATCATCCACCTTGAATAAGTCTAACCCCCCATACTCCGGGAAGACATGAAAAGTATCCGAAACTTCAGTATTATTGCCCACATCGACCACGGAAAATCCACCCTTGCAGACCGCATGATTCAGCTCTGCGGCATGGTCACCGACCGCGAGTTTAAGGACCAGCTCCTTGACAGCATGGATATTGAACGGGAACGCGGAATTACCATTAAAAGCCAGACAATATGCCTGCCCTATAAAGACGCGGACGGAGTCGAGTACCAGCTCAACCTGGTCGATACCCCCGGGCATGTGGATTTCAGCTACGAGGTTTCCCGGGCCCTGGCCGCCTGCGAGGGCGCCCTGCTGTTGATAGACGCCTCCCAGGGGGTCGAGGCCCAGACCCTGGCCAACCTCTATCTCGCCCTTGAAAACGACCTTGAAATCATCCCGGTAATCAACAAGATCGACCTACCGGCCGCCGACCCCGAGGGGGTGTCCCTGCAGATCGAGGAAGACCTCGGCCTTGACGCTTCCGAGGTCATCCCCTGCTCGGCCAAAACCGGCGAAGGGGTAGATCGTATTCTCGCCGCCATTGCCGCGAAAATCCCGCCGCCCGAGGGCGACCCCGAGGCCCCGCTTGAGGCCCTGATCTTTGACGCCAATTACGACCCCTACCGCGGCACCATCATCTCGGTACGGCTCTTCGCCGGCAGCGTCCGCCCGGGGGATACGATCATATTCATGGCCAATAACGCCGAATACCGGGTGGAAGAGGTGGGACTTTTTCACCTGAAGCGCAGCCCGACAGAAAAATTATCCGCCGGTCAGGTGGGCTATATCCTCGCCGGGGTAAAACAGGTGGAAGATACCCGCCCGGGGGACACCATCACCAATAAGGATCGCCCGTGCAAAAAGCCTCTGCCAGGATTCCGCGAGGTCCAGCAGGTGGTATTCTCCTCCCTCTATCCCATCTCCACCGACGACTACGAAGACCTGGCCGCGGCCCTGGAAAAACTGAAGTTAAACGACGCATCCCTCTCTTTCCAGAAGGACAGTTCCACCGCCCTGGGCTTCGGTTTCCGCTGTGGTTTTTTAGGCCTGTTGCACCTTGAAGTGATCCAGGAACGACTGGAATGTGAATTCGACCTGTCGCTGATCCTCACCGTGCCCACGGTCAACTACCACTTTTACCTGGTTGACGCGAAGATGGTCGAGATCGACAACCCGGCCCACTTCCCCGATCCGGGACACATCGACCACGTCGAAGAACCGTTTATCAAGGCCACCATCCTCATTCCCGAGCGTTACATGGGAGCGGTGATGACCCTGTGTATGGAACGACGCGGGGTAAACACCAACTACCACTACCCGACCCCGGGACGGATAGAGTTTTCCTGTGAACTGCCCTTAGCCGAGGTAATCTACGACTTCTACGACCGCCTGAAAAGCGTCACCCAGGGATACGGGTCCTTTGACTATGACATGCTGGATTATCGCGAAAGTGATCTGGTCAAGGTCGATATCCTCGTCAACGGCGAACGGGTTGACGCCCTGTCGCAACTGGTCAACCGTTCCCGGGCCCGGGAGCGGGGGCTTAACGCCTGCGAACGACTCAAAGAGGAGATCCCGCGACAGATGTTCAAAATCGCCATCCAGGCGGCCATCGGCGGCACGATTATCGCCCGGACCAACATCAGCGCCCTGAGAAAAGACGTAACCGCCAAATGTTACGGCGGCGACATATCACGTAAACGCAAGCTCCTTGAAAAACAGAAGGCGGGCAAGAAACGAATGAAGACCGTGGGCAATGTCGACATTCCCCAACGGGCGTTTTTAAGCGTTCTGCGCTCGAAGAAATAATTTTTCAAGTTGATAACCGTCCCCTCCCGGATCGGCCTGGAACAATAGGAGAAACCATGAAAAAAACCATCCTGCTGTTGATTATTATTGTCCTCGGAACCGCTGTCGTAGCCACCGGCGCAACAAAAAAGACAAACAGCGACAAGAAAAAATTCAACTGCGTCGCCGTCGTTAACAACAAATGCGAGACCTGCCACTACAAGAGCAGGATCTGCGCCCAACTGGGACGCAGAAACAGGAGAAAATGGCGGACGACGATCAAAAGAATGGTCAGCCACGGGGCGATAATGGAAAAAGACGAAATCGAGGCCCTGGCCCGATGCCTGGCGGCAAGCAGAAAAAACGCCGATATATGCAGATAGGATCCGGGGTTAAAGCTTTACGGGCATTGCAAGGACCTGTCCCTTGGTCAGGGTTTGAGGGGACAACGACCACGCCGACAGAAAGCGTGAAAATGGATGCCTCAGTCTGAAAGGGGACAGGTAGACTCGCCAAGCCCCCTGTTTTCCATGATCCTTGATATCTCGGGTGCGGAAAGGGCATCGTGGCTCATCATGAACACCAGACAATCACAACAGACGTTCATGGCGCTGCGATAATCATTCATCGTCCGGGCCACCTCCCAGCATGGACGGCTATGGTCAATGGTCGCGGGACAGACACCCTTCTTGCCGCAACCCATGATCTCCCAGCAGAGAATTTCCTTAACCATTGTCATCGCCTCATCAAGGTATCGCCTTTATCAGCCCGTTGAAAAACGGGCTGGTCGCGGCAGATGTCCGCGCCGCCGATTTTGCCGGGTTGAAAAAACCGATGGAATCGAGAGGTTGAATGAAACTTGTTTTATCCAACCGGCGATTGAAAAAGCCAGGACGGCTTTTTCAACACTCTATTATCCCGGAAAAACAATATTGTTACAAAAATGACCGCAGCTTGTAAAGAAGTTCCTCCCGTCCATGACCGCTCTTGGCGGAAAAGACAAGACGGTCAGCGGCGGTGATCGCAAGCCCTTCGTCAAGGATGGCGGCCTGGCGGGAAACCTTGTTACCCGAGAGTTTGTCGGCCTTGGTGTATACCACCAGAAAAGACGCCCCCTGCTCCCTGAACCAGACAACCATCTGCCGATCGCTGGCCTTGGCCTCATGGCGGATGTCAACAATCAGCACCACCCCGGCAAGCTCACGTCTGCTCTCAAGATAAGCACTGACCAGCTCCTGCCATTCCCGCTTCATCCGCGCCGACACCCGGGCAAAACCGTAGCCAGGCAAATCCACCAGATACAGACTGTCGTCAACGGCAAAATAATTAAGACAACGGGTGCATCCCGGTCGACCGCTGACCTTGACCAGGTTGCGGCGGTTCAAAAGGCGGTTCATCAGGCTTGACTTGCCCACATTCGAGCGTCCGGCAAAGGCAATCTCGGGCCAGCCATCAAGGGGAAGGCCGGAGAGGCTGACCACGCTCTTGACAAAACGGCAGTTATTCGGAGGATCAAGGGCGGCCGCGGCCGGGGTTACGTCCATCTTCAGATAACCTTATTAAGGGAATACTCGACAATCCCCTCTGCGCCACGCTTGATGAGCCTGGGGATCAGATCACGCACCTGGTGCTCACTGATAACCGTCTCCACCGAAAACCAATCTTTCTGGTAAAGGGGAGAAACAGTGGGGGCGTTCATGCTCGGCAGAAGTTCTATAACCTTGTCAAGGCCGGCGGCGGAGACGTTCATCTTGAGTCCGACAATACAGTCGGCCCTGAGTGCCGCCTGAAGAAGGAGAGCGATATTTTCAATCTTCTCCCGCTTCCAGGGATCTTTCCAGGCCACGCGGTTGGCAATGATCCGGGCGTTTGAGGTCATTAGTTCGTGGATAATTCGCAGACCGTGGGCGCGAATAGTGCTTTCGGTCTCGGTGACCTCGACGATGGCGTCGGCAAGGCCGCTTACCACCTTGGCCTCGGTCGCCCCCCAGGAAAACTCAATTTCGACGTTTACCCCCTGTTCCTTGAAGAATCTCCGGGTATAGCCGACGAGCTCGGTTGAAATCTTTTTCCCCTCAAGGTCTTTGATGCAGGTGATGTCGGAATCACCGGGCACGGCAACGACCCAGCGGGTCGGCTTGCGGCTGACCTTGGAATAGACCAGATCATCAACCACCACCACGTCTGAGTCGTTTTCAAGGATCCAGTCGTGACCTGTGATCCCGGTGTCGAGAATACCCTGCTCCACATAACGGCTCATCTCCTGGGGACGGCAGATGGAGCAAGACAGCTCCGGGTCGTCGACCTCGGGGAAATAATTGCGGCTGGCCAGTTTTATCTGCCAGCCGGACTTGGCAAAAAGTTCAATGGTCGCCTTTTCAAGACTACCCTTGGGCAGCCCGAGTTTTAAAATCTTCATTTACCGTAAACCTCTTTCGGATCAAATACCGGTTCGCTGATTACCTTCAGACCGCCGTCCTGATGACGACGAAAAAAACAACTGCGGTGGCCGGTGTGACGGGCGGCGCCGCCAATCTGTTCCACCTTGAACACCACGGTATCATTATCACAGTCCACCAGGATCTCGTGAACAATCTGCACATGCCCCGAACTTTCGCCCTTGAACCACAGTTTCTTGCGGCTGCGACTCCAGTAATAGGCCTTGCCGGTGGCAAGCGTCGCCGCCCATGACTCGGGGTTTATATAGGCCAGCATCAGGATCTCGCCGGTCTTGTGATCCTGAGCAATGGCCGGCAGAAGCCCGCCTGATTTAGCAAAGTTAAGCTCTTCCATCTTCCCTGTCTTTGCCCTGCCCCTGTTGCCGGTTCTCTCCTCGCGGCGGTTTTCCCGGGCAATAAAATTAATCATGCACCCATCACGAAACTTGCAATGCTCCCCCGGATGTTCACAGCCGGAATTTTCACCCCTCACCTTTTTTTTGTACTTTTCACAGACAAAATCCATAATAATCAAGATAAAACAGGGGAAGAAACGACCACAAGCCAGCTACTGAAGTCGGTTAATATACAACCAGACAGAAACTTAGTCAAAAGCTTGTACGGACCATCATCCATTTTATTATTGACGGCGGCGTTCCTGAAACCATTACAGAATGCGATTTATTTTGCATCAGATGGGGGTTAATTGATCGCTTGCATACCCGGCGTTGTGGCATTTCGACAGTCCGGCGCCCGAAAATCGTCGTTTTCAACCGGAGCGGGGACTTGTCGCGACTTCATCAATAATGAACAGTATCAACGACACCCCCAACCTGAACCGGCTATACGATAAGATATCAATTTAATCGTATTTCTTCCCTGGCCACCCCAGAACTTCCCGGCCTCGCGGCCCGGGTGTTTGACCACCTGATCAATAGAATCATCGACGCCGCAGACAGCACCGCGGCCATGACGAAATCGACCCCCTGCTCCACCCGGACAATTAACCCGGGCCGAAATCAGGGGTGCCGGTGACACTGTTTGAAAAAGGAACAACAGCCCTGGGGAAAGACATCCCCGGTTGACAAACGGAGAAAATAACGTTTTTATGCCGTCTTGGTTATTTCTTACCACTTATGTTTTCGCAACAGGTCCGTTGAAAAAGTCGTCCATGACTTTTCCAACTCCGGTTGACCAAAACAAGTCCTGGCCAATCTCTCGATTTCACCGGAGTTTTCAACCCGGCAAAATCGACGGCGCGGACATCAGCCGCGTACAGTCAGTTTTTTCAACGAACTGGTAATCGTCCGGGGATGGAAACCCGATAGAATTCACAGGAGAAACAAAATGGACAAAATAAACGCCAATGATCTGGTAGTAGTGGAATATGAAGGTTTCCTTGATAACGGGGAAATATTCGACACCACCCGCGACAACGGTCCCCTGGAATTTCAGATCGGCACCGAGGCGGTACTGCCGGCCTTTGAGGAAGCGGTAGTGGCTCTGACGGTGGGCGGCAGTACCGAGATCAACATCCCGGCGGCCAATGCCTACGGCGAAAGGAACGAGGAGATGATCTTTGATCTCGACCGCAATAACCTTGGCGACGATATCGACCCGGAACCGGGCATGGTCCTGGCGATGACCATGGAGAAAGAGGGACAGAGCCATAAATTCCCGGCCATGGTAACGGCGATTAATGGCGATAAGGTCACCATGGATTTCAATCATCCCCTGGCCGGCAAGGACCTGCGCTTCAAACTGACCCTGAAAGAGGTCAGACCCGGACAACTCCCCCCGGCCGGTTGTGGCTGCGGTTGTTCCGGCGACTCCGACTGCGGCTGCTGAAATATAAAACCTGGGCTTCGGAAAAAACCGCCGTCACCCCGGGATGGTTTAAAAATGTCCGCCACCGTTCCCATTGTTCTCAGTGTCGCCGGTTCCGACCCCTGCGGCGGCGCCGGTCTTCAGGCCGATCTCAAGGCCCTTACTATGACAGGGGTCTACGGGGCCACGGCCGCGACCGCGATCACGGTCCAGAACAGCCTCGGAGTCAGCCGGGTTTTTCCCCTTGAGCCGCAATTGCTTACCGAACAGGTCAGAGCGGTATTGACTGACCTCAATGTCGGAGTAATCAAGACCGGAATGATGGGCAGCGCCGCCAATGCCCGGGCCATGACCGCCATCCTTGATGATTTTCCCGGCGAAATAGTCTGCGATCCGGTAATCCGGGCCTCCGACAAAACCGACCTCTGCCGCGATCCCGACCTTGACGCCACCCGGGAATTAATCGCCCGGGCAACGGTCGTCACCCCGAACCGCATGGAGCTTGAACTCTTAACCGACGGGAAGGCGGAGACCCCGGCCGCGGCCGTTGCCCTGATCTCAGGTCTGTTCGCTGATAATCCCCGGCTCAGCGGAGTTGTCCTTAAAGGCGGCCATTTCCGTGAACACAAAGAGACCGTCTGCGACCGCCTTTTTTTAAAGAACGAGAACGGTCATGCGATTGAGGGTGTCCGCGCCACCCGCCCCCGGCGACAATCATCACCGCACGGCACCGGCTGTGTTTTCGCCGCGCTCATCGCCGGATTTTCAGCCCGGGATTACGGCATTGTTCCCGCCTTCGGAGAGGCATCCCGCCTGATGGACCACCTTTTAGCCAATACCTTCACCCCGTCAACCGGAACGGCGCTCATGTCATTCTTACCCGGCCACAGTCCGGACACACCCAGGTAGGTCCGTTGCTCAGGCCCCAGCGGTTCTCACGAAAACAGTCGTCGCAGATCTGAAAACCGCAGAGACAATTCCAGCAGAACGGCAGCACCTTTTTACAGCAATGACATTGGAACTCCCCGCCCCGACGGCGGCGGGAGTATGATTTCTTTTCCTTATCACCCATGAAATTCGTTCCGTATCTTAATGAGTCTTAGCCCATGAAACCACAAACAAAACTGGCCTCCGCCACCACCCCGGACGGGGGCAGAATGGAACTGTACCGTCACGACCGTGACTTCTTTATAAAGATCAACGGTCACGACCTGATGCACAGCCGCCGGCATGAATCAGAGCTTGAACTGGCGCGACTTGGCTGCAGACATCTGGCCGAAGGTAAAAATCGCCGCGTCCTGATCGGCGGTCTCGGGATGGGTTATACCCTGCGTCAGACCCTTGACCTTCTCGAGCCTGACGCCACCATCGTCGTCGCCGAACTCATGGCCGCGGTGGCCGACTGGAACCGTGAATTCATCGGAGCGTTAAACCGTCACCCCCTTGCCGACCCCCGGGTCGAACTGAAAATCGACGATATAGTCAATATCCTCTCACAGGAGAAAAACAGCTTTGACGCGATCCTGCTCGATATCGACAACGGCCCCGAGGCCCTGACCTATGGCGGCAACAACCGTCTATACGGTTATAAAGGGATCATAGCCTGCAGCCAGGCTCTGGGCAAGAGTGGATGCCTCGCGGTATGGTCGTCAGGACCGAACAAAGACTTTGAGGAAAGTCTGACGAGTTGCGGCTTCCACGTCCGCCGTTTCCGGGTCCCGGCCCATAAGGGCAACAAAGCCCAATCCCGTTTCATCTTTGTCGCCGCCCGGGACAAAGACGTCCTCCCCCCGGGGGGCAGCGCGCCGCGACAGGCCGCCAATAAAAACCCGGCCGGAAAACGGAAGCGAAAACATTGACAAGACTCACGGACGGGCGGGCAAAAAGACCATATTCTGGACAGAGACAGGTTAATAGATTATTAACATTACCTGTTGGATTTAACCAAATCATCACTATTCGTATATTAAGGTCCCGTTATTCATGTTTAAAAGAACCCTTACCGTCCTGGCATTATTATCTCTGATTGCCACGATTCCCTTTGTCGGTAACAGTGTCGCCGCGCCCCCTCCCGAGCTCCGGGAAATGCGACAGGTATTTACCGGCAAATGGCAAGGCGCGACCAACAGCGCCCGGCGCCGGGAATTATTAAATGATTACATCAAAAACCTGACCTCGCTTGAGTATTACATGCGCGGCAACGGCCGTGACCGGACGAGCATAAACGCGGTCAGAAAGGAACTCCGCCGGGCCAACGACGCCGTCCTTGGCGAAGGAGAAATAGCAAGCGACGCGGCGACCAGGGCCACGGGAGCGGTTTCCTCCCCTGAGCCCGCGGCCGTCGTCGATCCGGTCACCGCCCCGGCGGCGGCAATAAAAAAGCATATCCCCCGGACCATCGTCATCAACCACAGAGGGACAGCCGGAACCCCGGACTTTTCCAAGGGGAACATATACAACTTCACCCTGACGGCGACCAGCAAAAAAGGCACTCTTATCTATTGGGCCGGCGGCCGGAATTCTACCGATACTTACGGTGAGATATGGCTGACATCCCCTGATGGCCGCAGACGAAAAATCGCGAAATGGAAAAAAAGCTTTTTCAGAGAAGCGACCCGTGATGTCTCTACCTGGTCACGCCTGAGACCGGTCACCGTAGACATCTCCGACTACCTGAAGGCCCCGGGAGCCTACAGTCTCGAATTTCACTGGACCGACGGGGTCGATCCACTGATAATAATGAGGGTTGAAATAATATCCTGAAAAGCCGCATCCGGGACAACGACCATGCTCCTGACCGTCGACATCGGCAACTCCCACACGGTCGCGGGAATATTCGCCGCCACAGAAATCCGCAAAAGCTGGCGCTGGCGGACTGAAGCCCGGGCCACCGCCGACGAGCTTTCCTGCCTTTTCCATCATCTCCTTACCCTGGCCGCCATCGCCACTGATGATATTTCCGGTATTGCCATGGCCAGTGTGGTGCCGCAGCTTAATCCGGCGATGGCATCATGCCTCGAGATCCTGTTTGCCCGCCCCCCGATGCTGGTGGACGCGGACACCGATACCGGAATCACAATCGCAACCGACAACCCGGCCGAAGTCGGGGCCGACCGACTGGTGAACAGCGCCGCCGCCTTCACCCGCTACCGGAGAGAACTGATCGTGGTGGATTTCGGCACCGCCACCACCTTTGACTGCGTCTCCGCTGCCGGAGAATATCTCGGTGGGGCCATTGCACCCGGGCTTGCCATCTCCCTTGAGGCCCTGCGAAATAAAACCGCGAAACTCCCCCGGGTAGATATCAGCCGACCGCCGACAACCGCCCTCGGCCGCAACACCGAAACCGCGATGGCGTCCGGGGTAATTTACGGATACGCCGGTCTGGTCCAGGGGCTGCTGCGGAGATTGAGCCGGGAGATGGAACAGGCCCCGAAGGTAATCGCCACCGGCGGCATGGCCGCGATCATCGCCGCCCACGTCCCTGAAATAGAAGAGGTTGATCCCCTGCTTACCCTTGAAGGTCTGAGGACAATCCATGCAAGAAACGCCTGAGCGCCCGCGTCCCTTCATGCCGCCGATGTCCGCCGGCGGCGGAGTGCGAATCATAAGTCCGGCCGGGCCGATCGTTGACCGGGACGCCCTTGATAAAGGCCGTGAGATCATGCGCCGGGGGGGGCTGAGCATCATCCCCCCGCAAATACGCCGGAGCAAATGGGGATACCTTGCCGGTGACGATGATGAGCGTCTGGCGGAACTCATGGCCGCGGCATCCGCCGCCGATAACAGCGCCATACTCGCGGCCCGGGGCGGTTATGGCTGTCAAAGGCTCCTGCCCGGTATCGACCCGGAGATATTCCGCGCTAACCCCAGGATCATCTGCGGCGCAAGCGATGTCTCCATCCTCCTCAACCTCATCTCAACCCGTACCGGAATGATCACCTTTCACGCTCCCATGGCGACAAATATCGCCATGGTCGACCCCCTGAGCCGGAAATGGACCCTCGCCCTCCTCCAGGGCACGCCGCCACCACCGCCACCGCCGCTTAACGCCTTACACGGCAAAACGGCGCGGGGACAATTACTGGGCGGCAACCTCAGTGTCATGACCCATCTCCTGGGCACCCCCCACGCGGTTGACTTCAGCGGCGCCATCGTCTTTTTCGAGGACGTAAACGAACCGCCATACCGCCTCGACCGCATGTTTCAACAACTCAGACAGTCAGGGGCGCTTGCAACGGCCGCCGCCGTGGTTCTCGGCGATTTCATCCTGAACGGGGAAGTCATGGACCCGGAGATAACCGCAGGTCTGGCCGCCGAGGCCACGGCGGGCAAATGCGCCATCTTCACCGGCCTTGCCTGCGGTCACGGTCAGCGGAACCTGCCGCTGCCGGTGGGGTGTGAATGCGGGATAGACGACAACGGCCGCGTGAGCTTTCTTTACCCCACCCCCTGATCCAGAAGGGACTCAACCGCGGCATGCAGTTCCGCGGCCAGGGCGGTCTTGTCCTTCAGCTTCATCCCCACGGTTTCAATGGGACGACCAATCCTTATGGCCACCCGCCCGGGACGGGCGAGAAAGGCGCCTTTGGGCAGGATCTCATGACTGCCGCAGATAGCGACCGGAACCAAGGGGACTCCGGCCTTAATCGCAAGAATCATCGCCCCGGTCTTGAATTCGCCGAGGCGGCCGTCAACACTGCGGGTTCCCTCGGGAAAGATAATCACCGAGGTCCCGGTGCTGATCCGCTCGGCGGCGGCATCAAGACTCTTCAAGGCCTTGCGGCCGTGAGCCCGGTCCACCGGGATATGTCCGGCCCTGATCATCGCCGGACCAAAAAAAGGAATCCGGAACAACTCCTTTTTCGCAAGCCAGCGAAAATCAAAAGGAAAATATCCCTGAAGGGCAAAGATATCAAATTGACTCTGATGGTTGGCGGCAAAGATACAGGAACGACCAGGGACGACATTCTCCCCCCCCTGACAAAAACCCGGACCCCGGAAATCAGGAGCCCAATCCGCCCCCATATCCGGGGAATAACAGCGCATCTTTCCGCTGACAGGCGAAATAATAATGCCGTGACCAGAGTCGCGAGACTACAGGCCATGGTAAGGGGAGGAAAAAAGACAAGAAAGACAAGCCCCCGCAGACGCGCAAACATTTTATAAACTCACCCCGGTAAACCAGACCAATTTACAGCCCGCCCCAAAGGCAGACTGAACCCCTGACATTTAATAGATATTGCCTTGCCGAAAGGTGGAAGTTAACATATCACCAAGATCCGGAAAAGCAGATATTTTCTCTGTCACCTGAATTCGTGAGCGTCTGAGGTCGGATCATATCAGACCGTTGAAAAAGCCGTCCATCCTTGCATACAGTCCGTTTTTCAACGGACTGTATGCAAGGATGCAACGACATCAGATTATACTTGATGGACTCATAATTCACTGGATGGCTAAGTAAGAATTTCGATATACAAGGAGCAGGGTGTTTTTGTGAGCGAGACCATACATAGCGTGATTAAACCTGATGTTTCATCAAGGATCTCGAATCCGTCACGGATTCTGGGGTCTCCATATCCACGAACCATTGCGAAAGCGATTTAACCCATGAGCAAACGTCGGGGAATCCCGTCATCCGAAGGACAGCCGAAGACAGACAGTCCGCCGCTGCTGCCCCGTAAACCCAAAAAAAAGTCACGGGGCATATTCCCCTGGCGCCGTCTGCTGCGCTTCGCCTTTGCGGCCGCGATCCTTGTCAGCGGAATTGCCATAATCGCCGTTGCCGTGCTGAATTTTTCGGTGAAAATTGTCCTGCCCCACTTTCTGGCCGCACGCCTGAACGCCGAAGTCATGATCAACGGGGTCGGTTTTGGTCTCAAACCGGGATCAATAAGAATAAAAGGCCTTGAGATCCGGGGAACCGGAATGCCGGACTTCAGCTGCGACCGGATTGATATCATTCCCGATCCGGTGGGAATCGCCCGCGGGATCCTCGCCCTCAGAATGATCAGCCTCAATCAGCCCCGCCTGATCCTGCCCCCGTCTCTGCCGCCGCTCTCATTCCTCCTCAGTCTGAACGCGGCAAATCCCCGTCTGCCATACATATTCAGAAACATCAGTATTCACGACGGCCTGATCATATCCGCCGGGCCGGGGCCGAAATCAGGCAACAGCGGCCGGAGACGTGATTTCAACAGACCGTTGACCAATCCGTCCATACCCCGCGAACACTCCGTTTTTCAACGGGCGGTCAAACGAATAGAAAAAATCAACCTGACCTTGCCCCTGTTCAGCAACACCCGAACCACGGCCGACAACGACAACCGCGAATGGCTGACCCCCACCTTTGCCGCGACCATTAACTCGACCCCGGTAAATTTTAAAGGCAGAAGCATCATTCTCAGCGACGGCATCGAGGCCCGCCTCCGTCTCCGCCTCCCCCACCTTGACCTTGTCCGTCATCTCACCTCCCTGCCAATGCTGCCGGGGACAAAAATCAGCGGAGGTATCGCCGACCTCGACTTCGACACCGTGTTCCGCATCCGCCGGGGCCACGCCGCCACCATGAGTTTGAACGGCGGCGGGCGAATAAAAGGCCTGGCCCTTGAAGGGGCGGAGGGCCGGACAGATATTCCCGGAGTCCGCTTCCGCGGCATTTTTTCCCCCCTGACCCGGAGCTATAATTTCAGCGAAATAATCATCAACCGCCCCCAGGTGACTCTTACCCGGGCAAGGATCAAACAGTTCCTCCTTCACCCGGCCACCCCTCCGGTACGGATCGGAACCCTGCTCGTCAACCAGGGGAAACTTGCAACCGGAGACGGGGAATTGTCTTTTACCGGCATTGATCTCAGCCTGATCTCATATCCCGGCCACGGCCTGAACCCGGCGCCATTCGCCGCCACCGCGATCCTCAACCGCCATACGACCATCCGGATCAAGGGCGCAATCCCGACCGCGGGCGGACTCACCGCCGAACTTGAATGCCAGGGACTTGATCTTGCCGACATTCCCGCCCTGCCGGGAAGATTGATCCTGAAACGCGGCCGCGCCCGCAGCATCAGCGCGACCATAATAAACGCCGCCGGAACAACGCCGGGTCTCGCGATAACCGCGGCCGCGATCAACGGCCTTGAGCTCACGACCCCGGCCGGTTCCACCCTCATTTTCCCCGCCATGAGAATTATCAGGAGCGGTAATCCTCCCGGCGCGGGGGAGATAGTCTTAGGCGATATCAGCGCCCCGGCATTCTCCCTTGACCTTGCCGACTACGAAATAACAACCTTCACCGCCGCGGAAGGGCTAACTTTTCACAACATTGACCTTGCCGGGGGAAAACTGGCCCTGCGCCAACATCCGGACCTTGGCACCTGGAACCGGGTACAAATACGGGCCAATGGCCCTGACGCATCCGGTCCGGCCCGGATAAACATCAGCGCTACCGCCGGGGACGGGGGAACGATCCATATCTCCGGGGAAACAAAAAAACTCCTGGCAAAAAAAGGCACCTTCGCCTGCGAGGTAAAAAAACTGCCACTGAGCATCCTTGCCGCCGTTACCACAAAACTGTTCCCACGCGTCCCGGAAGCGGGGCATTTCTCCGCCATCGGCAGCGTCAGCCTTTCTCCGCCGGGGTTTACCGGCCGGGCCGAGATAAGGGATATCAGGATCGGCGATCCCGCGTCCTCCACCTCCCTGACGATAAAGGATCTCAACCTTACCGACTTCCGCCTCACGGCCGCGCCCGCGGCCCTGTGGATCAAAAACGGCAGCGTCAGCGGCGCCGCCATGCGCATCCGCGAGAGCGAAGGGAAAAAAAGCGGCCGGCGACCATGGCGAGCCCAAAACAATAACAGGCCGACGGTGAAAATCGACCGTCTCCGTCTGGGGACGAGCCGCCTGTTATTGGAGGACCGGTCCCCCGCCCCCCCTCTCAATCTCGCCCTTGAGGTGGAGCGCGGTGAAATCTCAAACCTGGGCGCGATGACCGCCATTGACCTCAGCGGCCGGACCGCGATCAGCGCCGGCCCCCTTTCCGGCAACAGCGGCGCGACCCATATCAGACTGACCGGGATCAGAAACAACGGCGAGGATGAATTCAATATCTCCTTTGCCTTGAAAGACCTTGACCTCGCCCCCGTGTCCCCGTGGCTTTGCCGCCTGGCCGCCTTCAGTCTCCGAAGCGGAGAAGGCGACTGGCAGGGCAAAATCAGCCTGCGCCGGGGACAATTGGTCGCCGACACCCAGATGACCCTCCGCGACCTCGACCCCGTCTCCGATCCCGACTGCCGCTTTGACCTCAAGTTCGCCCTGGCCCTGCTCACCGACCCCGCCGGTGACATCAACATCGACTTTCCCTTCAGCGCCAATGTGAATCACGATGGATTCCGCCTCTACCCGCTTGTCGGCAAAAAAATCCGCACCCTCCTCCTGCGTAGCTCGGTGGTGCCGTTCTCAACCCTTGTCGATGACCGCGGCCGCATCCCGGACGAATTTATCCGCTTCGCCTCAATGGACAACACCATCTCCCCTGAAGCAGCGAAAAACCTCGTCCTGATCGCCGACGCCCTTAACCGCCGCCCGGGCCTGGGGATCAGACTCAGCGGCAGCGGCCCCCTGATGGAAGTCACGCTGACCGACGGCCAGGGCCGGGCCACGAAAACCCGAACCGTGGACCTGGGCCGGGAACGGGGCCTGCGGGTAATGCAATTTCTCCGTAACCGGGGTATAAATGATTCACGTCTGCGCCTCAAGGAATCCGACGCCGACATTGATGAAGAGGTCCTCGACCGCCCCGGCGACCGGGTTGATCTAAACCTCTTCGCCCTGAAAACAACGCCCCATGATCCCCCGATACAGGCAATAACCGATGCTCATCCCCCCCCATAAACGTTACCATCGTCTTTTTGTCTATCACCTGACTCTGCCGGTCATGCCGACAATCGATGATCCCGACTATATCGGCGGCTGGATCGAGGACGGCTCCGCCATCCTCTTTTTCCACCATGACCGCGACCGGGAGATCAAGGATTTATGCGCCATGAAAAACGCCGAGGTAATCTACCAGGCCGACATGAGCTTTACCGACTGGGAGGCGGGGCTGATGGCGCAGTCGTTCACCTGCGAGAACATGACCTTTGCCCCGGTATGGGAGGAAACCGCCGCCGATGTCAAGATCGACCCCAGTGTCGTCTTCGGCAGCGGCTTTCACCCCTCGACCCGTCTCGCCCTTGAGACCATGCTCGATCTTCTCGGACAGGCCCCGGAGATAAACAGCGTCCTCGACCTCGGCTGCGGCACCGGCATTCTTTCCATTGCCGCGGCAAAACGCGGCATCAAAAATATAGTCGCCATGGATAACAACCCCCTCGCCTGCGAGGTTGCGGCAAAAAACGCCGCCGATAACGGGGTTGCGATCAGGATCCGTGAAACCGATCTCAGGAACGAGGCCCCGGATACCGATACCTTCGATCTGGTGGTGGCCAATCTCTACCACGCCCTTCTCCTCGACCTGTTCAAAGAAAGAAAATTCTGGCAGGGACGCTGGTATCTCCTCGCCGGTTTCATCCCGGCGATGGAAGAGGAACTCATGGCCACCCTGCCGACGCCGACGCCGAAGTTCATTGCCCGCCGCCGCCGGGAACGCTGGTGCCTGTGGCTTTTACAGAAAAAAAACTGATGACGCGGCCGGGACCCCAGACACGCGCCTTGTCAATTACCCCTCAGGGAGAAAACCAATGCCCAGACCGTTCCCCTGTCTGTCAGGCGCGATCTTCATCGCTCTCATTCTCAATGCCTGTACCCCGACCGCGTCCCCGCCGACAGCCAGGGGTTTCAGCGCCACGGTCTTCTCCCTCAACGCCGATATAGAAAAACGGGACAACGCCATGGTCACCATGCGGGTGCAAAAACCGCCATTCGACACCCGGGGCAGGCTGGCGCTGAAACTGGCCCGGGGAATAATCAACGACACCTATCTTATCGAGGGGAAGAGCACCCGGATCGGCACAAGTGAACTTATCGTCGAACGCCTGGCCGGAGACCTGGTTCTCGCCCGGATCCCCAGGGGCGGCAAAGAGATTATTCCGGGAAGAACCGTCCGGATCTACCTCAGGCGCAAGACCATCGCGATCACCGATTTCACCGTGATCAACAGCGGCGGCAATAATGACATCAGCCGTTATGTCCAGGAAGAAGTCACCACCGTCCTGGTGCGCTCAGGGCAGTTCCGGGTTCTGGAACGTGAACAGCTGAAAACGGTGCTCAGGGAACTGAGCCTGAGCCAGAGCGGCCTTGTGGACCAGGCCGGGGCAAAAAAGGTGGGCAAACTCCTCGGCGCCGACCTTATCCTCACCGGCAGTCTCACCCGAACCGGCGACAGGTGGCACGCCAACCTGCGACTGATCAACACCGAGACCGGCCTGATTCTCACCGCGATCAACCAGTCCGGTCCCCTGGCAGAGGCCTCCCGGGAACAGCTGCGTGACCTCGCGGATATCAACGCCACCTTTGAGGTCGGCGAAAAACTCACCGGCTGGGACCTGGGGAAAAGACAGGGCGGCCGCCGCGGGGAAAAAGGCTTTATGGGGGTCTATGTCGACCCTGAAAACGGCGCGAACCTGAGCCGGCAATCCCTGGCCATGGACTTTACCCTGGGGGTAAACAGGGTGGAAAACCTCCGCAAAAAAAAGATGTTCGTCGCGATCAGGAACAACCGCAAACGGGACCTCTCCATGTTCAGGGGAAGAAAATTCCGTCTCCGGGCATCAAGACCGCTGACAGTACGCTTCGTCCTCTATGACAGCGAAAAGGGCAGTCCCGCTGAGGAGAACTGGCGCCAGGACATCGGTGAAAAAAAATTGGCAAAAGGTAGCAATCGATTTCAGAGACCTTGCCCTCGGCCGCAGAAAAGCGCGACGGTCAGGGACCAATCAGGTAATGGATCCGGGCCGGATCGAGAAAATGGACTGGCAGGTAAACGAATCCGGCAATCCGCCGGGAATCAACGGCACCATCTGGCTGGATGAAATATCTTTTTATTGACTCCTGGATCCGTGACGGCTTAGTGGAAAAACAGCTGCAATCGTCTGCGGCTACGCCAATCAACCAAGGTTGCCGCCTGATGAGGCGGACATCCTTTCACCTGATTTTCTCCGGCCGATCTCGCGCCGCCGCCGCAGCTCCGGCCCCAGGGAAAGCCCGACCGCGGCCCGGCAATTCTCCGCCGTCTGGTCACCGCACTCCCTGATCTCCCAGCATGGCGCCAGTTCAAGGAGACGCTTTATCCCCGGAATACTTATACCCTGAACATGAATCATGGCCCGGACGCAACGGATCCAGACCAGATCATGTTCGGAAAAAAGCCGCCTTTTGCCGCTGATGACGGGTTTTATCAGCCCCTCATCCTCATATATCCGCAGGGTCCGGGGGTGAAGGTTCAATAGTTTCGCCGCCACCCCGATGGGATAAATCGGGGTCTCAGAGGTAATCGATTCAACCTTCTTTTTTCTGTCTGCCATATAAATAAATCTCCCGGGAATAAAATCATCAATATACGCCGCCGATTTTGCCAGGTTGAAAATCCGGTGAAATCGAAAGGTTGGCCGAAACTTGTTTTGGCCAACCGGAATTGAAAAAGCCATGGACGGCTTTTTCAACGGCCTGCGAGGCGTCACGCAATTTGAAACAGCGAATATGCCGGAATCAAAGGGGTCGCACCGATTTTCCCCTCGTAACGCTCAAGAATTCAAGATATTCCCTGAAACTACAACTGTCAAATTCAAAGGACATTTAAATTCCACAAAAAATACTGCCGGAGATACAAAAGGGGGGACGGCTTCACAACCAGTCCCCCTTTTTATTTTTAACCGCCGTCGATTTTGCCGGATTAAATAATCCTGAAATCGAGAGATAAATATCACATGATCCCGCCGTAACCGGAAAGCTGACCGGCGTAGACCAGTGCGAAACGAACCACCAGCCCCCCGAGGAGCACAAGGACGGCGCTGGCGTTCATCAGAAACTTGCCCGACGGAGTCAGTTCAACCGAATGATCGCCGGTGACCTCAAGAAACTTCAACACAATCGCCAGGGGGAGAAATATCCCTAAAAAGACAATACTGAGAAAGTAGGGAAAGAACTGGTGCGAGGTGTTGAAAAAGGGCATGATCGCGAGCCTGTGCACGGCGTCGGAGGTGTAATGCCCGTAAAAAAGGAGCAGCAACACCATGATCTCGGTGAAGATCAGCCAGATATCGACCTTGGTAAAAAAGAGTTTCACCTCGTTCTTGCGGGCCATGATGATCATCAGCGCGGTGCCTGTACTCATACCGCTGACCAGAAACAGCACCGGCAGGATCGCCGAGTTCCACAGGGGCCGGGCGACAAAGGTACTCAGGAGAATGCCGGTATAAATGGCCAGCAGAATCCCGCAGACAAAGTTGATCCGCGCCAGCCGCAGCAGATGCGGCCGCATCCTGTCGGCAAATCTCTTGATAAAGCCGTCAGCCATCCCTGACTTCAGCTCATCGGGAAGAACCGCGAAGGCGTAGAGAATCATCGGGGGATAGATAAGGATAAGGAGCCACGACCCCCAGCTCATGGGCGAAAGGGGCTGGAAGGTCAGGTAGAACCAGAACATGTGGCTTTTCAGCTCAAGGTCAAGAAAGAGGAAAAACATCCCGAGCGACAGCAGAATCGGGGCGATGAGCGGAATCCGCCAGCAGCATGGCTGATCCCTGGGGACCACCTTGCCGGGGCGGAGGTTGGCCACCGCGCTCATGGTCATGAGCCCGCCGGTCAGACCGCCCAGGAATAAATAAATGGCCACCCGCCAGTCCCAGATGTGCAGGATCGGGAAGGTGATGGCGTTGGCGCCGGTAATGGTCAATTCCATGGTCCTTCCTCCTTATGATTTTTTGGGAAATTGATTGATGTAATAGACATTGGGCCGGGTTCCGGCCGCCTTCTTCAATACCCGGTAACTGTTGTCCCGCAACATCCGACTGACCTCGCTGTTGGGGTCGTCGATATCGCCGAATATCCTTGATTGCCCGATACAGGTGGCAACACAGGCGGGTTTTTTACCGGCCCGGAGCCGGTGCTGACAGAAGGAACATTTGTCAGCGTAACCGTGTTCCTCGTTGATATAACGGGCGTTATAGGGGCAGGCGGCAATACAGGCCTTGCAGCCGACACATTTCCTGCGGTCGATCTGGACCGTGCCGTCATCCTCCTTATGGGAAGCGCCGGTGGGACAGACGGTTACACATGGGGCGTGGTCGCAATGATTGCATAATTCCGAACGCATCTCACTCTTGAGTCTGGGGAACTCGCCGTTCACCATCTCGAGTACCCGAGTACGGTATTGTTCCGGCGGCACATGGTTTTCACGCTTGCACGCCACCACACATGCCATGCAGCCGACACATCTTGACTGGTCAATGACCATGGCGTATTTGGGCATATCAGGCCTCCTTGATTATCTTGACAAAGTTGACCCGCATCCCGGTCGAGCCGCATATGGGGTCCACCTTGTATCTGGTTATAAGCTTCTGGTCATCGGCGCCACGATTGTAGGCCCTGCTCATGGCCGGGGAATGCTGGCCGAAACCGTGGATCATGAAGACACAGTCACGGCGGATCCTTTCCGTGGCCCTGACCCTGACCGGCTCGCTTACGACCCGGTCCTGATTCTCAAGACGGACGATCTCGCCGTTTTTAACCCCAATACGATCGGCCTCTTTCTTGTTAAGCCAGACCTCGTTCTCCTTCTTTAATTCCCACAGCCACTGATTGTTGACCGTCCGGGTAAAGGTATGGACCGGACTGCGACCGTAAAGAAGCCGATACTCCCCTTTTTTCGGCTGTTCGATGGGCTCGTATTTGGGGATGACGTCAAAATCCTCTTCCTCAAGCTCGGAGCTGACCAGCTCGATCTTCTTCGACGGGGTCTTGAACACTGGCTGATTAGTGGCGGTGATATAAGGGGCGGCACTGCCAGGGATGGCGACATAGCCGGTGTCGGCAAGCTCGTCGAAACCTATCCCCCACTTCTTTGCCTGACGACGCATCCGCCCCTCCCAGGTATCCTTGACCGCGTATTGTTCAAGGCCCATCTTCTTGCACAGTTCACTGCCGATCCACCAGGCCGGTTTCGACTGGTACATGGGGGCGACAGCCGGCTGTCTGAGCGCGATCCCGGCCTCGCGGGTGGTGATGGTAAAAAGACCGTCGTGACGCTCAAGGTAAGTAGCCTCGGGGAGGATGACATCGGCCATCATCACCGTGTCGGTGGGCATTACGTCCACCGCGACCAGAAGATCGAGGTTGTCGATGGCCCTGCGGGTCAAATCAGGTTTAGGCATGGTCTTGATCAGGTTGGTGCCGGCGACGATCCAGGCCTTGATCGGGTAAGGATCACCCTTGATCGTCGTCTCCCGCAATACCTGGGTCAGGCCCTCGCCGCCGGCAAAGGGATAATCGCCGAACACCACCGCGTCCTTATTGGCCTTGGGATGTTCCGGATTCTCACTGAAACCGGCGAGGTTGACCTTGGGCGGCAACCAGATACCGCCAGGACGACCCCAGGTCCCGAGCAGGGCGTTGACAATCGCCATCGCCCGCCCCCGCTGGACATCATTGCCGTGCCAGGAAAAATGCCGCCCGGGATGAAGCATGACATTGGGGGCATAACGACCGAGATCACGCACCGACTCGACGATCTGGCGCATGGGGAGATCAGTCTCCTGTGCCGCCCACGCAGGGGTATAGCTCTTGACCTCTTTTTTAAGTTCTTCAAAGCCGGTGGTGTACTTTTCGACATACTCCTTGTCGTACCAGCCCTCGGAAATGATGATATTGATCCAGGTCAGAAGAAGGGCGAGGTCAGTGCCGGGCTTAATCGGCAGCCACATGGAGGCCTTGGAGGCAGCGGTTGAATAACGCGGATCAACCGAGATAATCTTGGCCCCGCGGCCCACGGCCTCGGCGAATTCCTGGGTCTGGGAATTATGCATGTTCTCGCCGAGATGAGTACCGAAGAGGACAATTACCCGGCTGTTGGCGAGATCGACCCGTTCACAGGTTGAATTAGGCCCCTGGCCATAGGTCAGTTCCCAGGCAACCTCACGGGCGCCGAGACACTGGGCGAAAGAGGGGTAGGCGACATTGGCCGAACCCATGCCCCGAACGACATTGTTAAAATAGGTGCCGGGAGAACCGTGGGCGAACAGGGCCACGGCCTCAGGGCCGTATTTGTCCTCAACCCCCTTGAGTTTATCCGCCACATATCCCAGGGCCTCATCCCAGCTCGCCTGCTTATAACGATTCTCGCCCCGGGGCCCGGTGCGGATCATCGGGACCTTTAGCCGGTCCTTGTCGTAAAGCAGACCGATACCAGCCTGGCCGCGAGCGCATAAACGCCCCCGGCTCTGGGGATGAAGCGGATTGCCCTCAAGCTTCACCACCTCGCCACCAACCACCTTTGCGATCACCCCGCACTTCCAGAAGCACATCTCGCAGGTAGTGGGCACATACCGCACATTGCCGCCCTCGGCCTTCTCCCTGGCACGGGCCGAGAGAAACGGGGTTTCAGCAAGCAGAGTGCCCCCGGCGGACATGGCGGCGTATTTGAGAAAATTTCTCCTCGAAAAAGCCATGACATCCTCCTTGGTTGAAGAAATCCAGAACCGGTCAAACGACCCGGCCATCGCTGTCCTTAAACAGAGCGTTGAAAAAACCGTCCATGGCTTTTCAACTCCGGCGCGTTCATGCGCCACAAACAGTCCATTTTAAAACGGATCATTAAGCAATTAATTAAATTTTTAATTTTCCATATCTATTTCTTTTACTCCCAAATGTAGTACTCCGTCAACTGCCACAATGTCGCATACGCTTAAAATTATTAAAGAATATGCCACGATGTATCAGCGTTAACCGCCTGGGGAGGAAACCACCAGAAACCCTTACCAGTCCGTTGAAAAAACGGCCTGGTCGCGGCTGATGTCCGCGCCGCCGATTTTGCCGGATTGAAAAACCGGTGAAGGTGAAATAAAAAGGTTGGCCGAAATTTATTTTGGCCAACCGGATTTGACTCCCGACCGGACCGACAGCGCCCGGATCCATAAAAAAAATCCCGCCCCGGCGCATCACTCTGCCGGATCGGGATTTTTAATGCCGGGCCGCAGCCGGTTCAGTGCTTGAACGAACGCTGGCCGGTGAACTTCATCGCCACCTGGGGATCGGCCTCGTTGCAGGCCTCGATGGTCTCAAAATCGCGCATGGAACCACCTGCCTGGAGGATGGCGGTGATCCCCTCACGGATGCCGACGTCGGCGCCGTCGCGGAAGGGGAAAAAGGCGTCGGAGATCATCACCGAACCGGGGAGACCGGCGCGGTCTTCTTTCGTCTGGGCGTCAATGGCATCCTGGTCGGCCCGGTCGCGTTTGCCGTTTGCAACTTCCAGGGCCATGTCGGCGTAGGGGATACCGAACTTGTCAAAGCAGAGGATATCGGCGTACTTGACATAGGCCTTGTGGACCGCAATCTCGGCCACCCCCACCCGGTCCTGTTCGCCGGTGCCGACCCCGGTGGTGCAGCCATCCTTGACGTATAACACCGAATTTGATGTGACCCCGTGTTCCACCGCCCATCCGAAGATCATGTCGTCGATCTCCCGGGCGTCGGGCTCGCGCTCGCATTTATAATCCCGCCCTTTATATGTGGTTACCGCCGGTTTCAGGTCATTGACGCTGCGGATGGAATTAACCGCCGACTGCTGGACAATAATTCCGCCGTCTATCAGGCCCTTGAAATCGACGAAACGAAACTTCTCAAACTCCTGCAATTTATCAATGCGGCTGATACGGATCACCCGCAGGTTCTTGCGACTCGCCAGGATATCAAGGACCCCGGGTTCAAAATCAGGGGCGCAGACCACCTCAAGGTAATTGTCGCTCACCTGTACCGCGGTGGCCTTGTCGCAGGAACGGTTCATGATCAAGGCGCCACCGAAGGCGGCAATGCGGTCACAGCGGTTGGCGCGGTTACAGGCCTCGGCCAGGCTGTCGGCCCAGGCGGCGCCGCAGGGGTTATTATGTTTGAGGATCACCGCCGCCGGTTTCGCGGCCAGGTATTTAATGATATTGAGGCCGTTATCGACATCAGTGAGGTTGATCTTGCCCGGGTGCTTGCCCACCTGGAGCATGTCGGCCTCGGATATGGCGCTGACCAGACCGTTGCCAGGGGCGATGAACTCGCAGTCGCCCAGAACCAGATTGCCGTTGACCAGTTCATAAAGGGCCGCCTCCTGGTCGGGGTTTTCGCCGTAGCGGATCCCGCGTTCATCAACACTGCCGTCTTCCTGGGACAGCTTCCAGGTACGCTTACGGTACACCAGGGTCTGGTCGCCGAAACTGATCTTCATATCCAGGGGAAAATGGTCCCCGAGAATCGTCGAATACATCTTCTTCATGTCAGCCATTTATTTATCCTCCGAAAATATTTAATGGGTGTCTTGAATAATTAATTTTTTGTTCAAAGACAATGAAGATGGTCTCGTAACAGATCCCCGCGGAGGCGTCTTCGACGATTTCCGGAAAAAATGCCGGGCGGCGGGATGGGTTAAGAAATCCCGCATGTTTTAGGGCATAGCCCGAATTCGGGATTTCAGCAGCCCGCCGCCCGAAAATCGCCGTTTTCATCCGGAGCGGATACTTGTTACGACTGCATCAAGGAACGATAAAAATAAAAAGCACCATGGCGGCTAAACTCAGATCCTTCCGCGCCGCTTCCTTCTGACTTTTAACTCCCATTTCAGCCCACGGCCTGAAAGCACCGATCCCAGTCTTTTTTTACCGGATCAAAGCCATGGGACCGAATCACCTCGCACACCTCGGCCACGCTCCGTTCATCGCCAATGGCGAATTGTTCCTCCGCCTCATGCTCATGACTGTAGCCCCCGGGGGCGGTGCAGGAACCAGCGGAATAACGCGTTGGTGCAAGCCCCATGATTCCGTCACGAAACGCCGCGTCCTCACGGGTGGAAAGCACCAGACCGAGGTCATGGTCAAAAATCCGGAAGGCAAACAACAACCGGGCCAGGTCTGTCTCGCTGACCTCGACCAGAGGAGCAAAGGCGCCTGCCGCCGGCCGCAGACGCGGAAAAGAAACCGTAAAGCCGGTGCGCCAGTATTGATGCCGCAGAAAAAGCAGATGCGCCCCTATCATCATCGCCTCGATCCGCCAGTCGGAAAGGCCGAAAAGAGCGCCGATCCCCACCTCGCGCATCCCCGCAGCTGCGGCCCGGGCCGGAGCAAGGAGGCGGTTACCCATGTCAGCCTTAGGCCCGGACGGGTGCAGACGGGGATAAAGATCACGATCATAGGTTTCCTGATAGACCGCGACCCCGGTGATCCCGGCGGCAAACAATCTACGATACTCATCCTCTCCCAGAGGCTGAACCTCAATGGTCACAGAGGCGAAACGGTTCCGCAACCGAACGACGAGATCGACGAGATAATCAACTCCAAGCCTGGCCGGGGCCTCGCCGCTGACCAGAAGGAGGTGCTGGATACCCCGGCGAACGAGGATATCGGCCTCGACCTCGGCCTCGGCAAAGGTCAGGATCCGGCGTTTAACCGAATTGTCGGCGGAAAAACCACAATAGACACATTTATTAACACAGTAATTCGACAGATACAGTGGGGCGTAAATCTGGATTACCCGACCGAAACGCTGCCGGGTAATGGCGGCGGAGCGGGCAGCCATCTCCGCCAGCATTCCGTCGGCCGCCGGGGACAAAAGGGCGGCGAGATCGGTAAGGGCCGGACGACGCGCAGCCAGAGCCCGATGAACATCGGCCACGGTGGCCGCCGCCAGCATGGCGGCAATCTCCTCCCCTGGAGGGGGAATAAAATATTCTGCGGTCTCAGATAACATGGAATGGAACCGGGGGATAAGGGTTCAACGGTTCAAGGCCAGGATAAGATCAGAGTACAGCCCCGCCCCAATCCCTCAGCCACTCTGCCATTTACCTGAATACGTGACGACTGCGGGGCGTCCGGTGACGGATTCAGGATTTATCCAAAAAGCCCAAGCCTGCATCGGGCGACGAAGCCCGGGGACTGCCGGTTTCAGGCAGACCGGAAACAAATGCGTCACGGCCGGCCTTTACCGCCAGGGAAAAGGACCGGGCCATGACAACCGGGTCAGGAGCCATGGCAATGGCGGTATTGACCAGGACCGCGTCAGCCCCCATCTCCATCGCCGCGGCCGCGTGCGACGGTGCCCCCAGGCCGGCGTCAACCACCACCGGCACCCGGGCCTGATCGATGATAATCTCAATCTGATAACGGTTGACCAGGCCGAGATTAGTGCCGATTGGAGCGCCAAGTGGCATCACCGCCGCTGCCCCTACATCCTGAAGACGAAGGGCGAGAACCGGGTCGGCGTTGATATAAGGGAGGACATGAAAACCATCAGCCGCAAGGACCTCGGTGGCCATCAGGGTCTCCACCGGATCAGGCAACAGGGTACGGGGGTCGGGGGTGACCTCAAGTTTAAGCCAGTCACCACCGCCGGCGGCCCGGGAAAGTCGCGCCAGACGCACCGCCTCGTCGCTGTTCCGGGCTCCGGAGGTATTGGGAAGAAACAGGTAACGCTCCCGGTCAAGGGCGGCCATGATGTCGTCACCCGGATCAACAAGATCAACCCGACGCAGGGCAACGGTGACGATCTCCGACCCTGATTCTTCAAGGGCCTCTATCATGACCGCCGACGAGGAAAACTTGCCGGTTCCGGTGAGGAGCCTTGAGTGAAAATCCCGCCCGGCAATGGTAAGCATCAGCCCCCTCCGACAAAACGGATAATCTCAAGGCGGCATCCGGGTTCAAGCATTTTCCCCGGATATTCATCGCGACCGACAAGGGCCTCGTTGAACTCCACCACCACCGTTTCCGGATCAAGCTTGAGAGAGATGATAAACTCCTCGACACTCATCCCCACGGTCGCCTCTTTTTTTTCACCGTTGCAGATTATTTCCATTTTTTCCTGATTTTTGTTCCCAGGCCTTGATAAACCCGGATGGTTAGCAATGGTCATCCGGGTTCAAGCCGGAATCATTCCATGTACCACTGCATTTTAACGGGTTTAAAAACATGATGGACTCGTAACAACTCCCCGCTCCGGCTAAAAACGGCTATTTCCGGGCGCCGGGTTGCTGAAATCCCGAACTCGGGCTATGCCCTCAAGCATGCGGGATTTCTTAGCCCACCCCGCCGCCCGGCACTTTTTCCGAAAATTGCCGAAGACGCCTCTGCGGAGACTTGTTACGAGACCATCAAACATAAACGGCTGAAAACGGCCTGTTACCCGATAAAACGCCTCTCTCGCAATTAAAAATTTGCGGCTAAAGCCGCTCCCGCGCCGGTTCAGCCGCAAGAAGAAGGCGCAGGACCTGATTGGCCTGGTGATGGGCGGCGATCCCGACCCTGGGGGCCATGAGACCGTCACCGGGGCGGGCGGCGTGTTCCTGGTCGCCGACCATATACACCCCCGGCCGCAGGATTAAGGTTTTAATCTGATTATTATCGTAAAATCCAGCCAGACCGGAGGCGCAGACAAAGGGGGTATCCTTCATTACCGCCAACACAACCCGCAGGGCCATGGCCTTGGCAGCGGCGGAATCAAAACACTCGACCAGGACATCGACCCCCTTGAAAATCTGCGGAATATTATCGGCGTCCAGGTATTCCCTGCTGGTTGTCACCTGCATATATGGATTAATCCGGGCCAGATTCTCGGCCATCGCCGTGGTCTTGGCCGTTCCAACCTGATTGACGAAATACTGCTGCCGATTGAGGTTGCTCGGCTCCACGACATCGTAATCAGCAAGGACAAGACCACCGACCCCGACCCGGGCCAGAGCGGTGGCAACCATGGAACCAAGGCCGCCAAGGCCCATGATCCCAACCGTTGCCGCCTTGACCCGACCATGAACCCCGGGAGTATGACGGGCGTAGAGCAGGCGCTCCATTTCCGCCGCTTCCGGCACTTCCCCCTTACGGATAAGCCAGCAGTGGTCCCCGTCTTCCACCCGAACGTCGGCGTTCACCGGATATCCGTTGACAATAAAGACATCGGCCCCGGGTTTATGCTCCTGAGCCAGGTCGGCAACACTTTTACCGGCCACATATTCAAAGGGAATTTCGTTTATCCTGATCATGGCCGCATCCTGAAAAAACAGTGCCGTGGCGATTATCGCAAGAACCGCTGAGCCTTCAGCCTTCAGCCTTCAGCCTTCAGCCTTCAGCCTTCAAAAGATACCCCACCGCCGCCTTCGATGGTAGCACTTTCATAGCCATGGCCGAAAAACGACAAGAAGGGCAGTCACCGCATCGGCGCCTGCCCTTCTGTCATGAACCATGTCCCGGAAAAACCCGAAACCATTGTATTCTGCCGTCAGCCGACCTTAATTCTCTTCCTCATGAACCGCGGCCGTATTCTTACCGTAATCGACCAGCTCGAGAACCGCCATGGAAGCGGCGTCGCCCAGGCGCTGTCCGGTCTGAATAATCCGGGTGTAACCGCCGTTACGATCACGGTACTGCTCCCCGAGGACATCAAAGAGCTTGGCAACCACACCTCGGTCCCGGATCACCGACAGAGCCTGACGGCGGGCATGGAGGTCACCGCGCTTACCGAGACTGATCATCTTATCGGCCAGCTTGCGTAATTCCTTGGCCTTGGGGGTGGTGGTTACAATCCTCTCATGTTCAAGCAATGAGGTCACCATATTCCGCATCATTGCCTTCCGGTGTGAAGAGGTCCGCCCCAGTCTGTTGCCTGCCTTTCTATGTCTCATATCATCACCTGTGATTCTTAATCTTCGCCGCACCGGCCACAGGCCGGTAAGAACTTAACCTTCTTCAGTGGCCTCGACCACAACCGGGGGCTCCCATCCGTCCAGGCTCATGCCCAGCGACAGATCCATTTCCGCGAGGAGTTGCTTGATCTCGTTTAATGACTTACGCCCGAAATTTTTGGTCTTGAGCATCTCCGCCTCGGTCTTGAGTACCAATTCGCCGATAAAAAGAATGTTGGCGTTCCTGAGACAATTGGCAGAGCGCACCGAGAGCTCCAGGTCTTCCACCGGCCGATCAAGATAAGGGTTGCCCGGCTCGTTGCGGGCATCCTTATTGTCTTTCGGTTCCGGTTTGACCTCGTTCTCATCAAAATTGATGAAGATGTTCATCTGTTCCTTCAGGATCTTGGCGGAATAGGCCAGGGCGTCCTGGGGTTTGACACTGCCGTCAGTATGAATCTCAATGCTCAGCTTGTCGTAATCGGTCTGCTGGCCGACCCGGGCCTGACTCACCACCACCTTGACTTTGGTGATCGGGGTGAAGATGGCGTCAATGGCGATGGTACCCACCGGCTGCTCTTCCGACTTGTGGTTATCGGCCGGAGAATATCCCTTTCCCCACTGAACCTCAAGCTCGGCGACAAAGGAACCCTTGCCGGTGATGGTGCAGATATGCTGATCCGGATTCATCACCTCGACATAGGGCGCACCGTTGATGTCGGCGGCGGTGACGTCGCCGACCTTGTTCTTCTCTATCCTTACCGTCTGCCGGTCGCCACTGTTCAGCTTAAGGCGAACACATTTAAGATTGAGGACGATTTCGGTTACGTCTTCAACTATGCCACTGATGGTTGAAAACTCATGGGTCGCGTTCTCGATCTTGACGCTGGTAATGGCCGCTCCCTGAATCGAAGAAAGAAGGATGCGGCGCATGGAGTTACCAATGGTGGTGGCAAAACCCCGCTCCAACGGCTGACAGACGAACTTGCCATAGAAGTCGGTCAAGGTCTTGTGGTCAACCTCGATGGCCTCCGGTTTAATCAGCTCATGCCAGTTCCGGTAAAAAGGAGTATTTTCTTGTTCCGTCTGCTCGTTAGCCATTATTCCAGTCCTGAAATTTTGATGTAGTCGTAAAGATTCTGATCTACCACGTCTTGGCCGGCGTCGATGAAAAACATCAGCCCCCGCAGCGGGAAACTCCCGTTTGCAGAGGCTTTCTGTCCGGCAGGGGACGCTGATCCGCCCCTGTTCATCCGGTTGATATTCCCTGTTACTTAGAATAAAGCTCGACGATAAGCTGCTCCTGGATCGGAACCGTTATCTGGTCGCGCTCCGGCATGCTCTTGATAGTCGCCTTATACCCCGGGGCGTCAAGTTCCATCCATGCAGGAACACCACGCCGGGCCACAGCCTCGAGGCTTTCGTTTATCAGAGTAAGACTACAGCTCTTCTCCTTGATAACCACCTCATCGTTAACCGAGACCTTGAACGAGGGGATATTAACCTTACGGCCGTTAACGGTCACATGGTTATGACGCACCAGCTGCCGGGCCTGATTTCTCGAACTGGCGAAACCGGCCCGGTAGACCACGTTGTCAAGGCGACGTTCAAGAAGGCGGAGAAGATTTTCACCGGTGACCCCTTTCTGACGGTCAGCGGTATGAAAAGTGTTGAGGAACTGGCCCTCATACATCCCGTACATCCTCTTGACCTTCTGCTTCTCACGCAACTGAATGAAGTAATCCGAAGGCTTACGGCTCCGAGCCTGGCCGTGCTGGCCCGGCGGGAACGATCTTCTTTCAAAGGCGCATTTATCGGAAAAGCAACGATCGCCCTTCAGAAACAGTTTTAATCTCTCACGCCTGCACTGGCGGCAGGACGCTTCCGTATTTCTGCCCAAGTTCTTCCTCCTTATAGGGAATCAATCACACCCGACGGCGTTTGGGGGGTTTACAACCGTTATGGGGAACCGGAGTTACATCGGTTATATAGGTCACATCAATACCAGCGGCATCGAGAGCACGGATGGCGGCATCACGACCCGGCCCCGGCCCCTTGGCCCGGACCTCAACCTTACGCATCCCGTGTTCCCTGGCCTTGGCGGCCGCGGTCTCAACCGCATTCTGGGCCGCAAACGGTGTACTCTTGCGCGACCCCTTGAACCCGAGGCAACCGGAGCTGCACCAGGAGATCACGTTGCCCTGCTTGTCGGCAAAGGTAACAATGGTGTTGTTAAATGTTGACTTTATACTGACCACGCCCTCGGGAACGTTTTTACGTTCCTTTTTCTTGCCACGTTTAGGTCTCTGGGTAGCCATTAACTGCTCCTGTTATTTTCTATTTACGCCCGGCGACGCGACGGGGACCCTTCCTGGTCCTGGCATTTGTACTTGTTCTCTGGCCCCGGCAGGGGAGACCGCGCCGATGCCTGATCCCACGATAACAGCCAAGATCGACCAGACGTTTGATGTCCATGGCGACCTCACGACGGCGGTCACCTTCGACAACATATTTGTCGTCAATGACCTTGCGGATGGAGGTAACCTCGCTCTCTTCGAGATCATCGCTCTTCTTGTCAAGTGGAATGCCGGCCTCATTCAGGATCCTGATGGCCGAAGTCCGGCCGATACCATGAATATAGGTAAGCGCAATCACAATATGTTTGTTTTTAGGGAGATCAACCCCTGATATACGTGCCAACTTTCATGCCCTCCGGCAATAAAACATTTTAAAATTCAGACCATAAACGACAACAGGATCATCCCTGACGCTGCTTATGTTTCTTGATTTTGCAGGTGACCCGGACCACACCGTTGCGTTTGAACACCCGGCAATCACTGCACATCTTTTTCACTGAGGCTCTGACCTTCATAGCTCTGACCTTCTATCCTTAAAATGTTATTTCCTGTTCCTCGACCTGAAGGTAATCCGGCCGCGGCTTAAATCATATGGTGACAGCTCGACCGTTACCTGGTCGCCGGGAAGGATCTTGATGAAATGCATCCGCATCTTCCCGGAAATATGGGCCAGAACCTTGTGACCGTTCTCGAGTTCAACCCGGAACATGGCATTGGGCAGGGGTTCGATGATAGTCCCTTCTACCTGAATTGCCTCTTCTTTTGCCATACGATTCCGCTCCAGAATGACAGCTTTTGCCTTTTGCCAAGCTGCAAAAATTCATGAATATACAGTCAGTTTCCCACTTTAGCAAACTTTTTTGCCGAAAGAATAAAAGACCTGCTCACACCCGGCTAAGAATCTCGGGGCCATTGTCGGTAACCACCACCGTATGCTCAAAATGAGCCGACGGTCTGCCGTCGGCGGTCTCAACCGTCCAGCCGTCGCGCATAACCCTGACCTCATGGGTACCGGCATTTACCATCGGCTCAATCGCCAGGGTCATCCCGTCCATGAGCTTCGGGGTCCTCCCCGACCGCTGATAGTTCGGGATCTCCGGCGGTTCATGGAGACTGGCACCGATACCATGACCAACGAACTGACGCACCACCGAAAATCCATGCGCCTCAACATGGACCTGTACCGCCCGGGATATATCATTAACCCGGTTACCGATCACCGCCGCCGCAATCCCACGGGCAAGAGATTCACGGGTTATTGCCAACAGGTTCCGGCTTTCCGCGTCGGCGTTGCCCACCGCCACGGTTATAGCCGAGTCACCAAAATAGCCTTTATACTCGACCCCGAAATCAATACTTACCAGGTCTCCGTCCCGCAGACGAACATTGCGGTCAGGAATCCCGTGGACCACCTGTTTATTTATCGATACGCACAGACTGCCGGGAAAACCCCGGTAGCCCTTGAATGCCGGGCGGGCACCGTTCGCCCCGGCGTTCTTCTCCGCCAATGAATCAAGCTCGGCGGTGGTCATTACCACCGCGATTTTATCCTCCAGCAGCACCAGGGTCTCAGCGACGATGCGGTTGGCGTCCCGCATCAGGTCAATCTCGCGCCGCGATTTGAGAACTATCGCCTCACCCATAAGCAACTACGGCGATAATCAACGCCGCCCCATGCGACCGTCTTTAAGGAAACCGTCGTAATTACGCATGATGGTATGGGATTCAATCTGCGATATGGTATCAATGGCAACCCCGACCACAATCAGAAGGGCGGTGCCGCCAAAATAAAACGGCACCTGTAATTCCTTGATCAGGAGCGTTGGCAGAACGCAGACCGCACTCAGATAAACCGCACCGATAACCGTGAGCCGCACCATGACCTTGTCGATAAAATCAGCTGTCTTCTTGCCCGGACGGATACCGGGGACAAAACCGCCGTTATTCTTCAGGTTATCGGCCATGTCAGCGGGATTAAAGGTCACCGCGGTATAAAAGAAACTGAAGAAAACGATCATCACCACATACAGAACCAGGTAGATCGGCGATCCCCACTGGAGATAACTCGCGGCCCGCTGAACCCAGTCGACCTTGACAAAACCGCCGATGGTGGCCGGAAACATCATGATTGAAGAGGCAAAGATCGGCGGAATAACATTGGCCATGTTGATCTTGAGCGGCATGTGCGATTGCTGTCCGCCGTACATCTTCCGCCCCACCACCCTCTTGGCGTATTGAATCGGAATACGACGGTAAGCGGTCTCCATAAAGACAATAAAGGCCACCACTCCGGCCATCATCGCCAGGATCAGAACAATCAGAACCAGGTTAAAATTGCCGCCGCTGCCTATCATTTTGAATGACTGGCCAATAGCCGCCGGCATCCTGGCAACGATACCGGCAAAGATGATAAGCGAGATACCGTTGCCGATGCCGCGTTCGGTCATCTGTTCCCCAAGCCACATGAGAAAGGCGGTACCGCTGGTCAGGGTGATCATGGTCATGATCCTGAACGACCATCCCAGATCAATAACGATCATCTCACCGCCGACCGGGGCACTCATCGACTCCAGGCCGATGGCGATGAACAGTCCCTGGATAATACTGAGAGCCACGGTAGAATAACGGGTGTACTGGGTGATCTTGTGACGACCGCTTTCCCCTT
>JAJRZW010000021.1 GCA_024275015.1 Deltaproteobacteria bacterium | reverse complement strand
GGCAACAGTCGCCTGGTGGAATCATTTTTATGGGAAACGGTGCGTTTCGGCTTTCAGTATCCCGGTTTCCGCGGTATTGACGAGGAATGGCAGCCGCTGTCAAACCCGGCCCATCTGGATAATATCCGGGTGTGGCTGAGTCTGATCATGCAGGAGCCGAAATGGTGCGCCACCCTGTTTTCGGCCCTGATCATCAACCTCAAGCTCGCCGGGACCTGCGTCCGCGATACCGATCTTTTCCAGCGCGATATTTCCCGGCTTTTAAACCATCCGATTGAGCCGGTATATAACCTGGTCAAGCAATTCGCCAAGCTGATGCCGGTGTTCTTTAACGAGATCGGCGCCGAGGGGATGCTGCGCGATGTCTCCACCGAACTTGACGAGGAGACAAAACGCGGCGATCCCCTGATCCATTTTCTCCGCAAGCAGAGTCATGTTGAGAGCAGCAACGTCATTGTTGATTTTATCCGCGCCATCTTCACCTTCTGGCATGGCCTTGACCTCGACGTGATCCGGCCCTTCCTCCCGGTTGAGGTGTTGAGCCGGATCAGGACCGCCGGCCCCATGATCGACGGGGTCCATCTTCTCGCCGAACGGGGACTTGCCCGGCGGGGGGTGCGCGACCTTGATTCCCTTGCCGCCCTTGACGACAAAAAACTGGCCCGCTTTCTTGCTGAACAGGACGATATTGCCGCGGGCGATAAAAAAAGATTTACCCTACTGCTCAAGATGTACCGCCTGGTACGGCAGAAATACGACATGGACGTCGGCGAAATCGGCTACCACCTGGAGCAGGCCGCGGCCTTCGGTTTCCCGGGAATGGCCGGATTCCTGGAAAAACTTGAGGGCCGCTCGCCGGTAAAGGCCCTTGAGATCATCATGGGCCATCTTGAGGAATTGCAGAGCATAATCCTCAGCGACGAGACCTTTGCCGCCCGGGAGGACATCTATCATAAACGCCATATCGCGGTTGATATTCCCTCGGTTTACGGCTGTTACCGCGAGCGTAAATTCGACGCCCTCGGTCTGACCTTCCGCCTTGAGAACCTGGCCAATATCTACCTTGAACGCCTCGGGCGTTCGGTAAACTTGAGTTTTATCACCAAGGCGACCTTTATCCGGATCATCAAGTGTCTGCGGATATTTCTCCGGGCCCTCAAGATCGACGGGATCAAGAGCCGCCGGCTTGAGACCTATATCTCGCTTTTATCCGGGTCGCTGGGGATCAAGCGTTTTTCCTATACCCAGTATCTTGATATTCTTCGCGGCCTCTCCGAGGGGGTTAAGGATGTCATCTACGTCCATTACACCAATATCCACGAGAACAATCTGTCGATCATCGTTCCCCAGGTGGGGGCGGAGGCGGAAAACCTCCGTCCTTCCTATCGTCGCCTCTGGGACCGGGAAAATACCCCTGCCAGCGGCCACCGGATCGCCGAGGCCTTTTTCCGCGACCTCATCGCCACCACCTTCGGCCTCCAGCACCTGGATAATTTCATCACCCGGATCTACCAGACCCTTGAGAACCAGAAGGACATCCTTGACGAGGCCAGCCTTGACCTGTTGATGACCTATAATCCGGAACGGGCGGTAAGCCCGATCCACCGCCCGGCCAGTCGAGGCGGTAACCTGATCCTGCTGGGTAACAAGGGCTATAACCTGTCGATGCTGGCCGCCGACCGGCTCCCGGTGCCGCCGGGCTTCATTCTCACCACCGAGGTCTTTCGCTGCTGGCCGGTGGTCGGCTCTTTCAGCCGCGCCCGGGAGGAATTGATGGGACGGATCCGCGACGCCCTCACCGAGGTGGAAAAGAGCCACGGCCGTCGCTTCGGTGACCCGGAGAACCCGCTGTTGGTCTCAGTGCGGAGCGGGGCCTCGATCTCGATGCCGGGGATGATGGCCACCATCCACAACGTCGGCATCAACGCCGATATCGCCGCCGAGTTTGCCGAACACGGCAGCCCCTATCTCGCCTGGGACAATTACCGCCGTTTCCTCCAGTCGTGGGCGATGACCGCCGGGGTCGGGCGCGAGGACTTTCAGGTTTTGATGAACCAGGGCAAACAGCGGGCCGGGGTTGAGGTAAAGCGGGAGTTTTCCCCGGACGAGATCCGCGAACTCGCCCTTGACTACCGCCGTCATCTTGATAAGTGCGGGATCCGCGTCCCCGATGATCCGTGGTTGCAGCTCATCGGCGCGGTGGAGATGGTGCTTGCCTCCTGGGAGACCGAGAAGACCCGGCGTTACCGGACCCTGATGGACATCTCCGATTCCTGGGGTACGGCGGTGATCGTCCAGACCATGGTCTACGGCAACCGGGGACCGGAGGCGGGCAGCGGGGTGGTCTTTACCGCCCATCCCTACCGCAAGGTGCGTCGGGTCGCCCTCTGGGGTGATTACGCCGTTGCCGACCAGGGCGAGGATATCGTCAGCGGCCTGGTGACCGCCTTTCCTGTTTCCATTGAACAGGCGGAGCTTGACGGCCGTAACCGGGATATGAGCCTTGAATCCAGGTTCCCCGGGGTTTATCAGCGGCTGCTCGCGATTTCGCGGGACTTGGTTTATGTCAAGGGCTGGAATCCCCAGGAGATGGAGTTTACCTTTGAGGGGCCGGAGGCCGGGGATCTCTATCTCCTTCAGACCCGGGACATGATAACCATCCGCAAAAAGGAGAGTTTCTGGATCATAGACGATCTGGATGAGGCTGGAAGTGATGTTCTCGGCAAGGGGATCGGGGTCAGCGGCAGCGCCATGAGCGGGGTGGCGGTGTTTACCCGCGCCAATATCGACGAGATGCGCCGGAAAAAACCGGAGACCCCGCTGGTTCTTATCCGCCAGGACACCGTTCCCGAGGACATCCTCGAGATATCCATGGTTGACGGGCTGTTGACCGCCCGCGGCGGCCAGACTTCGCACGCCTCAGTGGTGGCGATCCGGCTTGAGAAGACCTGCGTGGTCGGATGTCATCCCCTTCAGGTCTTTGAGACCGAGGAACGGGCGGTGATTAACGGCAACGAGATAAGATATGGCGACGAGGTCAGCGTTGACGGGCGTCATGGGCTTTTTCTCAAAGGCCGCCATCCCCTGCGGCGCGAGGTACATATTCTCCCCGGCTGAAGGTAAGCGCTCCATGAACATAACCATGTGCGCGGTTTAACCCTTTGATATACCTAAATATAATCAAAAGGGGTTAAATCGCGCACAATGGCGGCGTCCCTGAAACTCTTAGCAGAGCGCGATTGTTTTTGCATCAGGGGGATTATTGATCGCTTACGCTGAAGGGTGTCCTGACCGTCCTGTGCCGAGTGAGACCATATCCCGCCATGGCGGGCCGAGCGAACAAAATAACGCCACGACGCAAAAGACCCGGAATTTTGCGACGCCATCAAAATTTTTCCCGGTTCAGCTCGATACCGTACTCCTCAAGATCGGCTCTCAGGGGACATTTTTCACAGGCGGGTTTCTTTTTGCGACAGAAATCCTTGCCCAGACGGACGATCAGGGCGTGGTATTCGTTAAAAAGCCGCCGGTCGGCGTTGAGATTTCCGGTAAACAACTCCTGCATCTCGTAATAGCCGTCTTCTTCCCAGATGAGCTGGTGGCGGCTGAGCATGCGGTGGGTGTAGGCGTCGATCACGAATACCGGGCGGTCGGCGGCGTAAAGGAGGATGGAATCGCAGGTCTCGGGACCGATGCCCTTGACGGAGATGAGTTCTTCCCGCAGATCCGTGGTGTCAAGAGAAAAAAATGTGTCAAGATCGCCGTGTTGCCTGACTATATAGTGGATCAGGTTTTTCAGCCGTCCGGCCTTGATATTATAATAACCCGAGGGCCGGATCAATTCGGCCAGCATCGGCGCCGGGGTCTGTTCAAGCCCCTCAAGATCAAGAATGCCGGCGGCCTTGAGGTTGTTGATCGCCTTTTCAACATTGCTCCAGTTGGTGTTCTGGGTCAGCACCGCCCCGACCATGATTTCAATCCGGCTATCTCCCGGCCACCAGCGTTGGGGGCCGAAACGGTCGAACATCAGGCGGTAAATCTCTTCCAGCCGGGGGTTGGACATACGGTTTTTGGGGGTTATTCAGAGCGGAGGAAGTACATGTAGACCACCACCGCGAGGATGAGGATGGCACCGCCCAACAGGGGGAGGATTTTGTCGATGGTGACGGTGTCGCTGGCGAAGATTGCCTGCATGTATGGGGTACCGAAGAAGGCCCATACTCCTAAAAAAATGAAAATCGAGATTATGCTTTTGAACGATTTGCGGTAGATCTCATAGACGATGACCGCCACCAGGGGAACCATGAACCACGGGTTGGTGAACAACCCCTTGTAGTCGATGGTGTTGATCTGCTTCGGCATTCCGGTACGGTTTATAAAGGTGAATACCGGGGCGAAAAAGTCACCGATTTTGCCGATTAAACCAAACATGGCTGTACCCTGTCCCTTGATTCAGGGTGGCTTGCAAGCTACCCGTTTTGCTTAGTTATCTCAAAATAGTCCGATGGGTTTTCTTGTGGGACCATCTTTTTTACGAGTCCCTCAAATTTTTAATCCGGTTCATTATAGCTGCTATAACAAATTTTGTCAGTAATCCTTGTTTTGGCCAAAACAAGTTCCGGTAAACCTCTCGATTTCACCGGGTTTTTCAACGGACTGCTAATACAAAAAATTGCACTCTGTAGGGGATTAAGGAACGCCCTGCCGCGCTTACAGACTAACTGCCCATCCTTTCTTCACTGGTGGCGCGGCGATAGACCTTGATGGCGCAATAGGAACCGCACATGGAACAGGCGTCGCCCTTGTAGCTGTCGCCTTCCTCGCGGAAGCGCCGGGCTTTTTCCGGATCCAGCGACAGGTCGATCTGCCCCTTCCAGTCAAGGTTGTTGCGGCATTCAGCCATGGCCCGGTCCTGGTCCATGGCCCCGGGGAAGCCCTTGGCGATGTCGGCGGCGTGGGCCGCGATTTTCGAGGCGATCACCCCTTCGCGGACATCGCTCGCGTCCGGCAGCTTCAGGTGTTCGGCCGGGGTGACATAGCAGAGGAAATCAGCCCCCGCGGCCCCGGCGATGGCCCCGCCGATGGCCCCGGTGATGTGGTCGTAGCCGGGGGCGATATCGGTAACCAGGGGACCTAAGACATAGAAAGGGGCGTTGTGGCAGAGGCGTTTCTGCAACAACACATTGGCCTCGATCTGGTTCATCGGCATATGCCCCGGGCCCTCGATTATCACCTGGACCCCGGCCTCCCAGGCCCGCTGGGTAAGTTCGCCCAGGTGAATCAACTCCTGCACCTGGCCGCGGTCGGTGGCGTCGGCAAGGCAGCCGGGACGGATACCGTCACCGAGGCTCAGGGTGACCTCATGCTCCTTCAGGATCGCCAGCAGGTCGTCGAAGCGTTCATACATCGGGTTCTCGCGGTTATTGGCGGTCATCCAGTCGATGGTGAACGAGCCGCCGCGGCTGACCACCCCCATCATCCGCTTGTGGTTACGGACCTTTTCCAGGGTATTGAAGGTGATGCCGCAGTGGATGGTCATGAAATCGACCCCGTCGATCGCCTGTTTCTCGATGACCCGGAAGATATCGTCAACCCCCACCTCGTTGATCGCCAGCCCCCGGCCCTCGACGGTCTCGGCAATGGCCTGGTAGATGGGGACCGTGCCCAGGGGGATGGGGCAGCCCTTGAGGATCTCGCCGCGCAGCTCATCGAGGTTGCCGCCCATGGACAGGTCCATGACCGCGTCGGCCCCGGCCTTGAGGCTGACACAGAGCTTTTCAAGCTCTGGTTCGATTCCGGGATTATCCTTGGAGGAACCGATATTGGCGTTGACCTTGGTACGAAGTCCCTGGCCGACGGCAACGATACGGTCGAAGTGATGGTTTCTGTTTTTGGGGATGGCGATGCTGCCGTCGGCAACCCCGGCCATCAACTGCTCAACGCTTACGTTTTCGTTGGCGGCACAGTTTTCAAATATCGGCGTTACCTTGCCGGATAAGGCGTCTTCACGAATGGTCATTTTTTACTCCAGGTTTTTAAGGCTGAGGACTGAAGGGCGGGAATGAAGAAAGGCGGTGCCAATGGTGTCCCTTCAGCCTGATCACCTATCATTAACAATGGTTTAAAAAAGGTGTCAATCTAAAAGGGATGGCGGAGACAAGGGGTTGTGGGTGTTTTACGGGGCAAGCGAAGAAAAAACCTCGTGATCGTAAAGAATTTTTATGCCGATAGCCACCAGGACCATTCCGGCGACAAGGGAGGCGTGCTTTTCAAGGTTAAAGAGCTGTCGTCCGCGGATGCCTGAAACCAGGGCGGCCGCACACATGATCGTGGTAATTATCCCGATGACGATTGCGGCGAGGGCGATATTCATTTCAAGCAGCGCCAGGCCGATCCCCACCGCTAAAGCGTCGATGGAGGTGGCGACGGCCAGGGTGATGAGCAGAATACCCCGGCTGGGGTCGCGGAAGTCTTCTTTCTCAACCATCATTGATTCAAAAATCATCTTTATCCCGACAAGGGCGAGGAGGGCGAAGGCGATCCAGTGATCGACGCGGGCGAGCCATCCACGGATGGCGGCGCCGCCGCTCCAGCCGATAACGGTCATGCCTCCCTGAAAGAGGCCGAAGTGAAAGCAGAGGCGGAACCCCTGGCGTAAGCTGAGCCGCGGAAGCCGCAGGGCCGCGGAAAAACTGACCATGGCGGCGTCGGTGCCGAGGGCGAGGGAGAGAATGACAAGGCTGAGAGGGGACATTTTTTCAGGGTGAAGGGTTCATTGTAATTGTTTCACAGTTTGTTGAAAAATGGACTGTATGCGGCTGATGTCCGCGTCGCTGATTTTGCCGGATTGAAAAAATCCGGTGAAATCGAGAGGTTGGCCGGAACTTGTTTTGGCCAACGGTCTGTTAAGGGACGCCCTGCTGTGCGTAAGATTTCCCCCTTGCGCTGACGGAGCGGGAGGATTAGATTTTTCGGGGTTTTAACGTTGGCGGCGCAAGATGTTCACGACTGAAGCCGCGGACTCCTGCTTTGTTTTTCAAAACTCGAAACCTTTATCGATGAATATTTCCCGGAGTATACCATGCGTAAATCATTTGTCCTCTTCCTGGTTTTTCCCCTCATCCTGATCCTGTTAAACACCGCCTGTTCCCGTGACCGGCAGGAGTCCGCCGCCCCGGCAACTACCGGTTTCCACACCATTACCCCGGCGGCGGCCATGGGTCTTATCCAGACCCGTAAGAATCTGTTTATCCTCGACGTCAGAAGCCCACAGGAGTTGCGGCAGGGGGCGATAGCCAATTATCACCTGGTGCCGATCTGGCAGTTGGGCAAATCTTTTCACCCCGATCCCGATCAGCCGATTCTGGTCTATTGCGCCGTCGGCGGTCGCAGCTACATGGCGGGGCAATTTCTCTACCGCAACGGCGTCAGGGAGGTCTATAACATCCAGGGCGGCATCGCCGCCTGGAAAAAGGCGGGTCTGCCGCTGGTTTATCCCTCTACTTGACAAGCACTGCCGGCTGCTTACCTTTTAACGCCGTTGGCATTATCCCGTGCAGAATTACTCAGTACAAAAAGGTGGTGAAAAAATGACTCCGACGAATGAAAAAAGAGAATTCAAGACCGAGGTCAGGAAGGTCCTCGACATTGTCATCAACTCCCTCTACACCGAGCGCGATATCTTTCTGCGCGAACTGGTCTCAAACAGCGCCGACGCCCTGGAAAAGATGCGGCATCAGGAGCTGGTCAGCGGCGGGGACGAGGTCTTTGACCGCCATGTCCCCCTGGAAATTTCCATCGCCTGCGACAAAGACAAAAAGACCCTGACCATCACCGACACCGGCATCGGCATGACCGCCCTGGAGCTGGAGGAAAACCTCGGCACCATCGCCCATTCCGGTTCCCGCGCCTTTCTGGAAAACCTCGCCGAGTCCGGCGGCGAGAAAGACCTGAGTCTCATCGGCCGGTTCGGGGTCGGTTTTTACGCCGCCTTCATGGTTGCCGACAAGGTCACGGTGCAGTCGCGTTCCTGGCGCAAGGACGAGGAGGGGCATCAATGGGAGAGCGACGGCGCCGAGGATTATGTCATCAGCCCCTGTCCCGGCATCCACCGCGGCACCAGGATCATCATTGAGCTTAAGGATGACGCGCTCAAGTACGCGGAAGAGGAGGGCGTTAAACGGATCGTCAAACAGTATTCCGCCTTTGTTCCCTTTCCGATTAAGGTCGCAGGCGACGAGGTAAACACCGTTCAGGCCCTGTGGACCAAGTCCGCCTCCGGGATCAGCGACGACGAGCACCGCGACTTCTACCGCTATCTCGGCAATGTCGGCGACGATCCCCTGACCCGGCTCCACTTTACCGCCGACGCTCCCCTGGCGATTCGTTCCCTGCTTTATGTCCCCGGGGAAAATCTCGAGCGTTTCGGCCTCGGCCGCACCGAACCAGGGGTCAGTCTCTATTGCCAGAAGGTGTTGATCGACCACCATTCAAAGCACCTGCTGCCGGAATGGCTCCGTTTTCTGAAGGGGGTGGTTGACAGCGAAGACCTGCCCCTTAACATCTCCCGTCAGGCCTTGCAGGACAACCTCCTGGTCGGCCGGATCAGAAAGATCATCACTGGCCGTTTCATCAAGCATCTGAAAGATATCAGCGAAAAGGAACCCGAGACCTGGAAGAAGGTCTGGGAGACCTTTGGTATCTTTTTAAAGGAAGGGGTGACCAGCGACCCGGCCCACGAGAAGGAGTTGGCCGGGCTTTTACGTTTTGAGTCGTCAGCCACCGATCCCGGTGAATTGACCAGCCTCGGGGAATATGTGGCCCGGATGCCGGAGGGGCAGAAGGATATCTTTTTCCTTGGCGGCGCCAGCCGCGAGGACATCGAAAGTGGTCCCTATCTCGAGGTCTTTAAAAAACAGGGCTTTGAGGCCATCTATTCCCTTTAACCCATTGACGATTTTGTTCTCACCCGGATGGGCGAGTTCGAGGAATATAAAATCGTCAGCGGCGAACGCGCTGATGTCGCCGCGAGCGGGGGCGAGGAGAAAAAGGACAGCCAAAGGCCTGACCGGGCCGAGCTTGATGATCTCCTTAAATGGTTCAAGGAAATCCTCGGCGACCGGGTCGGCGAGGTGCGGGATTCAAATCGGCTGGTGGACAGCCCGGCGATCCTGGTCAACCCCACCGGATTCATGACCGCGGGGATGGAGCGGTTGATGCACGCCTCCCAGCCGGAAGAGGGAGAAAAATTCGCCCGCCGTGATCTTGAAATCAATCCCGACCATGAAATTATTCGCGGCCTTGACAGTGGGCGTAAAGAGGATGATGATCTTGCCCGGATCATGGCTGAGCAGATCCTCGATTCGGCCATGATCCAGGCCGGTCTTCCGGTGGCGGGTCGCGACATGGTGAAACGGAGCCAGGAGATGATGCGTGAGGTTATCAGGCTGAAGGCTGAAGGGTTATCAGGCTGAAGGGGCGGCTGACACGAGGGCCGTGCCAAAAGCGGCACTTTCAGCCTTCAGCCTAAACCCCTTCAGCCTAAAAAAACGGAGTTTTTTACCATGATCGAAGTTGAACATCTCAGCAAGTCCTATGACGGTATGACGGCCCTGAATGATATCAGTTTCAAGGTCGGCCAGGGTGAGGTTATCGGTCTTCTCGGGCCCAACGGGGCGGGCAAGACCACGTTGATGAAGATTCTCACCGGTTATCTTCATCCCTCCGGCGGGGCCGCCAGGGTGGGGGGGGTCGACGTTATGGCCGATCCCCACGCGGTTCAGGCCCGGATCGGCTATCTGCCGGAGAACGCCCCTCTCTACCCCGAGCTTACGGTACAGTCGCAATTGCTTACCATGGCGCGGCTGCGGGGAATTCCCGAGGGCCAGATGCCCAGGCTGATCTCCGACGCGGTTCGGGCCGTGGGCCTGGCCGACCGTCTGACCCGGCCGATCTCAACCCTGAGCAAGGGCTACCGCCAGCGGGTGGGCCTGGCCCAGGCCATTCTCCATTCACCCGATCTTCTCATCCTTGACGAGCCCACCAACGGCCTTGATCCGACCCAGATCATCGAGGTCCGGACCCTGATCCGCAAACTTGCGAAAAATGCCACCATCCTTCTTTCGACCCATATCCTTTCCGAGGTCGAGGCCACCTGCGACCGGGCCCTGATTATTATTGCCGGTGAACTCAAGGCCGACTCCCGCCTTGCCGATCTTGCCGACACCGCCGATCTCGTGGTCGCTTTTGACGGCGGTGACGCCGCGGCCCAGAAAGAGGGGCTGTCCCGCCTGGGCATAGGCGATGCTGAGACCGCCGGTGGCAACAGTTTCAGGATTATCGCCGGAGCCGGAGCAAGCGGCAGGGTTTTTGATCTCGCCCGCGAGCGTGACTGGCGTCTGCTTGAATTAAAGCGGCAGGGCCGGAGCCTTGAGGTTGTCTTCAATCGCCTTACTGCCGCGGGAGGTGCGAAATGAGACATTTTACCGCTGTTACCAGAAAGGAATTAAAGGCCTGTTTCGGTTCACCGATGGCGGCGATCTTTGTCGGCGTTTTCCTTCTTGCCGTCATGTTTTCCTTCTTCTGGGTCGAGGCATTTTTCTCTGCCAACAGTGCCGACCTGCGGCCCCTGTTCCGCTGGATGCCCCTGCTTCTGATCCTTCTGGTCTCAACCCTGACCATGCGGCAGTGGAGCGAAGAGGACCGGATGGGGACCATGGAGGTCCTCCTCACCCTGCCGGTACGCCTGAGTGATCTGGTTCTGGGCAAGTTCTTCGCGGTTATCGTCCTGGTGGCCCTGTCGCTTGCCCTTACCCTGGGGCTGCCGGTCACCGTGGCCATCCTCGGCAATCTTGATCCCGGGCCGGTGATTACCGCTTACCTTGGCGCCATTCTCATGGCCGGGGCCTATGCCTACATGGGGCTGTTCGTCTCCTCGCGGACCAATAACCAGATCATCGCCCTGATGCTGACCATGCTTCTTGCCGGATTCTGTTACCTCGTCGGCAGTGATTCCCTTACCTCGCTGGTGGGCAACAATCCCGCCCAGTTCCTGCGTTCGCTGGGCACCGGCAGTCGTTTCGCCAGTATCAGCCGCGGGGTAATCGACCTTCGCGACCTGGTCTATTACCTGTCGCTCACCGGATTTTTTCTCGCCCTGAACGGCTATTCCCTTGAGCGTCGGAGCTGGAGCGGCGGCGAGGCCTCACGCAGGCTCAAAAAAGGCCGGATGGTGACCCTGGTGCTGGTCGCGGCCAATATCCTCGCCCTGAATATCTGGCTGGCGCCGGTTTCCACCCTCCGCCTTGACCTCACCGAAAACCGGATTTATTCCCTTTCCCCCACCAGCCGCGATATGCTCACCGGTCTCCGCGATCCCCTTCTTGTCAGGGGTTATTTCAGCGCCCGGACCCACCCCCTGCTGGCGCCGCTGGTCCCGCGGCTCAAGGATCTGCTCGAAGAATACCGTATCGCCGGCAACGGCAGGATAAAGCTTGAATTTGTTGATCCCCGGACCAATCCGGAGCTTGAGGGTGAGGCCAACGAACAGTACGGCATCAAGCCGGTGCCGTTTCAGGTTTCAGGCCGCTACGAGGCCTCGGTGATCAACTCCTATTTCAATATTCTGATCAAGTACGGCGACCAGTTCACCACCCTCGGTTTCAACGACCTGATCGAGGTGCGCCGCGGCCGCAACGGTGAAATGGAGGTCGGGCTGCGTAACCCCGAGTATGACATCACCCGCTCGATCAAGAAGGTGATGTATGGTTTCAAGTCTATTGACGATATCTTCGCCGGACTGTCCGAGCCCCTTAAGCTGAGCCTGGTGCTGACCCCGGACACCCTGCCCGGCCCCCTGCCGGAACTTGAGAAAAAGGTGGCGGCAGTGGCCCGCGAGATGGCCTCGCAGTCTGGGGGTAAACTCGAATTCGCCGAGAACAGGGTGGCCCCGGGTGACGAGGCCCGGGTGGCAAGGTCGCTGGGGGTAAAGCCGATGATGGTTTCGCTTTTTTCCAGCCGGAGTTTTCTGTTTCACCTGTTTTTAACCGGCAATGGCGGCCGGGAACGGATCTATGTTACCGGCTCGATGGAAAAGGGCGATATCCGCCGCGAGATCGAGGCCGCCCTTAAACGCAAGGGCTCGGGATTCATGAAAACGGTGGCGGTGTGGGCCCCGCCGGCGCAGCCGCGGGGCTATGGCGGTTCGTCGTACCGCCTGTTCCAGAAGATGCTGAAAGAGAACTTCAACGTCATTCCGGCCAGGTTTGTCGATGGCGCCCTTGAGGGCCAGGCCGATGTCCTCCTCCTGGTGGCGCCCCAGGGGCTGAGTGACCTTGATCGTTTTGCCGTGGATCAATTCCTCATGCGCGGCGGCGCGGTCATCGCCCTGGCCGGTTCATATCAGCTTGACCTGCCGCCGGGGGCGCGGAGTATCAACCTGAAAGAGGAAAAGGACGGTATCGCCCCGCTTCTGGCCCATTACGGGATCACGGTGGGGAACAAACTGGTCATGGACCGCAGAAACGAACCCTTCCCGATCCCGGTGTCCCGCGACGTCGGCGGCTTCACCGTCCGGGAGATTCGCCAGGTGCCGTATCCTTTCTTTGTTGATGTCCGCCCTGACGCCATGGCCGACGATACCCCGGTAACCGCGAACCTGGCGGCGGTGACCATGAACTGGGCCTCGGAATTGACCGTTGCGCCGCGGAAGGACAAAAAACTCAAAATTATCCGGCTTTTGAGTTCGAGCCCGGATTCATGGTTGGGAACCGCCGCCTCGATTCAGCCCGATTTCAGCCGTTACCCCCGCCTTGGTTTCGCCGTTGGCAGTGAGAAGAAGAGCCGGATCCTGGCGGTTCTCGCCACCGGCAGGTTCAGCGGCTTTTTCAGCAACGGCAACGATCCGCGTCTCGCGGCGGCAAAGGCCGGGGACAAGAAAGAGACGAAAAAAGAGCGGGAAAAACTCGCGCTCCGCGCCGCCCAGGAACCGCTTTTGACCTCGTCGCCCGATTCCGCCCGCCTCGCGGTGGTGGGATCGAGCGAGTTTGTCAACGACGCGGTCTTTTCCATCTCCCGTTCCATGGGCCAGGACCGCTACATGAACAGCCTTGAGTTCCTCCAGAACCTGGTGGACTGGGGGGTGGCCGACGAGGGCCTCCTCGCCATCCGTTCCCGTGGCTCTCACGCCCGTCTCCTGATGCCGATGGATCATAATCAGCAGATTTTCTGGGAGTGGCTCAATTATTTCCTCGCCCTTGCCGGGCTGGTCGCGGTGTCCCTGTTCGGGGTTTTGAAGGTAAGGCGGGAAAAACCGATGTCCCTGGTATAAAGGAGTTAAATCATGGTCAGGAATAAAAATATATGGCTCGGCGCTCTGTTTTTTGCCCAGGTGCTGCTTATTGGTCTGCTTTACCGCCCCGGCGGCGGGGGAAAGACGGCGGCGAAACTCCTGCCCGGTTTTTCCGCCGCGGCGGCGAGCAATATCGAGATCAGCGACAGTGATAAAAACCGGGTCGAACTGGTAAAAAATGATGGCGTCTGGCTGGTGCGGCTCAAGGATAAAAGTCTTTATCCCGCCGCCGCCGACAAGGTGGGGAAACTGCTGGACAAGATGGCGGCGCTCGGTGCCGGGCGCTTGGTCTCAAACGCCCGGGCGGCCAGGAGGCGTCTGGAGGTGGCTGCCGATCATTTCAACCGCCGGATTAAAATCAGGAGCGGCACGGCCGCAAGCGAGATTTTTCTCGGGACCTCGCCGGGATACCGCAAGGTTCATATCCGCCGCGGCGATGCCGACGGGATATACCTCGTCCGCGACCTCGCCGCCTGGGAGATTTCTCCCCGGGCGAATGCCTGGTGGCAGCGTAAATACCTCGATTATGATCCGGCCGGGGTAACGCGGATCAGGCTTAATAACAGCCACGGTGGTTTAAGTTTAAGCCGCGTTGACGGCAAATCCCCCTGGCAGACGGAAAAGGGCAAACCCCTTGACCAGGAAAAGATAAAATCCCTGGTCAACGAGCTCTGCCGCCTGAGCATCACCGATCTTGTGGTTGACCATGACTTCCGCCCCACCGGCGGCGCCATTGCCACCCTGAACATCAGCGGCAGGGATGGAGAGGTGAAATTAAGCGTATGGGATCGGGAGAAGAAAAACGGCGACTACACCGTAAAACTCGGGCGGAAGAAATATTACGCCCGCGCCGCCGCCTACGCCCTTGACCGTCTGCTGGCGGCGGATATAGCCGGTTTTTACCGGCAGGAGAAAGATGAGGAAGTCGTAACAAGCCCCCGCTGAAAACGACGATTTCCGGGCGGCGGACGGCGGGATGCTGAAATCCCGAACTCGGGCTATGTCCTCAGACAGACGGGGTTTTTATCTGTCCCGCCGCCCGGAGGCTTTTTCCGGAAATCGCCGAAGACGCCTGGGCGGACAGTTTTGCGAGTCCATCATTGACCGCTTGCGTGAAAAAGGTGGGCGGGGATTTTTCCTGCATACTGTTTTTGACAACCTGCTTTAATGATGCTAAAGAAATTATCTTGGCAAATAAGTGAAAAAGGGGCCGGAGTCGGGGAGAAGTCTTCGGCCCTTAACAAAAACCTGGATTCGTGAGCGGAAAGGGAACGGCGCGGATGTCCCCTTTCCGGCATTCAGGAATAATTAATGAGGGGGGATGGGTTTGTTAAGATCAAAATCAATCGCGGTTCTGGTTATGGCCGTGGTCTTTTCCGGCCTGCTTCTGGCGGAATCAACCACGGCAAAGTCTTTCCCTTTTCGTGCGGTCAGGATAGGCGGCGGTTTCCCCTCCATCACCCTTACCGATTCTAAGGACAATACCCCCAGGGAAGTGTCTGCCGTCTCCGGGCGCGGCATGCTCCTCGTCTTTGTCGGCGCCGACCTGCCGAGCAAGAAGAAACGCTCTCTCAAGGCATTGAAGGCGTTGGCCAAACTCCAGGATTTTCTCGGCAAAAAAAATATCGATATCTTTCTCGTTGACGCCCAGGGTGATGATCCGGCGGTGCTCACCGAACTTCTCGACAAGGCAAAGCTTGACCTTCCCTTTTATCTCGATCCCGACAAGAAGGCCTACGGCCGTCTCGGGATATTCGTCATGCCATCTATTCTTCTGGTGGCCCCTGACGGCAAAATCGCCGCCGGCATGGGTTACAGCCATGACATGGGCAAGCGGGTCGAGGGTGAGGTCGAGGTGATGTTAGGCGAGAAGACCGTGGCGGAGATGGAGTCCTGGCTTCACCCGCGGATGATTGAAATGAGCCGGGAAGAGACCCTGGGTCTGCGTCATTATCATCTCGCTCTGACCTTAAAGGAAAAAGGTCAGCCGGAGATGGCGATCAAGGAGATGAAAAAGGCCATCGCCGTGGACGCGAAAATGGGCAAGGCCCATATCCAGCTTGCCTGTCTTTACCTTGACATCGGCAATAACGATGCGGCCGCGGCGAGCCTGGCCACCGGGCTTGAACTTGAGCCTGACGATCTCGACGGCCAGATCTGCAGTTCGCGGCTCAAGGCCATATCCGGCGAGGTGGACGATGCCATTGACGATCTTCGGGTTCAGATGTTTCGTCATCTCCGCAGCCCGGATCTGCATTACTGGCTCGGTACTTTTTATGACGCCAAGAAAGACGCGGCATCTGCCGCGGCTGAATATCGCAAGGGTTTTGAACTGTTAAAGCGCCACAGCCTTTCCGGGGGGAAGTAGTTTTCAGGCTGAAGGCTTGAAGGCTGCGGGGGCAGGCTGAAGGGTGAACTCCTGAAAACCTGAAAAATATTGATGAAGGGGGGAAGTGTGAGAGGGGAAATGCGATTTAATCTGACGCGGCCGCTGTTGCCGTTGCTGCTGGTGTTTTTATGGGCCGCCGTTGCCTCGGCCGGTGAGATCCGGCTTCTGACCCCGGCGGCGGATTCCGTGGTCTATTCCCGTAACCGCAATATAAACGTGGTGGTGGCGGTGGGCGACAAGGGAGATCTTGGTCGTCTCGGTTTAGGCGACGCCCGTCGCGGCGGCAGTTTTGACCCCATCGGCCGCTGGGAAAAGAACGGCACCACCTATGTCCATTTTCGCGTTGCCCTGCGCCGGGGGCGTAATCATCTGCGCCTGGCGCCGTTGTCGCTGGACATCAGGATCCGCTATTTCCCGGTGAGTTCACTGTTGAATGTTGATTATTCCCGCCCGGATATCTTTCTCTTTCACCGTACCCAGGAAATTCCGGCTGAATGCGGTGGCTGTCATACGGAGAAACTGCCGGCAAACGCCATGGTCGGCAAGGTTGTCTACGGGCGTTATTCACCCCAATGCTATTCCTGCCATCCCGAGGCCGCGGCCGCGGGAGAGTGGCGTCATTTCCCCGCCGCCAATCTCCTCTGCAAGAGCTGTCATGAGAAGGACGGGGAGAAAAAGATAACCGTCCCCGACGGCAAGGTGGAGGAATTATGTTTCCGCTGTCATATAAACGACCGCAAATGGCGTAAGATGAAGCACATCCATGGCCCCGCCGGCACTGGCGACTGCACCATCTGCCACGATCCCCATAACGGCAATTATCGTGGCCAGCTCTGGGCCGAGGGCAAGGGCGCGCTCTGTGTCGCCTGTCACGCCGACAAAAAGAGGTTTATCCAGCCCGAGCAGCGGCGTTTTTATGTCCACGGGATCCTCCAGGCCCGGGGGTGCAATATCTGCCATTCTCCCCACGCCTCAAATTATCGTTTTCAGTTGACCGACAAGATCAATGATCTCTGTGTCTCCTGCCATACCAGCCTTGCCGACCTCAAGCGCGGCCACCCGGTGGCCAACCATCCCTTAAGCGACAAACCCGACCCCCGCAGAAGCGGCCGCAGGATGAGTTGCACCAGTTGCCATGACCCCCATGGCTCAAAGTATAAATACCTCCTCATCGGCGATGTCCGCGGGGGGCGGATCTGCGTTTTATGTCATACCGGCAAGCTGTCGATGGTTCCCGGCCGTGGCCGCAGGTAGGAGAATGATGTTGAGAGCTCACAGGTCAAGGTTTTCCGCGGTTTTGTCTCTGGTCGCCGCGGTTACGCTCTTTTTTCTCACCGCTCCGTCCCCGGCCGCGGCCGAAGACCTGATTCCGGTGAAGCTTGTGAACATCATGACCGTGGACGATCAGGGCCTGCCCCTGCGTAATCCCTATTATGTCTTTTACGACCGCTATGCCGGCGAGACCTACGCCATCACTTCCAACGGCCGGATAACCGTGTTTAACAAGGATTATTTCCCCCTGGTCTCCATCGGTCCCGGGCGGGGAATCGATAACGCCCGCGGTCTTGACGTTGACCGTGACGGCAACCTCTATGTCTGCCAGTCCTCGGGTAAAGGCGGCCCCCGGATCACCATTCTCAATGCCGCCTATTTCCTTAAAAAAGAGATCCTGATGAAGGATATCACCGGCACCGGCATTGACATGGGGCAATATAAACCGGCCAGGGTCAGGGTTGCCGTTGATGGCCGCTTTTATATCCTTGAGAACGGTACGACCGCGGTTCTGGTTTTAAAGGCCGACGGCACCTTTGACCATTGGCTCCGGGCCTGGGATGAACTCATGCGCCCCGTGGCCAAGGATATTCTCAATCAACCGCCGGGGACGATAAAGGAAAATCCGGTTGCCGGGGATGGTGAGGAGAAGCCCCTGCCATACGGGGCGGTGGCTTTATCCGATCTTAACCTCGACAGCGAGGGCCGGGTGTATCTGGTAAGCAACGAGACCAGCAAGGTCTATGTATTTGATCCCCGCGAGAAATTTCTCTTCTCATTCGGTGAAAAGGGCGGCGCCGACCGCAAGATGAGCCAGCCCATGGGGGTCGCGATCGACGTGGCCCGCCAGGTTATTTATGTGGTTGACTATATGCGTCATACCGTTCTGGTCTATGATTATTACACCGGCCGCTACATTTTCGAGTTCGGCGGCCGCGGGGTCAGCCCCCTGTGGTTCAATTTCCCTGATTCGATCACCGTTGACCGCAACGGTAACTGTATTGTCTCCGATACCTTTAATATGCGGATTCAGGTTATCGACACCCAGATGCTGGTCCGTCGTCCCCGGTTGGCCAAAGTGGAAACCAAACCGCGGGAGATATCAGCGCCCGCGCCCGCGGCGGCCCCGGTGGTGACGGCCATGGCCGCCCCGGCAAAGGTGGTGGCGGCGGAGCCGGTTGACCGGCCTCCGGCAAGGCTCGCCTCTCCGGCGGTGATCCCGGTGACCGCTTCAGGGGGGGTAACCCCGGAGATTGTCCCCCTGTCGCTGGCGGCGGCGGAAAAACCGGCCCCGGCCCGGGGAAAGACCCCGGCAGTATTGCCGGGTAAGCCCAAACTGGCCAAACCGGTCCTGCGGCCGAAGCCGATAAAGGTCGCGGTGCGGCGGCCATCGCCACCGCCGCCGATAGCGGCAACCGCTCCGGCTCCGCCTCCCGCCAGGCTGCCGGGGCCGCCCGGCGGCGCCAGGGTGATCGACCTCCCCGCCACCCTCGGGGTTTACGGCCCGGTGGCGGTTTTAGGGGTCATTGTCACCTGGTTTATTCTTAAAGGGAAATAGGTTTACAGGTTGAAGGGGGCCGTTTTGCCTTCTTGGCTCTCTCCCGATTTTTCCCTTGAATTTTGTCCTGGCCCATGGTATCATGCAGGGTAGAAATGAGAAATTTTTATCGTTTCTGTTCTGGGAGTTTTAATGAAGGGGGCGAGTCCAAGGGGGCTCGAAACTTCGCGTACAAAAAAACATGTAGGAGGAAAGTAGAATGAACAAGAAACTTTTGCTTGCCGGAATGCTGGTCGCGGGTGCCTTTGTCCTGCCGAGCCTCGCCGGCGCCGCCATGACCGGTGTCTGTTCCAACTGTCATACCATGCATAACAGCCAGGACGGTGCCGC
>JAJRZW010000020.1 GCA_024275015.1 Deltaproteobacteria bacterium | reverse complement strand
AGAGGCCCTCAATGGAATATTCCAGGCAGCCAAGGTGCGGATTCGTGGATACCGAAACGATGAGACATTCATTACCATCATATCCCTTCTCGCTGCTCCGTTACAGAACCTGCTGAAATCCACATGAAATGACGAGGAGCCAGTTATATATCCATGATATGAACGCAAATCGCAACAGGCAGATAACGGTCTGTCATATATACAAAACCTACCTTCCCGACACAATGGGCGGGCTCGAGAAGGTTATCGAGCAGATATGCCGGCAATGCGATCCCGCTCAGGTAGAAAGCAGGGTTATTACCCTGAGTCGTCTGCCGTTGCCGCCGGTGCTGTCCCGGCCTGAGGCCGAGATCCATCGTTTTCCGATCACCATTGACATCGCTTCTTCGCCGATGTCGTTTGCGATGCTCAAGGGCTTTCGTCGAGCGGTGGCGGATGCTGATATTCTCCACTATCATTTCCCTTGGCCTTTTGCCGACCTTGCTCATATTTTCACCCGGCCCGGCAAGCCGGCCCTGGTTACCTACCATAGCGATATACTCAGGCAGAAATGGCTTAAAATATTGTATCGGCCTTTGATGCGGCGGTTCCTTGTCCGCATGGACCGGATTGTAGTCACCTCGCCCAATTATCTTGAATCTTCCGATGACCTGATTCCTTATCGCGATAAAATCGAAGTCATTCCGATATGTCTTGACGAGATCGATTATCCAAAACCCGAGCCTCTTCGCCTGCAATACTGGGGACATAAACTCGGCAGAGGTTTTTTTCTCTTTATTGGGGTTCTGCGATACTATAAGGGCCTCTCTGTTCTCCTTGATGCGGTCAGGGGGACGGACAAAATGGTGGTGATAGTTGGTAGCGGTCCCATGGAGAAGGAACTGCGGCGGAGAAAAAAGGATGAAGGACTTGACAATATAATTCTGCTGGGCTTTCTGGGTGATGAAGACAAGATGGCCCTGCTTGAGCTTTGCCGGGCCGTGGTCTTTCCGTCCCATCTGCGTACCGAGGCATTCGGCGTTACCCTGGTCGAGGGCGCCATGGCCGGCAGACCCCTTATTTCAACTGAAATAGGCACCGGCACCAGTTTCGTCAACCAGGACGGTGAAACCGGTATCGTGGTCCCCCCATCCGATCCCGTCGCCCTGCGTGCGGCAATGGAAAGGCTTTCTGACGTTGAACTCGCTACGGTCATGGGCAGGGCGGCCCGGGGGCGTTTTAAAGAGTTGTTTTCCGCTCCGCGGATGGGGCTTGCTTATACAGATCTTTACCGGCGGATTCTTGACGGTGTGTCCTGAGCGGTGCGTGGGCGGCTTTTTTAACGGTCTGTTAAAATCCTTGATGGAGTCCTGTTGTAGGCAACAGGGAAAATAAAGGTACGCATACATGATGATGGCGTTGTAAGAATTCCGATCTACTGCTGTCTCATAGTTTTGCACATAGCGAAAACTGCGTATTATCAACGCATTGAGGCGGTGTCGGCTTGAACAACTCGATTAAATTGCGTCTTTCAAAGAAATTCAGCTGAAGCAGACGCAACATTTGCGGCATGGTAACACCCAACTTGGCCTTGAATTTCAGGAAGGCAAGAAGGGCTCCTCGACGTTTCGAGTGGATTTGGTATATTTTGACCAAATCCACTCGAAACGTCGAGGAGCCGCATTTTTTCACAGAAACATTATAACACAGGAAGCTCTCCGGGCCTTTATTTATATGATTTTACTTACAATTTTATGAGACAGCAGTGCTCGGCCATATCAGATAAACAGTTGCAACAATGGCACGATGCCGGTGATGTTGAATGGTGGGGGCGGCGTGATGATATGCCCGCGATAATGGCCCGGGCTCATATTGTGTGCTTGCCGTCCCTTTACGGGGAAGGTGTGCCAAGAGTGTTAATTGAAGCCGCTTCCTGTGGTCGGCCCATTGTCACCACCGACACCCCGGGGTGCCGGGAAATTGTTAATAATAGCGTGAATGGATTTCTGGTGCCGGTTCGTGACGCAACTGCGGTCGCCGATGCTCTGAAAAAACTTATTGAATCTCCTGCCCTGCGCCGGGAAATGGGGGCACGGGGGCGGGCGCTGGTTGAGAAGGAATTTACCCTGGAAAAGGTAAACCGGGAAACACTGATCCTTTATGACGAATTGTTGATCCGGCATTCCGTTGAGAACCGGGATGCTTGCGGACGCATGGACACGCCGTAATATCCTGTTGAAAAATGTAGCGAGCGCAGGCGAGGCAAGGAAATAATGAACTCGTAAAAAGTCCATCAAGGAATAATTCGGTGAAAAAGCGCAGTTTACATAGGTAAATGAGCATTTTGAGCCGGATTATGACGCAGCATCGCCAAGCGCAGTAGTTTTTCAACGGGCTGTTAAGCCTTACGTGCGCCGCCGTTGCTGGATGTAACAAGGCGAACTCTTTGAAGTTGGCTGAAACTTGTTTTTGGCCAACGGACTGGTCAAGATTTTAATCCGGGAAATATGCCATGGCTGATTCTGAAATAAAACATATTTTGGTTACCGGCGCGGCCGGGTTCATCGGTTCATTTTTAAGTAAATCTCTACTGGACGACGGCTATTTGCTGACCGGTATAGATAATATGAACGATTACTATGATCCGGGTCTGAAACAATCTCGATTGCAATTTTTGCAAGATAGAGAGGCATTCACCTTTAAGCGGATGGATCTGGCCGATAGAGATGCAATGGCCTCGCTTTTTGCCGAAAATCAATTCGACGCCGTGGTGAATCTTGCCGCCCAGGCCGGGGTCAGGTACTCCCTTGAGAACCCGGCCTCTTATATCGACAGCAATATCGTCGGCCTGGCCAATGTTTTGGAGGGGTGCCGCCATCACGGCGTCAAGCATCTGGTTTACGCCTCGTCAAGTTCCGTGTACGGCGCCAATACCAGCATGCCGTTTTCGGTGCATGACAATGTCGATCATCCGGTATCCCTGTATGCTGCCACCAAGAAGGCCAGTGAACTCATGGCCCACTCCTATAGTCATCTATACGGCCTGCCCACTACCGGCCTGCGGTTTTTCACGGTTTATGGCCCCTGGGGAAGGCCCGATATGGCCTATTTTCTCTTTACCAAGGCCATTTTGGCCGGTGAAGCCATCGATATATTCAACCAGGGCAAGATGAAACGTGATTTTACCTACATCGATGACATCGTCGAAGGGGTAAAGAGGGTTATCCTTAAAATACCCGTCCCGAATCCTGATTTTAAAACCGACTCACCAGATCCGGCCAGCAGCTATTGTCCGTACAGGATTTATAATATCGGCAATAATAACACCGTGGATCTGATGTGTTTCATCGAGATCCTTGAAGATTGCCTGGGCAAAAAGGCCAGGAAGAATTTTATGCCCATGCAGAACGGCGATGTGCCGGTCACCTATGCCAATGTCGATGATCTGGTCAAGGATGTTGGCTTCAGGCCGGATACAACAGTGGAGGTCGGTTTGCGGAGATTTACTGATTGGTATCTGGAGTATTACGGAAAATAATGACATGAAAGGAATAATTCTCGCCGGCGGTTCCGGCACCCGGCTTTATCCCCTGACCCGGTCGGTGAGCAAACAGTTGATGCCGGTTTACGACAAGCCGATGATCTACTATCCCCTGACCACCCTGATGCTTGCGGGTATAAGGGATATCCTCATGATCACCACCCCTGAGGATGAAGATAATTTCAGGCGTCTTCTTGCGGACGGCAGCCAATGGGGAATAAATATCTCATACGCGGTCCAGCCCCGGCCCGAAGGACTGGCTCAGGCTTTTATCATCGGCAGGGAGTTTATTGGCGCTGATCCGGTCTGTCTGATCCTGGGCGACAATATTTTTTATGGCCATGGGCTTGGATCACAGCTGCAGTCGGCCGCGGCACTTGATCGCGGGGCCCTGATCTTTGCCTATTATGTACGTGACCCCCATCGTTACGGGGTGGTTGATTTTTCTTCCGACGGCAGGGTCATGGATATCGTGGAAAAGCCGGAAGAGCCCCCGTCCAATTATGCCGTGACCGGGCTTTATTTCTACGACAACAACGTCGTTGACATTGCCGCTTCCATCCGACCTTCCGATAGAGGTGAGCTTGAGATAACCGATGTCAACCGCGCCTACCTTGAACAGGGAACCCTCGATGTTGAACTTCTGGGCCGCGGGGTGGCCTGGCTTGATACCGGGACCCATGGTTCCCTGCTTGACGCGGCCAATTTTATCAGGGTGGTTGAGGAGCGACAGGCCTTGAAGATCGCCTGCCCCGAGGAGATCGCCTTTCGTATGGGGTACGTAACAGCCGACGACCTTCTTGCCCTGGCCGATCCTCTTGACAAGAGCGGTTATGGTCTTTATCTGCGTTCTCTGGTCCAGAAAAGGTCTTAAATGAAATTCGTTTCCACCTCCATTCCCGATGTCGTTGTTGTTGAGCCTGAGGTTTTTGGTGACGCCAGAGGGCTCTTCTGTGAAACCTGGCATGACCGGAAGTTTTCTGATGCGGGGATAAAGGCCCGGTTTGTGCAGGCTAATCACAGTCGTTCGGAACGGGGGGTATTACGGGGAATACACTACCAGATCAGGCAGCCGCAGGGGAAGCTGGTCAGGGTTGTAGGAGGAGAGGTGTTTGATGTCGTTGTCGATCTCAGACGCTCTTCAGCTACTTTCGGCCAATGGGTCGGGGTGGTGTTGAGTGAGGAAAATATGCGTGAGATCTGGGTACCTCCGGGATTCGGGCATGGTTTCCTGACCCTGTCAGATCGGGTGGATTTCCTGTATAAATGCACTGATTTTTACGCCCCTGAACACGAACGCTGTATCATCTGGGATGACCCGGATATCGGGATCAAATGGCCTTTGGGCGACATGGAAATTATTTTGTCGCAGAAGGATAAAAACGGCGTCGCCTTTAAAGATGCAGAGTGCTTTCCATGAGAGTGATGCTTGCCGGAAAACATGGGCAATTGGCCAGTGAGCTGCAGAGGTATGTTCCGGCAGGCATTGATATAACCGCCTTTCCCTCTTCCGAGCTTGACATAACAGACAGCCGGGCCGTTGACAGCGCGGTAAGCACTGTTTTACCTCAGGTGATAATCAACGCCGCCGCCTATACCGCGGTTGACCGGGCCGAGTCTGAGCCGGATGCGGCCATGGCCGTCAACCGTGACGGGGCGGCAAATCTGGCCCGGGCTGCCAGTGCTTGCGGGGCGGGTTTCGTTCACGTTTCAACGGACTTCGTCTTTGCCGGCGACACTCCCAGGCCTTTGCGCCCGGATGATCCGGTATCTCCTGCTGGAGCCTACGGAATGAGCAAGGCCGCCGGAGAGGAGGAGATCTCAATAATTATCCCCGGCCGGAGCCTTGTTGTCCGGACTTCCTGGTTATACAGCTCCTTTGGCGCCAATTTTGTAAAGACCATGTTAAGACTGGCCGATGAACGCGATTTGATCACCGTGGTCGCAGATCAGGTCGGTTCTCCCACCTGGGCCGCTGGTCTGGCCAGATCCCTCTGGCTTGCGGTTGAGAAGGGGATTAACGGTGTTCACCATTACGCTGACGCAGGGGTGGCGAGCTGGTATGACCTGGCCTGTGCTGTTATTGAAGAGGCTTTCCGGTTGGGAATAATAAATAAGAAAGTCAAAGTCGCTCCCATATCAACAAAGGAATATCCCACCCCGGCCAGGCGTCCGGCTTACAGCGTTCTTGACAGCAGTGAATTTTACCGCAAACTTGGGACCCAACCGGCCCATTGGCGGGATAATTTAAAAAGATGCCTTAAGGAGTTAAACGGATAATGAGTTCTCTTCTAATAACCGGCGGTGCCGGGTTCATCGGCGCCAATTTTGTTCACTACTGGCGGCGTAGTCACCCGGATGATTCCATGGTGGTATTGGATGCCCTTACCTATGCCGGCAATCCTGAAAACCTCGCCGGACTGGAAGGGCAGGAGGGATTCAGGCTGGTTAAAGGAGATATCAGGGGTTTTGACCTTGTTGTCTCGCTCATGCGCGATCACGATATCGACACCATCGTTCACTTCGCCGCCGAATCCCACGTCGACCGTTCCATCCACGGCCCGGATGAGTTTATCGACACCAACGTGGTCGGCACTCACCAGCTGCTCAAGGCCGCGAAAGAGATGTGGCTTTCCGGCAGCGGTCGGCCGCACCGTTTTCACCACGTTTCCACAGACGAGGTTTACGGCTCTCTTGCCCCCGATGATCCGGCCTTTACCGAAGATACCCCTTACGCCCCCAATTCTCCCTATGCCGCGAGCAAGGCGGCAAGCGACCATCTGGTCCGGGCCTACCATCATACCTACGGCCTTGAGACGACCATAAGCAACTGTTCAAACAATTACGGCCCTTACCAGTTCCCGGAGAAGCTTATCCCCCTGATGCTGATCAATATTCTCAATAATAAGCCTCTGCCGGTTTACGGTAAGGGACTCAATATCCGCGATTGGATCCATGTGGAGGATCATTGCCGCGGTCTTGAGCTTGTTCTTGAAAAAGGGGCCGTCGGCGAAGTCTACAACCTTGGCGGTAACAGTGAAAAGAGAAATATTGAGGTAGTTAAGACTATCTGTTCCAGTATGGATGACCTCTTTGCCCGGGACAAAGATCTTGCAAAACGTTGTCCCGATGCGCCTCCGGCACAGGGCGAACCTTCCGAGACCCTCATCGCTTTTGTCAGTGATCGGGCGGGCCATGATTTCCGTTATGCGATCAATTCACTCAAGAGTTCGCGGCAGCTCGGTTTTTTACCGGAAATAAACTTTGAGGAAGGCCTTGCCGCGACCATCGCTTGGTATCTGGACAACGAAAGCTGGTGGCGCCGGGTCATGGACGGTAGTTACCGCGACTGGCTGAGCATCCAGTATGGCTCCTTGGACTGATGGAGACCCCAAGGCGTAACGAGGGGGATATCAGGCCCACAGTGCCCGTAAGCGTGGTTATTCCTTGTTACGGTTGTGCCTCCACCATCGGCCGGGCGGTGGCTTCTGTGTGGGAACAGACCGTTTTGCCTCTTGAGGTGATACTGGTCAATGATGGTCAGGCAGAGCTTGAATCAACCTTGGAATCCCTTTCCCGGGACTACCCGGAAGGCTGGATAAGGGTCCTTTCCCTTACCGAAAATCTCGGTGCATCAGCGGCCAGAAATCTGGGATGGGATGAGGCAAGGGCGGACTACATTGCCTTTCTTGATGCCGACGATTCCTGGCACCCGCTCAAGATTGAACTCCAGTTCGCTTATATGAGGCAACATCCCGAAGTGGTCCTTTGTGGTCATGGCCACAAGGTGATTGAGGAGGCGCAGGTGACTCCGGAAGAGCATCCCGGAGAACCAGTGGCCAGGAACATAACCTGTCGGGCCTTGTTGTTTAAGAATCGTTTCGTTACCCCATCGGTTATGGTTGATCGGGGGGTGGATTACCGTTTTGATTCCGGGAAAAGATACATGGAGGACCATCTGTTGTGGCTCCAGATCGCCTGCGACGGTATGGGCGTTGCCCGGCTCGAATCCCGCCTTGCCTATATTTATAAACCGCAGTTCGGCGCCGCCGGTCTCAGCGGCAACCTCCTGCTGATGGAAAAGGGAGAATTAGCCAATTATATCCGCCTTTGGCGTCAACAGAGAATCCCCTGGTATTATCTCATGTTGTTGATTCCTTACTCTCTTATGAAGTTTGTCCGTCGCTGCGTCCTGGTGGCGTTGAGGTGAATCGAATGGTCGGTTTTTCAAGGGATAATGCATGATCAGATCGCTTCTGGGGCAATGGTTGGCAACCGGATACGTGGCCATGGTTTCTCTGGTGGTGACTTTCGTCATCGGCCGGGTCCTGGGGGTTGGGCTGTTTGCGGACTACAGCTATGTGATAAGCATTGTCTATATATATCTCATGGTAATTGAGGGGGGGTACAAGACCCTCATATTCCGGGAGGAGACCAGAAAGAGTGATGCTGAAACCGTCTTTGACGTTGACGGGATCTCCGCCCTTGCCGTTGGTCATGTGATTGTCACCCTTGTCATCGGCTGGGTGCTGGTATCATTCCTGCCGATGCTCCACCGGGCCGCCCTCTTATCCGCGCTTGCCTTCATGGCCCTGTTCGCGCTTACCGGCGTGGTTTCCTCCCGACTCAAAGGAAAGGGCAGGTTTTCGCGTGAGGCGGTATGGCAGTCTGCGGTCCGGACCTTGTCGGCAGCCGGAATGATTGCCGGGTTGCTGCTGGGCCGTGGTGATATTTCATGGATCTTTGTCGGCGGGATTGTGGGGATGGGCCTGTCCCTTATTCTGCCGCTGCGCTCCGGAATAATACCCCGGCCGTCTTTTTCTTTTTCCGGCGGGATATACCGTCAGGTCCTGGTTTTTCTCAGCATCGACGCCGCGACCCAGATTTATTTCCGCAGTGATATCGTGGTGTTGAAGTATCTCTGCCCTGATTCGTCCCAGGTGGGTAATTACGCTGCCGCCGCAAGGCTCCTTGGCGGGGTGGTTCTGCTCCTGGCTCCTCTGGGGCAGATATGCTTTCGGCGCTTGCGGCTGCTTGAGGATGCGCGCAGGTTTTATCGTTCCCTGTGGTTTGAAACCTTGTTGATGGCGGTGGCGGGAGTTGCAGTGCTTGGGGCTGTTTACTGGGGCGCCAATTTTATTGTTGCCATGACCTTTGGAGCCGATTACCGGCCCGCGGCCGGGATGCTCACCGGGTTGACCGTGGCCCTGCTTTTCATGTTTCCCAATACCATCCTTACCCAGGGAGCCATTGCCATTAACCGGGAGGGCTGGTATGCCGTGGCCGCGGGCCTGGGAGCCCTGCTTAACGTTATCATGAACCTCTTTCTTGTCCCTGAGCGCGGGGCCATGGGGGCAATAATCGCCACGGTGTTTACCGAATTTTTTCTGTTTCTGTTCCTTTCAGTGCTGCTCTTTGTTAACTCTAAAAAGGCAATCGCCGTTGCTGCTGAAAGGTAAGGGAAATGGTTGATCTTCTGGTTTCCGTTGTGACATACAGGCCGGATCTGGCCGAACTCAAAGACACCCTTGAGAGTCTTGTCTTTTCCCTTGAACAGGCGAGAAGAGACAAACTCCTGGAATCGGCGATGGTTGTTCTGGTAGACAATGGTCCGGATGAAAATTCACGCCTTGAGCTTGAGGCGGTTCTCTCGACAGTGGCCGCTATTTTCCCTTTTGTTGAGACCGATATAATCAGCGGACAGGGAAACGTGGGTTTCGGCGCCGGTCATAATCTGGCCGCGGCGGCGTATCCTTCCCGCTTTTATCTGGTCCTCAACCCTGACGTGGTCATTGACCTTGCCGCCATCGGCCGGGCTTTAAGCTTTCTTGAAGAAAATCCTGAAGTCGGGCTCATCAGCCCCTGCGGCATAAATTTCAGGGGCAGCCGTCTTGATCTCTGCAAGAGATTTCCCAACCTTTTTGACCTTGCTTTGCGCGGTTTTGCCCCGTCCTGGGCGAAAAGTTTTTTTTCAGGGCGTCTTGCAACCTATGAGATGCGAGACGTCTGTGGCGGAGACTCAGCGGTCACCGGTATTCCGATAGTCAGCGGCTGTTTCATGTTCATGCGACGCCGGGCATGGGATATGGTCGGCGGTTTCGATCCGCGTTATTTTCTCTATTTTGAAGATTTTGATTTTTCTTTAAGGCTTGGAGAAAAAGTACTTCTGGCCCATGTTCCGGCGGTAAAGATTAAACATCTCGGCGGTGACGCGGCCCGTAAGGGTATAAAGCATGTAAAAATGTTTCTGGCCTCGGCCAGGACTTTTTTTTCAATATGGGGCCTGCGCCTCTGGTGACCATGATCGATCTTCGCCGCAATAATCTTGATCACATACGTCTGTTTCTGGCCAGCATGGTATTTTTTTATCATGCCGCCATCCTTTCCGGCGCCGACGAGCTGTCCTGGATCGGCAAGGTTATTTCAGCCGATCTGGCGGTTAAGGGCTTTTTTGTGATCAGCGGCTTTCTGGTGTTCATGAGTTATGAGCGTTCGCCCGGACTGGGCGAATATCTGTCACGGAGGATGCGGCGCCTTTATCCCGGCTATGCCTCGGTTGTAATTATTGCCGCAGTCAGTCTTTTCTGGGCTTCGGACCTGTCCGCTTCGCAATATTTCAGCCGCGGCTTCTGGCGTTACCTGGCCGCAAACCTGTGTTTCTTGAATTTTTTCGGGTCATCTCTGCCCGGGGTTTTTGCCTCAAACCACTTCCAGGCAGTGAACGGGTCTCTGTGGACCCTGAAAATAGAGGTGATGTTTTATCTCTTTGTTCCCATCCTTGCCTGGTTTGTCAGAAGATGGCGACCGCTTCCCGTACTTCTGATTCTGTATCTTTTTTCCCTGGTTTACTGGCATGGTCTAAATCACCTGGCATCCGGCCCCGAATCGTTCATGGCGCGCCTGGCCCGGCAGCTGCCCGGACAATTTGGTTATTTTGCCGCCGGAGTCGGGGCCTATGTCTACCGTCGTGAACTCGGGCCCTTTTTAGGAGCAAGGACATTATTGCCTGCAATTGCAGTAATCGTTCTGGAACGGTCTGCCGGAATACTGTTTTTTGAGCAGGCAGCCCTGGCTCTATTGATTGTCAATCTGGGCTTTTATCGCTCTCTTGGGGTAAATGTCTGCCGTTTCGGGGATCTGTCTTATGGCGTTTACATCGTTCACTTCCCCCTGATCCAGTTGTTGACACAGAAGGGAGTGTTTGTCGGTCATCCTTTTTTCGGTCTGGCGCTTGCATCAATCCTTGTTTACGGGTCGGCCTTTATCCTCTGGCACTTGGTGGAAAAGAGGTTTCTGCGCCGTTCATCCCATTACCTTGCCGCTACTGATGCCGGTTTCGCTGGGCCGGCCGTGGCCATGGTCACAGAAGAACGGTCATGAAGGCACTGGTTACCGGAGCTACGGGTTTTGTCGGCGCAAGTTTCGTCAGGAGGCTTATTGTCGAGGGAGTCGATGCGGTCGGCGCGGTCCGTTCCGGAGCCGGGCTTCCCTGTGCGGTCGCCCGGGTCGGGGAGATCGACGGCAATACCCGCTGGGAGCCGGCCCTGGCCGGGGTGGACGCCGTCGTTCATCTCGCGGCCAGGGTCCATGTGATGCGGGAGACAGCAAAAAATTCCCTGGCCGAGTTCCGGCGGGTCAACCTTGACGGTACCGTTAATCTTGCCCGGCAAGCGGCCGCGGCCGGGGTCAGGCGTTTTGTCTATGTGAGTACGGTCAAGGTTGTCGGCGAGGAGAGCGGCAAGGCACCGTTCACCGACGCCTCACCCTGCCGGCCCGTTGATCCCTATGCCATATCAAAGCTTGAGGCGGAAAAGGCCCTGCTCGCCATCGGTCGCGAGACCGGGATGGAGATCGTTGTCCTGCGTCCGCCGCTGGTTTACGGCCCCGGGGTCGGGGGAAATTTCCTGAGGCTTTTGCGTCTTGCCCGAACCGGCGTTCCTCTTCCTTTCGGGATGGTCGCCAACCGTCGCTCCATGATTTGTCTGGAAAACCTGGTCGACGCGCTGTATCTTTGCCTGTCGGCGCCGCTTGCGGGGGACAGGGCGTATTTGGTCAGTGACGGGGTTGCCCTGTCCACCGGCGAACTCTTGCGGCGGCTGACGCGGAACATGGGGAAAAAATCAATACTGATGCCGGTGCCGCCGGTGCTTCTGCTGGCCGCGGCCGTAACTCTCGGCATGGGCCGCGAGATGCGCCGTCTGACGACCTCCCTTGAGATCGACGATTGCCGTTTTCGCCGGGAAACCGGGTGGCAGCCGCCGGCAGGGGTTGATTACGGCCTGCGGAAGACGGCGGTCTGGTTTTTAAGGGAGTATTGCCGGTGATCAAACGGTTTTTTGACATATTTATGGTCATCATCGCCTTCGCGATTCTGGGGCTGCCCATGCTTTTGATCGTGATCCTGATCCGCCTTGATTCTCCGGGGCCGGCGGTTTACTGGTCCGACCGGGTGGGGCGCGGCAACCGGATCTTCCGGATGCCCAAGTTTCGTTCCATGCGTATCGATACCCCGGCGGTGGCCACCCACCTGCTTGATGATCCGGATCGCTATATCACCAGGACAGGTCGTTTTCTGCGACGCACAAGCCTCGACGAACTGCCGCAATTGTGGTCGATTCTCAGGGGGGACATGAGTTTCGTCGGTCCCCGTCCGGCACTGTTTAATCAGGATGATCTGGTCGGACTGCGGACCCGGGCCGGAGTTCATGAGCTTATTCCCGGTCTCACCGGCTGGGCCCAGGTAAATGGTCGCGATGATCTGCCGATTCCGGAAAAGGTTAAACTCGATGAGTTTTATCTCCATAATCACGGCCTGCGGCTTGACCTGCGGATCATATTCATGACTTTTTTTAAAGTCGCCGGTCGTGAAGGTGTGAGTCATTGATCTTTCGTCCTGAAAATGGCACAATATCACGTTTTTCGTATGAATAACGTTGTTGGCCTCGCGATAAATTGCGGGCCAACGGCAATTGCGCTTATAGCTTATTGAAATCACGCTGGCGAAGCGGCGTTGCTGTTTGTTACGATTTTGTTAATCTTGTGTCCCATTCTGAAGATTTCAGCAGATACCGGATTTTGAAGACCATGCTCAGACAATTTAAGAATCCCCGTTTCTGGGCCGTGCTGGTCACTGATGTCATTCTCATGGCCGCGGCCCATCTCATCGCCTATTTATTCCGCTTTGAAGGTCATCTGACCGGAGTCGAGTGGGGATACATCAGGGACGTTTTCCCTTGGCTTGTGCTTTTGAAAATCGGGACATTTTTTTTCTTCGGTCTCTATCGCGGCATGTGGCGCTATACCGGGATCGCCGACCTCCTCAATATATGCAAGGCTGTTTTTACCTCGTGGCTCCTGACCCTTGGCGTTCTTCTTATCGCCTTTCGTTTTGAGGGCCTTTCCCGTTCGGTCTTTCTCATGGACGGATTTTTCACCCTGGTGTTCATTGCCGGTCATCGCCTCCTTATCCGCCTGGCCTACCAGTGGCTTGGGGGGCAGGTCCCGGATTCTTCCGAAAGGCGTGCCAGGAAAAAAATATTGATCATCGGCGCCGGCGACACGGCCGAGAAACTGACCCGTGAGATCCGCGAGAACCGTGCCCTGCCGTACCGGGTGGTGGGTTTTATCGACGACGACCCGGTCCGGATCGGCCGTTTGATTCATAATATTCCGGTATTGGGGGCGGTGGTTGATCTGCCTGAAATAGCTGAAAAGGTCGCGGCTGACGAGATCATCATCGCCGTGCCCTCAGCGCGCGCGGCCCAGATGCAGAGACTGGTCGAGCAGTGCCGCGCCACCGGTCTGCCGTTCAAGACCCTGCCTACCCTGGGCGAGATCATCGACGACAAGGTCTCGATCAGAAACATCCGCGATGTCTCCTACCGCGATCTTCTCGGCCGGGCCCCGGTCAGGCTCGAGACCGACCGGATCGGCGGAGTCATCAGCGACCGGGTGGTCCTGGTCACCGGCGCCGGCGGTTCCATCGGCTCTGAGCTCTGTCGCCAGATCATCCGCTTTAAACCCCGACTTCTCCTTCTTCTTGACGCAAGCGAGTTCAACCTCTACCAGATTGAGATGGAACTCCGTCACGAATACGGTTTCAGCGATTACCGTGCCATTCTCGGCCAGGTGCAGGAAGACCGTCTTCTTGATCATCTCTTTGCCGAATCCCCGCCGGATACCGTTTTTCACGCCGCCGCCTACAAGCATGTCCCCATGCTCGAGCATAATCCCTGGGAGGCGATAGATAATAATGTTGTCGCCACCCGCAGACTGGTTCAGGCCGCCATCGACCACAAGGTGGAACGCTTCATCCTTGTCTCCACCGATAAGGCGGTGCGCCCCTCCAATGTCATGGGCGCGACCAAGAGGATGACCGAGAAGATCATGCAGGCGGTCTGCGCCGGGGTCGATGGCTGCGGTGCCACTCGGTTCATGGCGGTGCGTTTCGGTAACGTCCTCGGCTCGTCGGGCTCGGTGATTCCGCTTTTTAAACGGCAGATTGAGCTTGGCGGCCCGGTGACCGTTACCGATCCCGAGATCACCCGTTATTTCATGTCCATTGAAGAGGCGGCCCAGTTGATCCTCCAGGCGGCCTCCATGGGTGAAGGTGGCGAGATCTTTATTCTGAAGATGGGGACCCCGATAAAGATCGCCCAGATGGCCCGTGATCTTATCCGTTTGTGCGGCCGCGAGCCCGATACCGAGATCGAGGTCAGGTATATCGGCCTGCGGCCGGGGGAAAAACTCTACGAGGAACTGATAACCGAAGGCGAGGGAATTGTCGCCACCGGCCATGAGAAGATTATGGTTTTAAGGGGGGAGGAATGCGATCTGGGTGAACTCGATCAGGCCATTGCTGATCTCGCCCGTGTCGCTGCCGCCCATGACGGGGACGGGGTCCGCGAAGGGCTGCGGCAGGTGGTGCCGGAGTTCATGCCTCAGGGTTGATCGCCGCCCTCGATCAGGGAGCGCGGCAGCAGGCTGCCCCTGGGAAAAAGGCTGAACCACATGAATCCGCCCCCGGCGATGAGCAGGATGAGGATGATCGCCTCCTGCGCCTGATGATTCTCCGGCTGCAACAGGGCCAGGGCGGAAAGGATGGTGAGAAAGCGGTAGCCGGTGCGGTGAAAACGCATGACCTCGCGCAGCACGTAGAGGTTGATCACCGGCACCACCAGGCTCATTAATAAAAATATGTCAAAACGGCCAAAGGCCATGGCGGCGAGAAGCTTTTTAAAGGTAAGAAAGGCGAGGACGATACAGATAACGAGGTTGAGGTATTGATATTTTGTCCGCAATCGCGGCGGCGAGATGTTGTTGAGGTGAAAAAAGAACTTGAACCGTTCCTCCTCCGTACCCGTGAGGCCGGACCAGATTCCGGATCGTGATTTACCGGCCGCCATTTCCCGGTTAATTTGTGTTTCGATTTCTTTATTGGTCATTATCAGGCTGAAGGGTGGGCTTTGCAGCCTTTTTAGGATGAATTTGTCGATTTTATCTTGGGAAAAACATTATTCTCTACTTTCTATTTCATTAAGGCCTTGATGGCAAGGAAGTTTGCCGGAAATTATGACCGACAGTGAACGTATTGTGATAACCGGGGTCGGTTTGACCGCTCCCAACGGTAACAGCCTGGGGGAATACCGCGCCGCTCTCCTGGCCGGGAAGTCCGGGGTGGGGGAGATAGATCTCCGCCATGTGGGGCGGGTTCCGGCCGGGGTCTGTGATTTTGAGCAGACCCGCTACCGGAGCCAAAAGGAAAATCGCCGCGGCACCCGGGCCGGGTGTATCAGTGTTTATTGCGCCCGTGAGGCCCTTAAAGACGCGGGCATGGATTTTTCCGGGTTTGATCCGGCCGCCTGCGGGGTCTATCTCGGCCTTACCGAACACGGTTCGGTTGAAACCGAAGATGAGATTCATCACCTGGCGCGATATGATAATGACCTCTCTTTCTGGAGCCATCACCATAACCCCCGTACGGTTCTGAACAACCCCGCCGGCGAGATTACCATCAACCTCGGGATCACCGGACCCCATTATACTCTCGGCGGCGCCTGTGCCGCCGGTAACCTCGCCCTGATCCAGGGGGCGCAGATGCTGCGGTTAGGCGAGGTGGATATGGCCCTTGCCGGCGGCATATCCGAGTCCACTTCATCATTTGGTATCTTCGCCAGTTTCCGGGCCCAGGGCGCCCTGGCGAGAAACGATGATGCCACCGCCGCCTGCCGTCCCTTTGACCGCGGTCGTAATGGTATCGTGGTCGCCGAGGGCGGCTGCGTCATGGTCCTTGAAACTCTGGAGCGAGCCAGGAGTCGCAATGCCACAATCCATGGCGAGATAGCCGGTTACGCGGTCAATTCCGATGCCCGTGACTTTGTCCTGCCCTTTGGCGAAAGACAGGCCGAGTGTATGCGCCTGGCCCTGAACAAAGCGGCAATGACTCCAGAAGAAGTTGATCTTGTCTCAAGTCACGCCACCGGTACCCCCCAGGGTGACCTTGAAGAAAGCCGGGCGATCAACGCGGTATTCGCCGGAGAGGATGTCATGGTGAACAACACAAAAAGCCTTATCGGCCACGCCATGGGAGCCGCCGGGGTCCTGGAACTGGCCGGCAATCTGCCGTCGTTCACCGACGCCATGGTTCATCCGACCATCAACCTCGAAGACCCCGATCGCCAATGCCACGTTCCCGGAATGATAGCCAATAATGCCGTCGCCGCTCCCGGGGTCAAGGTTATCCTCAATAATTCTTTCGGCATGCTGGGGATAAATTCGGTGGTGGTGGTCAGGAAGGTCTGAGGAGGACCATGGGCCGCAAACGCCTCGTTTTCTGACCGACCGACGGCGGTATGCCGAACGAAAAGATGCGCCACGACGCAGTAGATCGAAATTATTACAACGCCATTAATCATATGATATCCTGATTCATCATCGGAACAGGCTTTAGCAGCCCGTTGAAAAACGGGCTGTACGCGGCTGATGTCCGCGCCGCTGGTTGGTCTTTCCGCTGAACCCGATGGATTGCCCCCCCCTGCGCAAACTCCGGACAAATTTTGGCTCCTCCACGGGATAAATTTACGGTTTACAGTTTATGGTTTACCGTTTAAAATTCACCGTTTATCAGACTGTTGAAAAAGCCGTCCTGGCTTTTTCAACTCCCGGTTGGCCAAAACAAGTTCCGGCCAACCTCTCGATTGCACTGGGTTTTTCAACCCGGTGAAACCGGCGGCGCGTCCGTGCGTCGCGACCAGCCCGTTTTTCAACGGGCTGGTATCTGGATGAACGCTTTGTCCGTCCGTTGAAAATCGGAGGGGCGCGGCACATGGGCGTACCGGGGTTGGGAAAGCGATTGACGGATTTTTCAAAAAGCCTGTTTCTCCCCCTTTTATCCGTAACCTTAAGTCATGAAAGAGGCTCTCCATGGAGAGTGATGAAATAAAAAAGGTTCTTCTCGATATCATTCTTGAGATCGACGACGAACTTGATACCAGCAATATTGTCCCGGAGAAACCCCTCAGGGATCAGCTTGATCTTGACTCCATGGACTTTCTCGATATCGTCATGGCCCTGCGCAAGCGTTACCAGATTCAGGTTCCGGAAGAGGATTATCCCCGGTTGGCCACCCTTGAGAGCGCCATCGCCTACCTTGAGCCGCGCCTGAGCCCTTGAAGTATGACGTCATTGTCATCGGCGCCGGTTTTTCCGGTCTCGCCGCCGCTCTTCGTTTCAGCCGTTATCATAAGAAGGTCCTGGTCCTTGAGGCCCATCATCGTCCCGGCGGACTTTCCTCCTGGTATTATCGTGACGGTCGTTTCTTTGAGACCGGTCTCCACGCCTTAAGCAGTTTTGCCCCGTCCCGGGACCGGACCGCGCCGATAAATCGTCTCCTGCGGCAATTGGGAATCCCCCGGGAACAGATCGGTTTTCTCCCCCAGAGCGGGGGGCGGGTTGTCTTTACCGGGCCGGTGGATCTGGCCTTTGCCAATGATCCTGAGGTGTTGCGCGCTGAGATCGCCGCGTCATTTCCTGCCGGGATTGACGGTTTTGACCGCTTCTGCGCCCATGTCCGGGAGACCCGGCTTGAAGGTGTTTTCCCCACCGGTTCGGCCCGGGAGTTAATGGCCGTTTATATAAAAGATCCGCTTCTTCTGGCGATGATCATCTTTCCGCTGATGGCTTACAGCGCCAGCAGCGAGAACGATCTTGACGTGTTTACTCTCCTGGTGATGTTCCGGGCCATTTATCTTGAAGGGCTTTTTCGCCCCCGGATCAGCGTCAGGGAATTCCTTCGGCTGATGATCGCGGGAATCGAGTCCGGCGGCGGCGAGGTGCGGTTTCGGGCCCCGGTGGGACGGATTGTTGAAAAAAATGGTCGGGTGGCGGGAGTTGCGACGGTTGGCGGCGATTTTATTGCCTCCGGCCTTGTGATTTCAACCGTTGGACTGCCCGCGACCATGCGTCTGCGGGGTCAGGATAAAAACGCGTTGGCCGACGCGGGGAGAATAAGTTTTTTTGAGTCTCAATATGTGATCGACAAAAAGGCCGCGGCCGGGTTGTCAGGAACGGAAACCGTGTGTTTTTATAATTTTTCCGGGTCAGGGGATTATTTCTGTCCCCCCGGCCTCACTGATCCCAGGCTTGGCTGTGTCTGTCTCCCGCATCGTTTCCGTGGCGCGGAAATCGGGGACGAGGTTCGGGTCCGGGTAACAAATCCGGCTAATTATCAGGCATGGAAGGACCTCCAGCCCGAAGGGTATCGCCGTCGTAAAGAGAAAGCGGCGCAGGAGGCGGCCCGGGTGGTGGAGGGAATGATCGGTCCCTTTGCCGATTCCGCCCTGTTTCATGACGCCTTCACCCCGCTGACCATTGAGAGGTTCACCGGGCGGCCGGCGGGGGCGGTTTACGGTTCGCCGGAAAAGATATGGGACGGTGATCTCGGCCTTGACGGACTTCTTCTGGCCGGCACCGATCAGGGGCTGGTGGGGGTGGTGGGGGCGATGATTTCCGGGGTAAACCAGGCCAACCGGATGCTCATGCCCATGCGGTTGGATGAGTTGAAGGGGGAATAAATGGCCATTGACCCGGTGGTGCTTGACCGGCTGCCGCAGCGGCCGCCTTTTCTCTGGGTTGACCGGATAATATCCGAAGACCGGGAAAGCCTGACCGCGGCAAAGGATATCGACCCCGCGCTGCCGCTTTTTGCCGGGCATTTTCCCGGGCGGCCTCTGCTCCCGGGGGTTATAATCACCGAGGCCCTGGTGCAGGCCGGAGCCCTGCTGCTCGCGGCCCGGGGGGCAAGGGGGACACCGATTCTAAGTCGGATCCGCTCGGCCCGTTTCCGTCGTGAAGTCAGGCCCGGTGACTGTATGATCCTGAAGGTCCGGCTGGTATCGGTTGACGCGGTTTTTTTTACTTTAAGCGGTCGGGCCACGGTGGCGGCGGAAACCGTGTGTAACCTTAAATTTGTCTGTACTGTGCGTCAGGCGGGAGGAAAAGTCTTGCCCGTTTCTGAACATGGGATATAACCGCCCGTTGAAAATCGGGCTGGCTTTGCGAATTCATTTGAATCAGTTCCCGGACGCCCCGTGGGACGACGGGGTGAATCAGGCATAAAATTCACAAAGCCACCACGGATTCAGGAATTCATCAAATTTATTTATCACAGGGAATTACGATGATTGCGGAAATGATTAAAAAGGCCGGTCTCGGCGATATTCTCGTCCGGGTGGAGGCCGGGGAACGATTGGGGGTTGACGACGCGGCAAGGCTTTACCTGTCCCCTGATATTCTCGCCCTCGGCTATATGGCCAATATCGTCCGGGAACGGATTAACGGCAACCGGGCGTACTTTATTTATAATCAGCACATAAATTATTCCAATATCTGCTCCAATCTCTGTAAGTTCTGCGCCTTCGGCAAACCCGCCGACCATGAGCAGGCCTACGAGATGAGCGTTGACGAGATCAGGCGCAAGGTCCGTGAACGCCTTGACGAGCCCATTGTTGAGGTCCATGTGGTCGGCGGTATTCATCCGGACCTGCCGTATTCCTATTACCTCGACATGCTGCGGGGGATAAAGCAAGAGCGCCCCGATGTCCATATCCAGGGTTTTACCGGGGTCGAGATCGCCCATCTGGCCGAGATTTCCGGCAAGGGGCTTGAGGCCACCCTCATCGACCTTATTGATGCCGGTCTCGGTTCTATCCCCGGCGGCGGCGCCGAGGTATTCAGTGCCCGGATCCGCGAGATAACCTGCGAGAAAAAACTCTCCGGCGAGGGCTGGCTCGAGGTTGCCCGCGCCGCCCATAAACTGGGGCTGAAGAGCAACGCCACCATGCTTTACGGCCACATCGAGACCATCGAAGAACGGGTGGATCATCTCCTCCGCCTCCGTGAACTCCAGGATGAGACCGGCGGTTTCATGACCTTTATCCCCCTCGCCTTTCATCCCCATAATACCGAGATGCACGATCTGTCACGCAGCACCGGCATCGAAGATCTTAAGAATATCGCCGTTGCCCGTCTATTTCTTGATAATTTCCCCCATATCAAGGCCTACTGGATCATGATCGGGGCAAAACTGGCCCAGGTGGCGCTGTCCTTTGGCGCCGACGACGTTGACGGCACCGTCAGTGAAGAAAAGATTACCCGGATGGCCGGTGGCGAGGCCGGACAGTTTCTTGCCCGCAATGAACTGGTGCGGATGATAAAAGAGGCGGGCCGGGTGCCGGTGGAACGCGACACCCTTTACAGCACCATCCGGGAGTATGAGTGATGGCGCCGACGGTTGAAGATATCTGCGCCGCGGTGGTGGCGGGGGAGAGGTTGAGCGTCGCCGGGGCGCTGATCCTCGCCCGTGATGCTGATTTCTATCATCTCGGTTTTGCCGCCAACGCGGTGCGGATGAAAAAACATCCCGAATCGATGGTGACCTACGTCATCGACCGCAACATCAATTACACCGATATCTGCGTCTCCGCCTGCAAATTCTGCGCCTTTTTCCACGGCCCGGAAGAGGAGGGCGGCTATGTGCTCTCAAACGACGATCTGGGGAAAAAGATCAAAGAGACCAAGGCCCTGGGCGGGACCCAGATTCTTCTTCAGGGGGGCTTGCATCCCGATCTTTCCCTGTCTTTTTACGAGGACATGCTCCGGTTTATTAAAAGCCATGACATCCATATCCACGGTTTTTCTCCTCCCGAGGTATGTCACTTTGCCGAAATTTCAGGGCTTGGTATTGCCGAGGTAATAACAAGACTGCGAAAAGCCGGGCTTGACTCCATCCCCGGCGGCGGCGCCGAGATATTGAACGATCGGGTGAGACACGAGACCGCGCCGCGTAAATGCGGCGCTGACGAATGGCTGGCGGTGATGCGCGAGGCCCATAACCAGGGGATGCGGACCACCGCGACCATGATGTTCGGTCATGTCGAGACCTGGGATGAACGGCTTGAACATCTTGACCGCCTCCGCGGGCTCCAGGACGAGACCGGCGGGTTCACCGCCTTTATTCCCTGGCCCTTTCAGCCCGCCAACACCGCCCTGGCAACGGTGAAGACCGCCACCGCCCATGAATATCTTCGGGTCCTGGCGATTTCGCGGATGTTTCTTGATAATTTCGATAACCTCCAGGCATCCTGGGTAACCCAGGGGCCCAAGATCGCCCAGATGGCGCTTTTTTTCGGCGCCAATGATTTCGGTTCTACCATGATTGAGGAAAACGTGGTTGCCGCCGCCGGGGTGGGGTTCCGGCTTTCGGAAAAAGAGATCAGAACCCTGGTCGGGGACGCCGGCTTTACCCCGAAACAGCGGTTGATGGATTATTCGTTGAAGGTTGAAGGTTGAAGGGCTTTTTCTTGCCGTTCTGAACAGGAAACAGCAGTAATAAAATGGCTATTGAACCGGAAGGATATCTGCATCTGGCCCGTTTCGTCGTCCCGATGGTCGATGGCGCCCCGGATCTGCTCGTGAACGGGGCGGTGCTTACCCGTCACGGGCGTATTGTTGCCGTTGGCCCGGCCGCGGACTTTCCCGATCCCGGGGTGCCGCTTATCGATCATGGTGAAGCGGTGCTGCTGCCGCCGCTGGTTAATTGTCATTGCCACCTTGAGCTCTCTCACCTTGCCGGACTGGCCGAAGATGGTCCCTGGTTCCGTCCGGGGGAGATGGCGGCCTGGATTGAGAATCTGCTCAATACCAGGGGTGAAGACGGAACCGGGGTGGAAGAACAGCTCTTTGTCGCCCGTCAGGCCCTGGCCGGACTTTACGCCCGCGGCTGTATCGCGGTTGCTGATATCGGCAATGAGCAGGTCAGCGCGGATATCGGCGCGGGCTTTAAGGTGATGGTGGGTTTTTTTCGCGAGGTATTGGGGATGACCGCCGCCCTTGCGCCCCGGGCCCGGGAATTGGCGGCCGCGGTCGCGGCGGATATATCCCTCACAGCCCACTCCGCTTACGGTACCGCCCCTGACCTTATTCAGACCCTGAAACAACGGGCCGGCGAAGGCCTTTTCTCTATTCACCTGTCCGAATCCCTTGAAGAGCTTGAGTTTGTCGCCCTGGGATCCGGGCCGCTGGCCGGGTTCATGGCCCGGCGCGGCGGGGTTGACCCCGCCTTTTCCCCGGCCGGCGAAAGCCCGCCAGCCTTCCTTGACCGCCTTGGCGTTCTTGACCGCAACACCTTGTGCGTCCATTGCGTCCATGTAAACGATGACGATATAAAACTGTTGGCCGCCCGGGGCGCCGGGGTATGTCTCTGTCCCGGAAGCAACCGTTATTTAGGGGTGGGAACGCCACCAGTGGCGGCCATGCTCGCCGCCGGGATCCGTCCCGGCCTCGGTACCGACAGTCTGGCGTCAAACGACCGCCTTGACCTCTGGCAGGAGATGAAGATCCTGGCCCGAATGGCACCGGAGGTTGATCCGGGCGATATATTGCGGATGGCGACCAGCTGGGGCAGTGATATCCTCGGACTCGGCGGCGATATCGGCCGCCTGGCCCCCGGGTTTCCGGCCGTCTTTCCCGCCGTCCGGGTTCCCGGGATCACTGATCCTGACGAGGTCTTTTCTTCTCTGGTTCGCGGCGGCGGCGAAATAGAACTTGAATGGGTGCAGTGATGACCCTTCGCGCCCGTATCGGTATGGTAAATTTTATCAATACCGCTCCGATTTACGAGGTCTGGCGGCAGCGGGTAAGTGAACCGGGATGGGAGGTGACCGAGGCGGTACCCAGTGTTCTTAACCGGATGATCCGCGGCGGCGATCTTGATCTTGGTTTTGTCTCCTCCCTCGAGTTCGGGCGCAATCCCCGGCAGTATATGATCATGCCCGCCCTGTCTATCTCCTCTACCGGCGCGGTCGGCAGTGTTTTTTTCTTAAGTCGGGTTCCGTTTGAAGATCTTGACGGCCGGGCGATTGCCTTCAGCGCCCAGTCCCGTTCGTCCGCGGCCCTGGCCCGGATTGTCTGCGAGGAGTTCATGGCGATCAGGCCCTCGTATTTTCAGGCTGATATCGAAGACGGTATCGACAATGTCGAGGCGATGGTGGTCATCGGAGATGATGCCCTGCGCCTGGCGACTGATGTCCGCTTCCCTTTCCGGCTTGATCTCGGCGAGATCTGGTTCGCCCACACCGGCCTCCCATTTGTCTTCGCCCTCTGGGTGGTCCGGCGTGACTTTGTTGCCGCTGATCCGGAAACGGTGCGGGATGTACATCGGACCCTGATAAACTGTCTGGCCGAGGGCAAGAAGGATTTGGGACGGATAAGTCGTGAAGTGGCGGGGCGGGTCCCTCTTGAACCGTCCCGTTGTTATCAGTATCTGGCCGGGTTGGAATATGATCTGGACGATAACAAGGTCCTTGGTTTGATGAAATTTTATGAGATCCTCGCGGCACGGGGCGATATTTCGGCCCCGGTTGAGCTTGAAATCTGGTATCCGTGATAATTCCATGGCCGGATTTTTTTCCACGCTATCATGATTGCGGGCAAAAGACTCTGAGGAGAGGAGAAAAAAAATTGGTTCAGTTCAGTGATCCGGAGCATAAAAAAGATTATGTCCGCGATAAATTTTCGTCGATCAGCGGCAGATATGATCTGATCAACTCGCTTTTGAGTTTCAGGCTTGACCGTTACTGGCGTTGGCGCACGGTGCGGATGCTTCGGGATTTCCCCTCCGGCAGGGTCCTTGATCTTTGCGCCGGAACCATGCCGCTTTCGCGGGCCTTGATCAAGGCGGCCCCCAAACGGGGGGTACTGGCGGTTGATTTTTGTTATGAGATGCTCAAGGCCGGGATGACCGGCCTTTCCGGTCGTATCGTTCCGGTATGCGGTGACGGTGAGAAGATTCCGGCCGCCAACGCGAGTTTCTGGGGGGTAACCGTGGCCTTCGGGGTCAGGAATCTGGGCCGGACCATGGACGGGCTGCGGGAGATGCACCGGGTTATTAAACCTGGTGGCCGTCTTCTTATTCTCGAGTTTTCCCGGCCAACCGTGCCGGTGATAAAGCAGGGATATAATTTTTATCTCAACCATGTCCTGCCAAAGCTTGCGGGACTGGTGTCCGGCGATCGTGACGCCTATGAATATCTTGCCAGTTCCATCGCCGCTTTTTATGAACCGGCAGAGTTGATGGGGATGATGAAAGACGCTGGTTTTGCCACGGTGAAAAGGGTTCCGTTGACCTTCGGAGTGGTAAGTGTTTATTTAGGTTTTAAGGCTGAAGGCTGAGGAGAAAACTTGGCGGAAACGAAAAGAATAATTGTTGCGGTTACCGGCGCCAGTGGCGCGATTTTCGCCGATTGTCTTGTCTCCGGGCTGGCCGGGGCCGGGGTTGAGGTCCACCTTATTGTCTCGGATGCCGGGGCGCTGGTCGTTGGCCATGAATTGGGACGGAGCCCGGAAGAACTCTGGCGCGACAAGGTAACCGCGGTTTATGATCCAGCTGATTTTACCGCCCCTGCTGCCAGTGGTTCCGCCGGTTTTGTCGGGATGGCGGTGGTCCCCTGCACGGTGGGAACTCTTGGCGCCATTGCCCGGGGGATATCCGCCAACCTCATTCATCGGGCCGCGGATGTGATGTTGAAAGAGAGAAAAAAACTGCTGCTGGCAGTGCGGGAAACCCCGTTCAACCGGGTCCATATGGAAAATATGCTTGCCGTCAATGACGCCGGGGCCATTATATGTCCGCCGCTGTTAGCCTTCTACCACCGTCCAGTCGACCTCCGTGACGCGGCAGACCACTTCGCCGGACGGGTCGCCTCGCTTATGGAAATAGATGTCGCCGGCATGCCGCAGTGGGGATTTAAGCCAGAGAACCCTTGAACCTTGCTCCCTTACCCTGTATCGTATCCTTCACCAATCCCGGTCGTCTGGAACCCCAAGCCCCTGATCCGCATGTTAAACAAAATCGCCACACTACTTGAGATGATAAAGTTCGAGCACACGGTTTTCGCCCTGCCGTTCGCTTTTATGGGGGCCTTTCTTGCCGCCGGCGGGACGCCCGATGTCCGGGTCTTTATTCTGGTGGTTATTGCCATGGTCGGGGCCAGAACCAGTGCCATGGGTTTTAACCGCATTGTTGACGCCGGGTTTGATCGCGCCAATCCCCGCACCGCCCAGCGGGCCATCCCCGCCGGAAAGGTCAGCATGTCCGAGGCCTGGATTCTGGTGCTCATCGCCGCTGCGGTGTTCTTTATTGTCGCTTATTTTCTCAATCCCCTGGTGTTCATGATTTCCCCCCTGGCCCTGGGGCTGACCTTTGTCTATTCTCTTACCAAACGTTTTACCTGGCTATGTCATGTGGTTCTCGGTCTTGCCCTCGCTTTTTCGCCTTTTGGCGGCTGGATCGCGGTTACCGGTTCGATCAGGGACTATCCCTGGTACCTGTCTTTCGGGGTTATGCTCTGGGTCGGCGGTTTTGACGCGGTTTACGCCTGTCTTGACGCTGATTACGATCGTTCGGTGGGCCTTTTCTCCCTGCCGGCACGGTTCGGCCGTAAAAACGCCTTCCGACTTGCCGGGGTCTTTCATTTTTTCGCTTTTGTCCTCTTTGTCCTCACCGGTTATCACTGCGGATTGAATTACATCTATTATGTCGGCCTCGCCCTTGCCGGTATTGCCCTTATCAGCCAGCACCGGGTGGTCTCTCCCGGTGATCTTTCCCGGATTCAGATGTCTTTTTTTACCATGAACGGGGTTATCAGTCTGGTACTGTTCACCGCCACCTGGCTCTCCCTGTAAAGTCGGCGACAGGACCGAATCTGCGTCGTTATCGCCCTTGACTACTCGTGGAGGTTTTTTTATTCCGGGGCGATTAACTTTATCGGCCACTGGCCCAGATTGCTCCAGTCCAACCGGCCCAGGGCCGGTTGGAGACTGCCGGAGACCCGGGCGAGGGAGAGATGCAGATGCGGGGGGACCGACCAGCCTCCGGCCGGGGCTGTCCGACCGATCATGGCGGCGGCGGTGATATCCTGCCCCGGTCGCAGCGCCGTTTCCGGTTGCAGGTGGGCGTAAATCTGCAACAGCTTTTTTCCCCGGCAGAGAACGAAGACCGTCCAACCCATAACAGCCCGTTGAAAAACGGGCTGGTCGCGGCGCACGGACGCGCCGCCGATTTCACCGGGTTGAAAAAAATCTAGTGAAATCGAGAGGTTGGCCGGAACTTGTTTTGGCCAACCGGGAGTTGAAAAAGCCAGGACGGCTTTTTCAACAGTCTGATAAAGTCGGGGCTGATATTGACGATCTTCCCGGTCATGGCACAACCGACCCGGACGGCTGGTTTCAGGGTCATGATGCCGCCGTTGTCGTTGCGCCATTGCCACAGATCAATACCTTCATGGGGGCGATTCCTGGCCTTCATTTCTCCCCACCACTGTCTCCGGGCCGCGAATTCGGTTCCTGAAGGGAATTCCCATTGCCTGAACCCCTTAAAATCGTTAAAATTTCGCAGTATATTCGTCACATTTTTTAAAAATTGCATTTTTTTTTCAACCTTGCCGTCCGGTCTTATTGGCGGCGATGGAACCAGGAGCTTTTTCGTCCGCAGGGAGGATTTTGGGGCAATAACGGATGATCACGGCTAACTCTTGCCGGTTGTCCCCGGCTTTCTCGCCGCGGCAATCCGTTTGAGGACCTTCCGGGCCACCAGGGGGAATATTCCGAGGAGGATGAAGGAGGCGATCAGTCCCGGGGAGAGAATAGTCCCAATGGAGTCTATCTGTCCCAACTCCCGTCCGGCGTCTACAACAACCGCGGTGCCGGGCAGCATCCCCAGTTGTGATACCCAGTAGAAGGTGAAAATTCGCATCGGGGTAAGGCCCATGGCGAGATTGATGACAAAGAAGGGGAATACCGGTACCAGTCGCAGGGAAAACAGGTAAAAGGCCCCTTCCCGGGCAATCCCCTGGTTGATGGCGGTCAGGCGGTCACCGAATCGTTTTTCAACCCAGTCGCGGAGAAGAAAGCGGGAGACGGCGCAGGCAAGGACGGCACCGATGGTGCTGGCGAACGAGACCGCGAACAACCCGGCCCAGAAGCCGAAGATGGCGCCGCCGGCCAGGGTGAGGACTGCGGCCCCGGGGAGCGACAGGGCGGTAACGGTGATATAGACTGTCATGTAGGCGATCATGATCGCCGTTTGCTGTCGGGCGTAAAGAGCGCGCAGGTTTTCCTGGGAATCTTTGAGAAATTCAAGCCGGAGGTATTGGCCGAGATCAAAATAAAAAAACGCCGCCGCCGCGGCCAGGCCCGCGGCGGCGATTATAAAGCGTAATATCAATGACTTTTCTGTCCCGGTCATATTATTACCCGTTCCACCTGGGTCAGGGCGGTGATGGCGTGGGCCGCCGCCCCCATGAGCGCCGCCTTGGGGTTCATTATCACCTGCACCGGAATATTGGCCAGGAGACCCGCCACCCTGCCCTTGTTGAGGAAAAATTTCAGAAAATGGTGTGAGTCGAGGATATTGATGATCCTCGGGACAATGCCGCCGCCGATATAGATCCCGCCGGTGGCCATGGTCCTGATCGCTAGGTTCCCCGCTTCAGCGCCAAGGATGGCGACGAACAACCGGATACAGCGGTCACATATCTCGCATTCATCACCGTGTTTTATCGCCGCCCGGACGATCTCCGGCACCGGGTCGCCACAGCCGTCAAGTCGCTCCTTGAGCCAGTCTGGTTCTTTCGCCAGGCCGTGTTCGAGAATAAAATCATAGATATTGGGGAGACCGCGGCCGGAACAGACGTTCTCGTAACTTACATGGCCGATGCGTTCACGCAGGTGGGTGAGGAGATCCTGCTGCATCTGATCCATGGGGGCGAAATCGGCGTGGCCCCCTTCCGATCCCTGGGCGATTCGATTGCCATAAGGGGCGGTTATAAGAAAGGCCTCACCCAGACCGGTCCCGGGCGCTATAACAGCGATATTGCCTTTTTCACTCCAACTGCCTTTCTGAATACAAAAAAGTTCCTCGGAGTTCAGGTGGGGGATACTGATGGCGGTGGCGGCAAGGTCGTTCACCAGCAATACCTTTTTGATATTAAAGCTGCTTTCAATGCCGCCGGCCTCGATCAGCCAGGGAAGATTGGTGGTTGAGGCCCGGTTGTCTTCAATCGGGCCCGGGACCCCGAAACAGGCCATGTCGATCTTGAGATTATTGTCCCGGGCGATAAAGTCTTCGAGAATGACATCAAAATTCTTGAATTGCGGGCTTGCGTAAGTGGCCTCCTTCATCGGGGTGTCCAGGCCGTCTTTGAGGTTGTACAGGCCGAGATTTGTTTTGGTCGCGCCGATATCAGCCGCGAGAACTGTTCGGTTGTTCATGACGGTCCTTTTTTTAAGGTTATGGACATTGAGAAATTTTGACTATTGCTATTATATCGTTTTTTGCCAGCCTATGGAAGATTGCCGGAGTGGTGTTATTGCCCTCATCGCGCCTGACTGTTATTATGGTGCTGATCTTTTATTGTCAGTCCGTTGAAAAACGGACTGTTAGGGGCCGATGTCCGCGCCGTCGATTTTGTCGGGTTGAAAAACCGGTGAAATCGAGATGTTGGCCGGAACTTGTTCCGGCCAACCGGAGTCGCAAAAGCCAGGACGGCTTTTGCGACACTCTGTTACGAGTCCATCTGTTATGAGTAGTTAACATTATTTCGGGGAGCGATAAAATCATGGTCTCAGTCAAGGAAGGGATGGTGTATTTAAAGAAGGAAACTCTGGGGATCACGGTGATCGTGATCTTTGTCGCCGGTTTTCTCGCCGGAGTAATATTCGGGGTCTATCAGTCCGAGCCCACGGTCAAGGTGGTTGAGAACCGCCGGCCCCAGGGGCAGACGGGAATGGCCAATCTATCTCCCGACCAGGCAAGAACCATCCTCTCCCTTGAAAAGGAAGTCGCGGCCAATCCCGGTAACGGTGAGGCGTGGACCCATCTGGGGCATATATATTTTGATTCCGGGATGGCGAAAAAGGCGATTCGGGCTTATGAGAAGTCCATTGAAATCACCCCGAACAATGCCAATGTCTGGACTGATCTCGGGGTGATGTACCGTCGCAACGGTGAATCCAAAAAGGCCTTAGACGCCTTCACCCGCGCCGCTTCCATTGATCCCGCCCACGAACAGTCCCGTTTCAATAAGGGTATAGTGCTCCTTTACGACCTTAAAGACAAAAAAGGCGCCCGCAAGGCATGGGAAGAACTGCTGAAAATAAATCCCGCCGCCCTTGCCCCCAACGGTCAGAGTGTGCGGCAACTTCTCGACAATGTAATGGCCGAGGGTAAATAACGCTAAAAAAGTTATCTCAGCTCAGTGGCCGTATCCCGGATGCTTTTTCCCCTGGATGCGGCTTTTTTTTTCGGGGGGGGGATTGGGGAAGTGAGGCATTTCAGGGACACCATGCTGTGCGTAAACGTATCCCGATAGTATTGATTTGAGGGACTTACAGCCCGTTGAAAAACGGGCTGTAAGTCCGTGCGGCAGGATGGGTTGAAAAATCCCGCATGTTTGGGGGCATAGCCCGAGTTCGGGATTTCAGCAGCCCCCGCCCGCTGCCCGAAAATCGCCGTTTCAAGCCGGAGCGGGGACTTGTTACGACTTCATCAGTCTTCAGCCTGAATTTGTGACGGCTTAGTGGCAACCGAGTATGTATCCACTTGAATTCATGTATTTTTTGCCGGATTTTCACGTCGGCGGGAATTTTACCCCGCCGCCCTTCGGGCGTTCATGTGAATATAAAAAAAAAGGCCATCCGTAATGGATGGCCTTTTTCAGGATATCAGGGGAAAGATGAAACTTACGGATTGTCTTTATTGCGGTGGCAGAAGAAGCAGCCGTTGGTGGCGGTACCGCTGCCGGTATGAGCGATAACCGCGGTATAGTCAAACCTTAGCATGTCGGGATATTGCGAGCCATGGGCCCGGTGGCAGGAGAGACAGAACACCTGATCTCCGGCGTCAACCGTACTGGTAACCGTGGTCTGGACATTCTTGGCCACTGGAATCGCGGCGCTGTATGTCTGGCCGATTACCTGGGTGAACTCACCGGTATTGGGGATACCGAAGTTTGAGGGGTGGCGGATCCAGGGGTCGGCGGTGGAACCGGTACCGTTGTCTATCCCGGTCTCCATGATGGTCGTATAGCTATTAGGATCACCGTTGGCGTGAAAGGATCCGTGGCATCCGGCGCAGAACTTGCCCATGGACTGGGGATCCTCGGTGTCGTCCACCACCTCGGCGGCGTACACGTTGTGATCGGTGGCGCTGGTTGTCGCCTCCCAGTCGGGATCTTCTATGCCATCGACATGGCCACCCAAGGGATGTCCGGCCGGGGGGCCGAGAAAGCGGTAGCCGCCGTTAGTAGCGGTGGGGCGGGGCTGGGTTGAGGCATCGTTGTTGGCATGATGCGCCACATAGCCGTGGCAGCCCTTGCAACCGCCAGGCTCATTCCCGGCTGCGATGTACCAGCTGTCGGGCTGGGCCAGGGTGGTATGACAGCTGGTGCCGCAGCCAATGGCGGTACCACCAAGATCGTCAAAGGCGCCGGGGGCATAGCTGAGATTGCTGTCAACCCCGGCGATGCCGTAAACGTTGTGCCCCATGGTGGTGTCGGTGGGGACATTGAAGAAGTTGCCGCCGGCCAGAGGAGTGGCGGGGTAACCGCCAGTGTTCCAGACAATGGGAATGGTGGAGCCGCCGACATTAACAGTGGTAGCGGTGCCGGTGCTTGAATGACAACCGACACAGTCACTGACCAGGAGTTGGGCGTTGGCGGTGGTTACTGAACCGCCGGTAAGCACTCCGCCGGACCAGTGGGCACCATTGCTGTTGGCAACGGTGTTGCCATCATGGCTGTTATGCATGGTGTGACAGTTGGAACAGACGCCGGTGACTACCGCCCCGGCGCTGGTGGCGAGCATAAAAAAAACAGCCATTGACAGGCCTGCTATGCTGCCACAAGCTTTCAGCTTGATGTCTTTCTTCCTCATTGTGGCCCCCCCTACAAAAAGGCTTAAAATTTTTTCATCTTTTATGATTTTACTTAAAAAAAAGGCGTAAGTCAAGCAGCTTTTGGCATTTTTGCTTAAGCCTTTTTCAGGTGGGGACGGGCTTTACTGGGTCAGCAAGACAACGGTTTCCGGGTGGCTGATGATCCTTGCCACAGGCAGGTTTTTCCCCGACGGTGAGGCGGCGAGACAAAGGGTTTTTTCTTTTTTTTCACCGTTGACGATGAGAATGATTTTCCCGGCGCCGAGGAGCAGGGAGTAACCAAGGCTGATCCTTGCCACCGGCGGTGAACCGCTGCGGCCTTGGGTGGCGAAAACCGCCTTGTCTCCGGCGGTATCTGTTTCCTCGACCAGGATGGAGGCGACATGGCCGTCGGCGCCCATCCCGAGGACGACGCAGTCAAATCGGCAGGGGATGGCCGCGGCGCTGAAGAATTGTTCTATCTCCCGCTGATACGCCGCCGCCGCCTCTTCCGGCAATATATCCACCGGTATCGGGTGGACATGATCCCCGCTGATTCCGGCAGGGGCGATGAGGTGTTCCCGGGCCAGACGAAAATTGCTTTCCGGGTGATCCTGCGGCAGACAGCGTTCGTCGCCCCAGAATATATGGCTGTAGTCCCAGGGGAAATTCCCCCTCGCCAGTTCCTTGAACAGCGGCAGCGGGCTTCTGCCGCCGGGGATCACCAGGGTGAATATCCCCCGGGCGGCGATGGCGTCGGCCGCCTGTTGCCGGATGCTTGCCGCCCCCGCCTGCGCCGCGTCTTTCCGGGAGGGGTATTGCCTTATTTCTGCTTTGCCGGCGGCCATTGTCATTGTTGATGGCCTCGTAAAAAGTCCATCAAGGGGATGGCTAAGCAAAAATCGTCGAATGCAAGGCGCGTAAATTTCGAGGAATGAGTCCTGCTTACATACGCCGCAGTAATGAGAATATTTGCAGCAACGCCGCATCCGGCGACTTTTTGCGACGCCATCATTGTTTCCCGGCGGTCAGGAGATGGCGCAGGAGCTTTTCTTCCCGATTCGGGCCGAGGCTTCCGGCGGCGTAGATGGCAAGGGTCTGCCCCGGGGGGCGGCTGGTGTTGTCCCGGGCGAGGATCTGGTCAAGGTATTTCCAGGTCTCCTCCAGGCCGTCCTGGCGCCAGAAGAGGAGACGTTCGCCGTTAAGGCAGTCAAGCAGAACCCGGCCGTAGGCGTCGATCTGGTCGTCACCGGTGGCAAAGGCAAAGCGCATGACTTCCTGGTTGAGGCAGAGGTGGGTCCCCTGGACCTTGCTCTGAAACGAGAGGCAGATTTCCTCATCAGGATAGATGTTGATGATCAGCTTGTTGCGCTGGATGGTGTCGGCAAGGATATCCTTGAACAGGGAATGGGGAACCCGGCGGAAATTGATGATGATCCGGGTGATTTTTTTCTCCAGCCTCTTGCCGCTTATCATGGTGAATGGTACCCCGCGCCAGCGCCAATTGTCGATGTGGGCGGTGATGCGGGCGTAGGTAGGGGTGGTTGATTCCGCCGCCACTCCCGGTTCCTCCCGGTAGGCGGCCACTTTCCCGTCGTCGATCTCGCCGTTTCCGTACTGGCCGATGGCGAGGTCGTCGTGGTTTGACGATATGTGTTTCAGGGCCCGGAAGACCTTGACCTTTTCATCCTGGACCTGGTCGGCCTCGAAACGGGCCGGCGGGTCCATGGCGATCAGGGACAGTAATTGCAGGAGATGGTTCTGGAACATGTCGCGGATTACCCCGGCGGTATCATAATAGGCGGCCCGGTGGCCGACGCCCAGGGTCTCGGTGGCCATGATCGCCACCGAGTCGATGTATTGCCGGTTCCACAGGGGCTCGAAGATGGCGTTGGCGAAACGGAAGACGAGGATATTCTGCACCGTTTCCTTGGCCAGATAATGGTCGATGCTGAATATCTGTTCCTCATTGAAACAGGCGTGCAGGGCGGCGTTGAGGCTGCGGGCCGAGGTGAGATCATGGCCGAAGGGCTTTTCCACCACAATCCGCGACCAGCCGCCATCCTCCCGGCCGAGACCGGCCCGGCCGATGGCGGTGGCCGCCCGTTCATAGCTTGACGGCGGCAGGGCCAGGTAGAAGAGGCGGTTTACCGCCGGTTTTCCTTCCTCCGGGATGAGCCCGGCGGCCAGGGCGGCAAATGAGGCGTCGTCGTTGAAGTCAAGGCGGTGATAGCTGATGAGTTGTCGGAACCGCCGCCATTGTTCTCCCTCTGAGTCGTCGGGGGAGACCTTTTCTTCTGTCATGCGGCGGAATTCGTCATCGCTCATTTCTCCCCGGCCGCAACCGGTTATCCGGCTTTCCGGGTTAAGGTGTCCGGCCTTGAACAGGGTGAAAAGCGAGGGGAAAAGTTTGCGCCCGGCAAGGTCGCCGGTGGCCCCGAGGACCACAATCCGGCATGGTTCCGCCGGGCCGGAGGGATTAAAAATACATTGAGCGCCGTTGATCATGTCCTGTCCTTTTTTTTGATGGCGTTGCGATAATCGCGATCCATGGCGGGATATCCGTCCGTTGAAAACGGGCTGGTCGCGGTGCATGGACGCGCCGCCGATTTTATTGGGTTTGAAAAATCCAATAAAATCTTTGAGGTTGGCCGGAGCTTGTTTTGGCCAGCCGGGAGTTGAAAAAGCCAGGACGGCTTTTTCAACAGTTTGATATGGCCTCGCTCGCAAAATGATACCACAATATTACGCTTGCAAACAGAGCGGAGGCGTAACGGATTCAGGCATGGCATCCGTTGCCGGAGAGTCAAATGAGGCGTCCTAATCTCAAGGCCTGGCGGTTGATGCTGATATCGTATTCTTCCTGGATGAGGTTATAGCCCCGGTCGGTGAAGGGGATGAGGAGCAGTTTCAGGGAGTGGATCACCGGTTTAAGTCCGTTTAGCCGGGGGAAGAAGTCTTTTTTTACGGTTGCCCTGGCCGCGAGGATGGTCCTGACCGCCTGGACCGACTCGGCCGCGGCCAGGGAGGTCGGGTGGATGGCGTCCGGCAGGGCGCGGTCGGCCCCGGCTTCCGGGCGGGCATGGCTTAACTGGACGCTCAAACGGAGAAAATCCTTGGGTTTGATCTTGAACCCCGGAGTGATTACCGCCGGCCTTCGCCGGTCGTCTTTTAACCCCCGGGCGGGAGACAGGAGGAAATGTTCGAGCGCGGCCGCGGTCAGGATATGGTCGTCCGGCAGGGTAAAGCCGACCTCCCAGAACGGTAGAAACAGGGCCGCTTTATTTTCGCTTGCCATTACTTCCACCTCGACCCGGGTGAAATTGTCGCCGCCGCCGGTCCAGGCGGTGGCGCAATTGGGACAGAACATGACCTGGCTTGTCTCGTCGCCGTTAAGATCCCATCCACAGCCGGGGCAGATGGCGGCGTGGAATATGGGGGCCCAGGGAGGGGATGTCTCCCGGGGAAGATCGATGTCCTCCGGTTTTACCGCCATTTCGCTGCCGGAGGAGCCGTCACGGACCTCGTTGCCGCGAATCACAAGCGGCAGGTAGACCATGCTCATTACTTCACCGATCAGGGCCTGGTGAAGCTGCCTTTTTCCCCTCCGCCCGTGGCCCCGGGTGATCATGGTCATGAGGTGGGCGGTGGTCTTCCCCTCAGAGGCGAGCCGTTGTCCGATGCTCCGTGGATCGGGGAAGGTGAGTTTAACCGCCTGCGGTCTGATCCCGAGGGAAAAGGGGATGCCGGGCAGATCCGCGGTACAGGTCGAGGCGTCGATCACCCGGAATGCCATCCGGCTGTCGGCGCAGGTGAAAAGTGGGCCGCGACAGCGGAGATACGGAACAAATACGGTCTGGTCGCCTTTGACGTTTTCCGGCATGACCAGCCAGGGCAGGTCGCGGTTGGTGAGGAAATTACCCGCGCCGCAGAATTCACAGACCAGGAAACGCTGCCCTTCGGCAAGGGGAAGCGCGGCACCGCATTGGGGGCACTGACAGTCAACGGTGAGAATCATCTCATTCCCGTCGTGGTCACGGATTCATGATTCTTTCGCCGCATTGGTCGCAGAAGACGGCTCCGGGCAGGTTCTCCGTCCCGCATTTCCGGCATTTTATCTCTTTCGGGCGTTTGTCGGTTGCCTCGCCGCAGCGGGGACAGAAGCGGGCGGTTACCGGCAGGTTCTTGCCGCAATTGTCGCATTGACGGTGGACTATCAGCTGATGGCCGCAGGCGGGACAGAAACCGGCGTTGTCCGGTACCGGGTTGCCGCAGTCGGGACATGAGGGGCCGCGGTTGTCCCCTGTCTTGTTTCCCGTCCCCGACATCATCCCGGCGAACATCGCCGGCATCATCAGCCCCATGCCCATGCCCATGCCGCCTCCGGCCTCGCCCTGGTTTACCGCCGCCTTTTCCATGGCGTTGGCCGCTTTCATCTTTACCAGGCGGTCGAGGTCTTTGATGGTATTGAGGCGGGTCTGGTCGTCAATGGTTTGCTGGACCTCGGGCGGCGGGGTAATCGAGGTGATGTAGAGGCGGTCGAGGGCGAGCCCGAAGTGGGAGAGGTCGGCGGTAAGGCGGGCGGCGAGTCCCCGGGAGAGTTCATCATAGCGGCCGGGGAGGTTGAGGATGGAGTCCAGTTCTTCTCCAAGGAAATCGTTGAACCTGGAGACGATTACCCGTCTCAGGTACTCGCCGACATTATTGTCGTCAATGGTGGCCATGGTTCCGGTCATGGCGTTGATGAACAGGGCCGGCTGTATGATCCGGATGTTGTATACCCCGTGAGCCCGGAGGCGGACAAGGCCCAGTTCGCTGTCGCGAAAGGCCACAGGTTCGCGGGTACCCCATTTGAGGTTGGCGAAGATCTTCAGGTTTACGAAGTATACCTCGGCTCGCAGCGGGCTGGTCGCGCCCCAGGGGATGGCCATTAATTTACTGATTATCGGGATATTGGCGGTCTTGAGGGTATGACGGCCGGGACCGAAGACATCGGAGCCCCGACCGTTATAGAAAAATATCGCCGCCTGGCTTTCGCGCACCGTCAGCTGGGCGCCGTATTTAATCTCAGCGGAACCGCTTTCCGGAATCCGGTGGATCATTTCCCTGCCGGCATTGTCAAACCATTCGATTACTTCGAGAAAAACGAGGTTGTCACTGCCCATTTAATGTCCTCCCTGTTCGGATACACATGAGGGGTATCTTGAAAAACGGACTGGCAGGGGTTGCTGTCCGTGCCGTCGAGTTTGCCGGGTTGAAAACTCCGGTTAAATCGAGAGGTTGGCCGGAACTTGTTTTGTTCAACGGTCTGGCAAGGGATTGTTGCGCTGCCGTCTGTCAGGTGATGGCGTGATTGTTGATAAAATATTTAAGCTTACGCCGTTGTTCCGGGGTCAGTTTCCCGAATTCAATGCCGCGACGTTTCACCACCATGGCGGAATCCCGTCGGCGGTCAGTGGAGATCCGGTCGGAGACTACCCGGTAGGGGATATCGGTGAGGCGGAATTCGTTGTCAGCACCGAAGACGATATCAAGCCGGAAGGTCTCGCCGGGCCATTCCTTGCGGTCGATATAATTAAAGGACATACCACTGGCACTTATGTCGACAATAAGCCCCGGCTTGTTTGAATTGACGGTATAGGCGCCGTTTTTTACCTGATATCGTCTATGTCTGCGTCTTTCTCTGGTTTGCGGCATTGTTTACATCTGATGGCGTCGCAATAATCCCGATTCACGGCGTCGTGGTGTCCTTTTATTCGCCCGGTCCCAGCCATTGCGAGTATGGCCTCGCTCACCAGAGGACACCACTACGTGGTACATAGAAATTATTGTTTAATGGTCTCGTAACAAGTCCCCGCGGAGGCGTCTTCGGCGATTTCCGGAAAAAGCGCCGGGCGGCGGGATGGGTTAATAAATCCCGCATGTTTGAGGGCATAGCCCGAGTTCGGGATTTCAGCAGCCCGCCGCCCGGAAATCGCCGTTTTTTCCCCGGAGCGGGGATTTGTTACGACTTCATCATTGTTTAGCCATCCCATTAGTTTTTACAGGGTCATCACATCCGATTGGAGTTGATGAATGCGTATCAATACAGATTGCCGGCTGAGTAATTTTGATGGAACTTGTTGCGAGTCCATCAATCTGTAACATTACCTCTGTGTCATGGTTTTGCAACATGGTTTTGCTCCTTCGGGGTGGTTGTTGTAAACGATCAACAGGCTGTTCATGGATCGTTTACTGTTTTGTTCTGTGACTCCCGGTCATCGGCCATGAGTCCTTTGCGGGCGAGGATAAAGGTCAGCATGGCGGAAAGACTTTGGTAAACGAGGAGGGCGCAGATGGTGATAATTAATCCTCCCACCAGTTTCAGGGTTATCGTCAGGACCAGAGAGACGATAATGAGACCAAGGATCGTCATTTCGCCCGCCGCCAGCAGGCGGTGGTTGAGATAGAAGGCACCAAGGCCGGCAAGGGCAAGAGAACGATAGAACGCTGTGGTCGGTGATTTGAACGGGGTGGAGCATTGGCTGCATCCGCTGTTTTGGGCCGACTGGGGGGCGAAGCAGGCCGGGCAGAGAAATTCCGCCATGATCGGCGCCACATTCCAGTTGGGAATATGGCGCCGATTTTCAAGGGCTATTTCGGAAATTTCCCGGGAAAGGGTAACGGTGAGAGAGGTGAACCGCATCTGCCGGCCGGAACGGGATTTTATTATCAGGCCGTCACGAAAGGCCCCCCGGCCGATCTCGCGGATATTGCCGTACGGAACCTGGTAGAAAAATTCTCCGCAGCGTTTCTGACGCCAGTCGAGGTTTAAGAGGAGTATGCGTCTGCTGGTGCAGAGTATGGTGTAACGATTGGCCGGCAGGGTGAGGATGGTATTGGCATATGGGATCTCCGCCGGGATATAGGCCGCGCCCCGGGCGGCCCTGAGTACCTTTTCCTCTTCTTTTAAGATGGCGGCAAGGCATCCTGAAACCGCCTTCAGGGCCGCTGCCGCGATCCGGTTTCTCCGGGTATGGTAGCCTTTTTTCGTTTCCGCCTTGAAGATCCCGCCGAGGTCAAGGATATCCTGGTTTAATTCGTCAAGCCAGGGGAACTCTGCCAGTAATTTTTCAAGGTCAGGTTCGGGTCCGGACTCCGCGGTCGCGGCGGCGTCTTCCTCTGCTTTCCCCACCGGGGTGGTGGCCGTTTCCGGAGTCACGGCGATCTCCTCCCTTTCCTCTTCGGGGGGGATGGCGGCCGGATCAATGATGATTTTGCCGCCGCAGTCCTTGCATCGGGCCACGGATTTTACCTTCGGGATGTTTTCTTCCTCGATCAGGTATTGTTTCCGGCAATGGGGGCAGGTTATGGTCATGACTGCAGGTGGTTGCGTCCGTTGTCTATGGCCCAGCTTATGAACCGGGCCAGTTTATCGTTGTCTTCTTCAGGGATCCGTTTGAATTTACAGCCAAAACCGATGACATCCAGAATTTTGAAATCCTGGATGCGCCTGATGTCAAGTTCTATATTGGTCTTGATTTGAAACGCGAGCGCGGTGGTTATTTCCGTCAAAATAATCGGGGCGTCAGGGTTGAGGTTCACCCCATCCTTGCGGTTTATGGAAAAAAACAGTCCCCCGAGGCTCAGGTCGCTGATATTGGCGGAAATAGACGAGATCTCAAGGGTCGGGAAGTCAAAACTCCCGTGGACGCCGTCGCCGGGGGAGAAAAATACCCGGGTATGAATACGACGGTCGTTTTCTGGCTGATTCATATGCATATTATTGATCTTGCCCTTGAAACTCCGCCATCGAAATATTGATGGACAGATACTGTCAGGACGTTGAGAAAACCGTCCATGGATTTTTCAATCACCGGTACCCGAAAATCGCCGTTTCAAGCCGGAGCGGAGACTTGTTACGACTTCATCAAATATAGCTTAAGACTTAAAAAAGAACAGCGGCATTTTTGTCGGAATCGTGAGACGCCGCGAATTTTGCCGTTGGTTCTTTATTTCCCTGCCTCTTCACCGGCCTCGATCAGGGGGGAAAATATGGCAAAGGGCAGTTTGATGGTTCTGGTGATGAAAGCGGCGATTCCGGCTCCGACTTCCTTTGCCGGCATGGTCTTAACCACCGGGTCATCGATTCTGCCGCTGATCTTTACCGGCAGGGCGATCAGGGCGGTGTCTCTGCCGCCCACGGCCGGGCCGATAATCGGCAGGTTGCCGATTATGGTGTCCAGGGTCTTGAGCGGCGCCAGGAGCATGATGATTTCGCAGTCGCGATTTTTCATGTCCACCCACCCCTGGGCGAATATATTGAGGCCGCTGCCCCTGATTATCGCCCGGTTGATAATCAGTCGGCCTTTGTCAACATGGCTTTTGAAATCAAGCTCGGAATAGGTGAAGCCTTTAAGGTTAAGGTCTTTAATGAAGCTCCCGGAGACGAGACCGGTGATGTTGAGCAGGGAAAGGGCCTTGGATAACAGGGATAGGCGGCGGATAAAGCCTTTCTTTGAGTACAGGTTGAGGCGGCCATGGGTCCAGGAAGATTTTTTCCCCCTGAGGCTGGCGTCAACGTTGACCCGGCCCCTTATCAGGTCATTGTTGAACCCGAGACAGGGAAGAACCGCCTCGAAATCCGGAAGATCGTCAGTGTTTGAAAAAAGGTTAAACGAGGAATCCAGCCCACTTGTATCGGGGTGGAGGATTCCTTCAAACTCGAGGCCGCAGAGCTTTGATTCCTTGAATTTCAGGGTCTGCCAATCGCCGTGGTTAAATCTGATCTCACCGGTTGCCGGGGCCATGGAAATGCCGTCGTCGCCGGGAATCAGGCCGGTTATGTTGTCCAGGCTTCCGATATCAAAGTTGACCCGACCGTCGGCCTTGCCGCTGTCGCCGTATTTGATTCTTTTTTTCATCTCCATGAGATTGCCCCAATCCAGACGGGAGCTTTGGGCGCTGATATCATATTCCGGTGGTTTTTTCTGCGGGAATAATATCCCCTTGATCGTAATCGCCTGGCCGTTGCGGGCCATGATGAGTTTTTTAATTTCCGTCCCCCCCCCGGGGGCGTCGTTTATGTCAAGGTCGTTGATCCGTATTTCCCCGGCCGCGTCTTTATTCGAGATCAGACCCTTAAGGCGCAGACGACCTTTAAACTGTGGCGGAATATCATCGACAAGGACTACGCGGCAGTCACCGGAGAGATCTTTAAGGGTGAACCCGGGATCGGCAAGGATGTTGGGGATACTCGCGCCGGCAAGGTCTCCCTGCCAGTCGAGTTTATCTACGGTCCTGCCGGATGTCTCGGTCCGGTGCAGTTTCAGGGTGCCGCGTTTGCCGTGACCGCGGATGTTCAGTCGGTTCAATGTCAGTTCATGGGCTGAGCGGGAGAGATCGATATCGACCGTGGTCCCTCCTTCCACCGCCGGTCCCGCCTTTATTTTCCCGGTCACCCTGGTCCGGTTCCCGGCGAGCGTGATCGTAAGTCCCTGCAGGGTGACCGTGGTCCGGGGGGTGAGCGGCGGCGGCAGCCAGCCTTTTGCCATCACCCAGGAAGATAGTTTTTTCCTGATCCTGCCGTCGATGCGCAGCCGGCCGGTTATATCTTTGAAATTATAATGGCGGAGATCGGCGTTAATGGTGATGGGTTGTTCAAGGCTCCAGGTCTTTGAATCGGTGATTTTCAGGACCCGGTTCGTGATCCGGGCTCGGCCTTTTTCGGTGAGAAAGGCACCGGGAACGAGTTTGCTCCGCCAGCGGACCCCGGTGGCGCTGATTCCCATCGCGTACTGCCAGCCCGCGGGTTTGCTGGGATCGCCTTTAAGGGTGAAGTCGCTGATCTCCAGGGGACCGGATATGCTCTTGATGACCTTGCCGAATATTTGAGGGAGAAAGCCGTGGCCGCGCATGGTGGCGAGGAGATCAGCCGAGTCTATTTCGCCCCGGGCGGGAAGGACCTCAAATTTCGTCGCTCCGCCCGGAGTCCAGGTGACCGAGCCGCTTAAGCCCGTGAGCCGGTGGGGACCGACGCGACCGTTTATTCCCGCCCATTCGACCGATCCCGGTTTGATGTTCATGGTCCCGTCGCTGATGGATATGGACCAGGGCAGGCGGTTGTAGACGGCACTCCCGTGGGCGTCATGTACCATTATCCCGGCCTTGATCAGTTGCAGGGTGTCGCCCAGGTGGAGATGGGCCATACCGTGGCCGCTGACCTGTTTGAAGTGCTCAAGTTCCCGGAGAAAGATCCTGTTTTTTACCAGTCCGCCAAGTACCGGCGGCAGTCCGGCAAGGTCGACGTCAAGGT
>JAJRZW010000019.1 GCA_024275015.1 Deltaproteobacteria bacterium | reverse complement strand
GTTCCCTGTAAAGGTCGGCTATGGTTCTGGCGTCAAGATGGTCGGCATTGGTTACAAAGCGGTAATCCCTGCCGGTGGCAGAATCATGACAACAGACCATGCGCGGCGGCGCGGGGGTGTTTCCGAGCATGATCCGGCGGTTTTGCAATACCTCTTGGGCCTTGCGGCCCCGGCGTTTATCGAGGAGCTTCACCTTGGCGTTCTTTTTCAGGCGGGTAACGAAAAACACCCCGTTATCCGTAACAGACCGTTGAAAAAGCCGTCCATGGCTTTTTCAACAGTCTGATAGGCTTTTTCGCGAGATATTCAAATTCATGTCGAGGAAAAGTATCAATAATTTGCCTCAGGATTGTGGTATGGGTATGCCATGGTTCGGATCTCCTTGTTGTTATGGGTTTTTTCACAAAAACAGTATAACGCAAGAAGCTCTCCTGGCCTTTATTTATATGATTTTACTTACAATTTTATGAGACAGCAGTGATATTTTGGAAATTTCAGCAAAAAAGTGTCGGGTGGTGAAAAACCACGGGGGTTTACGGGGCGCGTGAGTCTAACTTGCTGTAATTACAGGAACTTTAGGCGAAAAAAGATGGGTAGCGGTTAAACTCCTGTCTGACAGGTGTTTGTCATCATTGGCTGAAACTCCAGTCGCCCTCCGGGCTCCTTCCGTTCCAGCCAATGATGGCGCTGTAGGATTCTGCATGGACTCGGAATGTAATTGTACGGTTTTCATGTGAGAACTCCGAACCGCCCTACACTGATTTCGCAAAAGGAAGATGTCTCATTTTCATTGACACAGATGGTTGCCCCTTGCATTTTGCGTTTCAAGGGCTAAGATCATTTTTTTATTATCGTAATTCAGATGAGTCCGTAACAAGTATCCAGGACGGCTCTTTCAACAGTCTGCTATGGTTTGTTGAAAGAACAAAATGGCTCTGACGCCATCATTAATTCAGGAGCAGTCGTGAAAATAAGCGCGGAAGAGGTGAAAAAGGTCGCCGGCCTTGCCCGGCTTGAGATACCGCAAGACGATATCCCCCGTCTCGCGGCGGAACTTGATAGTATCCTGAGTTATGTTGACAAGCTTAGTGAGCTTGATACTACCGGTGTCCCGCCGACCACCCACGCCATACCAATGACCAATGCCTTTCGGGACGACGTGGTAACGGAGTCTTTGACCCATGCCGGGGGGCTTGCCAACGCCCCCCGGGACAACGGCGAATTTTTTGTTGTTACCAGGGCTATTTGATGGCCCTGGGATAAGGGCATAATTGCGCCGTACTGACGCGGCGCTGAAATCTATTTTGGCTTTGCGACCGACATAAACCCAGGACGGATTTAACGGTTCATCCTTAGCCGTCCGTTGAAAAGATTGTACGCGGCTGATGTCCGCGCCGTCGATCTTGCCGGGTTGAAAACCCCGGTGAAATCGAGAGGTTGGCCGGAACTTGTTTTGGTCAACCGGAGAGAGAAAAAGCCATGGACGGTTTTTTCAACAGTCAGTTTAGTTGATCTGAAAATATCAGGGAATCTGTTAAAGATGGATTTATCCACCATGACCATGGCCGCAGCCCGCGGCCTGCTTGACCGGCGCGAGATATCGTCCGTCGAGTTGACCACCGCCTTTTTAGACCGTATCAGCGTCTTTGATGTAAAGGTGAACGCCTATATCACGGTTGATCGTGAAGGCGCCCTCGCCGCTGCCGCCGCTGCCGATCGCAGGATTGCCGAAGGCCGGGCGGCTTCGCTTACCGGTATTCCGCTTTCCCTTAAAGATGTTCTCTGTACCAAAGGTATGCGGACCACCGCCGGTTCGAAAATCCTTGAGGGTTTTATTCCGCCCTACGATGCCACTGTTACCGCGCGGCTCAGGGAGAGCGGCGCGGTGATTCTGGGCAAGGTGGCCATGGATGAGTTCGCCATGGGTTCGTCGAGTGAGACCTGCGCCTATGGTGTTCCCTGTAATCCGTGGCGTCTTGATTGTATCTGCGGTGGTTCAAGCGGTGGTTCGGCGGCGTCGGTGGCTGCGGCAGAGTGCCTGGCCTCAATCGGTTCCGATACCGGCGGTTCCATCCGCCAGCCCGCCTCCCATTGCGGCATTGTCGGGATGAAACCTACCTATGGCCGGGTGTCGCGTTATGGTCTGCTCGCCTATGCCTCGTCCCTTGATCAGCTCGGTCCCATGACCCGCGACGTCCGTGACTGCGCCATGCTTTTGAACGCTATCAGCGGCCACGACCGTCGCGATTCCACCTCGGTTGACCGGCCGGTTCCAGATTACATCGCGGCCTTGAACCGCGGGGTATCCGGCCTGCGTATCGGGCTGCCGCGGGAATACTTCAGTGCCGGTCTCGATCCTGAGGTGGAAAAAACGGTGGGTGATGCCGTTTCCCGGCTTGGCGCGGCGGGGGCGGAGATTGTCGAGGTCAGTCTGCCCCATACCGATTACGCCGTTGCCGCCTATTATATTGTTGCTCCGGCCGAGGCCAGCTCAAACCTTTCCCGTTACGACGGTGTTCGTTTCGGCCATCGTAACCTTGAGGCGGCGGACGTGCAGGAGATGTTCCGTCGTTCCCGATCCGAGGGTTTCGGCCCTGAAGTGAAAAGAAGGATCATGATCGGCGCCTACGCCCTGTCTGCCGGATATTATGACGCCTATTATAAAAAGGCCCTGCAGGTTCGCACTCTGGTCGCTGGTGATTTTACCGAAGCATTTGCCGGGTGTGATCTCCTGATCTCGCCGGTGGCGCCGACCCCGGCCTGGAAACTCGGCGAAAAAACGGGTGATCCCCTTGCCATGTACCTTTCCGATATCCTCACCATCCCCGCCAATCTTGTCGGGATCCCCGCTGTCAGCGTCCCGGCCGGGTTTTCCGCTGCCGGACTTCCCATCGGCGTTCAGATTCAGGCACCTCACTTCAGGGAAGAAAGTCTTCTTGCCTGCGCCCGGGTCCTTGAAGAGAGCAGCTCCATCGGTGGGAGGCGGCCTGAACCAGCAGAGTAAGCCATGACCGAAGAAATAAAAACGGGGTTTCGGGTTCCGGACTATGTTGCCTCACTGGTCCCTTATCAACCGGGGAAACCGATTGAAGAGGTGGAGCGGGAGTACGGAGTAAGCGGATCAATAAAACTCGCGTCAAATGAAAACCCTTTCGGGTCGTCGCCTAAAGCGGTGGCGGCCATTGCCGCCGCCCTTGAAAATCTGCACCGTTATCCGGACGGCGGGTGTTTCTATCTCGCCGCAGAACTCGCGGGGCAATTAGGGGTTGATCCGGCGCAACTGGTGTTCGGCAACGGTTCAAACGAGGTGATTGAGTTCCTGGTCAAGGCCCTGGTTGAGCCCGGCGACGAGGTTATCTCAAGCCAGCCGTCGTTTCTGATGTACAGTAAGCTGGTACAGATCCGCGGCGGGGTCAATGTGGTGGTTCCCCTTAAAAAAAAACGGCCCCATGTCCCAGACGCCGGGCGCTCCTTTCCCTTTTGTCCACGACCTCAACGCCATTCTTTCCCGGATAAATGAGCGTACCCGCCTGGTGTTTCTCGATAATCCCAATAACCCCACCGGCACCATAATCCCCCGGGCGGAGCTGAATGATTTTATTGATCGGTTGCCTGAGCATGTCGTATTGGCACTGGATGAGGCCTACATCGATTTTGTCGCCGCAAGCGACCGGCCGGATATGAATATCTGCGCCGATAATCCCGGAGTGGTTTTTCTGCGGACTTTCTCAAAGGCCTATGGGCTTGCCGGTCTTCGTGTCGGCTATGGTCTCATGCACGCCGAACTCGCGGCTTTCCTTCACCGGGTACGACAGCCGTTCAATATCAACAGTCTCGCCCAGATCGGGGCCCGGGCGGCGCTTACCGATCACGAACATTACCGCCGGACCATGGACGGTAATCGTGAAGGACTCGTCTGGCTTACAAAAGAACTTACAGCCCTCGATTGTCTTCCTTACGGAAGTCATACTAATTTTTTCATGGCCGATGTCCGGGTGGACGCGGCCGGGCTTTATCAGATGCTCCTCGCCCAGGGGGTAATCATCCGTTCCATGGCTGCCTACGGTTATCCCGATCTGGTGCGGATCACCGTCGGCCGCGGGGATGAAAACCGGCGATTGATCGCCGCCATGATCGATGTTCTCGGGGAATTGCGGTGAAGCTTGCCATCGTGACCATCGACGGTCCCTCGGGGTCGGGAAAATCCACCATCAGCCGTAAACTCGCCGCCCGTCTCGGTTTCACCTATCTTGATACCGGCGCCATGTACCGTGCCGTAGGGCTTGCGGCACAGCGGAGCGGGATTGGCCTTGGAGACAACCGGGCGGTGGCGGCGGTGTTTGATCGCTTCGACCTTGAGCTTCTCCCAGGCAATGGTGATTCCCGGGTGATACTTAACGGTGAGGATATATCGGGCCATATCCGTACCGCTGAAATGGGGCTTGTCGCCTCAAAGGTCTCAGCCCTGCCCCTGGTGCGGGAACGTCTGGGGCAATTGCAGCGAAATCTTGGCCGCCGGGGCAGGGTGGTTTGCGAAGGCCGCGATATGGGGACGGTGGTTTTTCCCGACGCGGCCCATAAATTTTATCTCGATGCCACGGCTGAAATTCGCGCCCGCCGCCGTACGGAACAGCTCCGGGAAAAGGGCGGAAAAGCTGATTACGAAATCATCCTCGCGCAGATACAAAAACGTGACCACGACGATTCAAACCGCGCCATTGCTCCGCTTAAACCGGCGGATGACGCCTGTGTGATAGATTCTTCCGCTCTTGATATTGATGAAGTGGTATCATTGATGATGAAGACGATAACGGCGGTTAATACAAGTTCCTGAATCAGTGCGCGATAGGGAACGGACAGGTCCTTCCGGTGGGGGCGTGAAGCCGTCACGGCTCGGGAAGTTGATAAAAACTGTTCTGGAGGGAAAAAATGGCGGAAGAAGAAACCCGGACTCTCAAAAGGCGGCACCTCATTTTTTACCTTGAGGTTCATGACGATAATTCCGGTGATTTATTGGGGCATCTGGTCGACCTCACCACCAAGGGAATGAAGATTGTCAGTCATAAGGAGGTGCCGGTCAATCGTATGTTTCACCTGCGGATGATGCTGCCGGAAGGATATTTTGACGACCATTTCCTTCATTTTGACGCCCGCAGCCTCTGGTCGGCAAACGATATAAACCCCGATTTTTATGACACCGGTTTCGAGGTTCCTTTCCTTGATGTCGAGGCCCGCAAGACCATATTGAAGCTCATTCATGAGCTTGGTTTTAAAGACTTGTTGCCAGGTAGTCTGGAAACTGCGATCAATCAGGAAGAAATAAAAAAATGACTGACAGTAATCTTCCCCCGTGTATCACCGGCCTCATGGGTTCTGACGGCCTGCTTGGCCCCGGGGTCAGTCTGGTGCAGACCCATATCTCCTATGTCCTCATCGGCGATACCGAGGTTTTAAAGGTGAAGAAGCCGGTGGATTTTGGCTTTCTCGACTTCACCACCCTCGAGAAACGGCGCTTCTTCTGTCATGAAGAGCTGCGCCTGAACCGCCGTTTATGCCCCGACGTCTATCAGGACGTGGTTCCCATCGGCATGGATGACAAGGGCAGCAATCTTGCCGGGCTGGGCGAAGTGGTGGAATACGGGGTCTTGATGCGGCGAATGCCGGAAGCGGGGATGATGGGGCGCTTGATTGCCGCCGGCAGGGTGGATAAAAAGACGATTGACGCCATCGTCGCCATCCTGGTTCCCTTTTATCGACAGGCGGCCACCGGCGGTGAAATCAACGAGCTGGGCCGGGCCGGGGCGGTGGCGGTCAATGTGACTGAAAATTTTGATCAGACCCGGGCTATGGTCGGTTCCGGCGGTCTTGACCGGTCGCGTTTTGACCGTCTCGTTGCCTGGAGCCGGGAGTTTCTCGCAAAGACGGAACTCTTTGCCGCCCGGGTGGAGGCGGGCCGGGTGCGCGAGGGCCACGGCGACCTTTATTCCGCCAATATATGTATTGAAGACCTGAAGAAAATCCATATATTCGATTGTATCGAGTTCAATCAGCGCTTTCGTTGCTGCGACGTGGCCAGTGACATCGCCTTTCTCGCCATGGACCTGGATTTTCACGGTTTGAACGGCCTGAGCAATTATCTCCTGGCCTCTTTTGGCGAAAAGAGCGGAGATGACGGCCTGATGGAGATTGCGACCTTTTATAAGGTATACCGGGCCTATGTCCGCGGCAAGATCGGTCTGTTTACCGCCAACGCCCCCGAAGTTGACGCCGCCACTGCCGCGACGGCACTGGCCGGGGCGGAACGATATTTTTCCCTGGCTGATTCCTATATCTCCAATAATCCATCGTGAACACAGCTTATGGGAACCGATAACAGCAACGCCGCCCGGCCGTTTCTCTGGGTGTTTTTCGGCCTGATCGCCAGTGGTAAGTCGACCCTGGCGGCGAGATGGGCGGTGGAAAAGGCCTGTGACCATTTCAACAGCGACATCGAACGGAAGAAGTTGGCCGGCCTCGCCCCTGACGCCCCGGCTGAAGAAGCCGCCGGGGCCGGGATATATGCCGCCGGTTTTACCCGCAGGACCTATGACCGTCTCCTTGAACTGGCCGAGGAATCCCTGCTCCGGGGACGTACGGTGATCGTTGATGCCTCTTACAGTAAAAGGGCGGAACGGGAGCGGGTGATGGCCATGGCGAAAAGGCTCGGGGTAAAATGCGCCTTTCTTTATTGCCATTGCAGTGATGATGAGGTGGATCGTCGCCTCATGGCCCGCCGTCTTGATCCGGAGGCGGTATCGGATGGCCGGATGGAGATATACCGGCTGCAGAAAAAAGGTTTTGATCCCCCGGATGAACTTGACGAAGACCATCTCTTCAGGTTTGATACCGAACATCCCCTGGAAGACCTGGTGATAAATTTTGACCGTATCGCGGCGGTTGCCGTAAAAACCGGAGAGTAATCTTGTATAAAAGAATCTATGTCCTGACCTTTCCCAAGGAAAATATCGATCAGCCGATTATCTGCACACTGGTAAAGGAATTCGACGTTGAATTCAATATCCTCAAGGCCGATATCCTCCTGCAGCAGGAGGGGTTTATGGTGCTTGAACTCATGGGGGGCAAGGCCAATGTCGAGCGGGGTATCACCTATCTGAACGAAAAAGGGGTGAGGGTTAAGAAGGTGGTCACCGGGGTGCGGCGTGACGATGATAAATGTTTTCAGTGCGGGGCCTGCACCGGCATCTGTCCTTCCGGCGCCCTGTACCTGACCAGGCCCGAGATGGCGGTGTTGTTCGATGTTGATAAATGTACCGGCTGCGGTCTCTGTGTTACCGTCTGTCCGGTGCGGGCGATGCAGGTGTCGCTGGACAACGGCATCAACCTGTAGCGGAAATTCAGACGACGGGTTTACGCTGCCTGTCCTTTTTGTTTCATGGTCTGGTCAATAAGCTCCAGGGCTTTACTCTGGTTTTGGGCAATGATCTCCGCAGGGCGCCTTTAAAAGCGATTGCCGCTGGTCTGAATCTTTCTATTACCCCGGGTCCCCGGGCCGTCTGCATTTTTCCTTGTCGCCGCTGGTGTCGTTGATGACAAAGGTGCCGATCCGGGCGGCGGGGTGAATTTTCCCATCGGAGTTGGATTTATATAAAAACGCGTAGATTCAGTTAGATATATACAAACGACACAAAGCCGTCACGGATTCAGGTTTTCGGCCGAGTTATCCCGGAGGCTGAAAATGGACGGTTAAGGTGCGTGAAGGCTGCTTTTGTCTGGTTTGAATTCGGTAAAATTAAAGAGGTGATGTGATGATAACACGGAAGGGCCTTACGGTTATGGTGCTTGTGTTTGCGGTTCTGGCTTACGCTTCTTTTTCCCGGGCCGGGGCGGATGTGGTGAATATTGTCGGGGTCGGCTTTTCGGTTGACGCCACGATTAAGGATAACCTTGAAGCCCTGACAGGGAAAAGGGTTTCTCTTGTTCTTGTCTCCGGTAAGGTGGTGGTCGGCAGGGTAAAGGCAGTGGGTGATCATCTGGTCCATGTGGAAAAGCTCGAACAGCGTGATTTCTTTGATGCCCTGGTCCGTATCGACCAGATCAGCGCCATTGACACCAGGTTCAGGAAGCTTGCGCGCTGATTAAGCAAGTGATCAATTAACCACACCTAATGCAAAAAAAATCGCATTCTGTAAGGGTTTCAGGGATGGCGCCATGTGCGCGATTTAACCCCCGGTTGGCCAAAACAAGTTCCGGCCAACCTCTCGATTCTATTGGATTTTAAAAACCCAATAAAATCGGCGATGCGTCCATGCGCCGCGACCAGTCCGTTTTTCAACGGACTGTTAAGTATATCAAAAGGTTAAGGCCGTGCAGGGTGGTGTTCATGGAGTCCTTGCCGCTGTAAGGGCTCGGAGGCCGGGGGATAAATGGCGAATGTGGTGATAAATTCGCAGGTGCTGATCCGTGAACATGAGATATTCTTTACCTTCAGCCGCAGTTCCGGGGCCGGGGGGCAGAATGTCAACAAGGTCAATACCCGGGTTACCCTGTGCTTTGACCTCGGGAATTCCCCCAGTCTTGATCCCGGACAGAAGGGGTTGATAAGGAGACGGCTCGCGACCCGGATAAACCGCGCGGGGATAATGCGGGTCAGCGCCATGCGCCACCGGACTCAGGGCGCGAACCGGGAGGCGGCGGTCCGGCGTTTTGTCGAGCTCATGAACCAGGCCTTAAAGCGGGATAAACCACGGAAGAAGACCCGAATTTCCATGGCCCGGAAACGTAAACGGATCAACGATAAAAAATACCGCGGACGGATCAAGAGCGGTCGGGGCCGGGTAACGGGCAGCGGAGAGTGAGGCCCGGCCTTTCATGGGAAAAGATTCCGGTCGGTGTGGGGGAGGAAGAGGGCGGCGAGATAATTATCCTTGAATTCCGTGACCTCGGAGAGCTCGAAACTGGTCATCCGGTTTACCACTTCCAGCACCTCGAGGCGGATATGGTTGGAAAGCTCGTTCATCCGTCCTCCCATAAGCGGTCCGTTGCCGACGTACATGATTTTTTCCGCCGGCAGCGGCGGCAGGATTCCCACGGTCATCGCGGCGTCAAGGTCGATGAAGCTGCCAAAGGCGCCGGCAAGGATTACCCGTTCAAGATCACCGGCCCCGAGTCCCACCTGGGCAAGCAGGGTCGTTACCCCGGCGAAGATTGCCGCCTTGGCCCGCATGAAGTTGTTGATATCGATTTCGTTGATGACCACGTCGTGGTCGGTTCCGGTTTCATCCTTGAAGGCGAGGACAAATTCAAAGCCATTGTCGCTGCGGCGCAGTCGGGGTGAGTCTGTCTCCCGGTTAAAGCGGCCGTCGGGGTCGATGATCTTGTTTCTAAAGAGGTTGGCGACGATCATCAGCAGTCCGGAACCACAGATTCCGGCCACCGGTTTATTGCCGATGGTTATGTTCATCGGCTCAAGGGTGGCGGAGTTGAGATCGAAGTCACAGATGGCGCCGTTGGCGGCCCGCATCCCGCAGGTGATGCCGCCGCCCTCAAAGGCGGGCCCGGCGGAACAGGCGGCACAGGCGAGCCAGTCGCGGTTGCCGATGACGATCTCGGCGTTGGTGCCGATATCCAGAAAAAGGGTAATCTCCGGGTCGCGGTACATCCCCGAGCCCATGACCCCGGCGACGATATCGCCGCCGACATAACTCGACACCGATGGAAACACCAGGGAGACCGCGTGGTCGGCGAGGTCGATGCCAAGGTCGGCGGCCCGCATCGGCGGCAGGAAGGTGGTCACCGGCACATAGGGGGCGCGTCTGATATTGTCGGTTTCAAGACCCAGGAGGAGATGGGTCATGGTGGTGTTGCCGGCCACGGTTATTGATGAGATTTCCTCCCGGTTGATGGCGCTTTTTTTCAGCATTGCCGTGATGGCGGAGTTGACTGTGGCGCAGACCGTCTCTCCCATTAATTGCAGGCCGCCGGGTCTTTCCGCCTGGATCATCCGGCTGATGACATCTTCGCCGTAGGCGATCTGGCTGTTATATTCTCCTTTCTCCGCCATGATTTTACCGTTTGCGAGGTCGCAGATCTGCCCGTAAACCGTGGTGGTGCCGATGTCGAATACGAGGCCGTAATTACGTTTGATCCAGTTGCCGGCCTGGAGATTGAGGATATATGAGCGCCCATGGGGGTTCACCGGTCGGGCAATGGTTACCGTGACCCGGAAATCGTCCTCGCGCAGGACCCGGCGTAGCTTGCGCAGAACCGCGAGTGATATCACCAGGCCGTGTTCGTCGTATTGACTGGCAAGGGCGGTCAGGAGGCGGCCGGCGTCGGCCATATTGTCATGGGGGCCGGGGCGGGGCAGTTCGATGAACAGTTTTTCCACCGGGGGGTGGAAGATTCCGGCCCGGCGGAGTTCGGCGATATTAAAGGTCTGAAGGGCGGCCTTGCGGCGCTCACTGACTCCGGTGGTCAGCCCCCCGGCGATGATCCCCGCCTCCACCGGTATCCGCACCTCGGCGTCGGAGTTCAGCCGGGTACGGCAGGCCAGGTGAAAGCCCTCGGCCCGGGCTTTACGGGAAAGCCGGGGAGATTCCTCCTCGGAAAAAGATCCGGATTCGATTTTTATCCGGCATTTGCCGCACAGGCCGCTGCCGCCGCAGGATGAGTTTATATGGATGCCGGCGTCGCGGGCTGCCTGCAATACCGTGATCCCGGCGGCAACTGTAATTCTGCGTTCAGCGGGAAGAAAGGTGAGATGGCGGCTGTCGGTCAAGGTGAGGTTTCCCGGTGTCGATAAAGGTGAAGGTGAGCGTTATGGAGATGATTATAACATACCTGAACCCGCGGGCGTAAAACCTGAATTCGTGCCGTCTTTGCCCCCAATCATTGATTATGATTTCGCAAAAGGCCCTTCTTTCCGTCATTCCGGCGAAGATCGGAATCCATAATATGTTTCATCACAGGATTCCGGATTAAGTCCGGCATGACAAAAATGATGATTTGCGACTTTTTACGACGCTATCTTATTGATGGCGTCGCAATAATTCCGATCTGCGGCGTCCTTTTGCTCGCTCACCAAAGAACCTCAATCCGGATGGCCCTGTTAAGTTGAGGGCTGAGTGATAATAAAAGGGGGTTGCCACAGATGACGGCGTCCATGAAGCCTTGCAACAGAGGCTGTTTTTTGCGTCAGGTGTGGTTATAATGATCGCTTGCTAAAAAAGGCGCCGGTGAGCAGCCCGCCGGCGCCGTAGGGACAAAAAGAAATGGCGGCTATTTACTTTTGCAGCCGCAGCCGCAACCGCCGCCTTCTTCCTTTATCATTACCCCGGCCTCACCGCATTCCGGGCATTTCTGCGGTTTGCACCGGCTTTCCTTGGTGGCGCCGCATTTTTCACATTTGAACTTGGCCATGATACTACCTCCAATCAGTAATCATTATTAAACGGTTTATGATAAATTATCCTTCCGGGAAAGAGTTGTCAAGTCGTTGTTGCCTGTGGTATTTGAAAGGAACTGTCAGCAGATGGTCCGCTATCGGACGCCCCGAAGGGCGGCGGGGTGAACCTGGCACCCAAACGGCAACCCGGCCAAAAACGCGCTGGTTCAAACGGATGCGCTTTAATAACCCTCGAAGCCGTCACGGATCCAGGATTATGGAATAAAACCGTGAAGCTTCAAGGTAACATCCGCAACTTGAAACTCCTTAAAAAAGGTGGGCTGATAATGCTTAAAAAAGAAAATTGCACCCTGTACAGCGGTGGCCTTATGGGCTCCGAGAGTTTTTTTGGCGAGATGGCCGAGAAATGGGGGGTGAAAGAGGTCAACTTTACCTTTGACGGCCGGCGCATGGACCGAAGCCGTAACGCGGTGATCCTCGGCGATGAAGAGTTGAAGCGCGGTGACATCAGCATGGAGCTGGTGAGCCGGATGACCGGTCGCACCTATTATGAATCCGAAAAAATCAGAAAGATTCTCCAGACCATTTTTCATATGGTCAACAGTGGGCATCAGGTCTTTGTGGTCGGCACCATCCAGGAGGACAAAACGGTTAAGGGCGGCACTGGCTGGGCGGTGGAGCTGGCCAAAATTTTTAATCGTCCGGTCAGCGTTTACGGTCAGGTGCGTAAACAGTGGTACACCTGGAAGGACGGCGACTGGCAGGTCGATACTCCCCGCATTGAGCATGAGACCTTTGTCGGCTCCGGTACCAGGAATTTAAGTGACGATGGTCGCCGCGCTATTGAGCAGCTTTTTATTGATTCATTCGGCAAGGCGTAAGGAGGTTAGCAGTCCGTTGAAAAACGGACTGTACGCGGCTGATGTCCGCGCCGCCGATTTTTCCGGGTTGAAAACCCCGGTGAAATCGAGATGTTGGCCGGAACTTGTTTTGGTCAACCGGAGTTGAAAAAGCCATGGACGGCTTTTTCAACGGTCTGTTAGGGGCAGAGTGTAATTTATGTAAGCGCTCCATTAATCCCCCTGAAACCTTTACATACCGTGACATTATAGCACGGGGGTGGGGTTTGTTGAGATAGTACCTGGCCGTCGCTTTATTTATGATGGCGTCGTAAAAAGTCGCAAATTATCATTACCGGCTAAGGCCGGAATCCTGTGATGAAACACATTATGAATTCCGGCCTTAGCCGGTAATGACGGAAAGAAGGGGTTTTTGTGAAATCATCATTAATATTATAAGCCCCAAAGAAAATCTTGACAGCGGGGCGAGTCAGGTTTAAATGTACCCGTTTTATTATTATGGGAATTTAAAGCCCCTCTTGTGCGGGGCTTTTTTTATCAGCAGGCAATCAAAAAGCGCCTTAACGAGGAAGCATCAATGAGTGAAGATCTGACAAAGGTGAGGAATATCGGCATCAGCGCCCATATTGACTCCGGCAAGACCACCCTTACCGAGCGTATCCTTTATTATACCAACCGTATTCATTCCATCCATGAGGTTCGCGGCAAGGACGGCGTCGGCGCCAAGATGGATTCGATGGAGCTTGAGAAGGAGCGCGGTATCACCATTGCCAGCGCCGCTACCTATACCGAGTGGAAGGATCATCAGATCAACATCATTGATACCCCCGGCCATGTCGACTTTACCATTGAGGTCGAACGCGCCCTCAGGGTGCTTGACGGCGCGGTCCTGATCTTGTGTTCCGTCGGCGGGGTACAGTCGCAGTCGATTACCGTTAACCGCCAGATGACCCGTTACAAGGTTCCCCGCATCGTCTTTATCAATAAATGCGACCGCACCGGCGCCAACCCCATGCGGGTTACCGAGCAGGTACGCGACAAGCTCAGGCTCAATGCCGTTCTTATGCAGATCCCCATCGGTCTTGAGGCCGAACTTGAAGGGGTCGTCGATCTGGTGACCATGAAGGCGATTTACTTTGACGGGGAAAACGGCGATGATCTCCGGGAGGAAGAGATCCCGGAAAATCTCAGAGACGAGGCCGAGGCCCGGCGCGAGGAACTCCTCGACGCCGCCAGCATGTTCTCCGATGAGTTGATGGAAGCGGCCCTTGAGGGTACCGCCACCCAGGAGCTGATTATCGAGGCGGTTCGTCGCGGCACCCTGTCCCTGGGAATGGCGCCGGTATTTGTCGGTTCGGCTTATAAGAATAAGGGGGTCCAGCCGATGCTGGACGCGGTTAACGCCTACCTGCCCTCACCGATGGATATTGAAAATATCGCCCTTGATCTTGACAATGAGGAGGCCGAGGTCAAGACCAGCAGTGATCCTGATGATCCCCTGGTTGCCCTGGCCTTCAAGCTCGAGGATGGCCGATACGGTCAGCTGACCTATGTTCGTACCTATCAGGGGATCATCAGGAAGGGCGATTCCATCATTAACGTCCGTACCGGTAAAAAGGTCAAGGTTGGCCGCCTGGTCCGGATGCATTCCGATGAGATGGAGGATATCGAAGCCTCTCATTCCGGTGATATTGTTGCCCTTTTCGGGGTTGACTGCGCTTCCGGCGATACCTTCTGTTTTGACAAAATCAATTATTCCATGAGTTCCATGCATGTGCCGGAGCCGGTTATCTCTCTGGCGATCAATCCGGTGGACAGTAAGGCCCAGGGCAATATGTCCAAGGCTTTGAACCGTTTTACCAAGGAAGACCCGACCTTCAAGACCTATGTCGACGATGAGACCGGTGACACCATTATTTCCGGGATGGGAGAGCTTCATCTTGACGTTTATGTTGAGCGGATGAAACGTGAGTATGCCGCCGAGGTCGAGGTCGGGGCGCCCCAGGTTTCTTATCGTGAAACCATTACCCAGCGGGCCGATTTCGACTATACCCACAAAAAACAGACCGGTGGTTCCGGTCAGTACGGCCGGGTTGCCGGTTATATGGAGCCCATGGAAGAGGGCGATTATGAATTCGTTGACGAAATTGTCGGCGGTTCCATCCCCCGGGAGTTCATTTCCTCCTGCGACAAGGGCTTCAGGAAGGCGATGGTCAAGGGTACTCTGGCCGAGGCTCCGATTGCCGGGGTCAAGGTGGTGATCAACGACGGCGCATCCCATTCGGTTGATTCTTCCGATGTCGCCTTCCAGCAGGCGGCTGTCGGCGCTTTCCGCCAGGGTTACGCCAAAGCGCAACCGGTGATCATGGAGCCGATCATGAAGGTCAGCGTCGAGGGCCCGAGTGAGTTCCAGGGCTCGATCATGGGCAGCCTCAACCAGCGCCGTGGTATTATCCTCGGCACCACCGAAGAAAATGAATACACCGTGGTCGATGCCGAGGTTCCGCTTTCCGAAATGTTCGGATACTCAACCGACCTTCGTTCCCTGACCCAGGGCAAGGCCGAGTTTACCATGGAGTTCGCCGCCTACCGTCCGGTACCCAAGAATGTTGCCGAGGAGGTTATCAAGGCCCGGCAGAAAAAGGATAAATAATTTTTTGGGCCCGGAGCAGGTCCTTGGCTAAAATGCGTTTGGCCGTTTTTTCACAGGGCAGACGGAGTGTATAAATCAGGAGTCAGGAAATATGACCAATACTGAATTGGCAGGAAGAAATCCCCTTAAGGTCTTTGCCACCACCGGCGACGGCATCCGGGTTGACCGCCGTATGGGCCTGGTGATTTCCCGGGCCGGTCTCGGCAAGACCGCCCTTCTGGTCCAGATCGCCCTGGACAGTATCATTAACGGTCGTCAGGTGCTGCATGTCAGCATCAACCAGCCCCTTGACAAAGTTCGGGTCTGGTATGATGATATCCTCAAGGATGTTGTCGGCAGTGATGCCGCCGCAATCATGGAGCAGGTAAATCGTAACCGTCTGATCATGACTTTCAATGAGGCCGGATTTACCAGGCCCAAACTTGAGGAACGGCTTAACGATCTGGTCTATCAGAATATTTTTCGCCCTGCGGTGGTGGTGGTGGACGGATTTATTTTTGACGAATCATGTCGTGATCTTGTCTCCGATCTGCGTGAGCTTGCCGGGGCAATGGATCTCAATATCTGGTTTACCGCGGTCAGTCACCGTGAGGACGAGCGTAAGAGTGCTGTCGGGGTTCCGGCACCCTGTCATGAGGTTGATGATCTTTTCGACACCGTCCTGTTGATCGAACCTGACGGCGACGGCAGTGAACTAAGCCTCAACGCCATCAAGGATTCCACCAACAGCGTGGTTCCGGGCAAAGTTATGAAACTTGACCCTGCCACCTACCTGGTTAAGTCTTGACGGGCCGTGGCGTTTATTGATTTTTACCTGAATCGGTGACGTTCGATAGCGGGCCGGACGCAAGGAGGCGACCACGTTGATTATACTTCGGTATATCAACGGGTTGCCGACACAGCAGACGGCCCTCTATCGGACGCCCCGGAGGGCGGCGGGGTGAATCTGCCAACCGAACTGCAACTTCGCCAAAAACGCGCTTATTCAACCTGATGCGTCTCAACAAGCATCAAAGCCGTCACAGATTCAGGTTTTAGTAAGCGATTCAGGAGCATCACTCTGCCCGCGTTTTAACCCTTTAATATGCCGCTATGTGTCAAAAATGGCTGAACGCGCACATGGCGGCGGTCCTGAACCCCTTAACAGAGTGCGATTTTCAAGAGGCAGGGGGCGGCAAGCCTTTCTGCCTTTTTCTTGTTGCGGGTAAAGTCGGCAGGAATCCGGCATGGATTCAAGGTAAAAGAGATGCGTTTCAGACCCTGTATTGACCTGCATGAGGGCAAGGTTAAACAGATTGTCGGTTCGAGCCTGAGTGATGACGGCATGGACCTGCGGGAGAACTTTGTCTCTGATCGTTCCCCAGCCTATTACGCCGGGCTTTATCGTGGCGATGGTCTTGTCGGTGGCCATGTGATCATGCTTGGTTCAGGCAACGAGACCGCGGCCGCGGCTGCTCTTGCCGCCTGGCCCGGAGGCCTGCAGATTGGCGGCAGCATTGACCCGGAGAACGGGCCGGAGTGGCTTGAGCGTGGTGCTGCGGCGGTGATTGTCACCTCTTATGTCTTTCGTGACGGCCGGGTCGATCTTGCCCGTCTTTCACGGATGGTCGCCGCCGTGGGGCGGGAACATCTGGTTCTCGATCTGAGCTGTCGTTTACGCGACAACGCCTATTATATTGTTACCGACCGCTGGCAGAAGTTCACCAGGGTCCGGGTCTGTCCTGACAGTCTGGTCGAACTTTCCGCCTATTGCGCCGAGTTTCTTATCCATGCCGCCGATGTCGAGGGCAAATGTGCCGGGGTGGCGGTGGATCTGATTGAGCTTCTCGGGCGGCATTCTCCCATTGTCACCACTTACGCCGGTGGTATCGGCTCCATGGCTGATATTGATCTGATCGGCAGGCACGGCCGCGGACGGCTTGATTATACCGTCGGCAGCGGCCTTGATATCTTCGGCGGTACTGCCATGACCTATGCTGAAGTATCCGGAAGATTCGGAGGTGGGAGTGAACAAAGAGGATGATATGGGAAAAGATGTCCTGGTTGATCTTAAACTGAAGGTCCCCGCCGACCTCTACCGCGCCTATCAGCGCTGCACCTGGGTGATCATCAACCATGCTCCCACCGATCAGCTCGCGATCATGGAAGAGATGGTGCGGGATTTTCTCGTCAAGCACGGCTGCTGATGCCGCCATCAATTTTCAAGTCAGGCAAAAAACTTGCCCCGCCGCTCCCGGCTGGCTAAGATGATTGTTGATCCGTAAGTGCTCCATGAACACGGCCCTGCCACGCGCTTTAGCTGTTTGATATACCTGACAGCCCGTTGAAAAAACCGTCCTGTCTTTTTCAACTTCCGGTTGGCCAAAACAAGTTCCGGCCAACCTCTCGATTTTATTGGATTTTTTAGACCCAATAAAATCGGCGGCGCGTCCATGCACCGCGATCAGTCCGTTTTTCAACGGACTGGTACAAGCGCGCATATGGCGGTGTTCCTGAATCCCTTGCCGGGTGCGTTTTTTGCGTCAGGTGCGGTTAATTGATCGCTTGCGCTGATCCCTTGTCGATGTAGCCTCCAGATCCTTTGCGGAGAAATTGATGGCGGAAGCCGTGACTTTTACCGATAAGCGTCAGCAGCATATCCAGGATTTTATTGACCGGATGCCCAGTCTTTCGACCACGGTCACCAAGGTCCTTGAGGTCTGCAATCGTCCCAACACATCGCCTAATGATTTAAATCGGGTCATCTCTCTTGATCCGGTTCTTACCGGCCAGGTGTTGAAGCTGATCAACTCCGCCTATTATTCCCTTCCCAACCAGATCACCTCGCTTACCCGGGCGATCATCATGCTCGGTCTTAACACGGTCAAGAATCTGGCCCTGAGCACTGCGGTTCTCAGCACCATCGGCCGGGAGGATTCGTTTCGCAGCCTGCCTATGGACGGTTTCTGGGCCCATTCCATCTGTGTCGGGGTCGCGGCCAAGATTATCGCCTCAAACCTCGGGGTGCCGGCCGCGATGCGGGAGGAGTTTTTTGTTGCCGGTCTTCTGCACGATCTCGGCAAGGTTCCGTTGAATAACCGTTTTGCCGACGAGTACATCCAGGTCCTTGATCTGGCCCGGCTTGAGCAGGGGCCGCTTCTGCGGGCCGAAGCCATGGTTCTCGGTCTTGATCATGGTCTTGTCGGGGGGATGATCGCCGCCAAGTGGCAGCTCTCCGAGGCCATGAGCGTGGCCCTGGTGCAGCATCATGATCCCGACGGGGCTCCGGATGAGCATCGTTACATTGCCGCGGTGGTCGCTCTGGCCAATATGTACGCCAATGTCCACGATATTGGTTATTCCGGTGATCCTTATCAGGAATGGCCGGCGATCAGGCATGTTCTCGGGATGTTGAACATGGCCTGGAACAGCCTCGATAACCTCGGTGAAGAGGTTGATCGCGAGATTGAAAAGGCGCAGATATTTCTTCAGGTTTCACGGGAGGGGGGCTGATGCGCATCCGTTTCTGGGGAGTACGGGGATCAATTCCCTGTCCGGGGCCGAACACGGTCAGGTACGGCGGCAACACGCCCTGTATCGAGCTTCGTTTTTCAGATCCGGACAGGTTGATCATCATTGACGCCGGCAGCGGTATCCGGGAACTGGGTAATTATCTCCTCGGTCATGATATGCGCCGGGGCCCCCTTGACACCGAGCTCTTCCTCACCCACACCCACTGGGACCATATCATGGGGTTTCCCTTCTTTACTCCGATCTATATTCCCGGGGTAAAGATAAAGGTCTACGGCCCGGTCACTCATGAACGCGAGACCCTTGAATCGATTGTCGGTGGTCAGCTCACCTATCGTTATTTCCCGGTGCGGCATGTGGAGCTTGGGGCGGATATCACCTATGAGCATTTAAAGGAAGGGGTATTCGACCTCGGCGGCGGGGTGACCCTGCACACCAAATACCTCAATCATCCGGTTTTATGCCTTGGCTATCGTTTTGAGTATAAGGACAAGGTTTTCTGTACCACCTATGACACCGAGCCCTTTGTCAATATCTTTACCGACAACCCCCAAGACCCCGACTATGACGAACTCATGGCCAACGAGGGGGCCATGGTGGCGGCGGAACAGAACCAGGCGGTGGAGGATTTTTTCCGCAATGCCGATGTCCTGATCCACGATACCCAGTACACCCGGGCCGAGTACGAGGCCGGCAAGGTCGGCTGGGGCCACACCCCGATGGAGGACGCGGTTGATGCCGCCGCCAGGGCCGGGGTAAAGAAGATGTTCATGTTTCATTACGAACCCATGCGTGACGACGGCGAACACGACACCCTTGCCGCCGCCTTCTGTGAGCCCGGGCGTTACGGCGATCTTGAGGTGGTTTTCTCCCGCGAGGGGATGCGGGTTGAGATTTAGCCGGATGAAGGCCGTGGTGATGGTGTTGCTATCGATTTGAAAATACGTTATTGTTTCTGTGGGTAAATGCCGAAGAGGTATATCGTGCCGTTGCAAAAGTCATGAACGGCTTTTTCAATGCCCTGACAAGGAGGTCAACGCGAGCGATCAATTACCACACCTGACGCAACATATCCTACTCTGTAAGGGGTTGCAGGGACGCTGCCATGTGCGCCTTACAGGGGCAAATTATATTCTCTGGCAGAAACCTTGAGCTGGTAACATGGTGATCTACGAGATCAAAAAACCCAACGGGCCGCCGCCGACCCCGCCAAGACCGCCGCGGCCGGACATCGACCCGGTATTTGCCATTGAGATGGCCGAGCGGGTGCGTCGTTTCAAGCGGATAATGACCTCCGGGAGACCGAAGCCCCGTTCCGGGGATCTTCGTTTCGGGCTTGACGGCGATACCGGTCGTACCGTGCGCGAAATGGTGCGCCGGGTCAATCGTGACCTTGCCAAAAGCGGTATTGCCATCCATCTGCTGCTGGCCAGGGACGAAAACGGCTTTTACCTTGACGTCTATGACTGTAGCAGTAACGAGCGCTGTGAGATCATCGGCGATATCGTCATCGCCCCTGACGATCTGCCGGAACTCCTGCGTAAACTCCAGAGCGAAACCGGTTTTCTCGTCGACGGCGCCTATTGACTTTACCCGGCGGTTGGCCAAAACAAGTTTCGGCCAACCGCTCGATTTCACCGGTTTTCTTAATCCGGTGAAATCGGCGGCGTCCCTTTTTTATTCCCACCATGTGGTATTCGGAGCCTGCTGCTTATCCGGTTTCCCGGGTTGGTTCTGTCGTTGTTTTTCTGGTTGAAAAAAGGTGGTAAACATGCTACGAATCTTGCTCAGCTAATGAACGACCATTCATTGCCTTCCGGTGATAATTGCGCTTTTTTGCCGGGCGGCAAGGATTTCTTGGTGTTTTATGGCGGCGGCCCTGAAGCCGTTACAGAGTATGATATTGTTGCGTCAGGTGTGGTAATTGATCGCTTGCGATGAAACCGTGGGTTAAATTATGTCTTTTGCCGAGTTTCTCCATGAAAATGAAACCGCGATTCTGTCGCGGTGGACGGATGTGGTGCTGTCAACTTATCCGGCCGAGGCCCGGTCGTTTCTTGAAGGCAAATACCGGTTCGCCAATCCCCTTGGCTATAACCTGACCCAGGGGCTGCGGCGGATTTATCGCCGTCTGCGTGGTGAAGAGGATGACGCCGACGCCTACCTTGAGCAGATGATGAAGATCATGGCGGTGCAGGATCGCGCTCCTTCTGAGGCATTGAGTCTGCTTTTCGACCTTAAGGGCCTGGTCGCCGACCGTGCCGAGGGTCAGGACGCAGCCGAGATGTCGGCCTGGTTTGCCGGGGTCGACGCTATGGCGCTCAGGGGATTTGATCTTTATGCCGAGAGCCGGGAACGGCTTTTCAAGGCCCGGCTGCGGGAGATAAACAGTGGTAATTATCTCCTGACCCGCCACGGTTGTCCTTCGGCCCTGCTTGATAGAAATGATGGGATTGACCGCGAGGTCGGTTGATTTTTTGATAAACAGAAGAATAGAGGAGGCGAGGAAACTTTAATGAAAGTGCTACAATCAGTTTTGCTTGTGCTGGCACTGGTCGTCGTCGGTTTCGTGGTGGCGATCATCCCCGGAGGGCAGGCCCTGATCGGCAAGGTGTTGCCGTATCTTGCCTTTGCCGTATTTCTCCTTTTCTTTATCGTTAAGGTGGTCGGTTGGGCAAAGTCTCCCGTCCCTTTCCGGATCCCGACTACCGCGGGTCAGGAAAAATCCCTTCCTTGGGTCAAACAGAGCCGTTTTGACAATCCCTCCACCACCGGCGGGGTGATTGTACGAATGCTGCTTGAGGTCACCATGTTTCGATCCCTGTTTCGCAATACCAAGGCCGAGATGCACGATGGGCCTTATCTCGCTCATGGGTCGAGCAAATACCTCTGGCTCTTCGCCCTGATCTTCCATTATTCATTTCTGGTTGTGGTGTTAAGGCATCTGCGGCTTTTCCTTAATCCGGTTCCGGGATTGATCCAGGCCCTGGGCGGCGCTGATGGTTTTCTCCAGGTGCTTTCCCCCGGCCTTTATATCTCCGACCTGACCATTGTCCTCGGCCTGGTTCTTCTTTTCGGTCGCCGTCTGGTCCGGCCTCAGATTCGCTATATCTCCCTGGTAAATGATTATTTCCCCCTGGTATTGATCTTTGCCATTGCCACCAGCGGAATCCTGATGCGTTATATTATCCGGCCCGATATCATCAATATCAAACAGTTGGCCGTCGGTCTGGCCACCTTCCATCCGGTGATCCCGGGGGAGATGGGTACCATATTTTTCGTCCATCTTTTCCTGGTTTGCTGTCTGTTGGTATATTTTCCTTTCAGCAAGTTGATGCACATGGGCGGGGTTTTTCTCAGTCCTACCCGTAATATGGCCAACAATAATCGTATGGTTCATCATGACAACCCCTGGAACGACCCGGCGATCAAGCCCCATTCATATGCCGGGTATGAGGATGAGTTCAGGGAGGTTATGAAAGAAGCTGAAATCCCAGTGGAGAAGGAATAATAAAATGGCAGATCCAAAAGCAGAACAGTTAGGTATTGGCGTCGCCAAGGACCCCTCTCTGATGACCGGGGCCATTCCCAGGCGAGGCTGGATGGATACCCCGGCCATATTCAAGCCCGGTAATTATTGTTATCCCGGCAAACCGGAGATGGTGGAGTATCTTAACAAGGCCCTTCCCGGCAAGTTCGGGGAACCGCGGGTATGGAGTCCGGAAGACGAAGACTGGAAACTTCCCGAAAACTGGAAAGAGATCATCCTTGAAGGTCTGCGGGAACGGCTGGATAAATTTCGCAGTCTCAAGATTTTCATGGACTGCTGTGTCCGTTGCGGTGCCTGCGCCGACAAGTGTCACTTCTTCCTTGGCACCGGCGATCCGAAGAATATGCCGGTACTAAGGGCCGAGCTTTTGCGTTCGGTTTACCGGCGCGAGTTCTCCAAGGCCGGCAAGATCATGGGCAAGATGGTCGGGGCCCGGGATCTCACCGTTGACGTGCTGAAAGAATGGTTCATGTACTTCTACCAGTGTACTGAGTGTCGTCGCTGCTCGCTTTACTGTCCTTACGGCATCGACACTGCCGAGATTACCATGATGATGCGCGAGCTTCTGCACCTGGTGGGGATCAACACCAACTGGATCCTTGAACCGGCGGCAAATTCCAACCGCACCGGCAACCATATGGGGTTGCAGCCTCATACCTTCAAGGAAAATATCGAATACCTGGTGGATGATATCGAGGAAATTACCGGAATCAGGGTCGAGCCCACCTTTAACCGTAAGGGGGCCGAGATCCTGTTCATCACCCCGTCGGCGGATGTGTTCGCCGAGCCCGGCATTTATACCGCCATGGGGTATCTCCTTCTCTTCCATCATATCGGGCTTGATTACACCTGGTCGACCTATGCCTCCGAGGGCGGTAACTTCGGCCTGTTCACCAATAACGAGCTGATGAAGAAACTTAACGGCAAGATGTACGCCGAGGCCGAACGTCTCGGGGTCAAGTGGATTCTTGGCGGGGAGTGCGGCCATATGTGGCGGGTGGTGCATCAGTATATGGACACCCTGAACGGGCCTCCGGATTTCCTTGAGGTCCCGAAAAGCCCGATTACCGGCACCGTGTTTGATAACGCCGCTTCCACCAAGATGGTTCACATCAGCGAGTTTACCGCCGACCTGATCCACCACAACAAGCTCAAGTTGGATTCCAGTCGTAACGATCATCGCAAGGTGACCTATCATGACTCGTGCAATACCGCCCGGGCCATGGGGCTTCTCGAAGAGCCGCGGATTATTCTCAAGGAAGTGGTCAATGATTTCCACGAGATGCCGGAGCATACCATTCGCGAAGAGACTTTCTGCTGCGGGTCCGGCACCGGCCTCAACACCGGTGAGATCATGGAATTGCGGATGCGGGGGGGGCTGCCGCGGGCCAACGCGGTTAAGTTTGTTAAGGAAAAATACGACGTCAACACGCTCTCCTGTGTCTGCGCCATTGACCGTGCCACCCTGAGTGTCCTCATGGATTACTGGACCCCGGGGGTTGATGTCTGCGGTGTCTCCGAGCTGGTTGGCAATGCCCTGATTATGGAGGGCGAGAAAGAGAGAGAGACCGGGTTGAGGTTTGAGCCTCTGGCCGGAAGCGAGGAGGGTGAAGCAGATGTATGATAAAGGAAAGATAATTCCCGGTCTGATCGTATTCGTGCTCATCGCCGTTTCCCCGATCATCTATAACCGGGGTAACGCCGGTCATGTTCCCAACCCGGAAAAGCCGAAAAACGCGAAGGAATGCGTTCGGCCGGTGGCGGAGATGCGGGAAAGTCATATGCAGATGGTTATCGACTGGCGTACCGATGTCATCCGTGATAACGGCGCCCGCGAGGCCGTTACCGCCGGGGGGGTAAAGTATGTCAGGAGCTTGCAGCTTGGCTGCATGAAGTGTCATACCAGCAAACAGAAGTTCTGTGACGAGTGCCATAAATATGCCTCGGTTGAACCCTATTGCTGGGATTGTCATATCGCGCCGGAGGAGAAAGACTGATGGATATCAAGAGAAGAAAATTTCTAAAGCTGGCCGGTCTTTCCGCCGTCGCTGGAATCGGGGCTCCGTCGGCTTTCAATATGCTGCTTCGCGGAGAGGCCCGGGCCGCTGAAGGAAGCGAACACGGTGAAGAGGGCCACAAGGCCGCAGGCCGCGGCAAAGAACGTCTGGGGCTGGTTATCAATGTCCGTAAGTTCGCGTCCAACAAGGGCTTGGCCGGTAAGTGCATCAAGGCCTGCCACACCATCCATAACGTTCCCAATTACGGCAATAAAAAAGACGAGATCAAGTGGATATGGGTTGAGTCGTATGAGCATGCCTTTCCCGAGCACAGCCAGTACCACCGCAATGAAACGCTCGAACAGCTGCCGATCATGACCATGTGCAACCACTGCGACAACCCGCCGTGCGTTCGTGCCTGTCCGACTCAGGCGACCTTTGTCAACAAGAAGAACGGCATCGTCATGATGGATTACCATCGTTGTATCGGCTGCCGTTTCTGTATGGCCGCCTGCCCGTACGGAGCCAGGAGCTTTAACTGGCGTAATCCCCGCGAAAAGGACAGCCGGGGGCGTCTCAAGTTCATTGAGCATCTCAATAACGATTATCCCTGCCGGATGCGCGGGGTGGTTGAAAAATGCACTCTGTGCGTCGAGCGTATCGCCCGGGGGATGATCCCCGCCTGCGTCGCGGCCACCGGCAATACCGGGGCCATGGTATTCGGTGATCTCAATGATCCCAACTCCGAGATTTCCAGGGTCCTGAGCGAGAACTTCACCATTCAGCGTAAACCCGCCGCAGGGACCCATCCTTCCCTGTTCTACATTATCTAAAGGAGAGAAACGATGATTGATAAAGCGTTAAAAGGAGATGCAAGATACTGGATCTGGCTCACCTTTCTCCTGGGGATAATGACCCTCGGGGGCTTCAGCTATGTGCAGCAGTTCCATTATGGTCTTGGTTATACCGGTATGAGCCGGGACGTAAGCTGGGGTCTCTATATCGCCCAGTTTACTTTTTTCGTCGGGGTCGCCGCCGGTGGAGTCATGCTGGTTCTTCCCTATTATCTGCATGATTTCAAGGCCTTCGGCCGGATCACCGTTCTTGGTGAGTTCATGGCCATCGCCGCGGTCAGTATGTGTCTGATGTTTATCCTTGCCGACCTCGGCCAGCCGATGCGGGTATTGAACGTCATTCTCCATCCGACCCCGCATTCCATGCTCTTCTGGGACATGATAGTCCTTAATGTCTACCTGCTGTTGAACATCCTCTGCGGCTGGGTGATATTGAACTCCGAGGCCAAGGAAGTGCCGCCGCCAAAGTGGATCAAGCCCCTGGTCTATCTCTCGATTCCTTGGGCTGTCTCCATTCATACCGTAACCGCCTTCCTCTATGCCGGTCTTCCGGGCCGTCATTTCTTGCTCACCGCGATCATGGCCCCGCGTTTTCTTGCCAGCGCCTTCGCCGCCGGCCCGGCCCTGCTTCTGATCTGTGCGATGGTGATGAAGAAATTCGCCAATTATGATCCCGGCAAAAAAGCGGTGGACAAGCTCTGTACCATCATCAGTTATGCCGCGCTTACCAACCTGTTTTTCATCGGTCTTGAGTTTTTTACCGCCTATTACAGTAATATTCCCGGCCATATGCGTACTCTTGACTATCTCTTCTGGGGTCTTGAGGGGCATAATAACCTGGTGCCGTTCATGCGTTTTTCCATGATTCTCGGCATTATCTCCGCCATTTTGATAATGATCCCGGCGGTGCGTAAGAATGATCGGGCCCTGGTGGCCACCTGTGCCGGTATCTTTATCTCCCTGCTGATCGACAAGGGTGTCGGCCTGGTGCTCGGCGGTTTTGTCCCAAGTCCGCTGGAGTACATTACCGAATACGTGCCCACCTTTGGTGAGATCATGATTACCGCCGGTATCTGGGCCACGGGATTTTTTATCCTGACCCTTCTTTACAAGGTGGCAATCACCGTTGACCGGCAGGTTCACGGCTGATTGTGGTCAGGGATACATAAATGCCGCTTAAAGGCAGGCTCCGCCCCGAGGCGTGAGTCTGCCTTTTTTATGGTAAGCGCACATGCCGGCGTCCTGAAACCCTTACAGAGCGCGATTGTTTTTGCATCAGGTGGGGTTATTTGACCGCTTGCTTTTTATGGGTGTTTGCCTTGGTTGAGGTATAACCGGGAAATAAAAAAATGAATACCAGCGCAATTCTTGAGCTTGTCGGCAATACCCCCCTGGTACCGATCCGCCGCCTCAATCCCCATGGACGGGTGACCATCCTGGCCAAGCTTGAGGCGTTTAATCCCGGAGGCTCGGTAAAAGACCGCATCGGCCTGCACATGATTGAAATGGCCGAAGATGCCGGTCTTCTGACCCCGGATAAGATTGTCCTTGAGGCCACCAGCGGCAATACCGGTATCGGCCTGGCGATGGTATGCGCGGTCAAGGGATATCGCTGTATGCTGGTGATGCCGGAATCGGCGAGTATTGAACGGCGCAAGATCATGGCCGCCTACGGTGCCGAAATTCTTCTCACCCCGGCGAAGAAATCAACCGACGGCGCCATTGAGCAGAGTTACATCCTCGCCCGCCGGCATCCGGATCGTTATTTTCTCACCGACCAGTTTAACAACGAGGCCAACCGGCAGGCGCATTACCGCCATACCGGCCCTGAAATATGGGCGGACACCAAAGGCAGGGTCACCGATATCATCGCCACCCTCGGCACCAGCGGTACAGCCATGGGGCTTTGCCGCTATTTCACCGAGCATCATCCCGCGGTCAGGGTTACTGCGATTGAGCCTTTCATGGGGCATAAGATCCAGGGGCTGAAAAATATGAAAGAGTCATACCGCCCGGGGATTTTTGATAAAAACGCCCCCTATCGGATCATCAACGTCGCCGATGACGAGGCCTTTGCCATGTCCCGCAGGCTCGCGGCCCGGGAAGGGCTTCTGGTCGGGATGAGCAGCGGCGCCGCCTTGTGCGGCGCGCTTTCCCGGGCCGAAGAACTCAAAGATGAAGGCGGGGTGGTGGTGGTGATCTTCCCCGACGGCGGTGAGAGATACCTTTCAACCGCCCTGTTTGATCCCGACCCGGTGGAAGATGAGCCGGACAACGCTCCGGCGCTGAAATTTTATAATTCCATGAGCCGCCGCAAGGAAGAGTTTGTCCCGGAAGACGGCAAAGAGGTCCGTTTTTACGCCTGCGGTCCCACTGCCAACGGTCCCCTTGACCTCGGGCATTGCCGCCGTTTTGTCCACGCCGACCTGGTCCGGCGTTTCCTTGTTGCCAGGGGCTACGCGGTAAAGATGTACATGAATTTCACCGATCTTGACGACACCACCATTGCCGGGGCCCAGAAAGAGGGAATGAGCGTCCGCGAATACACTGACGCCTTTATTGCCTCGTTTACCGTCGACCTTGATAAACTCGGGGTTCTCCCGGCAAGCGGTTATCCCCGGCCGTCGGAACACGTTGGTGAGATGATTGAAATGACCCGGGAACTGGTGCGGCGGGGATATGCCTATGAAAAACACGGTTCAATCTATTTTGACATCTCCAAGTTCGGCCGCTACGGGAGTCTGAGCCGGATAGACCTGTCAATGACGCAGCCGGGACATACGGTTGACCTTGATGACTACGACAAGGATAGTCCCCTTGATTTTACCCTTCTCAAACGATCCACCCTGGCGGAATTGAAAGACGGGATTTTTTTCGAGACGGAATGGGGCAATGTCCGCCCCGGCTGGCATATCGAGTGCGCCGCCATGTGCCTCCATTACCTCGGCGGCTCGGTTGACCTCCATTACAGTTCGAGGAACCTGATCTTTCCCCATCACGAAAACGAGATCGCCATTGCCGAGGCACTTACCGGCAAGACCCTGGCCCGGCACTGGATGCACAGCGAGATGCTGCTCAACCAGGGCCATAAGATGGGTCCGGACAATGCCGTGACCCTCAACGATATCGAGGCAAACGGTTTTACCCCCCGCGACCTCAGGTTTTTTCTCCTCCGCAGTCATTACCGCAAGCCGGTGAACTTCAGTTTCAGACGTCTGAAGACCGCGGCCGTGGCACTGGCCCGGCTTGATGATTTTTGCGCCCGGCTTTGCTGTCTGCCGCCGGGCCTGCCCCATCCCGAGGTGGTTACCTGTGTCTCGGAGATGGAGGAACGGATCGAGGCGGCCTTGTGCGACGACCTCAATGTCTCAAAGGCATTTGCCGCCGTATTCGACCTGGTGAAGAAGGTCAATCCCGTCCTCACTGGCGGTAACCTTGATCTGGAACAGAAGGGTTATATCCTTGAGGCCCTGAAGAAGGTGAATCAGGTGTTCAACGTCCTGAAGGTGGATGAATGTCCGCTCGCGCCTGAGGAATGCAGGCTCATCCGGGAGAGGGAAGATGCCCGTCGCCGCGGCGATTTCGCCGCCGCCGACCGGGTCCGCGACGAACTTGCCGCAAGGGGCATCCGCGTCAACGATACCCCCTGCGGCCCGGTTTGGAAGGGGGAGTGAGGCGTTATTGCTGGGTCCATTTCACCTTGACCGGAGTGCAGTCGACCGTAGCGTCCTGATGCTTGCCCCATACGTACAGATAATGGTCTCCGGCCGTGAGATTGCTGCCGTACGCCGACATGGCCGTGCCGATGTTCTCCGGTCCCTGTATCACGCCAGTGTCGTCGCCGGAGTCAATCTTGTAATAATACTGGGTGATTTTGCCGTTGCCGCTGCCGACCGGATCGGTGATCTTGATCCGGGTATAGGCGTAGGGGTCACTGGTGGCCCCAACCGGATAGTCGTAGATCACCGGTTTGACCGCGTAGAATATGGTTGTGGTGCTTGAACAGCCTGTAGGTTTGTTGCCGTTGTAGCCGTTGTCAAGCACTCCCCCGGGGGTGGCGTCGTAGTTATTGGGCGAGGTGTCGCGTCCCAGAGTGATGCCGCCGTTGTTTTCACCGCTGGACATCAGGCTGCCGTCCGAGTTGAGGATGACGGTGAAATTGTGGCCGCCACTGATCGCGGCGCCTGCGGTTGACCAACCGGTTGCGGTGGCGGGTACGTTTACGTCTGTGGTGCTTCCTGTCCCCAATTGGCCCCGGGCGTTCTGGCCGCCTATGCCGTCATCCGAGTTGTCTCCCCACACCATGACGTTGCCAGTGCCGGAGTCTATCGCAATTCCTTTATCCCCGCCGGCGAAAATCCTGGCGACATTGTTTACGGTGCTAACAGGCGCGGTGGTTGGATTGGTGTTGTTGCCGGCGCCAAGCTGGTACTCATCGTTTAAACCCCATCCATGCGCCTGACCCGTGCTGTCTAAAACCATTATTGACCGGCGGGCGGACGAGACGGCGGTTATGGTTTTTCCCGTAATAGATCCTGACGTGGAGATGTCGGCCGGGGCAAGAACGATGCCGGTGGTGGCGCCGTTTCCGAGCTGGCCATCACTGTCGGAACCCCAGGTATGGACTTTGCCGCTCTCCAGGGCCACCGAGTGGATGGCCCCGGGGCCGGCGTCAATGGCGGAAACAGTAACATTGCTTATGTCTCCGACCGACTGTACCGGGCTATTGCTTGAGGTCTGGCTGTTGTCGCCCAACTGCCCGGCCGCATTGCTGCCCCAGGCCCACACCTTGCCGCTATCGTCAATTGCCATGCTGTGCGCGTCGCCGGCGCTGATTGATGTGGCAGTGATACCGGCCGCGGAAACCGCGGTGGCAAGGGTGGGGCCTGATTTATTGTTGTTATCGCCGGTTATTCCCAGTTGATAATTATTGTTCATGCCGCAACCGTAGATACTGCCGTCATCTTTCAGTAACAGGGAAAAATAAGTGCCTGCGGCAAGTTTTTTTATTTTTCTGATATTTACCCCGGTCGAGGACGGATCCATGATGGGAGTGGGATAGCTATTCGAGGTGGTTCCCGTGCATAACTCACCATAGCTGCTGCCGCCCCAGCCCCACACCGAGCCGTTGGAGGCCAGGACCATGGTAAAGCCGTTACCTGAGTCAATCATCGGGGTTAGGCTGTATGACTCGGCAAGGTCAATGTTGGTGACATCTACCGTGGCGGGGGTAACGGCGGCATAGGTGGCGTCGGTCGAGGTGGCGGGGTCGAGGGTAATGGTGACGGTCTGGTTGCCGCTTTCATGGCTGTTGTCCTGGCCGGTGACGGTGACGGTCTGGTTGACGCCGTAATTTGAACTGGTGAAAGTCAGGGTCGTGGGCGATACCTGAACCTCGAAGGTGTTGCCGCTTGTTAGCGACACAACCACATTCGCGGTCGGCTTGGTATCAAGATGAACCGTAAAGGTGGCGGTGGTGCCGGTCTCGTCCACGTCGCCGCTGATGGCGCCGACGGTGATCCCGGCGGTGTCGTTGTCAATATTGGTGATTGCGGGGTCGGTGGGATCGATGCCGCTGTAACTGGTGTCAGCCGAGGCTGCCGCCCCGAGGATGATGGAGTAGGGAATATCGCCGTCATCAACGGCGTCGTCCACCCCGGTGACGGTGACGGTCTGGGCGGTGTTCCAGTTGGCGGAGGTAAAGGTGAGGGAAGTTGGCGAGGCCGTGCCCTCGGATGTGTCACTGCTCGATACATCAATGGTGACATCGGCTGTGGGCTGGGAATTGAGGATTACGGTGAAGGTTGCGGCGCCGCCTGATTCTGTGGTGTTGAGGCCGCTGGTCGGAGTGACGGTGATCCCGGCGGTGCTTGGCGTCGGAGTTGAAGCCGGCGCGGGAGCCGCATCTCCTCCTCCTCCGCCCCCGCCGCAGGCGGTAAGGAGCATTATGCAGAAAAAGACCGCCGCCCGGCCTGTAAACGCGAAATATTTACTCATTTTGTCCCCCCTGAAAAAACTTATCCTTTTAATTATATCGGAATGATTCCTGAAAAGCAAGATAAATCAGGGAGTTGCTTCGGTGTGTCAGGTGACGGAAGCCATGATGCTTGCAAAATGGGCGGCTGGATGATATGAAGATTAATTGCTTTATCAGCGCCCGTAGCTCAGTTGGATAGAGCAACGGCCTTCTAAGCCGTGGGTCACAGGTTCGAATCCTGTCGGGCGCAAATTCGGGCGTGCAGCCGGGGATCTGCGGCGATTTTGTCCTGTCGATATCGCATGTCAGGATTATCGCCATGGCCAAATCGCCACATCTCCCCCCCCTGCACACCCGAATTTGTTTAGATGCAGGTGGGGATCTGCGGCGATTTTGCCGGCTGCATTTTTCCTTGCACCTCAGACCAACATGGGTTTTTCAGCCTTCAGCCTTCAGCCTTAAAATTTTTATAATCAATAAAATCCATGGCGTTGCGTGGAGAAAGAGGTCGAACCAGTCCAGGGGCCGGATCAATCTGCCCTGGAAGAGCATGGTCAGTTTTTCCCACAGGTGCGGGGGATTGAAGGGCGCGAGGCCCAGGGTCAAGCAGAGGATGATCAGACGACCTTTTTGATGTCAACCACCGGGGTGCCGTCAAGGGCGTCAACCCCTTTGACCTCTATCTGTCCCGCCTCAACCGCCAGAACTTCAACCTCGGAAACGGCGATGGGGTTGGGGCGCATCGGGCTTCTGGTGGAAAAGACCCCGGTGAGGCCGCGGGAGCGGTCGCCGCGGGGATAGACCTTCTGGATGTCGCGGTCGGCCTGGTGAAAAAAATAGAGCACCATGATCTTCTGACCAGGACGGATATCGGCCATGGCCTCGGCAAAATCCGGGAAGATCTCGATGGTACCGGTTATCTCGGAGATGTCATAATTTCGGGGGGTATTGAACCGGTCGTGGAGTTCACAGTGGAGTACTCCTACCGGGGTGATTTTTATGGGGGAGGGTATAGACATCCTGATGAAAACTTCTTCCTACTATTCAAGATTGATGGTTTCGCAAAAAAACCTCTTTTCCGTCATTCCGGCGAAGGCCGGAATCCATAATGTGTTGAAATCAAGGGATTGCAGGAGCAAGTCCGGAATGACAAAAATGATGATTTGCGATCTTTTACGACTCCATCAAGATTGATGAACTCGTAACAAATATGTCGATGGCTAAGTAAGAATTTCGATACACAAGGAGCAGTATATTTTTTCGAGTGAGACCATATATTATGGTATGTCGAGCGAACAAAAATGCGCTACGACGCCATCAAGATTGAAGCATTTAGCAGACCATTGAAGGAGTTGTCCCTGTTTTTTCAATACTTCACCAGAGTTTTTTAATCCGGCAAAACCTTTCGTCACGTCCATGCTCCGTGTACAGTCCGTTTTCAACGGGCTTTTAGGCCGTGGACGAAACATTGTTGACATCCGGTATCCTGTTCAGCAAGACACAGACAATTACCCCAACGACGGGGTAGATAGAAACAGTTGCATCATTTTTTCAGGGAACCGTCATCAATGATGTAGATGTCACCGTGGACATTGCTGCCTGCGCCCATGACCACGCTGTTTTCGTAGCTGTCGCCGTCTCCGGCCAGGCGTTTGTCGCCGGCCTTACGACCAACCGCGGCCTGGGATTTGGCCTTGGTGACGATGTATTTGATGTTCTTGTCGGTCTTGGTGGCGGTGTCGTAGCTGGCGATTCCGTCGTCCGTGTATTTGCCCATGCCGTCGTCAAAGTCTCCGGCCAGGGATACGGAAGCGGCGCCAAGGGTGATTAAACCGGCCATGACAAAAATAATTGAGTTCTTCATCAATTTAACCCCTTTTTAAGGTTTGCAAAGAAAAGCAAGGCTGCCGCGGGATACTTGCCCGGGCAACCTTGCTTTGATGATACTCATAATGAGAGCCCGGTTCGGGGTGGTTCCCCGCCAGGGGTGAACCGGACTGCCATTAATTTAATGATATCAGCTCAGGCGTGTTTATTCAACCTCAACTGAACCCATGCTGGCGGTGGAACCACGGCCGATGGCCACGTTTGCGCTTTTGTTGACCCGGGCGTTATTGGAAATAACCCCGCTGACATTGGCGTTTTTGATGGTGACTGAACCCATGTTGGCGGTGGCGCCGCGGCCGATGGCCACGTTTGCGCTCTTGTTGACCCGGGCGCGGTTGGAGACCCTGCCGCTGATATTGGCATTACGCATGGTGACTGAACCCATGTTGGCGGTGGCGCCGCGGCCGATGGCCACGTTTGCGCTCTTGTTGATCCGGGCGTTGTTGGAGACCCTGCCGCTGACCCTGCCGCCGCGCATGGTGACTGAACCCATGTTGGCGGTGGCGCCGCGGCCGATGGCCACGTTTGCGCTCTTGTTGACCCGGGCGCGGTTAGAGACGCTGCCGCTGACCCTGCCGCCGCGCATGGTGACTGAACCCATGTTGGCGGTGGCGCCGCGGCCGATGGCCACGTTTGCGCTCTTGTTGACCCGGGCGTTGTTGGAGACCCTGCCGCTGACCCTGCCGCCGCGCATGGTGACTGAACCCATGTTGGCGGTGGCGCCGCGGCCGATGGCCACGTTTGCGCTCTTGTTGACCCGGGCGCGGTTGGAGACGCTGCCGCTGACCCTGGCGTTACGCATGGTCATTGAACCCATGTTGGCGGTAGCACCGCGACCGATGGCCACGTTTGCGCTTTTGTTGACCCGGGCGCGGTTGGAGACCCTGCCGCTGACCCTACTGTTCTTCAGGGCGATTGAGCCCATCCTCGCTTTGGCGCCGCGGCCGATGGCCACGTTTGCGCTCTTGTTGACCCGGGCGCGGTTGGAGACGCTGCCGCTGATCTTGGACTTGGCCATTGACGGGGTGCTGAATCCTGCCACCAGGCTCAGGGCCGCTAAGGTAATGATTGTCTTCTTCATCTTTATCCTCCTTGGATTTTGGTTTATTGACAATCGGTTTCTGCCTGTCTTGCCTACTTCATGATTACTGAATGTTTGTATGACTTATGTCCGCCGGTTGCGACATTGGCGTTCATTCCGAAGCTGAAGGGGCTGTCGGTGTTGTTGATCGTAATTCCTTTGCCGGAGACCACGCCGATGTTCCCGGAGACCCGACTGCCGTTTTTTACCACTACCGAGCCGGAATAGGCCTCGGCCCCGGAACCGACGGCAACGTTGACTCAGGATTTCATTTTGGTGTTTATATTACCTTTTACGGTACTGTTTTCTATCGTAACCGAACCGGCATCAGCCCGGGTGCGGTTACCGATAGCGACGTTTAAAACTCCACCGTTGACGCGGTTGGTAATGTTGCCGCGGACATCGCTGTTTTTGATGTTGGTGGCCCCCATGTTGGCGGTGGCGCGATTGCCAAGGGCAAGGTTGAGGGTACCGCCGGACACCCGGTTGTTGATATTGCCGCGAACATTACTGTTGGAAATATTGGTCGCAGCTTGGTTGGCGGTGGCGCGGTTGCCTAAAGCGATGTTCAATCCGGCTCCGGCCATGGTGTTGGTGATAGTGCCGCGGACATTACTGTTGCTGATATTGGTCGCGGCCTGATTTGCCTTGACCCGGTTGCCGAGGGCGACGTTCAGGGCGCCACCGGCAACGGTGTTGACCGCAGTACCCTTGAAGTTTGAGTTTTTCATGTTGATCGCGGCCTGGTTGGCGGTGGCGCGGTTACCAAGGGCGACGTTGAGTCCGGCGCCGGCAACGGTGTTGACCGCAGTACCCTTGAAGTTTGAGTTTTTCATGTTGATCGCGGCCTGGTTGGCGGTGGCGCGGTTACCAAGGGCGACGTTGAGTCCGGCGCCGGCAACGGTGTTGACCGCAGTACCCTTGAAGT
>JAJRZW010000018.1 GCA_024275015.1 Deltaproteobacteria bacterium | reverse complement strand
GCCGGGCGGCTGTGGTGGGTTTTTTTCCCGGGAGCCGGGAGCGTGCATTATGCCACCCCCGTTGCCGGCGGTGCGGTGGCGGTCTCCTTTTCTCTCTGGCCCGGCCTTTCCGGGCTTATCGCCGGCCAGCGTGTCCTTCTTGTATATCTTATCGCCAACCTCTTTCTCTTTCTTTTTATCTCAAACTTTCGGGTTGAACGCCTGCTTCTCCGGCCTCTGCGGCGGCTTGTTTCCCGGGCCGAGGGGATTGGCGCCAGCGATGAGTTTATTCTGACCCCGGGACAGAAAAACAGCGAGTTCAACCGCCTTTCCCGTTCCCTGAACGTCATGTTGCGTCGTCTCAATCTTGACCGGGAGGAACTGGCGCGGACGGTTATCTCTCTTGAAGAGGCAAACGCCGGTCTGCGGCAGGCCCGCAACGAGATGATTCAGGCGGAAAAACTTGCCGCGGTGGGGCGGCTTTCCGCCGGTATCGCCCACGAAATCGGCAATCCGGTGGGTATTATTTCCGGCTATCTTGACCTTCTGCGCCGGGGAGACCTGTCGCCCGAGAGTCGGGACGACTTTATTTCCCGGGCCCATGACGAGACCGAGAGGATAAACCGTATCGTCCGTCAGCTTCTTGAATTTTCCCGTAACAAGGGCGACGAAGAGCGGGTATTTTCAGTGAACGACAGCATTGCCCGGGTCATTGAGATCTGTCGTTCTCAACCGTTGACCGCCAAGGTCGATATCATTGCCGAGACCTCCGCGATCACGACCGGGGTATACGGTAATCCTGATCTCATGGACCAGGTTTTGCTTAACCTGGTGATCAACAGTGTTGACGCGATTCGTGATTCCGGGGTCGCGGTGGATGAGGGGCGGGTGGTTTTAAGCAGCGCCGGCGATGACAATCAGGTAACCATAACTATCAGCGATAACGGCCCGGGAATATCAACCGTTGATCTTGACAAGCTTTTTGATCCCTTTTTCACGACCAAGGAGCAGGGGCGCGGCACCGGCCTTGGCCTTTTTATCGCCTGGTCCGTGCTTGAACGGATGAACGGCCGGATAAGCGCTGCCAATAATAACGGTGCCGGCGCCGTTTTTACCATTGAACTTCCCCTGCATCGCGGGGACGACGGAGATCGGAAAAACGATGAGTAAGGAAAAAATCCTGATCATTGACGATGAGGCAAACATGCGTCACATGCTGGCTAACCTGACCAGCGCCGCCGGTTATGAAGCTTTTGCCGCCGGCGCCGCCGCTGAGGCCCTGGAGATGCTTGAAGGTGATCTCGCTCCCTTTGATTTTATCCTCTGTGATGTCAGGATGCCGGGGATCGACGGCATTGAATTTCTCCGCCGGGGCGGGGATCTCCTCGTCGACAGCACGGTGATCATGATGAGTGCTTACGGCACCGTTGATCTTGCCCTTAAGGCGATGAAAAACGGCGCCTATGATTTTATCTCCAAGCCCTTCAAGACCGACGAAGTTCTTCTTGCCCTTAAAAAGGCGCGGGAGCGGGAGATCCTCCGGCGCGAGAACCGCCGTCTGAAAAAAAGGCTGGCCGATTATGAGTCCGCGACCGCCTTTGCCGGGATGATCGGCGAATCCCGGGTTATGGCCGATGTTTTCAATCTGGCGCGGCGGGTGGCTGCCTATGACACCACGGTCATGATCACCGGCGAATCGGGAACCGGCAAGGAACTTGTTGCCCGTGGTATCCACCAGGCCAGTTCCCGGGGCCAGAGATCGTTTGTCACGCTGAACTGCGCCGCCATTCCTGATACCCTTCTCGAAAGCGAGCTCTTCGGCCATATGAAGGGTGCCTTTACCGGCGCCCACCTTGATCGTCCCGGCCTCTTTGTCGAGGCGGACAATGCCACGATTTTTTTAGATGAGATCGGTGAGATGCCCTTGGCCCTGCAGGTTAAG
>JAJRZW010000017.1 GCA_024275015.1 Deltaproteobacteria bacterium | reverse complement strand
TTCTGTCATATCTCGATCATGTTGACAATGGGGGAGGGGAGACTGCCGGCGATGAATTTTTGCCGCGGGTCATTATGGTCCTCGGGGTGAACGGGGTCGGCAAGACTACTACCATCGGCAAGCTGGCGCATAAATTTGTCGATGCCGGGGAAAAGGTGATGCTGGTGGCCGCGGACACCTTCCGGGCCGCGGCGGTGGAGCAGCTCAGGATATGGGGTGATCGGGTCGGATGCGAGGTCGTGGCCCGTCCCGACGGCACTGATCCTTCCTCGGTGGTTTACGAAGCCCTTGAGTCAAAAACGGCGCGGGAGAGTGATATTGTTATTGTCGATACCGCCGGGCGAATGCATACCCAGGTCAACCTCATGGAAGAGCTGAAGAAGATAAAACGGGTCATGGGCAAGAAGATGGCCGGCGCTCCCCATGAGGTGCTTATGGTTCTTGATGCCACGACCGGCCAGAACGGCATTTCCCAGGCGCGGATGTTCAATGAGGCGGTGGATCTGAGCGGCATTGTCCTGAGCAAACTCGACGGCACCGCCAAGGGTGGGATCGCGGTAAATATCTGTCGGGAACTGGCGATTCCCATCCGCTTCATCGGCGTCGGCGAGGGACTTGAAGACCTTCGTGACTTTGATGCGGATGAATTCGTCGCCGCCCTCTTTGACTGCGGTGAGCCGGAAGCGCCAACGGCACCGGAACAGCGGTAATAGTTATGGACTATAAACCCCATCGCCAGCCGGGATGCGGCGGCTGCCTTTTTGTTTTTATCCTCATCGTCCTTGCTTCCGGCGGAGCGCCGATGCTCTTTGAGCTCATGGGAATGCTTTTTTTTGCCCTTCTTTTTCTGGTTATTTTCGGGATCGCCGGATCGGTAGGGCTAGGCTATTGGTTCAAAAAGAAGGTGGCCGACTACGAGGCTTCCCAGAGTGAGGCCCACAACCGTTTTGTCTTCCTCCTTGCCCATATCCTGATCCATATCGCCGCCCTTGACGGCGAGGTCAGCCGGGACGAGACCGAGACCATCTATAACTTCTTCCGCCAGCGTCTGGGGTACGGCCACAGTCAGATGCTCTGGATAAAAGATCTGGTGCGTCAGGCCCTGGCAACTCCCATTGACCTGAGCACCCTCCTGGGCGAGTTTGCCGGTTTTTCCTACGAGATCCGTCTGGTTTTGATCGACTTGATTTATCAGGTTATCTATACCAAGGCCACCCCGCCGACAAATGAACTTGATCTTGCGGAGAACATAGCGGAATTTCTCGGTATTTCATCCCATGACCATCGGGCCGTGTACGGGCGTTACGCCTACGGACATGGCACCTCCTCTTATGACAGCGGTGATGACCGTTATTATCGGGTCCTCGGCCTTGATCCCGCCGCCACCGCGGCGGAGATCAAAAAGGCCTACCGCAATTTAAGCAAGAAATATCATCCCGACATGGTCGCCTCGCTCGGGGATGAGTTCCGTCGCGATGCCGAGGAAAAGATGAAGGAGATCAATGCCGCCTATGCCTGGCTCAAGCATAAACACGGGATCTGATGGCGGCCGTCTCCTGGTACTGGAACCCTATTACGGCGGCTCCCATCGTGATTTTCTCGACAATCTTCTCGTTCGTTTGGGGCGGCCCTTTACTCTCCTGACCCTGCCGCCGCGCAAGTGGAAATGGCGGATGCGGCTGTCGTCGCCGTATTTCGCCCGTCTGCTCCGGGATGAACGTCTTCCCGGTGACATCGACGCCATTTTATGTTCCACCTTTGTCGATGTCGCCCTGCTGAAATCCCTGCTGCCGCGGAAGTTGGCCACTGTACCGATTATGGTTTATTACCATGAAAACCAGTTCGCCTACCCGGTACAGGTGGAGATGGAACGAGACCTCCATTTTGCCATCACCAACCTCACCACCGCCCTGGTCGCTGACCGTCTTGCCTTTAACTCCCGCTATAATCTCGATACATTTCTGGCCGGAGCCGCGGAGATGATCAAAAAGGTCCCGGACATGGATTTAGGATCTGCCCTGATCGCCGGGATCAGGGCAAAGAGTCGGGTGATCCATCCCGGGCTTGATTTTATGGTCGCGGACGGGGTTGTCGTCGATGGTGGGGACAGGGGGCGGCCGATAGTGGTATGGAACCACCGATGGGAGCACGACAAGGACCCGGAGAGTTTTTTTGCCGCTCTTATGAGCCTTGACCGTAAGGGAGCAGACTTTGGCCTGATTGTACTTGGCCAGGCATTCAGTCGTTGCCCGGAGATATTCGCCCGGGCGGAGCGGGAGCTTGGTCGTCATATAGTCCACTTCGGCTACGCCGCTGACCGCAAAGAGTATTTCCGTCTCCTCGCCCGGGGGGATGTCGTGGTGTCCACCGCGGCGCATGAGTTTTACGGGATGGCGGTGTTTGAGGCGGTACGTTGCGGCCTGCGTCCTCTCCTGCCCGATGACCTTGCCTATCCGGAATTTTTCGGGGCGGAGTTTTTGTATCCGCGGGGGAATTTGCTTACGGCCCTTGAGGCGGCCATGGCCCGGGGGCGAATCGGGTCCGGGGCGGGGCGGCGGTTGACCGCCGGTTTTTCCTGGGATGAGGTCCTGGGGAAATTCGCGGACTGGCTGGCTTCGGCGTGAGGAATCAGGCGTCCGGGATATCCTGATCGAGAAAGGCGCATTCCTTCGGGGTGAGGTCAAAACGGATTTCAGCCTCGTGAATCACCGCCTTGCGTTCGCGTTCCGGGTCGTCCCTGAGAATCGCGGCGACCCAGGTCACGGCCTTGCGAATTTTATCTCCCTTGGGAGTAACACCGTTGGTATCAGCCATTTTTTTTCTTCCTGACAGGTTTAAAAATAATCCCGGCCAGAGGCGGCACCGAGACCATGATATGCTGGTCGGCGTTACCGAAGGGTTCGGCAAACACCATTTTGGAATCAGGGTTAACGACATTGCTGCCGCCGAATTCCCCGGCATCGGAGTTGAATACCTCCCGGTATTCCACCTGTTCCGGTACCCCCAGTTTATAGTCGTGGATGACGTTGGGGGTAAAGTTCAATAGGCAGACACTGTGGTCGGCGCGATCCTTGCCGAAACGGGCAAAGGCGATGATCGAGTTGTCAACGTCCTTGAAGTCCATCCAGGCAAAGCCGGCGTCGGAAAAGTCGATCTCGAACAGGGACGGGTTATCACGGTAGAAGAGGTTGAGGGCGCGGACAAATCCCTGGAGGTTCTGGTGCAGTTCGTCAATGCCGATCAGGTGCCAGTCGAGACTGACCTTGCAGAACCATTCCGATATCTGGCCGAATTCTCCTCCCATGAACAGCAGCTTTTTGCCGGGATGGGTCCACATCAGGGTGTAGAGGAGTCGGAGGTTGGCGAATTGCTGCCATTTGTCCCCCGGCATCTTGGAGAGCAGGGAACGCTTGCCGTGGACCACCTCGTCGTGGGACAGGGGGAGGATGAAGTTTTCGGTAAAGGCGTAGAGGAGCGAGAAGGTCAGGGAGTTATGGTGATATTTGCGGTACAGGGGATCACGGCTGAAGTAGTGGAGCATGTCGTTCATCCAGCCCATGTTCCACTTGTAGCCGAATCCGAGGCCGCCGCTGTCGGTGGGCCGTGAGACCCCGAAGAAGCTGGTTGATTCCTCGGCGATCATCATGATGTCGGGGTTGCGCTGGTAGACCACCCGGTTAAGTTCGCGGATGAATTCGATGGCCTCGATGTTTTCCTTGCTGCCGTAGCGGTTTGGGAGCCATTCCCCGTTCTTGCGGCCGTAATCGAGGTAGAGCATTGACGCCACCGCGTCGGCCCGGAGACCGTCGGCGTGGAATTTTTCAAGCCAGAACAGGGCGTTGGCGATGAGAAAACCGCGGATTTCGTCACGACCGTAATTGAAGATCTTGGTTCCCCATTCGGGGTGATCCCCCTGGCGGGGGTCCTGGTGTTCGTAGAGGGCGGTGCCGTCGTAATTTTCAAGGCCGTGGCCGTCGGCGGGAAAGTGTGACGGCACCCAGTCTAAAATCACCCCGATATCATTCTGATGGCAGCGGTCGATGAGAAACATCAGGTCTTCCGGGGTGCCGTAGCGACTGGTGGCGGCAAAGTAGCCGGTACACTGGTAACCCCAGGATTCGTCCAGGGGGTGTTCCATCACCGGCATCAGTTCGATATGGGTGAACCCCATATTTTTGACGTACGGAACCAGAGTGTCGGCCAGTTCCCGATAGGTGAGGAAGCGTGAGGTGTCGGCGGGGTCCCTTTGCCAGGAGCCGGGGTGGACCTCGTAAATGGATATCGGCCGTTCATAGATATTTTCCGCCCTGCGTTTTTCAAGCCAGACTTGGTCCTGCCAATGGTATGAGTCGATGCCGTGGACAATGGAGGCGGTCCGGGGCCGTACTTCGGCCATGAACTGGAAGGGGTCGGACTTTTCGATGATCCGTTTGTCGCTGGTCTTGATCTCGTATTTATAGACCTCACCGCAGTCGATCCCGGGGATAAATAACTCCCAGATACCGGAACGGTCAAGGACCCGCATCTGATGGACCCTGCCGTCCCAGGCGTTGAAGTCGCCGATAATGCTGACCCGGATACAGCCCGGGGCCCAGGTGCGGAATACCACCCCGTCAACCCCGTCAACCGTGATTCGGTGGGCGCCGAGATGGTTATAGATTTCGTAGTTTTTCCCCTGGTTGAAGAGAAAGCGGTCGTCGTCGCTCATCAGGGGCAGGATGCTGTATGGATCTTTATAGGTATGGCTGGCGCCATTATAGAAACCGGCCTCGAATTGATAGTCAAAGGGTACGGCAACCGCGACCTCGATCTCGAAAAGGCCTTCTTTCCGCATTTTGTACATTTCGTGGCTTTCGCCGTCGGTTAAGATGCGTATGGTCTCGGCGTGGGGCTGAAAGGCACGGATTACCGCCTTGGGCGGTTTGGTGCTTATAACGTGAAACCCCAGGATCTGAAAGGGATCATGAATTTCCGAGGCAAGCAGCAGGTCTATTTTTTTTTCAGTGTCTGAATCCATTTGGTCCTCGATTCCTGTTTATAAACGATCAATTAACCACACATTATGCAAATCGCACTCTCTAAGGGCTGCCGGGACGCCGCCATGGGCGTAATTTATCCCTCTTGATTATGCTTGATGAATTCATAACAATTACCCGCTCCGGCTGAAAACGGCAATTTTCGGGCCCCGGACGGCGGGCTGCTGAAATCCAGAACCCGGGCTATGTCCTCAAACATGCGGGATTTCTTAACCCATCCCGCCGCCCGGCGCTTTTTCCGAAAATCGCCGAAGACGCCTCCGCGGGGAATTGTTATGATTCCATCATACTTGATGAACTCGTAATAAGTCACGGGATGGCCAAGTAAAAAGTTCGATCTATAAGGAGTGGGGGGAAGTGAGACCGAACGAACAAAAATGGCCCACGACGCAGTAGATCAAACTTTTTACTTGGCCATCACAACTTGGCAGAGTGTTGAAAAAGCCGTCCTGGCTTTTTCAACCGCCGATTGGATAAAACAAGTTTTATCCAACCTCTCGATTTCACCGGTTTTTTCAACCCCGGCAAAATCGGCGGCGCGGAACATCATCCGCGACCAGTCCGTTTCCCAATGGGCTGTTAGGTGTATCAAAGGGCTATATCGCCGTGCAGGGTGGCGTTCATGGAGTGCTTGCAACCTGTATTGCAGATCGGAACCCGTCATGGCCGGGAGGCAGGGGAGACACGTTTGATGACGTCGTAAAATATCCTTCTTTCCGTCATTCCGGCGAAGGCCGGAATCCATAATGTGTTGCAATCACATAATTTCGGATCAAGTCCGAACGTTTATTGGCCTCGCAATTGCAAGCCAACGGCAATTGCGCTTCTAACTTGTTGAAATCGCGTGGACCCGCTTCCGTTTGAGATACTTGTTACGAGGTCATCACGTTTAGCTGTAACCTGGATCCGTGACGTTCAGGAGCGGTGCAGATGCAAGGAGGCAGGCGCGTTGAGTATACTTCGGGTATATCAACGGCTCGCCGACACCGCAGATACGCCGTTCCCGGACGTCCGAAGGGCGGCGGGGTTAAATTTCCGCCGACATGAAAATCTGACAAAAACGTATGAATTCAGTTGGATACATACTCGGTTACCACTAAGCCGTCATGGATTCAGTTGTCAATAATTAGGGACCAGAATTGAGAATTCCTTTAATTATCCCGCAGGGGAACAAAATGCAAGGGAAATTGCTTGTATCTTTTGGTTATCAGATTGATTTTATGACATAAAGTAGAAACACTTTACCTGTCAGTCGAGGTGGGGACTGGAATTTCTTCTTTACCGCCACGTTTTTTTTCAGGTAACCTTTATCTTATGAAGAATCTGACCGGTTCCTTTCTCATAGCCACTCCGCGAATGCCTGATCCCCGTTTCGACCGCCAGGTGGTATATATCTGCGCCCATAATGAGCAGGATGGGGCGATGGGGGTGGTTATCAATCATCCCAGCCACCATAATCTCGTAGATATTCTGGTGGGGGCGGATATTCCGGTTTCCGGTCACAATCTCCCCATGGTTCATTACGGTGGTCCGGTTGAGATGGAGTCGGCCTTTATTCTCTTCAGTGCTGATTATGACAAGGGCCATTCTATCGAGGTTACGCCCACGGTCAGGTTGTCGCGGGATATTGAAATCCTGTGGGATATTGCCCGGGGCCGCGGCCCGGAACGCTATCTATTTCTGGTCGGTTATTCCGGCTGGGTACCGGGTCAGCTTGAGGATGAACTGGGCTACAGCGGCTGGCTGGTTCTTCCCGGGACCGAGGAGGTGATATTTTCCACCCCTGATGAGAAAAAATGGGAACGGGCCGCCGCCAGTCACGGGATTGATATCCTTACATTCGGAGATGTTATCGGTTTGGCCTGAATCCATGGTTGCGGCGTAACAGACCGTTGAAAAAGCCGTCCATGGATTTTTCAACTCCGGTTGGTCAAAACAACATCCGGACAACCTCCTGATTTTACTGGTTTTTTCAGTCAGATGAAGTCGGCGGCGTGAACATCAGCCGCATACAGTCCGTTTTTCAACGAACTGGTAAGGAGGGAAAAACGATTGTCCTTGCGCCTTGGTTTAGGTATATATCCTCCTTAAAACAGGCCGTTGAAAAAGCCGTCCATGGATTTTTTTCTCTCCGGATGGGCAAAACAAACTTCGTCTATCCACCCGATTTCATCGGGCTATAATAAAACCTGAATCCGTGACGGCTTGGTGCTGTTTTCTGGCGCAACTGCTTGATTTTGCGAGTCTGCAGCTGCCGGAAGCCCTTGGCGGGAAATTCACCCTGCCGCCCTGCGGGCGTCCGGGAACGGCGCATCTGCGGTGCATGGACGCGCCGCTGATTACACCGGGTTGAAAAAACCGGTGTAATCGAGAGGTTGGCCGGAACTTGTTTTGGCCAACCGGGAGTTGAAAAAGCCAGGACGGCTTTTTCAACAGTCTGCTAAAGGACTAAAAATTTTCCATTTCATGGAGATCGGTTGATGGAGAAAAAAATTTTTTCCTGCCGTCAATGTGGCTATTGCTGCCATGGCGAGACCACGGTTTCTCTTGACGACAATGACCTTGTCCGCTTGGTCGCTTTTTTGAAGATGCCGGAAAAAGAAGTGCTCCGTCGTTATCTGCGGATAACCGGTAATGTCGTGCAGATGAAGATCGTTGACGGGCACTGCATCTTCTACAATCACGGCTGTACGGTTCATCCCGGCAAACCCTGGCGTTGCGGGCAGTGGCCCCTGCACCCCAGTATCCTCACCGATTCCAATAATCTTGAGTCCATCCGTCATTCCTGTCCGGGGATGAAAAAAGACGTCGCCTATGACGAATTTTGCCGGATTCTGAAGCAGGTCATTGCTCCGGTAGAGAAAAAATAGCAGCGCATGGCCTCTCCCAGTGGCGTCATCGACCTTGTCTTTCCCGGCCGGACGTCCTGCGCCTATTTGCGCCAGGGCGAGGCGGATTATCTGAAAAGGCTTTCCCGATTTGCCGATGTTACCCTTAAACCGGTAAAGGCCGGGCGTTCTTTTGATGGCAGCGGGGCAAGCGTTATCAAGGCCGAAGGGGTGGAAATGCTGAGGAAGATTCCCGCAAGTCATGGGGTGATCGCTCTTGATCCGGGCGGGATGGAATTAAGCTCGGAGGAATTTGCCGTTCTCCTGGGCCGACAACGGGAAGAGGGCAGAGGGATAAGTTTCGCCATCGGCGGTCACCTGGGCCTGGCCGCAGTGATAAAAGAGCGGGCCGACCGTCTTATGGCCATATCCCGGATGACCTTTACCCATGAAATGGCGCGGATGTTCCTTCTGGAACAAATCTACCGCGGCTATAATATCATGGCCGGAAGCGAATACCATAAATAATACTGTTCTGTTTTTAAAAACCGCAGACGAACCCGGGGTAACCCGGTTATCTGTCGTTTCTACAGGCGGGAGGGGCGTTGCTCTTTTATTTGATAAGCGCCTTTGTTAAAACTTAGTCGGTTCCCGGCCGCTTTTATTAAGGGCGTATGAGCCGGGGTTGCCGTAAAAGGGCAGGGCGAGGAGGTGGAAGAAGCCGAGCCCGGCCTGATCGCGGAACTGGGACAGGCCGATGGTCATTCTATTATGCCCCCTGACCGGCTGGGCCCGGTAGGTGCCGAATATTCTGTCCCACCAGGGGAAGTTGAAACCGAAATTGCTGTTTGTCTCGCGGATGATCACTGAGTGGTGGACCCGGTGCATGTCCGGGGTGACCACCAGGAGGCGCAGGAACCTGTCAAGGCTGAGCGGTAGTTTGAGGTTGGCATGGTTGAACATTGCGGTTGAGTTCAGCACCACTTCGAAGATCACCACCGCCGTTACCGGCGGCCCCAGGGCCGCCACCGTCGCGATTTTGATCCCCATGGAGAGTAAGATCTCGATGGGATGAAAGCGCAGGGCCGTGCTGACGTCGATGTCAAGGTCGGCGTGATGGACCATGTGCAGGCGCCATAAGAGAGGCACCGCGTGGAACATCAGGTGCTGGAGGTAGATGACGAGGTCGAGGGCGAGGATTGCGGCCACGATTTTTATTGCCGGCGGCAGGTTGAGCAGATGCAAAAGTCCCCAGTCCCGGGTCGCGGCGGCCTGGGCCACCCCGGTCGCCATTACTGGCAGCAGCAGGCGGAGGAGGAGGTTATCGGCCGCGACTATCCCCAGGTTAGCGATCCAGCGCCGGGGTTTTGACACCACGAGCCTTCGGCGGGGGGCGATGATTTCCGCCGTGCCGCAGAGGACGAGGGCCGCGGTAAAGGCCAGAAGGCGGTATGTTGTTTGCTGGTTCATGGTTTTGTCTTACTCCCTTTTCCCGCCGTGGTCACTAATGGCTTGGGTCAGCGGCCAAAGCCGCTTTCGTATGAGTCTGTCTTTCGCGAATCTTGTCTGTGGTCTGCTAACCGTGGACTCCACGATGCCGTCATTTTTGATAAATCTTCGTGACCATCGGAATGCCTGTTCATGGCAATCTGGGAATCGCCTCATTCCTCCGCAAAATTATTCCCCCGGTTCCGTTTCCGGTGGTGTTCGTCGGGGTTGTTTCATTGCCTTGACCCAATAACTTAAGCAGGGACTGCACCACCTGATTTAATTGTTCTGCCTGGCTTGACAGGGTTGCCGCGGCAGAGGCCGACTCCTCGGCCGCGGCCGCGTTCTGCTGGGTGACCGAGTCTATTTCGCTGATGGCCTTGTTGGTCTGGGTAATGCCGTCGTTCTGCTGTCTTGAGGCAGTGGCAATTTCGCTCATCAGGGTTCCGGTCTTGGTGATTGATTCAAGGGAGGCACCAAACACCTCGCTGGTCTCATTGGTCACCCCCAGGCCGTGGTTGATGGTGGCCACTGTTTTTTCGATCATCTCCGAGGTCTCTCCCGCCGCTTTTCCGGCCCGCATGGCCAGGTTTCTTACCTCCTCGGCCACCACCGCGAACCCGGCCCCCGCCTCACCGGCCCGGGCCGCCTCCACCGCGGCATTCAGGGCGAGGAGATTGGTCTGAAAGGCGATTTCGTCAATGGTCTTGATGATCTTCTGGGTCTCGGTGCTGGCAGTGGATATTTCTTTCATCGCGTTTTTCAGCCGTTCCATGAACTCCGCCGCCCGCTGCATATTGCTGGAACTTTCATGCATCAATCCCTCGGCGCTTTCGGCATTTTCACTGTTCTGCCGGGTCATGGCACTCATCTCTTCCATTGATGACGAGGTCTCTTCCAGGGCCGCGGCCTGCTGTCCGGCACCGTCGGCCAGGGACTGGCTTGATGACGCGATCTGGTCAGAGGCGGTATTGACCTCGGCGGCGGCGGTCTTCATCTCGGCCGCGGTCTGGTTGAGGATGGTGATTATTGATCTGCTGATCAGCCAGGCGGCACCGCCGCCAACCAAAAGGGCGAGGAGGATGACGATGATACTGCTGCTCTTGGTGGTCCGGGCCGCGGCCAGCATTATATCTTCCGGGATAATATGGTCGGCGGCGGTCTTTCTGATTCGGTGCAGTTTCTTCTGTATTTCACGCAGGGCCGGGAGGGATTCACGGTTGAATATCTTCATTGCCCCGACCGGTCCGATGTTGGGGGCTGAGTAGGCCTTTTTAATGGCAATGGCTGATTGGTGCAGGCGTCGGTGCGGTGCTTCAAGGCCATGGATCAATGGCCCTAATTCCGGAATCATGGCGATTGCCGTCTTGCTTCCCTCGCCGTAAAGCCAGCTTCCTAAACCACATTTATGGTCGTCGGTCTGAACCGTGAGAGCGTTAATTCCCGGGTCGGTGAGAAAGGCGTTGACCGTGGCGACCCAGTTAAGATGGTCGATTTCCTTCTGGGCCATGATCCGGTCGATACGGTTGCCGCTGATGGTACTGCCTGCGTTTTTCACCACCCGGTTGATACCGAAATAATTAAGCAGATTGCTGGCGGCCAACAGAAAGAGGACCAGGCCGAAGCCAAGCCCGATGCGTCTGCCGATGGTGAGTTCTCCCATGGTTATCTCCCCCGTTGTTGTCTGGTATTGTCATGACATGGACTCGTAACAAAATATGTCGATGGCTAAGTAGGAATTTCGATATACAAAATGTACTACGACGCAGTAGATCGGAATTGTTACGACGCCATCATGTCCTGAATGTTCAGGGAAATTGTCTCACAGAGGCGGCGTGAACTGCAAAAAAAAGTATGTAATGAAATGCTTTTTCTGCGGAACCGCATGAAAAAAACCCGCCGGTTACGGCGGGTTTTTGTTCCCCGGCTGCTTGCTGCCGGGCGGCCGGCAAGAGACGGTCGTTGTTGGTATCCTTAGTAATGGACTAATGGACCGCGATATGGGTCACCTTTTTCCGTGACTCTTCGGTCTTGGGCAGGACTACTTTGAGAACACCGTCTTTGAAGGTGGCCTCCAGTTTCTTCTCGTCCACCTCGGCCGGCAGTCTGATACTGCGGACGAAGCTGCCCCACGAACGTTCGATTAGGTGGTAGCGTTTATCTCCTTCCTCCTTTTCCTGTCTCTTTTCGCCGCGGACGGTCAGGAGGTTGCGGTCAAGGCTGATGTCGATGTTTTTTTTGTCAAGTCCCGGCAGTTCCGCCCGGATTTCAATGGCCTTGTCGGTCTCGCTTACGTCAAGGTCCGGGGAAAAGGTGCCGGCGACTTCATTACCTTCCCACACCGGAAAATCATGCCAGAAATACCTGAACATGTTTTCCATCTCTCTGAAAATATCCGGTTGCCGTATCTGCCGCTTTTTCGGAATAAGATCCAACATGATTCTACCTCCCTTGAAGTTTAAGGTTAACGGTTATCGTCCTGTTCCTGAACAGAAAATAATTTCGCCGCCGGTCGAGGTCAAGGGCGGTTTTAATTTTTTTATATAGTTAATTTATGGCGTTACATCGTTAATGGTCACAAGTTCCACAATCGCATCCCTGGTTTTTTCCGTCCTTGAACATGGCCTTTATCTTTCTTGTCAGGGTTGGAGTGGAAAGGGCGATGAGGATCAGAGCCCCGGTTATTTTGACCGTCTGCGGCAGACCCTCGCCGGCTATGCCGGCCATTGCTTTTGGGGTTATTCCGGAGAGTTCATAGAAGAGGTTTACCGCCAGGCCGCTTAAGAGTGAGCCGATGATGATCGCCACGAGGTAGATAAAGGTGGCGCGGCGTCCCAAAAGGCCCTTGAGCATGGTCAGGGAGGCGATGTTGGTCGCCGGACCCGCGAGGAGAAAGATCATCACCGCCCCCGGGCTCGCCCCTTTCAGGAGCAGGGCCGCGGCAATGGGGGTGGATGCCGAGGCGCAGATATAGAGGGGGATCCCGACCAGGAGCATGGTCAGCATTGAGCTTACCCCGCCGCCGAGATAAGTGGAGATAAATTCGTCCGGCACTGCCGCGGCAATGATTCCGGCGAGGATTATGCCGACGATAAACCAGCCGGCAAGCTCGTCCCATAATTCGATAAAAGCGTAGTGCAGGGCGGCGTGTATTTTCTGGATAAAGCTATGGTGGTGGGCGTGGGCGTCCGGGGCGCAGCCCTTGCCGTCGCAACATCCGTCCACCGGGCAGGGTCTGGACGTGGTGATCAGGGCGTCGGCGGCGGGGGTCTGCCGCAGGTTCTCGGAAAGACCGGCTAATATGGCGGTGAAGAAGGCCGCCAACGGCCGGGCCACGGTCATTACCGGATCCATCAGGGCCCAGGTGACGCTGATGGAGTCAAGGCCGGATTCCGGAGTGGAGATGAGAAAGGCTGTGGTCGCACCGTTGTTGGCCCCCTGCTTTTTCAACGCCGCCGCGGCCGGTAATACCCCGCAGGAACACAGGGGCAGGGGGATACCGATGAGCGCCGCTTTGAATACCGAGGCGAAACGGCCGCGCCCCAGGTGGCGGGCCACGGTGTCGGTGCCGATAAAGACCTTGACCAGGCCGCCGGCAAGGAGGCCGAAGAGCATGTAGGGCGCGGCCTCAAGGAGCATATTCCATGTCTGTTGCAAAATTTCGTTGATCATTGTTACTCCATAACGTGTTCGCCGGCGATATCCAACAGGGTGGCGACGTGATCGTCGTTTAAACGGTAATAGATAACCGTGCCCTCGCGGCGATTTTTGACCAGGTTGAGCTGGCGGAGCTGTTTCAGCTGGTGGCTGATCGCCGAGACCGAGAGATCAAGCACGGCCGCGAGATCGCAGACGCATAGTTCGGTCCGCCTGAGGCTGGCGAGGATTTTTATCCTTGTTTCATCACCCATGGCCTTGAACAGCAGGGACATGGCGCTGATGATTTCGTCGGCGGCAAGGGCGTCGCGGGCAAGATCAACCAGGGCGTGGTGGATGATTTTCCGGTTGCAGATATGCTGGTCGTCAGTCATTTCAGTATTTGAGCAAGTATTAAAACATGAATGTACTCTTTCCCGTACTGGAAGACAATTTTTTTTGCCCCCTGCAGGGGAAATTACCCGACCCCGTGATTAAATCTCGTCTGCGCCAACCATACGGGCAAAGTGTTCAAAGGATCGGTCATAGCCGCGTTCGGCGCGGTCGGGGAAACATCAGCCGGGAAGCCGGCGTATTTTCAGGTGATAGCGGATACATTCACAGCAGATACCCTTGCGCGGACAGGGATTATCAGACTGTTGAAAAAGTCGCCCATGACTTTTTCAAAGATCAAAGATCTGTTAAAAATATTCAGGTCTGTTTCTAAAAATAACCGATTCCGCTAAAGTGGCCATAACCGAAGATAATCGTTTGATAAATGTAAATGATGTATTCAGGAGGGTCGTCCCTTGTCGGGGAAAAATGATGAAAAAAGGTTGTTCGCCGCCCTTGAGGATCTGGCCCCGCTTGCGGCCATGGGGCTTATGGCCGAGGGGCTGGTACATAATCTCTCCGGGGTGGCGCAGGCGATTTCTATGCAGACCGATATCCTGGGCATGGCCTTTGAGAAGATGCGGGAAAAGGTTGCCGATCTTGATGCGGCCGGAGATTCGGAGCCGCTGGGCGATCTTTGCGCCCTGATTGAGGAAAAAAGTGCCATCATTGATCGGCTGACGAACAAAGGGGAGGAGATGCAGCGGCTGTTGCATACTGCGGCTGGTTTTGTTTTTTCCGAACCCGGTTCGATCCCGGTGATCGTTCTCGATATGGTGGTTGATGAGCTTGATCTTGCCGAAACCGATATGTTTTTCAAACATAAAGTTAAAAAAAAGGTGGATATCACCCCGTCTCTGCCGGTACTCACCGCCTGCCGCCATGATCTGCAGATGGCACTGCATCAACTCCTGCGTAACAGTATTGAGGCTCTGGCCGCGGCCGGGACACCGGAGCCGGAGATTATTATCCGCGCCGACCATCATGAAGGCCGGCTACGGATAGGGGTTGAGGACAACGGCCAGGGCGACCCGGAGATTATTGACCGGGTGTTTGCCCCCTTTTTCAGCACCCGCGACGGTCACAGCGGCCTTGGTTTGTGGCTGGCGCAGAGCCTTTTGGCCCGTAATCACGGTCGGATTGTCTGTGAAAGCCTGGCATCTCCGGTCAGGTTTGTTATTGAGCTGGATTTGTAACGTATTTCTGCCATTAAACCAGGTAACCATTGATGATTTCGCAAAAACTCCTTCTTCCCGTCATTCTATTTCCACTGTTTCCGCATACGCAATGCTACAGGCTTAAACTTGAAGCTGGTATTCGGGTTTGAGCGGGAACGGAGAGCTTTATATCGTCGCCACCCCCATTGGTAACCTTGATGATTTGAGCCCCCGGGCGGTGGGTATTCTTGCCGAAGTCGATCTCATTGCCGCTGAGGATACAAGGCACACAAGAAAATTGTTGACCCGTTTCGGGATCAAAGCGGAGATGATAAGTTATTTCCGTGGTCGGGAGGCGGAACGGAGCGCGGCGATCATCGCCAGGATTCACCGGGGTGGGCGGGTTGCCCTGGTCAGCGATGCCGGAACTCCGGGTATCTCCGACCCTGGTTGGTTTCTCGTTGATCAGGCCCTTATTGCCGGGATCAGGGTTATTCCCGTCCCCGGGCCCTGTGCCGCAGCCGCCCTGGTCAGCGTTGCCGGTTTTGCCGGCCCAGGTTTTCTGTTTCTTGGTTTTCTCCCGCCGAAAAAGAAGGCCCGTTGCGATCTCCTTTCCGCCTGGCGTGATTTTGACCATGATCTCTTGTTTTACGAGTCTCCCCGTCGGATTATAGGGACCCTTGCGGATATCATCACGGTAATGGGAGAACGGCGTCTGGCCATAGGCAGAGAACTGACTAAACTCAACGAGGAGATTATTCGCGGCCCGGCCCCGGTTGTGCTGGATGATCTTGTCGCGCGGCCGGCGATCAAGGGAGAGTTCGTGGTCATGGTTGAGCATCGGCAGGCGCCGGTCCCGGTCGATGACGAAACCGTGTTTTGTCGATTGCGCGATCTCCGGGGAAAAGGTTATTCTCTCAAGGATTCGGTGGCCGAGGTCAGCAGGGAATTAAAGATCGGCAAAAAAAAAGTCTATGGCGCGGCCCTTGTCGTCTGGGATAAAAAAGGCCTGATGGCCGCTGGAACACAAGAGGAAGACAATGAAAATTGACTGGGCCTACCTGCGCAAGGGCTGAAAATCATGTCACCGGGCCCTGGAGTTTCTCGGGCGCAGATCCATAGGTATCGAGATAAACGACGACGCGCGCAAGAAAAGGATTGACCGCGCACAGGCCGTGGAACTCTTCAGCGGCGCCGACCGGGTTTTCGTTGCCCGGGGGCGCAATATCGTTGTCCATGACGCCGACGGCGATTGCCGTCCTGAACTCCTGTCTCAGATTATTGGCCCCGGTGGTAACCTCCGGGCCCCGACCCTGAAGGTCGGCGACAGTTTTGTCGTCGGTTTTAACGAGGAACTTTATGAAGATTTTTTTTAGTCCCGCCGGAGGCCGGTGATGTCTTTTCGTGTTTGCGGCGCGGCTCTGGTTATAACGATTATTTTCTGGCTGCCAAGGGTTGTTTCCCGTGCGGGATTACGGCGGATATTGGGCCGTCGTTACCCGGCTGTCTGCATGATTTGTCCCGCCAATAGTCCGGGGATGTTTCCGGCGCTCAAGGGCTGAAAGGGGGGCGGGGTGAGAAAGGTCCAGGATCATTATTTTAAAAAGGCCAGAAACGAGGGGTATCCCGCCCGGTCGGTTTATAAGTTGAAAGAGGCGCAGGAGAAGTTTAGGATTCTCAGAAAAGGAGACAGGGTTCTTGATCTCGGCTGTCATCCCGGGAGCTGGACCATGTACGCGGCCCAGGTGGCGGGGCCCGGGGGGGTTGTGGTCGGGATCGACATCCATGCGACCAGAATTCCGGCGAAGGCGGCCGGGGCTGAGATTAAAATTATTCGCGGTGATATCAACGATCCGGATCTCCGGCCGCGTATCGTCGTCACCGATTTTGATGTGGTTTTAAGCGATATGGCGCCAAAGACCACCGGCAACCGTCTGGTTGATGAACGCCGCAGTCTTGACCTGGTGGATTGCGCTCTGCTTGTGGTGGAAGACCTGCTGGTGAACGGCGGCGTTTTTTACTGCAAGGTGTTTGAGGGTCCGGATCTGAAAGAGACGGTTGCCCGTATCGGCCGGGGATTTAAGAAGACCAGGATTTTTAAGCCAAAGAGTTCACGCCGGGAAAGTCGAGAGGTCTTTGTTCTGGCGACAGGGTTTTTCAGGCTGAAGGTTGAAACGGGGAAGGTGTGGGCTGATACGGGCATGTGAATCCGCCCGAAAATCGTCGAAGATGCCTCCGCGGGCACTTGTTGCGAGACTGTCATAATTTGTTACGATTTCATTAATTTCAAGGAGTTTAAAAGATGTCCGGACATTCAAAATGGGCCAATATCAAAAGGAGAAAGGGGGCGGTTGACGCCAAGCGGGGCAAGATTTTTACCCGTCTTACCAAGGAGATCATCGTCGCCACCCGTATTGGTGGTGGTGACCCGAGCGGTAATCCCCGACTCAGGAGCTGTATCGTTGCGGCCAAGAGTGAGAATATGCCCAAGGATAAAATTGAACGGGCGATCAAGAAGGGCACCGGCGCAATTGAGGGTGAAAATTATGAGGAGATCCGCTATGAGGGCTACGGTCCCGGCGGGGTGGCGGTGATTGTCGAGTGCATGTCCGACAACCGTAACCGTACCGCCGGCGAGGTTCGTCACGCCTTCAGCAAGGCCGGGGGTAATATGGGCGAGAGCGGCTGCGTTGGCTGGATGTTTGACCGCAAGGGCAGTATTACCGTCGCCGGCGACACGGTTGAGGAGGAGAAGTTGATGGAACTGGCCATTGAGGCCGGAGCCGAGGACGTGATTGAAGATGCCGGCGAGTTTCAGGTCTTGACCGATCCTGATGACTTTGACGTCGTTCGTGAGGCGCTGGAAAAGGAAGGGGTGAAGTTTTCCGAGGCGGCGGTGACCCTTATTCCCCAGAATATGGTGGAGGTGGGAGACGAAAAGACGGCGAAGCAACTCCTGCGCCTCCTTGAGGTCCTTGAGGACAATGATGACGTCCAGAGTGTCCATGCCAATTTTGATATCCCCGACGCGATCATGGAGGCCCTCGTCTGATTCCGGTGAGTGGAAATAACGCCGGAATCAGGATTTTCGGTATTGATCCCGGCTCCCGCACCACCGGCTATGGGGTTGTGGATCAGATCAACGGCCGAACCTTTTTTGTTGCCTGTGGCACTGTCCGCGGCCGGGCAAAATCCCTTGCCGATCGTCTGTGGGAGATTCATTGCGGCATCAGCGAGGCCATTGCCGAACATACCCCTGATCTGGCCGCGATTGAAAAAGTGTTTGTTTCCGTAAATCCCGCCAGCGCTCTGAAGTTGGGCCATGCCCGCGGGGTGTTGATCCTCGCCGCCAGGGAAAAGGGGATGGCGGTGGCCGAGTACAGCCCCTCGCAGATCAAACAGGCAGTGGCCGGTTATGGTCGTGCTGAAAAGAGTCAGGTGCAGGAGATGGTTCGGGTCATATTGGGTTTGAATAAAAAACCGTCAAGTGATGCCGCCGATGCTCTGGCGGTGGCCATGTGTCACGCCAATCATTATCTTGTCAGTGGGCTTTCCTCTTCGGAGGCGCGGCGATGATCGCGACCCTGCGTGGTGAAATTACTGTCGTTTCCACCGACGAGGTGGTGGTTGAGGCCGGCGGGGTTGGCTACCGGGTGCGGATGTCTGCGGCCGGGATCAGTTCCCTGCCCGCTTCCGGTGAGGTCTTCCTCCATATATTCACCAATGTCCGTGAAGATGCTCTGGAGCTTTTCGGTTTTGCCGATATTGATGAAAAGAGGCTGTTTATTCTCCTGAACAGCGTCAGTGGCGTCGGTCCGCGGCTGGGGTTGAACATTCTTTCCGGTGCCAGTTGCGTCGAACTCTGTCGGGCCATAGTCAGCGGGGATACCGCGGCCCTGATTCGACTTCAGGGGGTGGGGAAGAAAACCGCTGAACGGCTTTGTCTTGAGTTGAAGGACAAGATTGATTTTGTCCCTGTCGCTGAGTCAGTTCCATCGGTGGCGGCGATACCCTCTGATTCGGTCGCCGCCGACGGGGTAAGCGCTTTGATCAACCTCGGTTATCCAGCCCCGGCCGCGAAACAGGTGGTAAACGCTCTGCGGGAGCGGTTGGGGGAAGATGCCTTTGCCGCCCTCTCCCTTGAGGATCTCCTGCGTGAATCCCTGAGGAGCATGGCGTGAAAGAGGAAGAGAGGATAGTCGGTACCGCCCATCAATCCGAGGACACGGTTGAGAATTATCTGCGTCCCCGCAGCCTTGATGACTATGTCGGCCAGGAGTCCCTTAAGGAAAATCTCGGCATTGCCATCAAGGCCGCCCTTGGTCGCGGTGATCCGGTTGACCATATCCTCTTTCACGGTTTTCCCGGCCTGGGAAAGACCACCCTCGCCTATATCCTTGCCGCCGAGATGGGGGCCGGAATCAAGGTTACCAGCGGCCCGGTGATCGAGCGGCCCGGTGATCTTGCCGCCATCCTCACCAGTCTTCAGGTCGATGATATCCTCTTTATTGACGAAATTCATCGCCTGAACCATGTGGTTGAGGAAATTCTCTATCCGGCGATGGAGGATTTCCAGCTTGACCTTGTGGTCGGCCAGGGCCCCGGGGCCAGGAGCGTGAAGATGAGCCTGCCCCGTTTCACCCTGGTGGGGGCCACCACCCGTACCGGGCTTCTTACTCCGCCCCTGCGTGACCGTTTCGGGGTTATCCTGCGGCTTGATTTTTACAGTGCGGATGAACTCCTGGTCATCGTTAAACGTTCGGCCGCCATCATCGGGATTAAAATCGATGAGGATGGAGCGATGGAGATCGCCCGAAGGTCACGGGGGACCCCGCGGATCGCCAACAGACTGCTGAAGAGGGTTCGTGACTTCGCCGAGGTCAGGGCCGCGGGGGTGATTACCAGTCAGGTTGCTGATCGGGCCCTGGAGATGCTGGCCGTCGACCGTCATGGCTTTGATGATATGGATCGCCGTATCCTCCTGACGATTATTGATAAATTCGGCGGCGGTCCACTGGGGCTTGACACCTTGGCCACCGCGGTATGTGAGGAACGTAATACCCTTGAGGATGTATATGAACCCTTCCTGATTCAGAAGGGCTTTCTTACCCGCACTCCCAGGGGGCGGATGGCGACCCGGATCGCCTATGAATATTTTGGACGGACCTGGCAGACGGCAGATCATCCAGGGCCGGGGCGTCTTTTCCCCTGACAGCGGGAGTGAAAAACATGAGTACCAACGCGAAAAAAGACAAGAAAATTACCGTGGCCGATATCATCGCCGCCAAGAACCAGGGGCGGCGGTTGACCATGCTCACCGCCTATGATGCCCCCGTTTCCGCCCTGGTTGACCGATGCGGGGTCGACATGATTCTGGTGGGAGATTCCCTCGGGATGGTGGTTCTGGGTTACGATTCTACCGTGCCGGTGACCATGGACGAGATGCTCCACCATGCCCGGGCTGCCGGCCGCGGCCGCAGCCGGGCTCTGCTTGTTGGCGATATGCCGTTCATGAGTTATCAGGTCGGTATTCGTGACGCGGTGATCAACGCCGGCCGGTTCATGAAGGAGGCGGACTGCGACGCGGTAAAGCTTGAAGGCGGGCTGGAGGTCTGCGAGGTGGTCCGGGCCGTCACCCGGGCCGGGATTCCGGTAATGGGCCATGTCGGCCTTACCCCCCAGACTGCCGGAAATCTGGGCGGGTTCAAGGTTCAGGGGCGTGATCTCGCCTCTGCGAAAAAAATCATCGCCGAGGCCCGGGCCCTGAATGAGGCCGGAGTCTTCTCTCTGGTCCTTGAGTGTGTTCCAGGTGAACTTGCTCGGGCGGTAAGCGCCGCCATATCGGTGCCGACCATCGGTATCGGCGCCGGGGTGGATTGTGACGGCCAGGTGTTGGTGACCCAGGATCTGGTCGGGATGTTTGAAAAATTCACCCCAAGTTTTGTGAAAAAATACGCCGAACTTGCGCCATTGATGAAAGAGGCTGTATCCTGTTTTATTAAAGAGGTTGGTCAGGGGGTTTTCCCTGATCGGGAGCACAGCTTTTCTTCGGGGGAGACGCTTTCCGGTCTTCTTGAAGACGAAGACGGCGATCAGTCGGGCGGGTGAAAATATCCGGCCATCCGTATCGCCTGAGGAATAAATTATATGGATATCGCCACCGTAATCGGTCTTGCCTTTGGCAGTATCATTCTTGTCGCCGCTATCATTAGCGGTGGATCCCTGTTGTTGTTCATTAACATCCCTTCGGTCTTGATCGTTGTCGGCGGCACCATCGCCACCGCCATGATCCGTTTCAGTATGGGTGATGTGGTCAATTCGATCAAGGTGGCGATGAACGTTTTCTTTACCAAGATGATCCTGCCGCGAAAGATTATTGAGGAGATCGTCAACCTGGCAAATATCGCCCGCAAGAACGGCCTCATTGTCCTTGAGCAGCAGCCGATAGAGGACCCTTTTTTAAAAAAGGCGATCATGTACTGTGTCGATGGTCATGAGGCCGAATTTATCGAGGATATCCTCCGCAAGGAGGTCTCCCTTACCGTTGAACGCCATGAGGTCGGGCAGGGGGTATTCAAGAGCATGGGCGACGCCGCCCCCGCCTTTGGGATGATCGGTACCCTGGTGGGATTGGTGCAGATGCTGGCTAATATGAGCGATCCGTCATCCATTGGTCCTTCCATGGCCGTGGCCTTGTTGACCACCCTGTACGGCGCGGTAATCGCCAATCTCTTCATGCTGCCGATGTCTGATAAACTGGCGCTCCGGAGTCAGGAAGAGGAGCGCAATCGCAACCTGATCATCCAAGGGGTACTGGGGATCCTTAAGGGTCTTAATCCCAGGGTCATGGAAGAGTTCCTTGAAACCTACCTGCCGCCACGGGACAGGGGCAGTAAGTAATCATAATTACTGCCATCGTTTGGGACTGGACAACAGTTGCCGGTAAAGGTTTAGAAAATGGCTGAAGAGGAAAAGAAACAGAAGTGCAAGGAGGGTTCGCCGGAGTGGATGACCACCTTTTCCGACCTAATGAGCCTCCTGATGTGTTTCTTTGTCCTTCTGCTGTCGTTTTCCGAGACCGATAAACAGAAGTTCAAACAGGTTGCCGGTTCCATGGAGCAAGCCTTCGGTATTCAGCGCAATGAACGTCATTTCGGCAGCCCCGAGGGGAATATTATTATCTCCACCGGCTTCATGTCCACCCCGATGGCGGTAAAACTACGGCAGTCGCTTGAAGAGATTATTGCCAGCGAGGTTGCAAGCGGCGCCGCCGAGTCTGAGGCATCCGGCGGCAGAATGACTATAAGGGTAAAAGATTCCTTAGGGTTTGACCTGGGACGGGCCGAGATCAAAAAAAGTTTTATACCCTTTCTTGATAAATTGGGACTCTTTATAAAAACACACAATGTTCATGTGGTGGTTCGTGGCCATACTGATAACGTTACCCTGGCCCGGGGTGCCCCGTTTCATTCCAATTGGAGCTTGTCCGCGGCCCGGGCGGTGAGAGTGGTGGAATACTGGAAGGATAAATTTAATATCGCCTCATCCAAGATGGCCGCAAGCGCCTTTGCCGACGGCAGTCCGGTCGCGGCCAATGATTCTCCGGCGAACCGGGCCAGGAATCGTCGGGTTGAGTTTTTTTTCCGTCTTGGCGGCGAGGAGAAGGCCTTTGACGGCCTGGAAGAAACGGTTAAAAGGTGACGGCCATGGTGTGGTAGCGGTTATCAGGCCGTTGAAAAAGCCGTCCATGGCTTTTTCAGTTCCGGTTGGCTGAAACTTGTTTTGGTCAACGGGCTGTTAAAGTCCTTTCAAGGTTTGCTGGATTCCGGCTCAAACCTGGAATGACTTGGGGAGTATTGTTAAATTACTCGTGTATTCAACAAATTAAGACAACTTGGAAGATTGAGGTAAAAGGATCAAGACATGAGTGATAATCTCAGTATCCATGAGGAGCGGAGTTCGGTCCGGGCCTCGGACCGGATTCTATTCAGCTTTCGTTCGGTTACCCCTGAATTTCATCAGCGTCTGCTGGCGGATTACAGGCGGGGGATCTCGTTATACCGCCAGGACGGGATTGTAGAACTGCAGATGTTCGCTGGGGCTCAGGGAGCGTTTGACCGTCTTGGCGAGCGAGATGAAGATATGGCCGCAGTGTTGAGGATGCTTGACCGCAAACTTAATTTTATCCTTCAGAAGACCGCCGGAAAGGGATCTCCCCTTGAAAGGATGGCTATTAAAGAGGTTAATCTCAGCGGTTCCGGTCTTGCTTTTTTTACTCATGAGGCCATTGCTGCCGGGACCGTGCTTGAGTTTTATATTATTCTTCTGCCCGACTATAACTTTGTTTACGCTCTCGGTGAGGTGGTGAAATCAGAGGCGGTAAGCGGCCATGACGGTGGGGCGTTTCGGATTGCGGCAAGTTTTGTTCTCATTCATGAGGAAGACAGTGAACGTCTGATTCAGCACAACTTTAAGCAGCAGAGTCTTGCGCTGCGTAACCGGCGGCTTAAACCTTGATTTTTTTAATCTTCAATCGGAAGAGGCAGGGTGAGAACTATAAATCCGGAAGAAATAAGTACCAGGATCGCAGATCTGGTGGTTGCCGCCGCCCGTGATCTTGAACCTGATATCCTTGACGCCCTGGTCACGGCCCGGGACCGGGAGGAAAGAGATCTTCCCCGTGACGTCCTGGACCTGCTACTGGTCAATGCCGACATGGCCAGCCGTGAGCGGATTCCGGTCTGTCAGGATACCGGGGTGTGTACGGTTTTTGTCGAGATCGGCGCCGAGGTCGTTATTGCCGGTGATATTACCACTGCTGTTAACGCCGGGGTGGAAAAGGGTTATGGCGAGGGTTTCCTGCGTAATTCGGTCTGTGATCCTCTGACCCGGAAGAATACCGGCACCAATACCCCGGCGGTGATCCACTTTGAGCCGGTCCCCGGTGATCGGCTTAAGGTGACAGTCCTGCCCAAGGGGTGCGGCAGCGAGAATATGAGCGCCATGGCCATGCTACCGCCGTCGTCGGGAATTGCGGGGATAGAACAATTTGTCGTCAATACCGTGATCAACGCCGGTCCAAACCCCTGTCCGCCGGTGATCGTCGGGGTTGGAATCGGCGGTAATTTTGAAAAGGCGGCCTGGCTTGCCAAGAAGAGCCTCCTGCGTCAGGTTGGCGTCGCGGCACCGCGGCAGGATCTGGCCGGGATCGAGGGGCGTCTCCTGGCGGCGATCAATCAGGGTGGCGCAGGGGTTGAGGGATTTGGCGGTAATAATACCTGTCTTGCGGTTCATGCGGAGATATTTCCTTCTCATATTGCCAGTCTGCCGGTGGCGGTAAACATCCAATGTCACGCCCATCGGCATAAGGAGGCGGTGATCTGAAATGTCCTTTCTTAAAGTTTCCCCCGGATTCACTGCGCGGATGCGTTCCCTTTCCCTCCCCCTTGTTGATCGCGATCTTGAAGAGTTGAGGGCCGGGGACCTCGTAAGTCTGAGCGGGGTCATGTACACCGGGCGAGATCAGACTCACCGCCGTTTGGTCGAACTGATTGAAAGGGGGAAAAATCTGCCGGTGGACCTGGCCGGTCATCTTCTCTATTACGTCGGCCCGACTCCGGCCCCGCCCGGGGCGGTTATCGGCGCCGCCGGACCCACCACCAGTTACCGGATGGACTCATACACCCCGGCACTGCTTGCCCTCGGCCTCAGGGTGACCATGGGCAAGGGGGCGAGATCGGCAACGGTTCGCGCCGAGATGGTTCGCCATCGGGCGGTGTACCTGGCCTCGATCGGCGGCGCTGGTGCCTTTCTCTCCCGTTGCATCAAGAAGGCCGAACTCATCGCCTTTAAGGATGCCGGCCCTGAGGCCATGTTTCGTTTTGAGGTTGAGGGGTTCCCGGCGGTGGTAATAAACGACCTTGGCGGAAATGATTTTTATCAGATGCAGACTGAGGGCCGGGAACTGGGCAGTCGCCTGTAATCCACCGCCTGACGGACCGTTGCAAAAACCGTCCATGGCTTTTGTAACTCCGGCTGGGTAAAACAGGTTCCGGCTAACATCTCGATTTCACCGGGTTTTTTAACCCGGTGAAATCGGCGGCGTGTCCATGCGTCTCTATCAGCCCGTTTTTTTACAGACTGATAGATCTTTCGGGAGGGAATAAAAAAATTGCGGATAATGATCGTTGGTGCCGGCCAGGTCGGATATTTTCTTAGTGAAAAACTCTCGGTCGAGGGGCAGGAGGTGGTCCTGGTTGATCGCGATGGCGAGAGGTTGCGAACCATCGAGCGAGAACTCAACATCATTACCGTTGAAGGCAGCGGTGCCTCGACCCGGATCATTGAGGACGCGGGCATAGATCACACCGATCTTTTTATCGCGGTCACCGACAGCGATGAGGTCAATCTGGTTTCCTGTATCCTTTCCAAGGAGTACAACGTTGCCACCCGCATCGCCCGGGTCAGGAATGAAGACTTTTATTCTTCCGGCTCCGCTCTGAGCCGTGAGGCCCTGGGGATTGATTTTCTCATCAGTCCCGACCTTGCCATGGCCGAAGAGATCGTCAAGCTCTCCACCCGTTCCGGGGCCTTTGAGGTGCTGGAGTTCGCCGGTGGTCATGTGGTTTTCCTTGGTTATGTCGTCCATGACTACAATCCTCTCTGCGGCAAGGTCCTTTTTGATCTCCGGGGGCTTCCCGGGGTCATCGTTTCCATTGTCCGCGGTGAGGATAGCATCATTCCCCGCGGACATGACCGGATAGAGGCGGGCGACAAACTTTATCTGGTCACCCGGGGCGAGGACATACCGGTGGTGGAATCTCTTTTCAATGTTGCCAGTAATCCACCGCAGAGGGTGTTCGTTATCGGTGGTGGCAGGATAGGGTATCTTGTTGCCCGGCGTTTTGAGGCCATGGGGATCGGGGTGATCGTGGTCGAGAAAAACCCGGATCGCTGCGCTTTTCTCGCTGAAAATCTTGATACGACCATGGTCCTCAACTCCCACGGTCTTGAGGCCCATGACATGCTTGAAGAAGGGATCGACCGCGCCGATCTGGTGGTGAGCGTCACCAGTAAGGATTCGATCAATATTCTCTCAAGTCTGCTTGCCAAGCATCACGGCGCGGCCAAGTGCATCACCCACATCACCCGGCCCGATTTTATCCCCATGCTCGACGATCTCGGGATCGACGTCGCTCTGAGCCCGAGGCTGGTGGCGGCAAATATGATCCTTCGTTTTGTCCGCGGTGGTTCAACCGTGGCGGTGGCCACCCTGCTGGCCAATAATGCCGAGGTTATGGAGATCCGGGTCCCGGACCGGGAGGGAGTGGTTGATCTGCCGCTGAAAGATCTCAGTGTCCCCGCCGGGGCGATTATCGGTGCCATTGTCCGTGGTCGCGAGGTCATTATCCCCCGGGGGGATACCACCCTCAGGGAGGATGATAATCTCATCGTTTTCTTTAACCGTGAATCCATGGCAGCGGTCCATGACTTTTTCCGGGTTGACTGACGGGGACGGGTTCGATGCGTAGCGGTGGGGTGCTTAATATATTCGGCAGGCTTCTGGTGCTTCTTTCCCTTTTTCTCCTGACCCCTATTCCCTTCAGCCTCTATTTCGGCGATGGGATGGTGGACGATTTCCTCATTTCTTCTCTCATCGGCGCGGTGTCCGGCCTGATGCTGGTGGCCGTTTTTCTCCCGGAAAAAGAACTCGGCTACCGTGATGGTTTCGCGGTGGTTTTTTTAAGCTGGCTGGGGCTGGCGATGGTCGGGGCTCTGCCCTATTATTTCTCCGGTCACATGCCTTCCTGTATTGACTGTCTGTTTGAGTCGATGTCCGGGTTTACCACCACCGGCTCCACGGTCATGATCACGGTTGAGGTGATGCCGAAGAGCGTGCTTTTCTGGCGGGCGCTTACTCATTGGTTAGGGGGGATGGGGATTATTGTTCTGTCGCTGGCGATCCTGCCCCTTTTAGGGGTCGGCGGCATGCAGCTGTTTCAGGCTGAGATGCCGGGGCCGACCAAGGATCGTCTTGCCCCGAGGATCCAGGACACCGCCCGTATTCTCTGGCGGGTGTATTTTCTTTTTACCCTGGTTGAGATTCTTCTCCTGCTCTTCGGGGGAGTGGGCTTTTACGATGCCGTCTGTCATGCTTTCGCCACCATGGCCACCGGCGGTTTTTCCACTCATACCACGAGTGTGGCCTGGTTTGATTCGGTCTATATTGAGACGGTAATCATCGTCTCCATGTTTCTCGCCGGGACCAATTTTACCCTTCACCATCGTTTTTTTACCGGTGGATACCGTGTTCTCTGGAGAAATGAGGAGTTTCGTCTCTATGTGGCCATTATTGCCGGCGCCATGGCGGTGGTAGTGGGAATGAATCTGGTTTACGGGGTATATCAGAGCGTCGGCGAGACCATCCGTACTGCCGCCTTTCAGGTGGTGTCAATTATTACCACCACCGGCTTCGGTACCGCTGATTTTGACCATTGGCCGCCGGTGTGCAAGATCGTCATGGTTATTCTGATGCTGGTCGGAGGCTGCGCCGGTTCAACCGGTGGCGGGATCAAGGTGGTGCGGGTGCTGTTGTTTTTTAAATACGGCCGATTGCAGCTGAGAAAATTAGTGCATCCGAATACGGTCTGGACCATCAAGCTTGGGAAATTGAAGGTCCCGGAAGAGGTGATGGTCGCTATTCTCGGATTTTTAGGGCTTTATGTTGGTTTTTTTCTGATGGCGACCATGATCGTCGCCGCCCAGGGGGTGGACATCGTCACCAGTGCCACCGCGGTGATTGCTACCCTCAATAATATCGGTCCGGGGCTTAACCTGGTCGGCCCGACGCAGAATTTCGCTCACTTGCCGCCGGTGGCCAAGCTGGTGCTGACCTTCTGTATGCAGGCCGGTCGCCTTGAGCTTTACACCGTCGCCGTACTCCTGACCCCGGATTTCTGGGCTATGGCCCGGCGGCCGCGTCTGCGTTTCAGCCTGCCGTCTTTTTCGGGGTATTGGCGGCAAGGTCGTTGATCAGGATTGCCGCCGCCTTCTGCAGGGCGCGGTTGATCAGGGTCTTGTTCGGGGCGATCTCGCCGGTGCTGGTGCCCATGGCCACCTTTCTGGTCTGGACCTCACGGGCCTCGGCCCGGGCCACGGCGATGACCTCGCCCCGGGTAATGTCGATGAGGCGGCCCTTGAGACTGATCTCAAAGCCCTTGCTTTCCTTCCATGCGATACCCACGGATTCTTTCTTGCTGATTGGTTTAATCGCCTCTATGCTACCGACCAGGATCAGCTCGGCCCCAAGCTGTTTACCGATCCGGTCGGCCTGGGCAGCGTCGATAACCCCGTACTGGGCCATGCCGATTTCTTTGATCACCGCAGCGATCCTGCTTCTTTCCACGATGCGAAAACGGTTGGTACGGAACATCTCGTCAACGCAGAGATCGGGGAGGACTTTAGTAAAGTCGGTGAGGTCTTCGTCCCGGCCGGCGTAGGTGAAGGGGAATACCGCGGTCAGGTAGCGCCGGGCAAAGGGGTAGGGGGCGAGTCTGGTCAGTTTCGGGGCGGTGTTTTCAATGGTCGGGCCGCAGGCGGCAAAAAAGACAACACATGCCAGGATGAACGTAATTTTTTTCATTCTCATCTCCATGGGACTTTATCAGTCCATCGAAAAAGTCGTCCCGGCTTTTTCGATGGACTGATATCTGCTCCATTTCTCTTTTATCCTTGCCACCGCCTCAATGATCTGCTCGCGGTCACCAAAGGCGGAGAGACGGAAATACCCTTCCCCGGCAGGGCCGAAACCGCTGCCCGGGGTCCCGACCACATGGCACTCGTTGATCAGTTTATCAAAAAAGTCCCAACTCTTCATCCCTTCCGGGGTGAGAAGCCAGACATAGGGGGAGTTTTCGCCGCCGAAGCAGGTGATTCCGGCGGCGGCAAGACCCTGCCGGATGATTTCGGCGTTTCCCAGGTAATAGAAGATGACCTCCATCACCTGTTTCCATCCCTCGTCGGAATATACCGCCGCCGCCGCCTTCTGTACCGGATAGGAGACGCCGTTGAATTTGGTGCATTGCCTGCGGTTCCACATCCGGTTAAGCGACACCTCGTTGCCGTTTGCATCCATCCCGAGCAGTTCCTCCGGAACCACGGTCAGGCCGCAGCGGACCCCGGTGAAGCCCGCGGTTTTTGAAAACGAGCGAAATTCGATGGCGCATCTCTTCGCCCCTTCGATTTCGTAGATGGAGTGGGGGATATCGGGATCGGTGATAAAGGCCTCGTAGGCGGCGTCAAAGAGGATGATCGCCCGGTTTTCAACGGCGTAATCGACCCAGGCGGAAAGCTCTTTTCTGCCGGCCACGGTGCCGGTGGGGTTGTTGGGATAGCAGAGATAGATGAGGTCGACTTTTTCTTTCGGGATCGCCGGGGTGAAGTTGTTTTCCCGGGTGCAGGGGAGGTAGATCAAGCCTTGACAATGGCCGGAGGCATTGATCTCGTTACTGCGGCCGACCATGATGTTGGTGTCGTTATAGACCGGATAGACCGGATCGCAGATCGCGACCCGGTTGGAGTTATCAAAGATATCGAGGATATTGGCGGTGTCGCTCTTGGCCCCGTCGGAGATGAATATTTCCGCGGCCGTGAGATCAACCCCCAGGGGGCGGTAGGCCTTTTCGGCAATGATCTCGGCAAGCCAGGCATAGCCCTGTTCCGGGCCGTAGCCGTGGAAGGTCTCCTGCCCGGCCATTTCCTCGACCCCTTCATGAAAGGCCTTTACTACCGCCGGGACCAGGGGCATGGTGACGTCGCCGATGCCCAGGCGGATGAGTTCAGCCGTGGGGTTGTTTTTGCTGAATTCTTCCACCCGCCGGGAAATCTCCGGGAAAAGGTATCCTGCCTTGAGCCTCTGGTAATTATCGTTGATCCGGGCCATATTTTTCTCCTTGCCTGCGTAATGAAAATGAATTGGTTTCATAGCATGAAAAAGGGAAAAAATCACCCCTCAGCCTTGCCGGGAGCCAGGGTAAATGTTATCATTAGTAATGATTATCAAAAAGGAGGTTGCTCATGTGTGTTGAAGTCAGCAGGACCTGCAAATGCGGCAAGAATAAAATCCAGTTTCATCTTCGGGACAACGTTCTGACCCCCGAGGCCATTGCCGGGCTTTTCTGCCCTGAATGTCCCGGCGATGTTCCCTTTGATCATGAGACCATGCTCATGGATAACGACTGGATCATTGAGTACGACATGATTCTGGCGAAGACCCTGGTGGAAAAGAGGCTTGGTGTGGGTCAGGTAAAGGTGACCCCGCAATATCTCTTTGACCGTGGTTATGGGGCCTGGCTTGAGATATATCCCGGCGAACGGATGGATATCGATGCTGAAAAAAAAGAGATCATCGCCCTTGCCGCCATTGACAGCCGGCAATATCTCCGCAGGATCCATTCCTGGAACATTGAGCGGCTGCGAAGACTCAGGGAGGCGGGCTGGCGTAAGGCCCGAATGTGATTCAGGGGAAATGAACTGCCCCATGTCGTAGTCAAGAGCCGTTTCTTCAACCGTGAGTGCGGAAGGCGATTTTTTTGAATTTGTCCGGTCAACGGTGGCGCGTTGCTATTTTGGCGAACATCTGCACCAGACCTGAGCAGAGGGTAAACAGGGGCTTGATGTGGAGATTAGTGCCGCAGCAGCGGTCAAGGAATATGGTTAGACCTGAGTCGAGGTCATCTTCGCGGCCCTGGTAGCAAATGAGGATCGGGATGTGGGGCAGGGGGTGGAGAACCAGGGCGATGTCGGCCTCGTACCAGTCCACCTCCCGGCCGTTGAATATGTCGATCAGGTCGGTCAGGAGATCGGGGTTGGCATCGGCCAGTTCCTTAAGCACGTTTTCGCAGCGTCTGGTGAACAGCCCCTGCCATTCGATTCCACCTTTGATTTCCCGGAAGGATATCCATTCCCCGGTCGGTTCGGCGTGGGTCGGGTTGCTTATGTAAGACAGCAGCGGCGCTACTACCCAGGGGATGATGTGACACTCCGATACCATTTCACCCCGGTGGTCAACCTGGAAGTTTTTGCCAAGGGAATTTATGATCAGGCTGTCGCCGTCACGGCGGGCCCCGATGACCGGGGCAATGCGGCCGGGATCAATTCCGGCCATTTTTCTCTTGAGTTTATCGATGAAGGCGGCCTGTTCAAGGTCGCGTTCTCCGTCCGTCGCCCGGATTTGTCCGGAAAACCCGGTAAGTAATTTCGGATCGATGTCTGGACATTCTTTGAGTTTTCTGCCTCCCGCCGCCACCGCGGCCGCAAAGGCCAGGCATGAGGGGAGGATACATTTGCCGCAGTTTGTCTGCGGCAGAATTTTATATATCTCAAGCGGGGTGGGAACGGGGGCCGCCATTTTATTTTTTCCGCAGGTGTCTTACCACTGTTTCAACAATTTCCTTTGCCTCCGGGCTTTTGACGATTACCTCGTCGACGCCGGCGGCCAGGGCTTTTTTTCTGGTCTCCCGGGTCTCATCGGCGGTGAAGAGAATCAGTCTGACGTCCGGGCATTCCCCGCTTTCCCTGACCTTACGGCAGACCTCGATGCCGCTTATTTTCGGAAGCATGAAGTCAACCACCGCGGCCAGTGGTTTTTCCTTGAGGATAAGTTCCAGTCCTTCGCGGCCATCGGCGGCGAGACAGGGAATAAAACCCGCCTGTTTAAACAGACGGGAGTAGAGGCGGCGAATGACCGGGTTATCGTCGATCACCACCAGTTTCCCGGGAGGATTGCGGGGCGCCTCTGTCTCCGGCGGCGGGGATCCTTTGTCCATAAACAGGATTTCGTCTCCGGCGGCAAGGGGCATCTGCGGATCGGGCTGGATGTAGTCGCGATCGTCACGGCGCAGACCGAGGATGTCACGGTCGAGACTGGCGGTGATATCTTTGATTTTTTTGCCGATCATGGATGAATCTTTAACTATTTCAAACCATTGTGGCTGTCCCGCCACCGGGGCGCTTTCTTTTTTTGGGTGGATCAGGCCGTATCGGGCCGCGAGGATATTGATGGCGATATTTTTGCCCGCCATGGTGTAAGGGGAGAGGACCTCATCGGCCCCGGCCCGGAGGATTTTTACTTCGTTTGCTTCAGTACCGGTTCGGGCGATGATCGTGAGGGTTGGATTCATTTCCCGGGCCGACAGGGTAATGAAGAGGTTGAGAGGGTCGGAAGCCAGAAGCGGCAGAATCCCGTGGGCCCGTTTGATTCCGGCCGCGGCAAGGATTTCGTCGCTGGTGGCATCGCCGGAGAGAAACAGAAACCCGGCTTCCTTTATTGCCGCGATCTGGGTCTGATCCTGCTCGATGATCACCACTCCGGCGTTGTTTTCAGCCAGGTGGGCCGCCGCCGCCTGGCCGACCCGGCCGAAGCCGCAGATGATGTAATGCCCTTTTAATTCCTCGATCTTTTTGCGCATTTTTTTCTTCTCCGATATTCCTGACCATACTCTTTCAATCAATGACTCGACCAGGGCGTGACCGGCAAAACCAAGGCTGCCGAAACCGAGAATTATCAATACCGTGGTAAATATCCGGCCGGCCGGGGAAAGGGGTCTGATCTCGCCGTAGCCGACGGTGGTGATGGTGATGACCGTCATGTAGACCGCGTCAAGGAAGGGGTAGTGGTCAATCAGCATATAGCCGCTGAGGCCGGAGAAAAATACGGCAAGACAGGATGTTATGGCGATTTTTGTCCGGGTCATTTGTCAGGCTACAGGAGTGAAGGGAAGGGGGCGCGGGGGCTCCCTTTGCCTGTTTGTCCGCAATTATACCCCGGAGCCGGAAAAGAACGGCAATAAATATTGATAGCATCGTAATTCATGGGATGACATGATCGTAACAAATATTCACGGAGTCGTCACGGATTCAAGTAGTTACAGTTACCAGGCAAGCGGTCAATTAATCACACCTGATGCAAAAACGCACCCGGTAAGGGGTTCAGGGACGCCGCCATGTGTGCGTTTTAACCCATTTTGATTATACCTTGGCGGTCTGTTGAGAAACGGACTGTACGCGGCTGATGTCCGCGCCGCCGATTTCACCGGGTTGAAAAGGCCATGGACGGCTTTTTCAACGGTCTGTTAAGGATTGGCGTCCTTTTGCGAACGAAGCCATATCCCGTGATGGCGGGGAATTTTTTACATGAGTGAAACTGTAAAAAATCTGGACACTTTCTCCGTCGTGGCAGCCGGGTGTCCTGTTTTTTGATACCCCTCCCGAAGTTGCCACAGATCATCTTTTCTTTTTTATTGCTTTTAATTTCAAATAGTTATCCGTGAAAAAGCAGGGGGCCTTCTTCTTTGGCATTCCCGATGCAACTATGTGGTGGCAGAGACAGACGGACAAACCCATAAATCAAGGAGGTAACGATGAAAAAAATATTTTACCCCATAGCCCTGGTTTTTTTACTGGGACTTGCCCTGACCCTTGGCGGTTGCGGCTGGTACGGATTCGGCCATCATCACGGCTGGAGCCATCATTATTCCCAAGGTTATCAGGAGGATATTCATGTGGTGTAATTGGGGATTCGCGGGCCGGGGAATGTGGCTGCCGCATTTTGCCGGACCTTTTGCTCTGTTGTTGTTCATCGCCGTGGCGGCCTTGGTCGTCTGGCTGATCCGGCGGTTTGCGTTCCGGTCGCCGCGGTTGAAATGCCCGGCCTGCGGGGGCTGGGTTGAGGCGGCTTTCCTGCGTTGTCCCCACTGCGGCGCGGGATTGAAACGCCATTGTCGCAAATGTTCCGGGATCATCGAGGCCGGCTGGCGTTTCTGTCCTGCCTGTGAGGAGGAAATCGATCCACAAGCAAAAAAGGAAATTATTTGATAACGCAGCAATAACATCAATCAGTAAACCTTCAACAAGGAGAGAGACCATGAAAGCAAGGACAATCATCACCACCACGACCATTGGTATCGCGTTGGCAATCGCCTCCCAGGCCGGGGCCTGGATGGGGGGGGGCGCCTGTTACGACTGTGACCGTCCGATGATGGGACAGATGATGTATAATAACGCCACAGGCCCGATGATGCATCCAGGCGTGACTCCGGCCCTGACTCCGGATGAACAGGCCAGAATTGACGCGGTGACCGCGGATTACACCGCTAAACTCAAGAGCGGAGAGACGGCGATTCAGAAAAAGATCGCCGAGCTTGACCAGGCCCTTGCCGATAAGAACACCACCGTGGCTGAGGCTCGGACCCTGCGCGGTGAAATATATAACCTTAAACGGGATTATCGGCAGACGAGAATGGAACTTAATCGCAAGATCGCCGCCACCATGGGACGGCGTTATTACGGCGCCGGCGGCTGGGGGCCGCGGTACTGCGCTCTGGATGGTTCCGACATGGGCGGGATGCGCGGCCGGGGCCGGATGATGGGTTACGGTCGTTACTGCCGTTGACATGCGGAAGCGCTGAAAAAAAAACTTATCGAGGCTCGGGGAGTACCCGCGCCTCGATTTTCCTTTACTTCCAGGCCATATTTTCAATAAATGCTGCCATCTGATCGACATCCCTTTAAAATATCACGGACCGCCATCGCCATCGTGATCGCGGCCCTGCTTCTGGCCGTACTTCTCGCCACCCTTACCATTCGCAATATCCGCCGGGAAGAATCCCTGATGCGGACTTTTTTTACCCACGAGGGACTCACCCTGATACGTGCTTTCGAGGCCGGGGCCAGGACTACCATGATGCACCGGATGCAGGGCGTTGATCCCCTTGGTCTCCTGGTTGAAGAGACGGCCAGGGAACCGTCGCTGGCGTATATCCGGGTGGTGGACAAAGGTGGCGCGGTCATTGCCGCCAGTGGTGAATGGCCGCCGGCCCCGCGTTCGGAGATTGCGGCGATCATGGCATCAGCCGTCCCGGTCACCACCATAATCCGGAAAAAAAAGATCTTTGAGGTCGCAAGTTCATTTACCCCGCTTCCCGGCGGCCGGGGTGGCTATTGCGGGGGTGGCAGACTCCGGCGCCTTGATGGCCGGGACATGGTGATCTATCTCGGTCTGCGAACCGATGAGTTCGACCAGGCCCGCAGGGTGGATATCAGGCATTCCCTTCTCCTTGGCTCCATCCTTTTTCTTGCCGGCAGCGCCGGTTTTTACCTCCTCTTCCTCTTTCAGGAGGTACGGGTGACCCGGAGAACCCTTACCGACATGGAACTCTATACCGAAAATGTCATCGAATCCATGCCCGCGGGGTTGATCACCCTTGACGCCCGGGGTCGGGTGGTATCCGGCAACCGCCGGGTTGAGGCCATAATCGGCCGTCGGATCGACGCGCTCAAGGGTCGGGCGCCGGCAGAGGTGATCCCTGTCTGCCCGGCGCATTTGAGTGGCGGGGAGTTGATCGAACAACCCTTCACCTGTATCCATGACGACGGCACCGCGATTCCGGTACGGGTGAGTACTTCCATCCTTCATGACCGTCGGGGGCGGGTGAATGGCACGGTGCTGATTATCCGTGACGTCCGGGAGGTAATCGAGATCGAGCGCAAGCTGGAAGAGTCCCGCCGCCTTTCCGCCCTTGGACGGATGGCCGCTGGTATTGCCCATGAGATAAGAAATCCTCTGGGTACCATGCGCGGTTTCGCCCAGCTCTTTGTCCGTAAGTTTGAAGGCCGCCCCACGGAGCAGGAGCACGCCCGGATGATGGTGGATGAGGTTGACCGTCTTGACCGTACGATTTCGTCCCTGCTTAAGTTCGCCCGCCCCCGGGACCCGGAGCCGGAAAAGGTGCGCCTCGACTGTCTGGTCACGGAAACGGCGCGGTTTATGAGCGATGATTTCATAACCCGCGGGATCGACTTTCACCTCGATCTGCCGGAGAACGAAGTCAGTATCATGGCCGATCCCGACCTGTTGCGACAGGTCCTGTTGAATCTTCTCCACAACGCCCTGTCCGCCACCGGCAGGGACGGCAGGATAGAGGCCGCGGTTACGGCCCGGGCCGACGGCGCGGTCATCCGGGTGAGCGACAGCGGTTGCGGCATGACTTCCGAGGAGCGGGAACGGATGTTTGATCCGTTTTTCACCACCCGCAAGGACGGCACCGGTCTTGGGCTGGCGGTGGTGCATCAGATCGTCAGCAGTCACAGGGGCCATATCGAGGTGGAAACCGTTCCCGGATCCGGGACCACGGTACGGGTACTGTTGCCGTTGCTCGGTGCCGGGGCGGTTGATGAATCGGCTTTTGACGCAAGCGGGGATGAAAAATGAAAAAAATTCTGATCGTGGATGATGATTCCGCCCACCGGGCCATGCTCAAGGCCAGCCTTGACGATGACTTCACGGTTATTGAGGCCGATGACGGCGACCGGGTTTTGTCCCTGCTTGAGGCCCATGCGGTTGACTTGCTCATTCTTGACCTGAAGATGGGCCGTATGGGTGGGCTTGAGACCCTGGCGGCGATGAAGGAGGCGGGCCGATACCTGCCGGTGATCGTTCTCACCGCCTTTTCCTCGGTTGATTCGGCGGTGGCGGCGATGAAGGAGGGGGCCAGCGATTATCTCACCAAGCCGGTGGACATTGATGAGTTGAAACTGGTGGTTGACCGGACCCTGCGCTATGAACGGCTGGAGAGCGAGAACGAGTATCTGCGCCAACGACTTGAACATAAATTTAATTACAGCGGCATTATCGGCAGGAGCCGGCCGATGCGGGAGCTGTTCGAGACCCTGGCCCTGGTCGCGCCCAGCGCCGCCACCGTCCTCATCCGGGGGGAATCAGGGACCGGCAAGGAGCTTATCGCCAATGTCGTTCACCAGAACAGTCCTCGGAAGAAAGGGTTGTTTGTCAAGGTCAACTGTGCCGCTCTGCACGAAAACCTGCTTGAGAGCGAACTCTTCGGCCACGAGAAGGGCGCCTTTACCGGCGCGGACAAGAAGAGACGCGGCCGTTTCGAACAGGCCCACGGCGGGACCCTGTTTTTGGATGAAATCGGTGACATGAGCCTCACTACCCAGGCCAAGATACTCCGGGTTTTGCAGGAGGGAGAATGCAGCCCCCTTGGCGGTGACGGGGTGATCAAGGTCGATGTCCGCCTTATTGCCGCCACCCATCGCGCCCTTGAGACCATGGTGGAAGATGGGAGTTTTCGCCAGGATCTCTTTTTTCGTCTCAATGTGGTGCCGGTACAACTGCCTTCCCTGCGTGAGCGTCGCGAGGATATTCCCCTTCTGGCCAAACATTTTATGCGTAAGTACGCGGAAAAAAACAAGAAAAATTTTCGAGGCATTCATCCCCTGGCCATGCGGGCCTTGGGGGAATACCATTGGCCCGGTAACATCCGCGAGCTTGAGAACTGTCTGGAACGGGCCGTCATCCTCTGTCCGGGCGAGGAGATTACCCCGGCGGATCTGCCGGAACACCTGCGTCCGGGCCGTGGGGCGGGAACGGCGGATATGTCCGCGGGTGGGCGGAGCCTGAAGGAAATGGAACGGGAATTGATTCGCGCCACCCTGGTCGAAAGCGGGGGCAACCGTTCTGAGAGCGCCCGTATTCTTGGGGTCTCCCGTCAGACCCTGCTCAACAAAATCAAGGAGTACGGATTTGGGGGGAAGTGAGGCAGCGGCCGGTTGATCAAAACAGGTTACTGTCAACCTCTCGATTTTATTTAATTTTTCAAACACAATAAAATCGGGCGGCGCGTCCATTCACCGCGATCAGTCCGTTTTTTAACGGACTGTTATGGCTGGGGCGTGTTCGTTCTTTGTTCTTGACATTATCCGCTTATACGGATACCAAGAAACAATGGAGAACGCAGCCCGGATATTCAAGGCCCTGGCCGAATCGTCGCGGCTCAGACTGCTCTGCCTGCTCGCGGACGGGGAGCGTTGCGTCTGCGAGCTTATGGCGGTGGTGGATATGCCCCAGTCCACGGTGTCGCGGCATTTGGCCTATCTCAGGAATACAGGATGGGTTATCGCCACCAGGCGGGGCAAGTGGATGTATTACCGCCTGGCTGATCTCTCCGGCATAAGAAGGCGGCTCTTCGACACCGTCACCTCCCTGGCGGAGGTTAAAGAGGGGCGGGCTGATCATGAGCGTCTCGCCCTCCTCCTGCGGGAAAAAGGGACAGGCGGCTGTGAGGGGAGTTGAACGGCGCGACGGGCGTGTTACGCGTATTCAAAAATAATGAAGTCGTAACAATCCATGGAATGGCTGGATAATAATTTCGATATACAGGGAGCTGGGGTTCTCATGGCTGAATCAGGAGCAAAAAAACTTTCCTTTCTTGATCGTTTTCTCACCCTGTGGATATTTCTGGCCATGTTCGTCGGGGTAGGCAGCGGCTGGTTGTGGCCGGGGATCAGGGACTTTATCAATCGTTTTCAGGTCGGCACCACCAATATTCCCATCGCCGTCGGCCTGATCCTGATGATGTACCCGCCGCTGGCCAGGGTCAGGTACGAAAAGCTCCATCAAGTCTTTGCTGATATCAGGATACTCGCCCTGTCGCTGGTGCAGAACTGGATCATCGGCCCGGTGCTGATGTTCGGTCTTGCCATCACATTTCTCTCCGGCCGCCATGAGTACATGGTCGGGGTGATCCTCATCGGCCTCGCCCGCTGTATCGCCATGGTCATCGTCTGGAACGATCTCGCCGGGGGTGATACCGAATACTGTGCCGGGCTCGTCGCTTTCAACTCCATCTTCCAGGTGCTTTTCTTTCCGTTCTACGCCTGGCTCTTCATTACCCTGCTTCCCGGGTGGATGGGGATGCGCGGGGCGGTGGTCGCTGTTTCCATGGGCCGGATCGCCGGATCGGTTTTTATTTATCTTGGCATTCCTTTTATTGCCGGGATGCTGACCCGCTTTGTCGGGATAAAGGTCAAGGGAGAGCAATGGTATCAAGGGAAACTGCTTCCCCGGCTCAGTCCGCTGACCCTGGTTTTTCTCCTCTTCACCATTGTGGTGATGTTCTCCTTAAAGGGTGAATATATAGTCCGTCTGCCCTTTGATGTGATCCGGATCGCGATTCCGCTGTCCATTTATTTTCTCGTCATGTTTATGTTGTCGTTTTTCATGTCGCGCAGGGTCGGGGCCACCTATGAACAGGCTGCCACCCTGTCATTCACCGCCGCTTCCAACAACTTTGAGCTTGCCATTGCCGTTGCCATTGTCGTCTTCGGAATTGATTCCGGCGAGGCATTCGCCGCGGTTGTCGGTCCCCTGGTCGAGGTCCCGGTGCTGATCAGTCTGGTCAACGTCGCCTTACGGTTTAAGAAGAAATATTTTCCATACGCCGGACAGCCTCACTGCCGGGGCTGTCCGGCCGGTTGTGACGGTTGATGGCTTGAAAATGCCTGGTCTGCCTCAAAGTGGCAATTCGCGACCAAAAACCCGGAAACGCACAAAAATATTATTTTTATGCACCGGCAACTCATGTCGCAGCCAGATGGCGGAAGGCTGGGCGCGACATTTAAGGGGGGACGTGATTGAGGCATGGTCGGCCGGGCTGGAAAAGCACGGGATTAACCCGCTGGCGGTCAGGGTAATGGCCGAGGCCGGGGTGGATATCGCCGGACAGCGGTCAACCCTTGTCAACGAGTTGCCGGCAAAGGCGTTTGATTACGTCATCACCCTCTGCGGCCATGCCGATGAGACCTGCCCGTTTTTCCCGGGAGAAAAGATCCACGTTGGTTTCCCCGATCCGCCTAAGCTGGCTGAAACCGCTGGGAACGAAGAGGATATCCTGAACTGCTATCGCCGGGTACGCGACAGGATCAGGGCCTTTATCGAGACCCTGCCCGGGGCCTTGCCCTAACAGGCCGTTTTTCAGTGGACTGTCAGCCGGTGGATTTTATCTTTATTTATATTGACTCTTCCGGTATTTATGTAAGCCGTATTTCAAACGGTGCAACGGCTTTGCGGCGGAAGTCGCTTCCACGCAATACACGCCTGACATGGTGAACAGTGATGGACTCGTAACAAGTATCTCAAACAGAAGCGGGCCCACGTAATTCCAATAAGTTGGAAGCGCAATTGCCGTTGGCCCGCAATTTATTGCGAGGCTAACAACATTGAGGAGGTGGTTATGAAAAAGAAATTCATGGTGACCGTAAGCCACGGTACCGACAACCATGACCGGGCCAACCTGGCCATGACCTTTGTGGTCTCAATGATTATCGAGGGACTCGACGTGGCCATGGTTATGATGGTTGAGGCGGCGGAGCTTGCGATAAATGGGGTGGCCGAGACCATCAAGGGGCGGAACATGACCCCGGTAGCAGAGCTTTTTCCGATTATTCTCAAGGCCGGGATCCCGATCTACGTCTGTTCCCCCTGCGCCAAGACCATGGGGGTGACTGAGGATAATATCATCCCCGGGGCGAAGATCGTTACCGCCCCAACTGCCATTGCCGAGATGGCCGAACGGGAAGTGATCAATTTCTGATGCGGATTTTTATCGGTAATTTCCCTTTTGATTTCTCCGAGGATGAGCTGAAAGACTTTCTTGCCCCCTATGGTCTCCAGCGTCTCAATATGGTCCGGGACCGGAACGGAATTCCACGGGGCTTTGCCTTTGCCGACCTTGAAGATGGCGCCGCCGCTGTCAGCACCCTTGATGATCAGCCCGTAAACGGTCGGGGATTGCGGGTCTGTCCGGCCATTGACCGTGGAGATTGGGATAGTTGACGGTCGAGTAACAATTCCCCGCGGAGGCCAGAAAATCGTCGTTTCATCCGGGCAGGGACTTGTTACGATTTCATCACAGTTGGCGTTTGAATAATTCCGCTCTTTTGCGTTGTTGGCCATTTTTGTTCGTTCGGGTCGGCCGTAACGGGATACGGCCTCATTCGCAAAATACTACACGCATTGTATATTGAACTTTGTTTCTCAGCCATCCCGTTACTTGCTACAGGATCATCACCGCCGGGGGCTTGGGAAATGAGGATTTCACAGGTCTCTCGTCAGCGAAAACGGATGCTATGGGGCATATTTTTCTCGGTAGGGCCTGTGTTTTTGCTACCACGGTGTGGTATAATTTGTCAGACTGAATGCCTGTGGTTATTTTATTAATTTGCAGGGGGTTATTATGGGCAAACAGAATTGCTGGGAGTTCAAAAAATGCGGCCGCGAGCCGGGCGGGGTCAAGGTCGCCGAGCTTGGTGAATGCGAGGCCGCTACCCGCGCGGTTGCCGATGGGATGCATGACGGCAGAAAAGGCGGCCGGGTCTGCTGGGCTGTCTCCGGGACCTTATGCGGCGGCAAGGTTCAGGGTGTTTTCGCCAAAAAGGTATCAAGCTGCCTTGAATGCGATTTTTTCAAACAGGTCCTTGCTGAAGAAGGTGCTGATCTCCTTCGTCTTTCCCATATCCTTAAGACTTTCAAGGAATATGACGTATACCGTCTGAAGAAGGACGCTTCCGCGGCATAACCGACGGTTGAAAAAGCCGTCCTGGCTTTTTCAACCGTCGGTTGGATAAAACAAGTTTCATCCAACCTCTCGATTTAACCGGGTTTTTCAACCCGGCAAAATCGGCGGCGGGGGGATCTTGGCCGCGGACGCCATGCTTAAAATCGGTGACAGGGCGAGTGGCTGGATTTGCCGCTTTTTTTTCTTCGGCCTCATGTCTGTTGAATCCACGGGCAGAGTTCTCTTTAATGCCGCCTTCTTTTCTGTCGCGCCCATTGTCTTCTCTCCTCGTTTTGAGATCGTGATCATCGGACGACCATTTTTATCTCCGCTTACCGTCTTTTTCTATTGCTTTTCCTTGACTCCCGGGCATTTTCACGAATATATTTATAAATTTTTGAAATCGATCACGTTTTGCTGCGTTCGTGATAAATATGTCGATGGCTAACAGTCCGTTGAAAAACGGGCTGGTCGCGGTGCATGGATGCGGCGTCGATTTCCGGGAAAAGCGGCGGGCGGCGGGATGTGGTAAGAAATCCCGTATATTTGAGGGCTTAGCCCGAGTTCGGGATTTTATCAGCCCGCCGCCCGAAAAACGTCGTTTTCAGCCGGAGCGGGGAATTGTTACGAGACTGTCAGGTAAGCTTTCGATATACAAGGAGTAGGGTGTTGTTGAGATCAGGACGATAAAGATGAAGGGAAAACTCAGGAAAGAACTGATCGGCAACGAGGGCATGGTCCTTCTCGATACTGTTCGTCGCCTGGTGCGCCGTAACGCGGTAGACAACCTGCTCAAGCTCTGTAACAAGATCCATCCCGCCGATATGGCCTGGGTCTTTCGTCATTTAGCCCATAACGATCGTAAATTCGTCTTCAATATCGTTGCCCAGACCGACATGGTCGCCGAATTTTTGAGTGAACTGGATCGGGCGATCATGCTTGAGATAGTGGCCGACCTGACCCCGCAATTTCTCACGACGATCATCAACGACATGGCCTCCGACGATGCCGCCGACATTATGGAGGCCCTGCCCGAGGAACAGGCCGAGGAGGTTCGACGCCTGATGGCCCGCGAGGATCGGGAAGAGGTTGATGAACTCCTGCAGTACCAGACCGATACCGCCGGCGGCCTGATGTCCACCGATTGCATGGCCCTTGACGAAAATATGAGTGTCGCCGACGCGATTAAAAAAATCCAGGAACGCAGCGCTGAGATGGAGATGGTCTTTTATCTCTACATCACCCACGGCGAAGAGGGACAGCTTTCCGGGGTATTGTCCCTGCGGGAACTACTCATGCACCCGCCATACCGCCAGCTTCGGAATATCATGAATCCGAGCGTGGTCGCGGTAAATCTCGATACCGATCAGAGCGAGGTGGCGCATGTGGTGTCGCAGTATAATTTCCTTGCCGTGCCGGTGGTTGATTCCGCCTACCGCCTTGAGGGTATCGTCACCGTTGACGACGTTATCGACGTTATCCGGGAAGAGGCCACCGAGGAGTTCCTCCAGATGGCCGGTGCCGGCAAGGACCGCGAGATCCTGTTGAAACCGGTGCTTAAAAATGCCATGCTCCGGGCCCCCTGGCTTTTCGCCACCTGGTTCGGCGGCCTGCTTAATGTCTTTATTATTTCCTCCTTTCAAACCGAGATTGAAAAGGTGGTGGCCCTGGCCGCTTTTATTCCGATCATCGCCGGTATGGGCGGCAATATCGCCAATCAGTCGAGTACCATCATCGTCCGCGGTATCGCCACCGGCCGCATCAATATCCAGGAAGTTACGAGCCTGGTATTCAAGGAACTGCGGGTGGGGTTGATTCTCGGTTCTTTTTTCGGTTTTCTCCTGGGGGTCTTTTATTTTGTCGGTCATACCGATATGGCTAATCTCGCCATTTCCATCGGCATTGCCAGTCTGTCTTCAATGACCATTGCCGCCACCATCGGCACCATTGTTCCGGTGACCCTGCGCCGTCTCGGAGTTGACGCCGCCATAGCCACTGTTCCTTTTGTCTCCACCTCAATGGACATCATCAGCGTTACCACCTATTTTTTTATTGCCAAATATATGCTGGGACTATGATTTTCTTTCGCAAGCGTATAAAGGCCGGATATATCCTCGCCTTTTTCAGCATGGTTGCCGTGGCCGCCATTCTTGGGGCCAACCGCGCCCGGCCTCTGCATGATTCCACCGCCATGCCCCGTCCGGTGGCCTCCCGCAACGGCCTTGCCTCGAATGAATTGAATAATATCGGCATCTTTCAGCGGGTGGCGTCCTCGGTGGTGTTTATCAATACCCTGGCTCTTGAGCGGGATTTTTTTTCCCTCGATGTTCATGAACTTCCCCGGGGTACCGGTTCCGGGTTTATCTGGGACCGGGAGGGCAGGATTGTTACCAATTACCACGTTATCGAAGACGCCAGCCGGGTGGAGGTAACCCTGGCTGACAATTCAACCTGGAAGGCGGTTTTGGTGGGAGCGGCGCCGGACAAGGACCTCGCGGTACTGAAGATAGGCGCTCCTCCTGAACGGCTGTCTCCAATTCCCCTCGGCACTTCCTCTGACCTCCAGGTGGGGCAGACGGTGTTGGCCATCGGCAATCCATTCGGGCTTGATCAGACCATGACCCGCGGTATTGTCAGCGCCATCGGCAGGGAGATAAAGTCGGTTACCGGCCGCAAAATCAGGGGGGTGATCCAGACCGATGCCTCCATAAACCCCGGGAACTCCGGCGGTCCCCTTCTCGACAGCTCCGGGCGGCTGATCGGGATCAATACCGCCATTTACAGCCCTTCCGGAGCCAGCGCCGGTATTGGCTTCGCGGTTCCGGTCGACGAGGTTAACCGGGTTGTCCCCGCCCTTATCCGGGATGGGAAACTGGTGCGTCCCGGTCTTGCGATTTCAGTGGCCGGGAAATCTCTGGCCCGGCGTCTGGGGGTAAAAAGGGGGATCCTGGTGATCCGGGTTGTCAGCGGCAGTAATGCCGCCCGGGCCGGGCTTCGCGGCTCCTACCGGGTATGGGGCGGAATCGAACTTGGTGACGTGATTATCGGGGTTAACGGTGAACCGGTGGATAATTATGATGACCTGATGGCCGAGATTGAAAAGTATCGCATCGGCTCCGAGGTCGTCCTGCAGATCATTCGTGACAACCATCCTGATGAGATAAAGGTGACCCTGGAAGAGGTGAAATAGGTCATGATCTGGTGGACCAGGGGCCTGCGCAGCCTGATTTCCTCCGATGAGGAGGAACGACTTGATCTCTTTCGGGTATTTCCGGGGATCCGCCGGTTCCTCGCCGCCCGGCATCATTACGCCTACCTGCGTACCGCCGGTGATGTTCTCTTTATTATTGTCGTGGTTTCAGGACTCTTCGGCCCACCGGACCCGGAACGGAATTTTGCCGTCTTTCTGGTATGGGGGCTGCTGTGGCCGGCAATCGTGTTGAGCTGGTTTTTTACCGGCCGGATGTGGTGCGGTATCTGTCCCTTTCCCGGTCTTGGCATCTTCCTTCAGCGTAAGGGATTAAGTCTCAATCTCCCGGTCCCCGGCCTGCTTAAGAAATACGGGGTCTATACCGCGGTATTTCTCCTCGCCCTGGTGATCTGGGTAGAGATTGTCGCCGGCCTTGACCGCTCACCGATGGGCACGAGCTGGCTGGTACTTTCGATTGTCGCCGGCAGCGCGCTTCTGGCTCTTCTTTTTACCGGCCAGTCATGGTGTCGCCACCTCTGCCCCCTGGGGCGGATATCCGGCGCCGCCGCCACCCTGTCAATCACCGAGTTTCGGCCGGATCATGAGAAATGCCGGGGGTGTGAGACATTCGGCTGTTATCGCGGAGTTGATGGGCGTTCCGGCTGTCCGGTTTATCTTGGCGCCTACGGGGTGCAGAACAACCTCCACTGTCTGGTCTGCGGGCATTGTCTTGTCCTCTGCCACCGTGATTCACCCCGGCTTCTCCTGCGTAATCCCTATTCCGAGCTGATTCGCAACAAGGGCCGCTATATTACCTGTACCTATATCGTCCCCTTTCTCATTGGTTCACAACTGGCCCGTTTTCTTCGCCACCACGAATTATATGCCCGGCTCCGCGACCTTCTCTCACTGTCCGACCCCTTTGCCTTCAGTCTCCTGCTGGTTACCGGATTTGTCCTTATTTTAGGGATTATCCGTTTCGGTACTTATCTGTTCGGCATCAGCGAGGATCCGATGTTTGGTAAATTCGCGCCCATGGTGCCGATCTTTATCCCCATGGCCTTTACCGGTGAGCTGGTTCACCGGTTAGATGTTTTTGCCGGCGGCCTGGGTGATTTTATTCCCACCATCGGCCGGCAGTTTCATCTTGATGTCCTCTCGGGTCTTGCCTTTCATATCCCCGATTTTCCGGTGCAGATCATGTCGGCGTTTTTTATGTTGAACGGCGCCATTGCCGGTTCATATATCCTCTGGCGCTTCTGTCTTGAAGACTTTGAGGGGGTGGTGCGGCTGGGGAATTTTATCGTTATTAACCTGATGATCTTTGTCCTGCTTATCGCCTATCTGGCGGTGATATTCTGAGCTCATCCGGAAAAACACCGTTACCAGACCGTTGAAAAAGCCATGACGGCTTTTCAACAGTCTGGTAACGGTCGGTTACCTTGATGCGGAATCGTCGTTCCGGCTGTTTTTTCTCCCCAGCCTCCTTGCCAGGGCCCGGAGGTCACGAATCTTGTCGCTCTCGTCCATTATCTCACGGCCGACTATCTCCTCGATGATGTCCTCGAGGCTGATTACCCCGGTAAAACCGCCGTATTCGTCAACCACCACGAAGAGATGGTTGCGTTTGACGATGAATTCCTGCAATACCCCGGCAAGGGGGGCGGTCTCGGGGACGAAGTGGACCGGATGCATCAGGGTTCTGAGTCTGACCTTGCCTAATCCTTCCGCCGCTGCCAACAGCACATCCTTTCTGAACACCATTCCGGATATATCATCGTTATCGCGGCCGTAGATCGGTACCCGGCTGTGGCGTTTCCATTTTTCCTTGTCCGCCACCGCCTCGGCAACGGTCAGCTTTTCGTTCAGGAGAAAGGTCACCGTTCTCGGGGTCATGACCTCGACCACCCGCCGTTCATCAAGCTCAAGGACATTGGCGATCACCCGTTCCTCCTGCGGCCCGATTTCGCCTGTCCTCCGGGAAAGCGCGGCAAGGGCCCGCACTTCTTCCTCGCTGACGATCTGGTCGGTTCCGGTCGCCGGAATCAGCCGGGTAAATTTTTCGCATAGCCAGACCAGGGGGGAGAGTATCCGGATTAATCCCATAACCGGGGTGGCGATCAGGGGACCGAGGGCGCGATAATAGCTGACCCCGATGGTCTTGGGCAGGATTTCGGAAAAAATAAGGATCGCCATGGTGAAGGCGGCGGAAAAAAGGAAGAGAGTATTGCTCCCCATAACCCGGGTGGCCGCGGCCCCGGCGATCGCGGCGCCCATGGTATTGGCGATGGTGTTAAGGGAGAGGATGGCGGTGATCGGTCTCTCCATCTGCCGCCGCAATTCTTTCAGGGTGTTGCCGCTTTTTTTCCCCTGATTCCTCATGAGCTCGATATAGGAATCAGGCATGGCGTAAAGGACGGCCTCGAATATGCTGCAGGCAGCGGAAACAACGATGGCAAGGGCGGTTGCGATAACAAGTTCAAACAAGTTCTTTCCTCAGATGGCTGCGGTTAACCCCCCTGTTGTCTGTCGGGAGCCTGAAAATACCGGAAAAAAATATAAATATGATTTTTATTTCCTTTATACTCTATCTCAGTACCTGCGCAATGTGGCGGTAAAACCATGATTCCCTGCGGGGCCTGAAACGCTGGATCGTGGAAGAGAACAGGGAAAAGCATGCCTTTATGGAACCGGGAAAGCGTTATTCCATTTTTGTAATTGATTCCGATGTCGACATCCTCGCCCTTTTTCGGGGCCATTTCCAGAATTGCGGTCATCTCGTGCATTATTGTGAAATCGCGGCCGAGGCGTTTGGGGTCATGCAGGCGGTTTACCCTGATATCTGCATCGTCCGCCGGGGGCTTTCCGATATGGACGGGGCCGTTGCCCTGGCCCGGATAGCCGACCGTTTCCCTCACGCGATCCGGATTATTTCCGGCGGTGAAGATAACAGGGTTGAACTCATGCGCCAGGTCGCGACCGGCGTCGCCCACCGTTATATCTGTTTCCCCTGGGAAAAAAACGGTGTTGCCGTCATCCTTAATCATGACCTTGAAACCAGGACCAGACTTTCGGTGAAAAACTGCTGGCGTTTCCTTGAACGGGAAAATCTGGTGCCGATCTTCCCCGAGGTGGTCACCCGGGTTGACGAGATCGTTCGCAACGACGATTTTAGCCTGGGTGAACTGGCCCGGGTCATTGCCGCTGATCCCGGGATTGCCGCGCTTATCCTTCAGATCGTCAACTCCTCCGCCTTTCCCAAAAACGCGGTGATCGGCGATATTGTTCACGCCCTGGCCTACCTCGGGGTTGACCGTCTGCGCGAGATCCTCCTGTTTATCTGCGCCAGGGACGCTATCCCACCCGATACCGCCTGCCTCGACCAGGCCCGGCTGGTGGCGCGGCACAGCTTTGCCTGCAGCCGTCTTTCCGCCCGGGTTGCCGCGGTCATGGCTCCGGGGCGGGAAAAGGAGGCCGCCACTGCCGCCCTGCTCCATGATATCGGCAAGCTGGTCTTTTTTTCCGTCGGCTGCAACCGCTATCTTGACAGCATTGCCTATCGCGAGGCCTTCAGTGTCTCTTCAGCCCAGGTGGAAACCGATGAGTTCGGCATCTCCCACAGCGAGTTGGGAAGCTCGCTCATGCTCTGGTGGAACCTGCCCATGAGCATGGTTGCCACCGCCGCCAACCATAATCTTGCCCTGGCGAATCTCTCCGGGATCGGACGCGCGGTCGCGGTGGCGGATCGTTGTCTGCTTGAGGCCCAATACGGTAAAGAGACGGATACTGATCTTGATTCAATCAAACAGTTATTCCCGGTTGATGACTGGCGCAAGCGGGCGGTGACCTTGCTTCGGGAGCAGGGAAATCCTTTGACGAACTGAACGTACTGATTTAAAACCTCACAAATTGTTTTTTCCTGAATTCGTTCCCGAACGTTCACGGATACAGGTTTATTTCAAGTAAGCGCTCCATGAACAACCCTGCACGCGATTTTTTTTGCATCAGGGGTGGTTAATTGATCGCTTGCTATTTTAATGCGTTTTCTGGGGTTCTGTCTTTTATGGATATCAAGGTTTCAAAATCGGCGGCTGTTGATTGCAGAGTTGGTCTCGCGGTTTTTTTCGTCCCGGAAAACAGCTCCCGGGGAAAAGAGTCGGCCATGACGGATGCGGATGGTTTTCTTGCCCTGGCCCGCAAGTCCGGTGATTTTTCCGGCCGCGATGGCGAAATCCTGACCTGTTATAATCCCGGTTCCGGCCCGGATAGGATCATGTTTGTCGGCTGCGGCAGTGACCCTCTTGACGCGGAAGGAGTGCGCCTGGCCTCAGGCCGGGCGATCCGGGCGGCGGCAAAGCTTAAAAGTCCCCAGGTCGTATTTACTCCGCTGCGCGGCAGTTCCCTGTCGCCGGTTCTGATGGCCGAGGCCCTGTGCGAGGGGGCGGTGTTGGCCGCCTACCGTTTTAATAAATATCGCAAACCGGACGACGACGAAGCGGAAAACGAGATATCCGAGCTGATTATCTCGTCTCCTTCCGCGACCGTGTCCATGCGCCGCGGGGTATCCCTGGGGATGATCAAGGCCCGGGCTGCGTGTTCGGCCCGGGATATGGCAAATGAACCCGGCAATGTCTGGACTCCGGAGGCGTTTGCCGCCGTTGCCCGGAACCTTGAGAAAAATACCGGGCTCACCTGCCGTGTCTTTGGCGAAAAAGAGATGCGTAAGGCCGGGATGGGCGGTCTTCTCGGGGTGAATCAGGGGTCGGGAAAACCGCCGCGGCTGGTTGTCCTTGAGTATCAGCAGGGGAGAAAGAAGATGTCGCCGCTGCTTCTGGTAGGCAAGGGCCTTACCTTTGATTCCGGTGGTATTTCTCTCAAGCCCGGGGCCGGGATGGAAGAGATGAAGTATGATATGTGCGGCGGCGCCTGTGTGGTCGCGGTTATGGCGGCAATAGCCGAACTTGCGCCTGAAAATAAACATATAATCGCTCTGGTCCCGGCCACCGAGAATCTTCCCGGTCCTGACGCCCTCAAGCCCGGCGATATCATTACTATCTGCGACGGGACCACGGTGGAAGTGATAAACACCGATGCCGAGGGCCGTCTCATTCTCGCCGACGCCCTGGCCTGGGGGATCAAAAAATATAAACCCGGGGCGGTGATTGACGTTGCCACCCTGACCGGGGCGGCGATTATCGGTCTCGGCCATCATCGGACCGCGATGTTGAGCAATGACGATTCACTCGCGGCCGGTATCACCGCCGCCGGCGATGATACCGGCGAACCCCTCTGGCGTCTTCCTCTTGGCAAGGAGTACGCGAAACAATTGAAATCAGAGGTAGCGGACCTGAAAAACGTCGGCGGCCGCCCGGCCGGAACCATCACCGCCGCCTGCTTTCTGGAGAAGTTCGTCAAGGATACCCCCTGGGTCCATCTTGACATCGCCGGTACCGCCTGGGGCTATACCGAGAAATCTTATATCCCCGGGAGTGGGGCCTCCGGAGTCGGAGTCAGGACCCTGATCGAATTCATCCGTAACTGGAGGGGATGATGTCGGTTGTATGGATGAAGTGTCTGGTGGGAAGGTATTTGTTTACCCCTCGCGTCTGATGGGTAGCCTTCATCCTTCAGTCTTTATCCTTCAGTCTTCATCCTGAAAATGAACATTCTTATCGTCAAGACCAGCGCCATCGGTGACGTCACCCATACCCTGCCGGCGCTTGCCGCTCTGCGGCGGGAGTTTCCCGGGGCTGAAATCGATTGGCTGGTGGAGGAGGCTGCCGCCGACATCCTGCGCGGGGCAGGGGATATCGACCGGATTCTGGTGTCGCGGCGGCGTTATTGGTGGAGGGAAATAAAGGCCGGTCCCAGGCGTGCCTTCGCGGCCTTAAAGGATTTTTTCGCCTTTGTCCGCCGATTGCGGCGGCGGCGTTACGATCTCCTGTTTGATTTTCAGAATCTGTTAAAGAGCTCCGTCTTTGTTTTTCTTGCCCGGGCTGAGAAAAAAATTGGTTATGGCCGCGGCATGGAACACGCGGAGTTTAGTTATATTTTCTTAAATCATCGGGTCAAGCCGGTGAGCATGGATATCCATGCCGCGACCAGGGAGCTTATGCTTCTTGAGGCGTTGGGGATAGACGGCGACAGATCGGAAATAAAACTCCGCCCTGGCGTTGACGCGGTAAAACGGGTGCTGAGGGTACTGGGAAAAGAAAGAAGCGACCGGCCACTGGTGGCGATAAATCCGGTGGCCACCTGGGAGAGCAAACTCTGGCGCGAAGAGGGATTCGTGGCCGTGGCCCGGGGGCTTGCCGATTCCGGTTGCCGGGTGGTCTTTACCGGCGGCCCCGGCGATTGCGCCGTTGTCAGCCGGATTATCGCCGGGGCCGGGGAAGGGGCAGAGGATCTCTGCGGCAGGACTTCGCTTGCGGAACTGACCGCCCTCTACTCCATCTGTGATCTGGTGATCTCCACCGATACCGGTCCCATGCACATTGCCGCCGCGGCAGGGCCCCGGGTGCTGGCGATCTTCGGCTCCACCGCCCCATGGCGCACCGGGCCGGTAGGGGAAAAGAACCGGGTCATTCGTCTTGATCTTGAATGCAGCCCCTGTCTTAAAAAAACATGCCCCCGCGGCAATCATGCCTGTATGGAGGGGATAAGCGCGGAGATGGTGCTTGTCGCGGCAAGAGATATGCTTCATCAAACCGGCGGGGGAGTTATTCCGGTTCCTGCTCGTCCGGCCCCTTAATGGCGTCAAGGGCCGGTTGGACCTTGACCCTGTAACAATCCGGGCAGACGCCGTGGGAAAAGTCCATCATTCCCTCTTTTGCCATATATATCTCAAGTTCATGCCAGTAATCGTGATCGTCGCGTATCTTTTTGCAATAGGAACAGATGGGGATGAGTTTGCTGACCATTCCCATCTGTTCCCGGGTATCGCGCAGCTCGACTATCTTTTGCAATAATTCCCGGTTCAGGGCCTTGAGGTCGGTATTGGCGTCTTTGAGCTGCGCCGTCCTTTCCCTGACCTTGATTTCCAACAGATTTTTTGACTCGAAAAGTTCCTGATTCTTTTTTTTAAGGCTGGTGAGCAATTCTTCGTTTTTGCTTGAGAGCCGGTAAAGCTCAGCCCCGTTTTTCAGACAGAGCCGCAGTTCCGCGGTGTTCCATGGCTTGATGATGTAACGGTTGATCTGTCCCAGGTTAATCGCGGCGATTATGTCTTCGGGATCAGTGTAGGCGGTGAGGATCATCCGCACGGTATGGGGTGAAACCCCGGCAACCTGCCGCAGGAGTTCGACCCCGGTCATCAACGGCATTCGCTGGTCCGTCACCACCACCGCCATTTCCCCATGTTTCTTCAAGATATCAAGGGCATCAGCACCATCGGCGGCGGTGAATATGGTGAACTCATCAGCAAAAGAGAGACGGAAATTATCAAGATTGATCTTCTCGTCATCAACGTAGAGAATTTTTGTCTCTGTTGCCTGTGTCATTGCCTGCTTCCCTCCCGGTCATTCTTAACCGGCAGTATGATTTCAAACTCACAGCCATGCCCAAACGGAGACGGGTTCAGTCTGATCTCGCCATCATGCTTCTTGATTATTGAATAACTGACGCTCAGACCAAGGCCGGTGCCGTGGCCGACGGCCTTGGTAGTGAAAAATGGATCGAATATCCGCGTCCCGGTCTCAGGAGAGATCCCGGGGCCGTCGTCGGCGATTTTGATCCGGTAGAACCCGGCATTGCTTGTGGTACTTACCACGATCCGCCCCTGGCCTTCTATCGCCTGGACACTGTTGAGGATGATGTTCATGAACACCTGCCCCAATTGTCCCGGGTAGCATGGGATTTCGGTCTCAGGTTCCTGGTATTTCGTACTTATCTCGATTCTATCCTTGAACTTGGGCCGCATCAGGTTCAGGGTGGTATTGATTATCCGCCGGGGGGAGGAGAGTTTGAACTCCCGGGGATGGGGGCGGGAAAATTCCTGCAGGTTCCTGACGATCTCGCTGGTCCTCTTTGCTCCTTCACGGATGTTATCCATCAGGGTGGTAAGATTTTCGCAAATGCCGGCGGCGTCGTTATCAGAGTCGTGGTTAAGGCGAGTCTTCAGGGCCTCAAGGTTTTTCTCAAGGGGGGGCAGGGCCCCGGAGATAAAATTGATGGTGTTGTTGATCTCATGGGCAACCCCGGCGACCAGGAGGCCGAGGGCGGCCATCTTTTCCGCCTGGATTACCTGGGCCTGGCTCTCTTTCAGTTCAATCATCGTTGTCTGCATCCGGGTATTGGCCTGTTTGAGTTCCTCGGTGCGGAGGTTTACCTCTTCTTCGAGACTGCGGTTGAACTCGTCGACGGTGGCAAAGCTGTCCCCCAGTCGTTGGATCAGGTCGTTATAGGCCCGGGTCAGGAGGCCGAACTCGTCGTATGAGCCCCCGGGGGCAGTTTCTCCCTGTACTTTTTTAAGGAGTTGTTTCAGTGGGGCGGCAGCACTTCTGGCAATGATGAAGCTCAGAAAACCAGAGACAAAGATAAAAAATATGGCGGCAACAAGTTCTCCGAAGATAAAGTTTTTGATCTCCCTTCTGCCGCTGGACTTGTTCATGTCCATGTTGATATAGCCGAGGATCCGGGCGGGAGCGGGGCGGGAATCGTCGGTAAAGAATATGTCGATGTCGGTAAATGATTTGCCCCGGACCGGGGTCCAGAACTTTAGTTTATTGCCGGAATCGTAATAAATCGGCCGGGATGTACCGGCAAGGCCGAGGGGAATTACCGCCTTGTTGTCCTGGTCTTTTTCCCGGGAGTCACTCTGATAGATAAGGTGGCCGTCGCTGTTATAGACCCGGATCAATGCGATTCCTTCAAGGGGCATGATGGTCCGGGCTATAAGGTCAAGCTGGTGGCGGTCTTCGCTGAATACGGCCAGGCGGAAGTTTTCAGCCAGCATGCGGCAGAGAAGGCTGCCGTCCTGAATTATGGCGTCTTCCTGACTCTTTTTATGGATATGAAAAAAAATAAAATTATAGACCGCGAACACCGCCAGCATGGCCGCGAACAGATAGATGAAGACCCGGGTGGAGAAATCGAGGCGATTTTTCAGATGTAAAGACATTTATTCCCTCCCCGGTTCGGATTCGGTGTGCCATTTTCGTAATTGCCTGATCACCCTGGAGTTGAGCGTGGTCTTCTGGCACGGCATTTCCGGCCTGATTCTTTTTATTGCCCTGCCGTTTAAGACCGCGTTTGCCATGGCCGCAGCCTGACGACCGATACCGACGAGATCAAAACCCACCGCCACCGCGGCCCCGGTCTTTAGATATTTGGGGGCAAAGACCAGAACCGGGATGCGGTGTTCAAGAGAAAAGAGGATGGTTTTTTCTATTGTTTCCGGGATTACAAGCAGGGGATCGGGCAGGATCCACAGGGCGTCGACCGGGGGCATGGCGTCGAGACGGGCCGGAAGGACCCGGGCGTTCTCGGCCGCCAGGGCGATGATCGTGGCCCTGGCGCCAAGGTGGCGGCGGCCGCCGCGCACCATTTGGGCACTGTTTTTATGGCTGTAGATGACCCCGATTTTTTTTATCGCCGGAAAGATGGCGAGCAGGGCGTCTAATTGTCCTGCCGGATCAAGGCGCATCTCGACCCCGGTCGTCCGGGATCCTTGTCCCCTGATTGCTTCCGGGTGACTGACCAGAACATGGATAACCGGGGCCTTGCCCCTGGTCGCGGCCTTGAATGCCCGATCGCCGATGGCGAGGATCAGATCGTTTTTTTCGTCAACGGCAATGGAGTTCATCGTCCGGGACAGGACGATCCGGCGGTAGTTAAACCCCCTGACCGTGAGGGTATTACCGGTGACCATGATTTTGGAGAGCTCTTCAATAAAGCTTAAGGCCACGGTTTCATAAGGTTTCAGGGCGGAACTCTCAACGATGAGGATATTCTTTTCCATGGCCTTGGCCGGAGACGCAAAAAGAGATAACAACCCGACGATGATAACCAGTGGCCATGAGGGGAAGGCCATGCGTCTTATGGAGATTGTGGTTGCCGACATGCAAAAAAGTTTTTGTTGTTACCTGCGCAATAATGATGGACTCGTAACAATTCCCCGCGGAGGCGTCTTCGGCGATTTTCGGAAAAGGCGGCGGACTGCGGGATACGTTAAAAAATCCCGCATGTCTGAGGGTTTAGCCCGAGTTCGGGGTTTTAGCAGCCCGCCGCCCGGCGGCCCGGAAATCGCCGTTTCAAGTCGGAGCGGGGAGTTACAATTTCATCAATAATGTCTGTTAGCAGACGGTTGAAAAAGCCGTCCATGGCTTTTTCTCTCTCCGGTTGGCCAAAACATGGTTCCGGACAACCTCTCGATTTCACCGGGTTTTTCAACCCGTCAAAATCGGCGGCGCGGACATCAGCCGCATACAGCCCGTTTTTCAACGGACTGCTAAAGCACCTTTTTTTAGTTATACCAGAAAATATCTCAGGGTTAAGCAATTATCTCGCTTGGCAAGAGTAATAATTTCTGCTAATCCTCATTGAGATTCCTCAATCCTTTACAGGGTAAGGAGTTGACAGGATATCAGGTCCGTGGTTATTGACGAAAAAATGGGGGCGGTATGAAGCGGTTTCTACTTTTTTTGTTTGCGTTCACGATCTTTAACAGCACCATCGTTTCTGCCGACGATATGGCGGATTCCGGAATGATGTTGTTTTTCGACCAGGACCAACTGGTCGAGACCGCCACCCGGGACGCCAAGCCCCTGTCCCAGACCGCTGAAGACGTGGTGATCATCGACCGTGATCAGATTGCGGCGATGAACGCCCATAATTTAAACGAGATCCTGAGGCGGGTCGCCGGTCTGTTTGTCGGCTTTTCCGGCCATGATTACGGCGGTTACGCCAGCCTTGAGATCAACGGATCCGTCAATAACCATACCCTGTTACTGGTGGATTCCATTCCCTTTAACTCTCTCGCCGGCGGCAACCCCGACGCGATGATCATTCCGGTGGAAATTATCAAGCGGGTGGAGGTTATCCGCGGTCCCGCCTCCTCGGCCTGGGGGTCGTCGCTGGGCGGGGTGATCAACGTCATTACCCGTGAGCCTGCCGCGCGCAGGTTTCCGGAGATTGAGGGGTATTACTCCAGTGGCGAACGGGACAGCTCCGACAGTCGTTTGACCGGGACGGGCGGTACCGGCCCGGTGGGATATTTTCTTTACGCCGGTGAGCAAAAGTCAGACGGCCTGAGAAAAGACCGCGTTTATAAAAACGACTCCCTGTTCGGCAAATTTGTCCTGAGTCGTTCAGATTCGTCCAGCCTGACCCTGAGCGGGGGCTACAGCGATCCTTCCTATGTTTACGGCAACCTGCCCTATGCCGCCCTTTACTCCAATGGCCAGGTAAGGGCCTCGTGGTACCGTCTCGCCTTTGAACATGATATAGGCGGCAATTTTTCCATTTCCACTGCCGCATGGCGTCTGAATAATAAATATGTCCAGAACAATATGGAAAACGGCGTCTACGGGCCCTTTGGCGCTCTCTTCAAGAACCTGCTCTATGATGAAAAAAGCACCGGCGTTGATTCCCGCCTGGTGGCAAAATTCGGCCGCCACACCGTGGTCGGCGGGATTGATTTTTCCCGCGGTGAACTGAACCAGATGGTTGCCGCCGGGGCCTATTACGGTTCCCCGCCGGCGCAGAGTGCTTTTCCCCGGATAGAACGCCGCGCCTTTTATCTCAACGACACCGTGGTTGCCGGCGTCCTGTCATTTACTCCCGGTATCCGGTTTGACCAGAACTCTGTTACCACCGAGGACGTTTTCAGCCCCAGTATCGGGCTTACCTGGCGGCTTGGCCGTCAGACCCTGGCCCGTTTTTCAGTTGCCCGTGGACATGCTGATCCCGGACTTGTAAATACATCCGGCGGCGGTCTCTTTTTTGATCCCAACCCCGAGCTTGAGGTGGAAAAGGTGTGGTCTTATCAGGCCGGGATTGAAGGACGGGCCGGAGGATTGTTCTGGTACAAGGTCGGGCTTTTCCGTCACGAGATCAAGGATGTCTTCCGGGAGGTTCCCTCGGCCGTGACCTCGGGGAACTCCATGACCGTGAACCGGGACCATGAACGCCGTGCCGGGGTAACGGTGGAGTTCGAGACCCCCGCCTTTCATGATATATCCCTCCGCGGCGGTGGAACCATGGTCCATGTGCAGAAGTATGATGGTAATTATAATCCCGATCCTTATCAGGGCATCATGACAATACGTTACGACAATCAGCGCCTTGCCCTTGATCTGACCGGGGTCTATACTTGGTGGGATCTTGACCCGACAAAGGGCAACAAAGGCAGTTATGACGACATTCTCTGGGATCTCAACCTGCGGCGGCAACTGCCGCTTCCGGAAAAGGCGGCAATCTCGGGCGATTTCTTTGCCACCGTCCATAATCTCTTCAACGGCCACAGCTATACCAATACCGATTATCCTGATCCGCGCCGCTGGATCGAGGCTGGTCTGCGGCTGCGCTTTTAACAGACCGTTGAAAAAGCTGTCCATGCGTCGCGCACAGTCCGTTTTTCAACGGTCTGTTAACCGCACCTGAATTAGTGCCGGCTTCATGCCGTCTGCTTTGTCGGCGAGCCGTTGACATACCGAAGTATAATCAACGCGCTCGCCTCCTCGTATTCGCCCCGTTTCCGAACCATCCCGGATTCAGGTAAAAAATTTTATATTCCTGACATGGTGTGGTATTATCTTATCATCTTTTTCAACCCATGACCGTGGAGGTGACGAGATGCGGAAAAAGATGCTCAAGGTGAAGGTGGCGGGGAAATCGGTGGCACAGATCGCCAAAGACGGGGCCTGTTGTCTGTCCTCCCAGGCGCCTTCCCGCTGAGGGGGGGCGAAACGCCGAAAAGGGCCGGAGATAATCCGGCTCTTTTTTTTACCCCATGCCACTGTCATTCTACGCCCGCGCGGTTGAAAGCCGCCACGCCCCTGACACTGTCTACCTTTTTTCCCTTCGTACCGGCGGTCTGATTGAGGCCGACCGTGACCTCGTTGCCAGGATTTTTGCCGGGAAACCTGACCAGGATGAGGCCGAAATCCTTGCCGCGAACGGTATTCTGGTTGCCGACCGTGACGCGGAGCAACGGGACCTGCTTGATTTTTTCGCGCAATTAGACCGGCATAGCCCGGTGTTAAATCTCTGCGTGATCATCAATCTTCGCTGTAACTTTGCCTGCCGCTATTGCTTTCAGGGGAGTTTGAAGCAGGGAGAGCGGATGGATGACGCGGTCATCGCCCAGAGCGCCGCCTTTATCCTTGACCGTCTGCGCCGCCATGACAAAAAAAGGCTTGTCCTTGATTTTTACGGCGGCGAACCACTCATGACCCCGGAAATCATCCGTGCCTTTGCCACCCGTCTGGCCCCGGGAATCGAGGCGGAGGACAGGGAATTTTCTTTTACCCTGGTAAGCAACGGTTCCCTCCTGACTCCGGAGCTTGCCCGGGAGCTTTCAGGAATCGGCCTTGCCGGGGTCAGGATTACCGTTGACGGCCCCCCGGAGATTCATAATCATTACCGCCCTTATGCCGGCGGCGGTCCCACCTTTGACCGGATCATGGATAATATCGTCGCCATTGCTGATATCGTCAAGGTTACCCTCAGCGGTAATTACAGCCGTGATAACTTCCGCCGTTTCCCCGAACTTCTCGACCTCCTGCCCGGATACGGCCTTGGTCCTGACCGGGTTGAAGTGCGTTTTAATCCGGTCCTGCAGACCCGGGATTCCTTCACCCTGCCGGAATTCGCTTTCGGCTGCGCCTCGATCAACGAGCCCTGGCTGCCCGGCGCCACCATCTTTATCCGCCGGGAGATGATGAAAAGGGGATACCGGCCGCCGGACATCCGGCCCGCGCCCTGTATGGTGGAGATGGCTGATTCCCTCACCCTCGGCCCGGATGGTCGCCTGTATAAATGTATCTCCATGGTCGGTCATGACAAATTCGCGGTCGGAGACGTGGGGCATGGCCTTGGCGATATCTCCGTTTATCGCCCCCGTCAGTGGCGCCGGCGGGAGCAGTGCCGTGCCTGTGGTTATCTGCCCCTGTGCTTCGGCGGCTGTCGTTATCTGGTATATGAACGCCGGGGAAACATGGATGGAGTAGACTGCGAACGGGGTTTTCTTGACCATACCCTGGATGAAATGATCCGGATCGCGGCAGAATGAGGTCGTGGCTGAGGCGTCGTTCAGGGAACGTTTATGATTAAGGACTAAATCAGACGTCAAAGGCGGCGGCAAACAGCTCTCTGGTGTAATTATGTCGCGGGGCGGTGAATATCTCGCGGCCGCCTTCTTCCACCACCCGGCCCTGGTGCATGACCATTACCCGATCGGCCATGGCCCGGATGGTACGGAGATCATGGGAGATAAAGATATATGACAGATCCATCTCCGCCTGCAGTTCAAGGAGGAGATCAATTATCCGGGCCTGGATGGTCATGTCAAGGGCGCTGGTGGGTTCATCGAGGATGATTATTTTCGGTTCAAGAACCAGGGCCCGGGCAATGGCGATCCGCTGCCTCTCGCCGCCGGAGAATTCATGGGGGAAACGGTCCGCCATATCCGGCGTCAGCCCGACCCGGAGCAATACCCTGGCGATCAGGGTCTGCCTTTCTTTTTTATTCCTGCCGATCCGGTGAACCTTAAGCCCCTCGCCGACGATCTTTGCCACCGTCATTCGCGGCGAGAGCGAGGAAAAGGGGTCTTGAAATACCACCTGCAGGTGACGGCGGGCCCGGATTAATTCGGCGGCGGACATGGTCGCCAGGTCAGCGTCCTTGAAGGTTATGTCACCCCGGCTTTTTATCAGTCTCAGAAGGGCCATGGCCATGGTTGTTTTGCCGGAACCGGATTCTCCCACCACCCCCAGTGTTTCGCCGCGGCCGAGACTGAGATTGATCCGGTCAACCGCCTTGAGTACCCCCCGGGCGCGGCCGAAGATATTTTTTTTGATCGGGAAATGGCAACAGAGGTTGCGGGCGGTGAGAATCGTGGTCGCCTCCCTGGTTCTGAGGGGTTTTTCCCCGGGGACACTGGCCAGCAGTTTTCGGGTATAGGGGTGCTGCGGCGCCCGGAACACCTCGGCGGTTTCGCCTGCCTCGACGATTTCGCCGTTGGTCATTACCTTGATCCGGGTGGAGTTTTTTGCCGCCAGGTTAAGATCGTGGGTGATCAGCAGCACCGCCATGTCAAATTCCTGCTGCAGGTCCCGGAGCAATCGCATGATCTGGGCCTCAATGGTGACGTCGAGGGCGGTGGTGGGCTCATCGGCGATGAGGAGATCAGGGCGGCAGGCCAGGGCCATGGCGATCATTGCCCGCTGTCTTTGTCCGCCTGAAAGCTCGTGGGGATAAGAGTTGAAACGGCGCCCGGGATCGCTGATCCCGGTTTTTTCCATTAATTCCAGAGCGACCTCGGCGGCGGTACGGCGGTCAAGCCCGCTGTGAATCATCATCGGTTCAATGATCTGGCTGCCCACGGTATAAACGGGGTTGAGCGAGGTCATCGGCTCCTGAAAGATCATCGCCATCCGGTCGCCGCGGATCTTTTTCATTCTGTTTTCATCCCCCAGAGGCATGGTCTTGGCGTCGAGACTTACCTGGCCGGAGATTTCGGCGCTGGTCGGCAGCAGTCCCATGGCCGCGAGCGCGGTGACCGATTTCCCCGAGCCTGATTCTCCCACCAGGGCCATGGTCTCGCCCCGGGCGATGTCGATATCCACCCCTCTGACCGCGGTGATTTTCCGGTCGTCTCCGTTAAAGTTGACAGTGAGATTTTTTATTGAAAGCAGCATTATCGCGTCCTTTTACACCTTTCTCGGGTCAAAGGCGTCCCGCAGGGCCTCACCGATGAATATCAACAGGACCAGCATCCCCACCAGGACGATGAAGGTGGAAAGAGACAGCCACCAGGCTTCAATGTTGGCCTTGCCCTGGGCAAGGAGTTCGCCGAGACTGGGGGTCGGCGGCGGCACTCCGAGGCCGAGGAAATCAAGGCTGGTAAGAGCGAGGATGGCGCCGCTCATCCGGAAGGGGAGAAAGGTTATAACCGGAGTCATGCCGTTGGGGAGGAGGTGACGCCACATGATGGTGACATTACCCACCCCCAGGGCCCGAGCCGCGGTGACATAGTCGAGGTTGCGGCTTTTAAGGAATTCGGCCCGGACGTAGTCGGAAAGCCCCATCCAGCCGAACAGAGACAGGATAATGAGGAGCAGGACGATGCTGGGCTTGAAAATCGCGGCAAAGATGATAAGGAGGTAGAGTTCCGGCATGGCCGCCCAGATTTCGATGAAACGCTGACAGAAAAGATCGATCTTCCCGCCGAAATATCCCTGAATCGCGCCGGCAGCTATTCCCAGCATGGTGCCGACCAGGGTGAGGGCAAGGCCGAAGAGTACCGAGACCCGGAACCCGTAGATCAGCCGGGCGAGGACGTCCCGGCCGCGGTCGTCGGTGCCGAGGATGTTGCCGTTGCCCGGCGGGGAGGGAACCGGGCGACTGTCGGCAAAATTGATACTGTCATAACCATGGCGGTTGGGCGGATAGATGGCCCAGTTGCCGGGTTTTTTCATTTGTTGCCGGAAGAAGCGGCCGGAATATTCGGTCTCGGTGGCGAATTCGCCGCCGAATGTGGTCTCGGGACAGGCCTGGACAATGGGGAAATAGGTGTGCCCCTGGTACCTGACCACAATCGGGTGGTCGTTGCTGATGACCTCCGCCCCGAGACAGAGGACAAAGAGGAACATGAACAGCAGAAAGCTGCAGTAGCCGCGCCGGTTCTTTTTAAACCGGCGCCAGCGGCGGCGCCGGAGGGAGTCGGGCCGGGAACCGGTCATCGTTTCACGCTGTCAAAGGTTATCCGGGGATCGACCATGACGTAGCTCAGGTCGGAGAGAAGCCGGGAAACAAGGCCGATGATGGTGAAGAAGTACAGGGTGCCGAGAACCACCGGGTAATCGCGATTCATGATTGATTCATAAGCGAGAAGCCCCATGCCGTTCAAGGAGAAGATGGTCTCGATCAGGAGGCTGCCGGTAAAAAAGGCGGTGATGAATGAGCCGGGAAAGCCGGTGATGATCGGAATGATCGCGTTGCGGAACACGTGGCGGTAGAGGACCCGGTTTTCGGAAAGCCCTTTTGCCCTGGCGGTAAGGACATATTGCTTGCCGATCTCTTCGAGAAATGAGTTTTTGGTCAGCATGGTCATTACCGCGAGACTGCCGACGGTCATCGAAACCACTGGCAGGACCATGTGCCACAGGTAGTCAACGATTTTTGCCATGACCCCCATCTCGGCCCAATTATCGCTGACCAGACCGCGGAGGGGAAAGATGTTGAAAAAACTGCCGCCGCCAAAGATGACAATGAGGAGGATGGCGAGGACAAAACCGGGAATGGCGTAACCGATGAGGATGACGGTGCTGGAAAAGACGTCGAAACGGGAGCCGTCCCGCACCGCCTTTTTTATTCCGAGCGGGATGCAGGTGAGGTAGACGATGATGAATGTCCACAGCCCCAGCGACATTGACACCGGCAGCCGCGAGATTACCAGGTCAACCACCTTGCGGTGGTGGTAATAGCTCTCGCCGAAATCAAAGACAAGGTAATTTTTCATCATGGTAATGAAACGGACCAGGGGCGGCTTGTCAAAACCGTAAAGTTTTTTGAGTTCGGCGATCCGTTCGGGGTCAAGGCCCTGATCGCCCTGATAGAGGGAATTCGACCGCCCGGAGACCTCGATTCCGCCGTTGGCATGGCTTTCCATCTTGGCGATGATCTGTTCCACCGGTCCGCCGGGGACAAACTGGGTCACGCTGAAGGTGATGAGCATGATCCCAAACAGGGTCGGGACCATCAGCAGTATACGGCGGAGGATATAGGAAAACATTTTATCCCTTGGCTTCAGTTTCGCGTGGCGGGATCGTACCACCAGGTCATCAACAATTGCTCCGGCGAGTAATAGGTCGGCAATTGCCGCGGGCGGCCGAAGATGTCGCGATAGGCGATACGATGATGGTCAATATACCAGTTCGGCACTACATGGTATCCGTACCACAGAACCCGGTCAAGGGCGCGGCAGGCGGTTTTCAGTTCGGCGGTGGTGGCGGCGTTAATGACTTTTTCCACCATGGCGTCAACCACCGGGTCGGCGAGTCCGATGAGATTGCGGGAACCCTTGCGGTCGCGGCTTGAGGAGTGGAAATAATTGCGCTGCTCATTGCCCGGCGACTGGGATTGCCCGAAAACAGTGACCACCATGTCATAGTCAAAATTCTGCACCCGGCGGGTGTATAGACTGGGATCAACGGTGCGGTACGCGGCCCTGATCCCCAGACGGGCAAGATTTTTTACAAACGGCCCCATTACCCGTTCAAACGAAGGGGAGACGAGGAGAATATCAAAGGCGAAGACCCGGCCGTCCTTTTCCAGTTGCCCGTTTTTAACCCGCCATCCGACCCGACGCAGCAGGTTACGGGCCATGAGGAGATTGCCCCGGCGGGAATGCGGGGGGACGGTGGTGATCGGCGTCGGTGGAATGGTGAACACCTCGGGCGGCAATTTGTCCCGGAATGGTTGGAGAAGCTTGAGTTCGGCCGGACTCGGCAGGCCGGTGGCGGCGAGATCGGAATTATTGAAAAAACTGGAACTGGGGCGGTACTGGCCAAAAAAGAGGGCGCTGTTGGTCCAGTTGAAATCAAAGGCCAGGGCAATGGCCCGCCGCACCCGGCGGTCGGTGAACAGGGGCCGGCGTTCGTTCATCACGAAACACTGCATTCCCTGGTTATTGTGGTGGGGGAATTCGGCCCGCGCCAGTTCTCCGGAATCAAAATTTTTTCCCCGTACGTCCCGGACCCATTGCTTGGAAATATTGATCGGCATGAAGTCAAACTCACCCGCTTTAAAGGCCTCAAGGGAGACAATCTGGTCTTTGTAATAGCGGTAGGTTATGCGGTCAAAATTAAATTGGTTTTTCCGGCAGGGCAGGTCGCGGCCCCAATAATCAGGGTTGCGGCGATAGGTTATCGCCTTGCCTTCACTGACCTTTTCAACCATATATGGTCCGGAACCAAGCGGCGGGGTGAGATTGGCACTGTCAAAGTCGTGTTGCTGATAAAATTTTTCCGAAAAGATCGGGATCTGACCCACCAGCAGGTGAAGTTCCCGGTTTACCCGGGAAAAATGAAAGACAACCTTGTCCGGGGGGATGATCTCGGCATCCATTATGTCGCGGAGGTAGATGCGGTAGAAGGGGTGAGCCTCCCCGCTTTTCAGGGTGTCAAAGGAATATTTTACGTCCGCCGGGGTCAGGGGCGAACCATCGGAGAACCGGGCCCGGGGGTTGATGGTAAAGGTGACGCTCAGTCGGTCCGGGGCAACGGCGATGTCGCTTGCGATCAAACCGTATTGGGCAAACGGTTCATCCAGGCTCGGTGCCGCCAGGGTCTCGAACACCAGGGATTCAAGCCCTTCCGGGGCGGCACCCCTTAAAGTAAAGGGATTCATTTTGTCAAAACTGCCAAGGGCGTGAAGATACAGGTGACCGCCTTTTTTCGCCGTTGCCGCGGTATAGGCAAAGGCGGTAAAACCGGGGGGATATTTCAGCACTCCATCAATGCTCGCTCCGTGGGAGGCAAAAGCGGCCCCGGCGCGAAGGAGAAAAAAGACAAGCAGGATGACGGAGCAGAATGACCGTCGGTGTGTCGGGCGGCTCAGGCGCGGGAGTTCAGGTATATAACCTGAATCGGTGACGGTTTGATGGCGTTGATGAATATTTCTATTTGGATTCATATGTTTTTTGCCAGGATGAAGCCATGGCATCGGCTTCATCCCACCGCCATCCGGGTCATTCGTGTCGTCAGTAACTCGTTGATATACCGATATATTGTCAACATTGTTGTCGCCTCGCGTCTGTGCCATTCCCGATCTTGAACGCTCACGGATTCAGGTATAATTCCTGGAGACGGAAGACATTGTCAAGGGACACGGCGATGACGTTGGCGAGCAGGGTAAGGACGTCCATGTCATGCTCGACGAAGTTGTCGTCGCTTTTATTGATGATCTCCATTACCCCGACCATCTCGCCGTTGATGTGCAGCGGCACCGCCAGCAGACTGCGGGCCTCGTAACCGCATTCCTTGGCCCAGTCGGCCCCGGGGTCGTACCGCTCGTCAACGCTGGTGTTGTTCACCATTGCCGGACGGCCGTGGCTGAACACCCAGCCGGCCAGACCCTTGTCGGTGGGAACGGCGCGACCGTTGAAGTTTTCCTTGCCCGGACCGGTGGGAATGGCGATGAACATCCCGTGGCTCTCGGGGTTTAACAGGAGGATATAGCTGCGCTCACAGTCTAAAAGCTCGTTGGTCATTTCAAGGATCTGCCCGAACAGCCAGGGGCCGCGGCTGATGGACTGCAGGAGCATTGAGATTTTTAAAAGAAAGAGCATCTCTTCCCGGGAAAGCCTCGCGATCATCGCCCCGGGAAGCATCTGCTGGATCAGGCCCTTCCTGAGGATCGGCGGACTGATGGCGTTCATGTCCATCAGAATCTCTCCGAGGCTTGAACGGGAATCGCGGCTTGCATCAAGCCACTGGCCGAGGATTTCGACCAGGGAGCGACTGGTTTTTCCGTCTTTATCGTCCTGTCTTTCCTGCTTTTTGTTTTGGTATTTCAACGCCTTTTCCAGGTGGTCCTGACGCACCAGACCGAGGCCTTTCAATATGTCGCCCAGCCTCCGCCAGCGGTTGCGTTTATTGACCAGTTGTCCGGAAAGGTTGGCGGCGATGTTTTCAAGGTAGGGGTTGCGGCCGTCGCCGAAAAAGGCGACCAGGTACTGATCCATGCGCCCGAGGGCGGCCAGGCGGGGGAGAACGAAATTTTCATAAAAATCCATGGTACCGTCGACCATTTCCCGGGCCGAGCCGTATACCTTTATCCCCCTGGCCTTGATATTATTAATGCCCTCTGATTCGTAAGCCTCTTTAAGTTCGTCAAAAAGAAAGGCGATCCGTTTCATGTAATCGACATCGGCCATCTGGGCGACAAGATCGGCGGTGGCGACCATCTTGCCCAGGGTCGCGACGGCTTCATCGGCGAATTTATTATCAAGATCGAGCTCATCATTAAATTCGGTCAGGGAGATGATCACCGGGACAATCTTTATCGCCTCCCCGGGCCAGGAGTTCATTTTCAGATATCGTTGCGCCAGATCCATGCTCCGTTTTTCATGATTAAAGGAGTATTTCCCTCCGGAGCCGATATGGTCGCCTTTTTCTTTGATATAGCCGGAATCATGGAAAAGAGCGGCGGCCATGGCGATGAGAAAGCCGTCCTGGGTAATGGCGGCTTCTTTTTTAACCTGATTCCATCCCCCGATCATTCGGGCGGCGAGGAGGGCGACGTCAATGGCGTGGCCGAAATTGTGATAACCGGTCTGGCAGGCTTCATGGCTGCCCCATCGCCCTTCGTAGAGACCGATCACATCAAATATCAGGTCTTTAAGCCGAGGGGAGACCTGGCCGTATTCAGCCACCGCGATGTCCTGGAGCAGGTCTATCCGGAGCTGGTAATTTTCGTTATCGTTTTTTTTTGTTGATCTTGGAGACATGTTTCGCCTGACCGGGCGGCTTGGGATAGCCGAAATTATCTGTTTACGCTACAGGGAACCGATGTTAAGATATCCGACCGGCATGGGCAACCTGTTTGTCAGTATATCGGGTTAATATATAACATTATATCGTAATAATGGACAAAGTTTTCTGCCGGGAAAGGTTGTGTTTGTGAAATTTGACAGACTCGTAACAATTCCCCGCGTAGGCGTCTTCGGCGATTCCCGGAAAAAGCGGCGGGCGGCGGGGTGCGTTAAAAAAACCCGCATGTCTGAGGGTTTAGCCCGAGTTCGGGGTTTTAGCATCCCGCCGCCCGCTGCCCGAAAATCGCCGTTTTCAGCCGGAGCGGGGGATTGTTACGAGTTCATCAAATTTACGCCTTTTTAAATTTGATGAACTCGTAACAAGTCCCCCTGTAAATAAATAACCGGAGTCTGTGATGGGTAAGACTATTACCGAAAAGATTTTTTCAACCCACCTGCGGGACACCCCGTCGCCGGGCAATTACGTCCTTGATATCGACGTGGTCATGTGCCATGAGATCACCACCCCCGGGGCGATTCTGGACCTTGAGACCCGGGGAATTGACCGGGTCTTCGATCCCGCCCGAATCAAGGCGGTCATCGACCATGTCACTCCGTCCAAGGATTCAAAAACCGCGACCCAGGCCAAGATACTTCGCGACTGGGCCGGTCGCCATAATATCGTCGATTTCTTTGATATCGGCTCAAACGGCGTCTGCCACGCGCTTTTTCCGGAAAAGGGCTTTATCCGTCCCGGATACACGGTGATCATGGGGGATTCCCATACCTGCACCCACGGGGCGTTCGGCGCCTTTGCCGCCGGGGTCGGAACCACTGACCTTGAGGTCGGAATACTCAAGGGGGTATGCTCCTTCCGGGAGCCGGAAAGTATACTGGTGGAGATCAACGGCTCCCTTGCCGACGGGGTGGGGGCCAAGGATGTTATCCTGAAGATAATCAGGGAAATCACGGTTAACGGCGCCACCAACATGGTCATGGAATTTCGCGGCGAGGTGATAGACGCCATGAGCATGGAAGCGAGGATGACCCTGTGCAATATGGCGATCGAGGCCGGAGGGACATGCGGTATCTGTCCCCCCGATCAGACCACGGCCGAGTATCTTTTCCCGTTCATGAAAGATGAGGCCGGTTCGGTCGAAGGACTCGCGGAGTGTTTCCGCGACTTTCATTCCGATCCTGACGCGGTTTACCGGAAGACGTTCACCCTTGAGGTCGCTGATCTCGCCCCCCAGGTGACATGGGGGTATAAACCCGATGAGGTCAGGGATATCGGCGATATGGCCGGTACTCCGGTCGACCAGGTATATATTGGTTCCTGCACCAACGGCCGGATTGAAGATCTCCGGGCCGCGGCCCGGATATTGAAGGATAAAAAAATCGTCGCCGGGGTTCGGGGAATTCTTGCCCCGGCGACTCCGAAGGTTTACAGCCAGGCCATGGAGGAGGGGATCATTAAAATCTTCATGGACGCGGGGTTCTGCGTAACCAATCCCACCTGCGGTGCCTGTCTCGGCATGAGTAACGGAGTTCTGGCCGCGGGCGAGGTCTGCGCCTCAACCACCAACCGCAACTTCAACGGTCGAATGGGCAAGGGGGGGATGGTCCACCTGATGAACCCCATGAGCGCCGCCGCCGCCGCGGTGACGGGTGAGATCACCGACCCCAGAGACATGATTTAAATGGAGATAACGACCATGAAGGAATTCGGCGGCCGGATAATCGGCCTTGATCGCAGCGATATCAATACCGACGAGATTATCCCGGCAAAATATCTCACCGAGATCAACCGCGAGGCCCTTAAGCCTTACCTCCTTGAAGATCTTAAGCTGGACGGTTTTGATCCGGCCTCAGATGACCTCGCGGGGGCGAGGGTTATCCTGACCCGGGCCAATTTCGGCTGTGGCTCCTCCCGGGAACACGCGGTATGGGCCTTTGAGGTCAACGGTATCAACATGGTGATCGCCGAGAGTTTCGCCCGTATCTTTCGCCAGAATATGTTCAATTGCGGTATGTTGGCCATTGAGCTTGCCGCGGACGACATCGCCAGGATCTTTCAATTTGACGGCAATCTTACCGCCGCGGTCGAGGTGGATAAAGGGGTGTTGAGCATAAGCGACGGCACCGCCGCCATGGAGTTCAGCTTTACCCTTAACGACTTTGAGCGTGATCTGGTAAAGGCCGGCGGCTGGCTGGCCTACGCCGACGCGAAGTATTAGACCGTAAACGCTCAATGGATACCACCCCGGTGCCCGAAAATCGTCGTTTTCAGCCGGATCGGGGACTTGTTACGGCTTCATCAAGTATAATCAAAAGGGATTGAAACGCTCACATGGCGTCGTCCCTGGACCCCTTACCGGGTGCGATTTTTTTTTGTATCAGGTGTGGTTAATTGATCGCTTGCTTGGAAACGATTCCGAATGACCGGGGATCATCCGTCACCGTCAAGGACACGACGGATCTTCCGGGTCAGGTCGATGGGGGTTATCGGCTTGGGAATATAGTTGACACCCGCGTCGAGAACTCCGTGATGGGCAATGGCGTTTTCCGTGTATCCGGACATGAATAATACTTTCATCCTCTTCCTTTCAGCGCAAACTGTATCGGCGAGGTCCTTACCGCTCATCCCCGGCATGACCACATCGGTAAGCAACAGGTGAATCTCCTCCCGGACGCGGCGGGCGACGGCGATGGCATCTTTGCCGCATGATGCCTCCAGGCATTCATAGCCCAGGGGGGCAAGGGTGTCGACAATAAGCTTACGAATAAATGAATCATCATCAACGACCAGAACGGTCTCGTCTCCACGCGATAATGGATGATCCTGCCGGTTGTCGTGGTGCGGTTCAATTGCTTCGGTGCTGGCGGGGAGGTAAATCTTGAATGTTGTTCCCCGGCCAGGTTCGCTGTACACATAAATCCTGCCGTTATGCTGCATGACGACGCCATATACCGTGGCAAGACCGAGCCCGGTTCCCTTGTCCCGTTCCTTGGTGGTGAAAAACGGATCGAAGATATGTTCCCGGATCGTCTGGCTCATGCCTTCCCCGGTGTCTGAGAAGGCGAGCATAACATAAGGCCCGGGCTCGATATCCAGATGGGATTCGGTGTATTCCGCATCAATCATAATATCCCTGGTTTCAATGGTTATGGTCCCACCTTTGGGCATGGCGTCCCTGGCGTTGACGGCCAGGTTCATCAGGATCTGTTCGATCTGTCCCTGGTCCGCCTTGATGATTCCATTGACCGCGTCAGGATATGTCTCAATCCGGATGTCTTCACCGAGCATTTTGCCGAGTATTTTTAAAAGCTCACCGATGATCGTGTTGATGGAGACGATCTTTTTCTCCAGAATCTGTTTGCGGCGGAAGGCCAGCAATTGCCGGGTAAGGGCGGCGGCTTTTTCCCCGGCGCTGCGGATGATTGCGATTTGTTCCCGGTGCGGATCAGTTTTGTCCATGGCGGTGAGCAGGAGGTCGCTGTAGCCGAGGATGGTGGTCAGGACATTGTTGAAATCATGGGCCACGCCACCGGCAAGTCTGCCGATTGATTCCATTTTCTGCGCCTGTCGAAGTTGGTCCTCCAGCTGCCGTCTTGCGCTCATGTCAATCCCTACTCCAATCAAGTGGGTCTTGCCACCGCTTGAAAGTATCGTGCCGGTGAGGTAATAGGGGACTTCTCTTTCTTTGAACCTGAGGTTTGCCTCCACGCTCGCGTCGCCTTTACTGAAAGCAAGTCGCAGTTTGTCGCGGATTTTTTCTCTTTCCCGGTCATGAAACCAGTCCAGGGGATGTCGGTTCAGCATTTCGGCGTGGCTGTATCCCGACTCTTTCTGAAAATTTTCATTCCACTTTATTAAACGTTCGCCGTCTTCATATACATAAAAGACTCCGGGAAGGGTCTTCAGGATTGCCTCGGTAAACAACTGTTCTTCCTTGAGCTGGCCTGTTCTTTTCGCGACCTCACGATTTAGTCTGCGATTGAACAAGAACAGGAGAATCATGCATATTACCGTAACGGTGATAATAAGCAGCATGGCCCACAGGATTCGCCGGTAGGTCGTGTGATCAGGAGGTTGAGCAGGATTATAGATAAATCCGCTCAGCGAGTAACCCGGCTTGAGCATGCCGAGTTTAACAAAAGTATCGGCGATACGTTTCCATCGCCCCGGGTTCATGTGGCCGATTTCAATGAATCTTGGCTGCATCAG
>JAJRZW010000001.1 GCA_024275015.1 Deltaproteobacteria bacterium | reverse complement strand
TGACAATCCCCGCGTCTGGCGTATAATACGCAGTCCGCGCCCCGGACACAAATAAAAGGACGAATACAGTATGGATAAATGGCAGGAAATACTGGCGGCAAGTGTCTGCAACCCCGCCGATCTCCCCGACTGCCTCCAACCCGACCCGGACGCCGCCGCAACCGCCGCGACCTGGCCCATGCGGATAAACCGCTATTACCTCGGGCTGATCCGGCAACACGGCGACCCCATCTGGCACCAGGCAGTACCCACCGGGGCGGAAACCCGTGACAAAACCTGCATGGTCGACCCCCTGGGGGAGGAAAATCTGAGCCCCGTCCCCGGCCTGGTATGGAAATACCCCGACCGGGCCCTGCTGTTGGTCAATCACGCCTGCGCCATGTACTGCCGTTTCTGTACCCGCAAACGTAAAACCGGCAGAAACGGGCTTAAAATTGACTCCGGCGGGATTGAACGATGTTTCGCCTTCCTCCGCCATACCCCGGAAATCCGCGAGGTCCTGGTCTCCGGCGGCGATCCACTCCTGCTTGACGACAGCTATCTTGACTGGATCCTCGCAGGCATCAAGGCCATTGCCTCGGTCGAGGTGATCCGCGTCGGCACCCGGATCCCCTGTACCCTGCCGCAGCGAATCACCCCGAAGCTTGCCGCAATACTGAAAAAATATCATCCCCTGTTTATCAACACCCACTTCAACCACCCCCGCGAACTTACTCCAGAGGCAACCCTGGCCTGCGGCCTGCTGGTCGATGCCGGAATTCCAGTAGGCTGCCAGACCGTACTCTTAAAAGGAATAAACGACAACGCCGATACCATGGCCGCCCTGATGCGGGGCTTGCTTAAAATGCGGATCAGGCCGTATTATATCTTTCAGGCCGACATGAGTCACGGCACCGACCACCTCCGTACCCCAATCCGCCGGGGGCTTGAGATAATGCGGAGATTAAACGGCCATCTCTCGGGAATGGCCGTGCCCGCCTTTGCCGTTGACCTCCCCGGCGGCGGCGGCAAGGTAAGACTGACCCCGGACACCCCGCTGACCGATGGACGTGAGCATGTATTCACCGGATTTTCCGGTCGGCAATACACCTATATTGACCCCGAATAAATATTGCTTGATCATCCCAATAATTGTTACGAGGCAAGCGCACCAGGGACACCACCATGTGCGCGATTGTTTTTGCATTAGGTGCGATTATTGATCGCTTGCGTTACGAGTTCATCAATAAATGGCAGCGGGATTAAAAAAACATGGAAAAAAAGATCCTCGTCGCTGTTGACGACTCAACCCACACCGTTAATACCGTCAATTATCTCAGCACCCTGTTCGCCGCCGCCGGAGAGGTAAAGCTTGATCTCCTCTACCTGGTATCCTCGGGGCAATCAGCTGTTGACGCGGCATGGCAGGGCCCGGAAGACGAAATCGCCCAGCTCCAGCCTGATGCGCGGAACAGACGCGACCGGGCCGAGGAATGCGTGAAAAAGGCGGCGCGGCGCCTGGGCCGCAACGGCATTGCCGCAGAACGGATAAACTGCCGGGTCCTCCCGGCGACCACCGGTGTTGCCGCCGGGATCATCGCCGCAGCGAAAAAAGGCATCTATGACGCGGTGGTAATCGGCCGCCGGGGCCTGAGTAAATTAGAGGAGATCATGCTCGGCAGCGTCTCCACCGAAGTCATAGACAAATGCCATGAAGTGCCGATATGGGTGGTTGACGGCGAGGTCAACTCCAACCACTTTCTGATCCCGGTTGACGGCAGCTTTCAGTCCCTGCTCGCCGCAGACCATCTGGGCCACATCCTTGGCGATCACCCCATAGCCGAAATCACCCTCTTTCATTCCTCCGCCATGTTCACCGCCGGCCACGCCACAGCCCCCCGGAACTTTTATGAATCCTTCGGCCGGGACTGGTGCGAGGAACACCTGAGCCGCCCTGACAGCACCTTTCACGGGCCGCGGCAGATCCTGGTTGATCACGGCTTTGACCGTCACCGGATAAAATGGCTCCACACCTTCAGGGGGATTGAACCAAGTCGCCAGATCATCCGCCAGGTCATCATGAACAAACAGGGAACCATTGTCATCGGCCGCCGCAGCGGCCATATCAACAAGGGTATATTTCGCGGAATCAGCGACAGGGTCCTGCTGATGGCCGACAAGGTGGCGGTATGGGTGGTGGGATGACAACGGGAAAAAGTGGTTTTCGCGAAACCATCACCCTTTACAATAAAGATACGTCTTGACTGACACTTGGTTAACAGCCCGTTGAAAAACGGGCCGGTCGCGGCGCATGGGCACGCCGCCGATTTTATTGGGTTTGCAAAATCCAATAAAATCGAGAGGTTGGCCGGAACTTGTTTTGGCCAACCGGCGGTTAAGGATGGCACACAACAAATCCCTCGTGCTATAATGTCACGGGATGTAAGGGCTTCAGGTAGCCCCATAACGGACGTGATCAAAGCCCGCGATTATCCCCCTGTCCGCTGCGGGTTTCGAACAAAGACAGCACAAAGCCGTCACTAATTCAGCTAACACCCCGGAGGGAAACAATGCCTGGGCTAAAGGCCAGTTATGAATTCTGGAAACAATTAATCAATGCCATCCCGGCAGCGATATTCGTGGTTGATGACGACCTCCGGGTCAAGCTGTTAAACCAGAATGCCACCCTTCTGACCTGCAAACGCGAGGACGAGGTTCTCGAACTCAAGGGCGGCGAGGTCCTCGGTTGCATCAACGCCGGTCGTACCCCGGAAGGCTGTGGTAAAAGCGACGCCTGTGCCACCTGCGTAGTCAGGAATTCAGTCAGTATCGCCTTGAATGGAGAAAAGATATACCGTCGCCGGGCCGATATGACTATGATCCGCGACGGCCGCAAGATCGGGGCCAACCTTCTGGTGACCGCGGCTCCGTTTACGGTTGACGAACAGGACCTTATTCTCCTCTCCCTTGAAGATATCAGTGAATTGACCATGCTCAGGAAGATCATCCCCATCTGTTCGGTGTGCAAGAAGGTCCGCGACGACAAAAATTACTGGCATAACGTCGACACCTATTTCAAAAACCAGCTCAAGGTCGACTTTTCCCACGGCCTGTGCCAGGAATGCGCCGAGAAGTACTACCAGGATTTCATCGGCAATAACCTCAAATAGACCTCCGCCGCCCATGTACAAAAAACATTTCGGCCTTGCAGAAACCCCCTTCTCCATCGCCCCCGATCCCCGTTATCTGTTCATGAGCGAGGGACATCGCGAGGCCTTGGCCCACTTGGTTTACGGGGTAAAGAGCGACGGCGGGTTCGTCCTTTTAACCGGCGAGGTCGGCACCGGCAAGACCACCGTATGCCGCTGCCTTCTGGCCCAGCTCTCCGAAGATACCGAGGTCGCCTTTATCATCAACCCCAAGGTCACCGCGGTCGAGCTTCTGGCCACCATCTGCGATGAACTTGAGATCCAGGTGGATCATGAACACGGCAGTATCAAGACCCTGGTGGACGCGATCAACCATTACCTCCTCAATGCCAACCGCGACGGCACCAGGGTCCTGCTTATTATCGACGAGGCCCAGAATCTGACTCCGGAGGTTCTGGAACAGGTACGGCTTTTGACCAACCTTGAAACCGACAGAAGAAAACTCCTGCAAATAATCCTCCTGGGACAGCCGGAATTAAATGAGCTCCTGGAACGCCCGGAGTTACGGCAATTATCGCAACGGATCACCGCCCGTTACCATATTGAGCCCTTGAACCGGATCGAGACCAGAGCGTACATAAAACACCGTCTCCGGATTGCGGGCCACGACGACAATCCCTTCCCGGATGCGCTTCTGACCACCATACATCGCTTAAGCCGGGGAATTCCGCGCCTGATCAACGTCATCTGCGACCGCTGTCTCCTCGGTGCCTACGCCGACGACAAAAAAAAGGTCAGCAGCTCCATCCTCAACCGGGCGGCAAAAGAAGTTCTGCCCAGGCCCATACTTATCCGCCCCCTGACCGTGATTCTGGCGGCCATCGCCGTTGCCGCGATTATCCTTTTTCTCTCCGTCTCTCCCTACAGCCCGATCGTCATCCTGTTACAACACAAAACCGCAAGCCCGGTTACGGCCATAAAACCGGCACCGACAAACGGCGATGACCCGGCGATTGAACTCTGTCGTCTGTGGGATATCCCGGCCCCGCGCCCGGGTGCCACTGCCTGCACCGCCGCCACTGCCGCCGGTCTTTCCTGTCTTACCGCCCGTGGCAGTATCGGTACCCTGGTCGGGCTTGGCCGCCCGGCCCTGGTCCGGATAAAAAACGCCAACGGCGCATACAGACCCGCTCTGATCACCGGCAGGAACAAAAACGGGGTCACCATTGTCACCCCCGCCGCCACCCGCCGAATGTCCTACGCCGATCTGGCCCGACGCTGGGACGGCCAGTTCACCATTTTCTGGCAACCGCCGCCGGGATACCGCCACCCACTAAAAAACGGCGACAGCGGCCCCGGAGTCACCTGGCTGCGCCGTATCCTTACCCCCGGCCGCAACGGTGATTTCGCCCCGGACCTCGGCGAAAAAATAAAAAAAATCCAGAAAGAACATATGCTCTCCGCCGACGGCATCGCCGGCCCGGAGACCATTGTGGTAATAAACCGCTTCCGTCGGGGAACCGGCCCGGTCTTCACCGACGGAGTATTCGCGGCCGAAATGCAGCTCCCACAACCTTGAACCGGGCCTATTGCGGGAACGGCCTTTAGGCCACGAACGAACACGATCACAGAACCGGGATTTAACCCTAATCATGTCATATATCCTTGAAGCCTTAAAAAAATCGGAGCAGGAACGTCGGCAGGGACAGGTTCCGGACATCTCCTCCCTGCACGGCGACATCCTTACGCCACCGGGGAAGAAGACGCCGATAAAAATCCTTGCCGCGGTCTGCGTGGTCGCGATTATCGCGGTTATCGTCTTCCTTCTCAACCGCGACCAGGGGGCAATCGAGATCCCGGCACCGCCACACCCTCCGGCGCCAAAGGCAGTGGCCGTAATCACCATTGCCCCCCCCGGTTTAAAAGAAGACACGGCAAAAACTGACAACAACGCCCCGGTCCCGATCGCGGCAATCCCGACTGCCGCACCCGCGCATGCCCCAGGGAATAAAAAAACCACCGGGGTGACCCACCTGGCCGATCTGCCTGCAAAACCTTCCAACCGCCTGCCACAACTGAAGATATCGGCCCACTTTTATTCCGACACTCCGGCCGCGCGCATGGCCAGCGTCAATGGCCGTATCCTCCACCAGGGCGATGAGGTTGAGCCAGGAATCACCGTTCACGAGATCACCCCGGAAGGAGTGATATTCGACCATAATGGTAACCTCATTCTGGTTCCGGTTTACTGATCGCAAGCGATCAATTAACAGACTGTTGAAAAAGCCGTCCATGGCTTTTTATCTCTCCGGCTGGCCAAAACAATTTCCGGCCGAACTCTCGATTTCACCGGGTTTTTCAACCCGGCAAAATCGACGGCGCGGACATCAGCCGCATACAGTCCGTTTTTCAACAGACTGTTAAACGCACCTGATACAAAAAAGACGCACTCTGTAAAAACTTCAGGGACACCGCCATGCGCGCGTTTTACCCCCTTTGATTATAATTTTAGGTACATTAAAGGATTAAAGCGCGTGCAGGGTGGTGTTAATGAAGCACTCAACTACTGATCACCCGACCCCGTTGACAGCCGACGTCCCTGGAGATCAGAGATTTTGTTTATTCTCTTTTTTCCTTTTTTACGGTAAAATCAGAAACGGAGGAATAACGGAAGGACAAATTATATTTCCGTAATCCGGGAGGTTTTACCAATGCGCGGTACGATGGAAAGAGAACGCAGAGAGTCAAAAAGGTATCGGGTAAAAAATGGTTTTTTCGCCATGGATTCAACCCGATTCGGCCGAATAATCGATATCAGCATCGGGGGTCTGTCCTTCACCTGTCTCCGACAGGAAGAATGGGACCCGATAAATCAGGGTACCGGTCATATCTTCGGTAACGACAATCTCTGTCTTGATCAAATTACCTTTCGCGTGCGTTCCCGCCGGGCCGGGAATAACCAGATTCCCCAGAGCGCAATCAAAATGCAGCGTCTGTCATTGGAATTCGTGGGGATCGACGCAAATCAGCAGGCAAGGATAAAAAATTTCATCATCAATAATTGTGAGGGTGAGGCGTAAACCATTTCCGAACTCTATGAGTGAAAAGAAGGCAGGCGAAAACGAACGAAGAGCACATAAACGTTACCGGGCCAAATCAGGCACATGCGCCCTCAATTCCAGGGTCGGCGAGATCATCGATATCAGCCGCGGCGGCCTTGCCTTCAGATACGTTGACCGGGGTGAATGGAAAGACATGCCCCCGTCTGATTTAGGCATCCTCTTTGGTAACGGTGAACTCTGCCTTGAAGACATACCCCTGAAAGTCATCTCCGACTGCGCCATCAATGACGGGATCAACATCACCCGCCGCTGCGGGGTACAGTTCAAAAAACTGACTAAAAAACAGCTTGAACAACTGGAGTACTTCATCTGGGCCAACACCATCGATTTTAACGAAGCCGATGAAGAGTTCTCTGCCTGAAACGCCCCCCCGGCATCACCTCCCGGCCGCGACTATATTTCCGTAAGCGCTCCCTGAAACCCTTACAGACCGTGACATTATAGCGTGGGGGTGGGGTTTATTGAGTGCTATCATATTTCCTGACAGGATACAGAATCTTTTATGATCGCAAAAGTAACGAGCGGCGCGGTAATCGGGGTTGAGGGGATCGAAATCGATGTCGAGGTCGATCTTGCCGCCGGTCTGCCGGCCTTTACCACCGTAGGACTGCCCGAAGGCGCGGTCAGGGAAAGTAAAGACCGGGTTCGGGCCGCAATCAAAAACTCAGGTTACGATTTTCCCAGCCGCAGGATCACCGTAAACCTCGCCCCGGCCGACCTGAAAAAAGCCGGCTCCACCTACGACCTACCCATTGCCATCGGCATCCTCACCGCCTGCGATCTGATTCCCGCTTCAACACTAAAAACGATGATGATCATGGGAGAACTTTCCCTTGATGGTGAGCTCCGGCCGGTAAACGGCATTTTGCCGATGGTCATCGCCGCCCGGGACAGTGGCAGAAAGCAGGTCATGGTCCCGACAAAAAACGGCCGCGAAGCCGCGGCAGTGGCCGGAATCAAAGTCATCGCGGTGGAGGATCTGGCAACAGCGGTGGAATTTATCGCCGGGAAACGCGAAATTGCGCCGCTGCCGCCGGGGATCAATGTGGATGATGACCCCGAAGAGTCAACAACAATCGATTTTTCCGAGGTCCGGGGCCAGGAATCGGTCAAACGGGCTCTGGAGGTCGCCGTGGCCGGGAACCATAATATCCTTTTAAAAGGCCCACCCGGCACCGGCAAGACCATGCTGGCCCGGCGGGTGCCGACAATCATGCCGGAACTCTCCTTTGAGGAGACCCTTGAGACCTCCAGAATCATGAGCGTCGCCGGGATGCTGAAGAAGACCGGAACCCTGGTGCGACAGCGGCCATTCCGCGCCCCGCACCACACCATCTCCGATGCCGGTCTCATCGGCGGGGGCAATATCCCCCGTCCCGGCGAGGTGACCCTGGCCCATAATGGCGTCCTGTTCCTGGATGAACTGCCGGAGTTCCGCCGCAACGTCCTCGAAGTAATGCGCCAGCCCATGGAAGACGGGGTGGTAACCATTTCCCGGGCCGCGACCTCCCTCACCTTTCCCGCCGCCTTTCTTTTGATCGGGGCAATGAATCCATGTCCCTGCGGTTTTTTCGGCGATCCCCGCCATGATTGTACCTGTAACGAAGTCCAGATCCGACGCTACACCTCCCGGCTCTCCGGCCCCCTGCTGGACCGCATAGACATGCATGTGGAAGTTCCGGCAGTACCATGGCGGGAGATGAAAAAAGACCATAAAGGTGAAAGTTCAACCGCGATCAGAAAACGGGTGCAAACAGCAAGAGACGTTCAGGCCGGCCGGAGCAACGGTAACGGCAGGGCCTGGAACAGCGTCCTCGTCCCGATGGCGATCGAACGCTATTGCCGTCTTGACAGTGAAGGAGAGACCCTGCTGGTCCGGGCCGCCGACCGCCTGGCCCTTTCGGCCCGAAGCTGCCACCGGATCATCAAGGTCGCCCGGACAATCGCCGACCTGGCCGGCGAGAAAGACATCCGCGCCCCCCACCTGGCCGAGGCCATCCAGTACCGTCGCCCACCCGGGGAAGGGTGATGAGCCGTAACATCGCTACTTTGCGATAAAAAATCATCACGACGAAAGAACATTGAATATAGCTGCGGTCAGACAATCGACCTCCGCGTCACTGATGGTATAGGCAGGCATGATATAGACCAGGCGACCAAAGGGCCTGACCCACACTCCCTCGGCCACCAGCATCTCCTGAAGCACGCCGCCGTCCGGCGCCTCCCGCAGTTCGACCACCCCGATTCCCCCGAGAACCCGTACATCTTTCACCGTCTCAAGGTCGGCACAGGGGGCAAGGCCTTGTCCTGTCCGGGTCTCTATGGCCGCGACCCGCCTCTTCCAGTCAGACTCCAGCAACAGATCAATACTCTCACAGGCAATCCGGCAGGCGAGAGGGTTGCCCATGAAGGTGGGACCATGCATGAAACAGCCCGCCGCGCCGGAACAGATGGTTTCGGCAATCCCGGCGGTAGTCAGGGTGGCGGCGAGCGACAGGTAACCGCCGGTCATCGCCTTGCCGAGGCAGAGAATATCGGGACTGACCTTTGCGTGCTCACAGGCAAAAAGCCTGCCGGTACGGCCGAAGCCGGTGGCAATCTCATCGGCGATCAGGAGGATATCGTAACGGTCGCAGAGATCCCGGGCCCGGGCAAGATAGGCCGGAGAATAAAAACGCATCCCACCGGCGCCCTGGACCACCGGCTCAAGGATAAGGGCCGCGAGTTCATGGCAATGTTGTTCAATCAACGCGGCCAGGGGGGCTATATCGGCCTCGTCAAATTCCCCGTCAAATGTGACCTGCGGGGCCGGGACGAAAAGCTGCTCCGACAGAACGCCTTTGAAAATACCGTGCATCCCGGTCACCGGGTCACAGACGCTCATCGCCGCGAAAGTATCACCGTGGTAGCCGTTTCTTATCGTGACCAGCCGGTGTTTTTCCGACCGCCCACGGGCATGGTGATACTGAAGCGCCATCTTGATCGCCACCTCCACCGCCACCGAGCCGGAGTCGCAGAGAAATACCCGATCAAGCCCTCCGGGGGTAAGACTCACCAGGCGGCGGCAGAGCCCGATCGCCGATTCATGGGTCAACCCCCCGAACATCACATGGGAAAAACGGTCAATCTGCTCATGGGCGGCAGCGTTCAGGCGCGGATGACCATAACCATGAATCGCCGACCACCACGAAGCCATCCCGTCCACCAGTTCCCGACCGTCGGCAAGAGTTATCCGGCAGCCCACGGCACCGGACACCGGCCACACCGGCGGCGGACTGACCATGGAGGAATATGGGTGCCAGACATGCTCGCGGTCAAAGACGATATCGGCGGCAGTGATCCCGGCTGTTATCCCCTTCATGCGCTTGACCCCTGGCGGAAAGATTTCAGTCATTACAGGACAGGTGGGGGATTATGGGCAGGTGGCATGTTGCTGAATCCATGACGGCGTAGTCAAATTAGCCAAAAGCGCGTGAAAAACGGAACTGACCGGCCAACGGAAAGTCCTTGATTTTACTGGTGCCCGGGGCGAGAATCGAACTCGCACAGAGATGAACTCCGAGGGATTTTAAGTCCCTTGCGTCTACCAGTTCCGCCACCCGGGCTTTTGGTACGGGCAGGTCTTTTTTATTAGCAGATTATCCCGGCGCCCACAAGCAAATGCACACCGGTCGTAGAAAAAAAGCCGGCGCCTGCTCCCGGGAGCCAAAGCCGGCCTTTACCCTCATCCCCATAACCCGGGAATCACGGCGCGGCAGTATTTGCAGTGGCCGGCAATGACGTCCATCACCGGCAGGAGGTACCCCCTTCTCTCAATCAGCAATTTGCCGCAATTATGGCAGAAGGTATCGGCCCCGGGAGTGATCCCCGCATTACCGACATAGGCGTAATGAATACCCTGGGCCATGGCGATTTCGCGGAATGACTCGATGGTGGAAACCGGGGTAGCCTCAAGACGGTCAAGACGATAACGGGGAAAGAAACGGAGAAAATGCAGCGGCACGTCAGGGCCGAGGTTGGCGAGAATCCAGGCGCACATCCTTTTCAGGTCTTCAACCTTGTCGGTATAACCGGGAATCACCAGGCTGGTAACCTCAAGATGCACCCCTTCACGGTGGATAATCCTGAGGGTCTCAAGCACCGGGGCAAGCCCACCGCCGTCAAGGCTGCGGTAGGTGGTCTCGTCAAAGGCCTTGAGATTGATATTGGCGGCGGTAATGACCCGGCAGAGACCGACAAGGGGTTCAGGGTTAAGATAGCCGTTGGAGATGAACAGACCACCGATCCCCCGTTCTTTTGCCAGAGCGGCGGTGTCAAGCATATACTCGTAGAAGGTCGCCGGCTCGGAATAGGTATAGGCGATGGACGCCGCCCCCCTCTTCCGCGCCTCTTCAACCACCGCCGCCGGGAACATCTCCCGATGCCGTACCTCGTCGGGCCGCTTCTGTGATATTTCCCAGTTCTGACAGTTGAGGCAGCGAAAATTACAGCCGGCAGTGGCGATGGAAAAAGCGCTGGTCCCGGGACGATAATGAAACAGGGGCTTTTTCTCCACCGGATCAAGGTTGAAAGAACAGGGGTTACCGTACGCCAGGGAATAGAGAACCCCGCCTATATTGGCGCGATTGCGACAGAGGCCCATGTCACCGGCAGCAAGGCGGCAGGCATGACGGCAATGAGCGCAGACCACCGTGGCACCGGGTGTCTTTTCATAAAACATCGCCTCGCGGGCGAAAGGGCCGGGGGTATCCGGGGCCTGACCGCGAAAAACATGGCCGGTGATATCGCTCAACCGACTGAAACGACCGCGGTTATTGCCAAGCCAGATTACCCCGCCGCCAAGGGCCAAGGACGAGACGATGAGGGCTGAGCCCTTTATGAACCTGCGCCGGTCAACAGCCATTTTTCACCCCGCGGAAAAAACCCGGACCATACCTGTGGCCTTTATTATCGCGATTGACGCCACCGCCGCCGCCAGGCCATAACCGGGCAGGATCACAAGGGCGATGAGAAGCACCCCGGCCCCGGCCCCGGCGAGATCGGCGCCAAAGGCCCCGGCCGCCCCATTCGGCCCGTCAGGGCTGAGATTTATTGCCGGGCCGAACTGCAACCCGGAGGCAAGTGAAAGGGTAAAAGTCATAAACAGAATAATAACCGTGGTTATCCCGTCATTAAAACGGCCAAGGCTTACGGCCCATAAAAGGGCAAGGACGATAATCGCCGCGTCAGCGGCCAGGATCACCCCCCGGCTCTCTTTATCCCGGACTCCGGCGCCAAAGCGGAGGCCGACAAAAATCCCGGCCAGGGCAAGGGAGATCAAAATACCGATTTGTTCAAAAATATAACCATGAAAAACGGCAAAGGCGAACACCGCCACAGTCTCCACCGCCATCGAGGTAAAACCGGCGGTGAGCAGGGTATACTCTCCGGGAGAGGCGCGGAGGAGAAGCAAGAGAAAAAACACGCAGACCGGAACCGCAAACCAGAAAGGCGAGCCGGCAAACCTTTCAAACCAGTGATCAAGGACCATGCGGACAATGGCGGGGTGCAGATCAAGATTCAGCGACGCGTTCCGGACCCGGACCGCGTCCTCAAGGTACCGCAGACGCTCCGGAGTAACCTCACCCCGGAAAAACGGCGCCAGATAACTGGTAACGATCCCCCGGGATCGGAGAATCCCGGGGATGTCCAGCCGCGGCCGACGGGATGAACCGATAAAAATCGTTTTCCGGCCTGGGATCATCGCTACCTCGGGAAAAACCGATCTCATGGTGGCATAATAACAGGCAAACCGCTGCCGGGACGCGGGGCCAAGGTAATTTTCAAAACCGTCAACCCCGAAGGCAAAGACCCCGCCGGGAGCGAGGTGAGCTCGGACCAGGGCCATGAACTCCCGGGTGAAAAGACGGTTATCGCCAAAGGTCTCAGGCTCACCGCGGGCGATGACGATCATATCGTATTTATCCCCGCTCCCGGCCAGGAAAAGACGCGGATCACGGTTAATCACCCTCAGGCCGGATACCGGAACAACCAGCCCCCCGGCCAGGAGAACGCGGCTTAAGTCCGGATCAATCTCAAGATAATCAAGGGTCCGGGGACGGTATTTCGCCGCCTCGACAAAAATACCCGCCACCGCGCCGATAAACAACATCCGCCGGGGCGAGGCAACCAGGGAGGCGGGGTAATGCACCAATTCCTCGGCCAGGGCCGGCGTCTGACTGATGAATACCGGCCGGCCGTTTGTCATCACCGTGCTCTGTTCCGCCTTTTTCACCACCTCGATCCGGCCGAAACGGGAATCGCGCGCGCTTACGATCCTGCCATTATAGGGAGATGGAGCAAAAAAACGCAGTAATGCCGCCGCCGCAATCGCCAGACAGAGGAAAAACAGGCCTGCCGCCCGGGCACGCCTATGTTGCGGCATAAAAGGCAGGGCCGCCAGAAAAAAAACAAAGCCCCCCCCGACCACCACCGTGAATGAAGAAAAAAAACGTACCAGCAACAGGACAAACAGCAAAGAGGCGATTACCCCGCCGCCGGTATCGGCAAGATAGATCCGGGCCGCGCCCCTGCCGCTCACGCGCGGGGCGTACCGGGCAAGGGCCCAGGGGAAAAAAACCCCGATGGCAAAACAATAGGGACTGATAAGGAGAATAACAAAAAACAGGGTGGGGTAAAATCCCGCTGATACCCCGGGCAGGGTCAGGATGGGGGCGAGGATGGCAACAGCGCCGACCATAAGCTGCGGCAGAATAACAAGCAGGAGGGCAAGCCACCATAAACGCTCACCGGTGGCGGAAAAAAAACGGCCAAGGCGGGGGGCGGCAAAGGCACCGATAGCGCCACTGACAAGCCAGATAAAAAAGATGACCGCGATGACGAATTCATTGCCACTGAAACGGACCAAAAGCTCCCGCACCATCACCAACTGCACCAATACGGTGGCGGCACCGGCGGCGAACAGGAGCCGCTTTACCCGCAGCGCCTCATCCGCCCTCGGCAAAATACTGCACCTGATAAGCAAGGACGGTGAGTCCGGGACGCTGCCAGCGGTTCCCCGCCATTCCGGCCTTGCGGCAGAGATGGGTCAGAAAATCAGCCGGGACCGGAATCTGCTCCCACACCTGGGGAAGAAAAGTAGCGCTGTGGATGCCGTCGCGAATAATGACCCCATCGATGCCGGGCCGCAATTTTCTTATCAGCTCGTCGCTGTCGTTAAAGGCCAGCGGCTCAGCCTCGGTGAGAATACTGACCTCGATCTCCAGATCCGCAAGTTCCTCCGCGCTCAGGGGTTTAAAACGTGGATCATTAAAGGCGGCATTAACGGCGTTTCTCCTCACCCCCGCGACAATACTCTCAACCCCGGCAAGGCTGCCGATACATCCACGCAGACGCCCGCGGCGGTTAAGGGTGACAAATACCCCCCGCCGGGTTGAAAAAACCGGATCGTCGAGGACGACGGCCTCCGGCCCGTCTTCGACGCCGGGATCCCGGCCGAACTTTTTCAGGATAGTACGCCGCGCCAGAAGCAACAGCGCCCGGCCCTGTTCGTTACTGAGTTCCGGCATTTTTCTCTCCGTCGCTGTTTTTTCATTTTTATAAAACCCCATGGCAACGTAACCCACCACCCGGCCGCGGTCGGCGGTGGCATCACCGCTGTTGGCCCGGGCCAGAAGTTCCGGAGCAAGACCGAGTCGCCGGGCGACGATTATCGCCGCCGCGATCCCGGTACGGCCGCAGGCACTATTTTTGATCCCCTGAAAAACGTCCAGATCAAGGTTAAGGATGGCCCTTATGGTGGCCTGGTCATGGGCCACGGCCCGGTCATAGGGGAGATAATGGGAAAAATCACTCGAAATAACCAGCAGGGTTTCCGGGGAAAGGAGGGGAACAACGGCGTCCGCCAGCGTCTGCGGCGCAACCCTGGAGGAAACCAGAGGGATCAGGGAAAATCCGCCCAGGGCCGACTGGAGAAAGGGCAGAACCACCTCAACCGCGTGCTCGCTGTTGTCCGAAGCGGCAACCCGATGAAATAATCTCCCCCGGGACATCAATACCGCCGCCTCCGGATCAACGGAAACCAGCCCCAGGGGAGTGCGGTAGGCGCCCCGGGCCATGGTCGCCACCCCGGAGAAACCGACCCGGTGGTCGGGGGCGATAATGATAACCCGTTTATATCCGCGCCGGGCAACCGCGGCGGCGGCGACCCCGGCAATGCGGCCGGAATAACGGTAACCGGCATGGGGAATAATGATAATCAGGGGCCTTGCCGACACCCCCCTCCGGCGCAGCCGCGCAGCCCCGTAGGCGATATCCCCGGCCACCTCCCTCTTCAGTTCCCTGTAATCGGCAGGATAAAAGGCCCCGGCCCATACCGCCTCCCGAACCCCGGAAGCACCGGCGATTGCCGCAAGCGGAGGGAAGAGAAAAAAAATAACGAGAATAGCTGTGACGGATTTACCTGCCATGGCCATAGCTTAAATGAAGCCGGGCGAAAAATTCAAGCAGGATGAACGCAATTTCAAACTCAGCGGCAAAGAAATACCGTTCACCAGGGCCAGGCGCAGATCTGCGCCTGGCCCTGGTGAACGAAAAAAAGCCTACCGGGATCAAAAAACCACGGCAGGCTTAAAGTGAGGAGATGAAGAGAAATTGTTTTCAGTTTAACCGCAGCTGCTGCCGCAACTGCCACAACCACTGCCACCGTCGGCAATGGGATTGGTTGAGGTCACAGAAAAACCGGAACGCATTCCGGAGTCAATAAAATCGACCTTGATACCGCCACAATTGCCAAGCAAATCGTTATCAACGACAAAGGTAACGGCGTCTTTATCCAGGCGAAAATCAGTGTCTTTTGGCTCATCCAGAGCCAATCCCAGGGAGGGCCCCGATCAGCCACCCTGCATAAGGGCAACCCTTAGAGCGGAATCAAGGCTGTTCTCCTCCATATAGGTCTTGATGTTCTCGATCGCCAGATCAGTTACTTCCAGCATGACAGTAAACCTCCGGTTCTTTTGGGGCTTGCGCCGCATTTACTTTCGGTAATAAACTCCATCGGGCCGGCCCCGAAACTCTCATTACCAAAAACATAACTTAGATCTAATAATATATCCGATAAGGGAAATAGTCAATTCAATATTTAAGCAAAGCCTGAAGTTGCCGCGACTTTTTCTCTTCCATTTTTGTACCTTGAAGGGACCATTGACACTCCGCTGATTTCATCTAAATTGAGGAATCCAGTGCAATCAAGATGTTGGACGAAACCTGTTTTGCCCAGCAAACCGTTCAAAAAGCCATGGACGGCTTTTTGAACGGTCTGCTAAGATGATGGATGAATAAACGACAATAAATCCCACCGGGATATGAAAAGGAGCGAGCATGAAACGAATCGTCATCTCAACCGGCGGCGGGGACGCCCCTGGACTCAACGCCGTCATCTACGCGGTGGTGCGGGCGGCGGAGTCCCGGGATTGGGAAGTCTACGGCTCAAAGAGCGGCTACAGGGGACTTCTCGATCCCGATGAACTTGTACGCCTGACCGCGGAAGAGGTCAAAGACATCACCCCAACCGGCGGCACCATCCTCGGCTCCACCAACAAGGGCAACCCCTTTGCGATGCCGGTGGAAAACCTGGCCGGCGAGATCCAGATCCGCGATGTGTCCGACCGGGTAATGAAAAACTTTGAGCGGATGGGATTCTTCTGCCACATCGCCGTCGGCGGGGACGGCAGCCTTGAAATCGCCCACCGCTTTGCCGAAAAAAAAGGGATGCCGGTGATCGGAGTCCCAAAGACCATTGACAACGACCTTGAGGCGACCCAGCTCACCTTTGGTTTCGACACCGCGGTCTCCACCGCCACCGAGGCCCTGGACAAACTCCACTCCACCGCCAAAAGCCATGACCGGGTTATGGTGGTCGAAGTAATGGGTCGAGAAGCAGGCTGGATCGCTCTCAACTCGGGGATATCCGGCGGCGCCGACATCATCCTTCTCCCCGAGATTCCTTTTGAGATCAAGGGGATATGCGACAAGATAGCCGAAAACGAACTGCACGGCAAACATTACGCCATCGTCGTGGTCGCCGAAGGAGCCAAAGGCAAGGACAACACCGTCATCTGCAAGGGAAACGACAAGAAAGAGGTCGGCCGCCACGAGGTCCTCCTCGGCGGCATCGGCGAATGGGTGGCTGACAAAATCAGGACCTGCGCCGGCAAGGACACCCGATCCCTGGTCCTGGGGCACCTGCAGCGGGGCGGCTCCCCCACCACCTTTGACCGCCTGCTGGCCCTGCGCTTCGGGGCTGCGGCGGTAAGACTTGCCGAGGAGGGCACCTTTGATCACATGGTCGCCCTTGAAGGCACCAGCATGACCGCCGTCCCCCTGGCCCGGGCGATAGAAAAAAGAAAACAGGTCCCCCTTGACTGCGACAAGATGAAAACCGCCCGCGAAATCGGTATCTGCCTGGGTGATATCCCCGAATCCGGGGAAAAATAATGACAGGCAGCACCTCACTGAAGCATCACCGGATTTTTATTGATTTTTCAGACAGATCGCATATCTTGACAAAAAGGAACAGCCTTGCTATTGTTGTTAATAATAATCATTATTTTTAGTGGTGCAATAATATGACAGGCAAAGACAACAAGGTCATGCGATTGACCAGCCAACGCAAGGTAATCCTCGAAGAGTTACGCAAGGTAACCAGCCACCCCACCGCCACCGAGATCTACGACATGGTCCGGGAACGCCTGCCACGCATCAGTCTTGGCACGGTTTACCGCAACCTCGAACTCCTCTCAAGCAGCGACATCATCCAGAAACTTGATTTCGGCGAGACCCAGAAACGTTTCGACGGCAATCCGGCACCGCATTATCATATAAGTTGTAGCAAATGCGGCCGGGTTGATGATATTCACATCCCCATGCACCACGAGCTTGAAAACCAGGCCGAAGAAATCAGCGGCTATGAGATCAAAGGTCATCATGTCGAATTTCACGGCACCTGCCCCGGCTGCCGCGGAGCCAACACCACCCGGCATTGATCCCCGGCCGGGCTATCCCCCTCCCCCACCATCGACCCGGTAATCTCCGGACCACTCCTGGAGAAGACTGGCCTTCTTGGCGCTGTTGCACCCCGTACAGGCCGCGACCAGATTATTCTTTACACTCAAACCGCCCCGGGCAATGGGAACCACATGATCCATGGTCAGTTCCGCCGGCTTAAATCTTTCGCCGCAATAATGACAGCGGCCGGATGATATTTTCTGTTTCCACCAACGGCCGCGACGCAGGTCGCGGGCCTTGTTCTTTTCCCGGCGGATAAATTCGTCGTCCACTACCCCGAAGCCGTGGTCATCCCATCCCATCTCAGACCAACCCTCCAAGCATTATCTCCCGGGCCCGGCCGACAAGGTACAGGGAACCGGCAATCAGGACCAGATCATCCGGTCCGGCCGTGACAAAGGCCGCGGTCAGGGCGGCGGCAACATCATCCTCACAATGTACTTCACCCGAAAACCCGGCAATCGAGGCGGCCAGGGCATCAGTGCAGGCTGAACGCTCAGACTCGGGCCGGGTCAGAAAGATCACCCCGGCCAGGGGAGTAATCCTGCCAAGGGTGGAGGCCATGTCTTTATCGGCCATCGCGGCCCAGACCACAATAAGCCGTTGACGGCGATAACCGTTCGCGAGGGCATGGGCCAGAGCCGCGGCCCCGGCGGGATTATGGGCCCCGTCAACAAGTACCTGCCGCCGGTCCCCGGCCCTGATGCCGCATAGCGGCCCGGCAAGGGAAAAAAATTCAAGCCGTCCCGGCCACCTTACCCCGGCGAGGCCACGGCGTATATCCTCCTCACAGACCCGGATTCCGGTTCCGTCCAGAGCATCAAGGGCGGCCAGGGCCAGGGCCGCGTTTCGTCGTTGATGCCGCCCGGCAAGGGCCAGCGGCAAATGGTCATAATGCCGATCGCGCCCCTGGAACCCCCATCCATCCGCCTCGACGGTAAAGGTGAACTCACGTCCAAGACGAAAAAGCGGCGCCCGTCGCTGACAACAGGATCCCGCCACCACCGCCGCCGCCTCCGGATCTTCGACCCCGCTGATCACCGGAACCCCGGGCTTGATGATCCCCGCCTTCTCCGTCGCCACCGAGGTAATCGTGTTTCCCAGATATGCCTCATGATCCATGGCGACATTGGTAATCAGGCTCAGTTCCGGAGTAATGACATTGGTGGCGTCAAGACGGCCGCCGAGACCGGTTTCAAGAATAACGATATCCACATCCCGGGCGGCAAACCAGAGCAGAGCCAGGGCGGTGGTGAACTCAAAATAGGTGATCCGTTCCGCCCCCATGGCCGCGATGATCTCGCCTGAGTGAAAGGCAAAATCATCCTCACTGATATATTCATCACCGATCCGGAACCGCTCCCGCACCGAACTCAGGTGGGGCGAGGTATAAAATCCGACCCTGAATCCGGCCGCAGATAAAATGGCGTGGAGCATCGCCCCCACCGAGCCCTTGCCGTTGGTCCCGGCCAGATGGATAAAACGAAGCCGCCGGTCCGGGCGTCCGAGACGGTCTAAAAAGATACGCATGGAATCAAGACCAAGCTTGATCTTGAAAAACTGCAGTTTATCGAGAAATTCCCAGGCCCGCTGATAGTTCAAGGTTGATGGTCCCGTAAAAAAATCAAGCCCGCTCAAGCCGGGCATAGTCAAGGTGTAACTCCTTATTCCCGTGGCGGTCGAAGGCGACCACGACCTTGCTCTTGCCGGTCTTGCCGATCACCGTGCCCAGAGCGAAAAAAGGGTGTTTCACCCGGTCGCCGACGGCAAATCCCCCGCCCGCGGACGTCGGAGAGGATACCCGGAAATCATCCCCACCACCATACACCGGAACCGGCCGCAGCCCGGCAACCCTGACGACATCATGGGGCAACTGGGTAACAAAGGGCGAAGGCCCGCCGCCGTCAAATCCACCGTATCCCTTGACCTCACGGGGATAAGTGAGAAAAACCCGCTTCCGCGCCCGGGTGACGGCAACGTAGAAAAGACGGCGCTCCTCCTCAAGTTCCGGGCCAAAACCAGACCTGGTCGAGGGGAACCGCCCCTCGGCCAGATTAATGACAAAGACATTGTCCCATTCAAGGCCCTTGGCCGAATGAATGGTGGAAAGAATCACACTGCCGCCCGCGGCCCCATCGGCAAAACCGTCAGCCTCGGGCGGATCAAGGGCGATATCGTCAAGGAACGAGGGGATATCGGCATAACCGCCAAGAAGGATATCCAGCTGTTCAAGGTCCCTAAGACGGCGGGGGTAATCATCGGCATAGAGGATCTCGAGCCGGGGCCGGTAGACCTCCATCACCGCCCCGAACACCGCCGCGGGGGTCATGGCTCCGCCACGAATCCCTTGGAACAGAAGGACCAGCTCCCGCAGCCCCTCACCCCATGAAGCCGGAGCGGGATACTCCTCAAGAGCGGAAAAAGGGTCATCGCTGTCCCGCGCCGCCTGGACAATCTTCGCCGCAGTCTTGGGCCCTAATTTAGGCAGCATCAGCAACAGACGGTTCCAGGAAAGACTGTCGTGGGGATTGATCAGGAGGCGAAAATATGAGACCACGTCCTTGATATGGGCTGATTCCAGCAATTTCATCCCCCCTCTTTTCTCAAAAACTATCCCGAGAGAGGCAAGTTCAATCTCCAGTTTATAGGAATGAAAACCAGAACGGAAAAGGACCGCGATCTCGGCCGCGGAGTCGCCCCGATCGAGAAGCTTTTTGATCTCGCCGGCAACATAGCGGGCCTGGACCGCCTCATTGCTCAGAGGATGGAGAAGCGGTTTATCGCCTTCGCCGATGGAGGTGAACAGCCTCTTTTTAAAGCCCTCGCCGGCATGGGCGATGATGGCATTGCCAAGATCGAGGATATTCTGGGTTGAACGATAATTCTCTTCCAGACGGACAACAACCGTGCCGGGGAAGAGATCGGGGAACTGAATGATATTACGAAAGTCAGCGCCGCGGAAACTGTAGATCGACTGGGCGTCATCCCCCACCACCATAACGTTATTGCCCGGGACGGCGATAAGACGGACGATCTCCGCCTGCACCGGATTGGTATCCTGATATTCATCAACCAGAACATGGACAAAACGTTCCCGAATCTCCCGGCATGGTCCCGGATGGTCCCGAAGGAGATCACGGAAGTTAACCAGGAGGTCATCATAGTCCATGAGCTGATGCTCACGCTTAAATGCCTGATAATGCCTTGCCAGGGACTCGATATCCCCCTGGAATTCAAGGAGATGGGAATATTGTTCCTCAAGCACCGCCCCGATGGGAACACAGCGGTTAACCGCCCGGCTGATGACATTGATCACCATACGCCGTGAGGGAAAACGGCGGCCGTGGCCGCCAAGACTGAGGGAGGAGCGGAGGAGGTTGACGATCCCCTCGGCATCACCGCGGTCACTGATGACAAAACCGGGTTCATAGCCGAGATGGCGGGCGTAACGGCGCAGGAGGATGTTGGCCACCGAGTGGAAGGTGCCGCCGGTAAGACGGCCGGTATCGTCGCCGACAATGGAGGTGGCCCGGCTGATCATCTCCTCGGCCGCCTTGCGGGTAAAGGTGAGAAGAAGGATATTCTCCGGCGCCACCCCGCGGCCCATGAGATATGCCAGGCGGCAGACCAGGGTCCGGGTCTTGCCGGTACCGGCGCCGGCGATCACCAGAATCGGCCCCGGGCCATGTTCCACCGCCTGCCGCTGGGCCGGATTAAGGGCCTCGGTCATCCGGGAAAGGCGGCCGGAAAAAGATGGTTGATTATCAAAAAGGCCTGGCTGCATAGCGGCAAAATTAACACAGGCCGGGCGCATCCCGCAACGGCAATAACCCTTGCCCCACCTCCGGGGGGATATTTTGATTTGACTTTAATCCCGACAACACGCTATTTTCAGTAATCGTTTATTCTGCCGAAAACCAGAACCATAAAAGAGCCATGACAATTGAAAAAATGTTCAATGCCGACATCCTTGACGAGTTATTCCCGCCGGAACGCTCAAACGAATTCTTCGAGGCCCTTTACGGTGACGCCGACGAAGGGGTCTATGATATCCGCCTCGCATTTCACGGCCTGGAGGGAAAAACCCTGAACTTCAGCCTTGAGCTTCACGAGCGCCCGGGCAAATGTCTCGCCTGCAATCTCACCTACGGCCTGCCCGAGGTCTTCTCGCGCCACCCGGTGATCAACGTCGAAGGACTGGTAAAAGAAATCGAAGCTCGCCTTGAAGGGAAAAACTGCCGGCAATGGCGCCTCGGCGCGACCTTGCCGGTGGATAAAAAACTATACCGCATTCCGCTTACCATCAGCCTCGATAATTAACCGGCCTCCCCTTTACCGGAGTTTCAAAAGCCGTCCATGGCTTTTAAAACGGTCTGGTAGCGGCATCTCCCAATCTGCGAAGGCAAGGACAGGGGGGTAATCGCAATGACGAGACATTCATCAACATAATCCATATGCTCACCATCTCAACGGCATGGTCCTACTTTCTGCCCCTGCATCTGAATGGTCATACTGCCGTCGGCGGTGGTCATGGTCATGCTGCCGTGCATCGAGTTGCCGTTATAAGTTGAAGTCCCCTGCATATCGACATCACCCTCGGGACCGGTGCAGGTCATATGCCAGGTCACGGTATTACCGCTGATCTTACGCGAAAGTTTTCTGCACTTCTGGTCCGGGCTTTCCTGATGGGGAATCCCGTCACGATTCATGCACTGATTAAAGGATCCGCCGGGAATAGCCACCGGCATCCCCGGCATCTGCATTGAGGTGGTGATATGCCACTCGCCCCGGGCATGGTTTCCGGCAAGGGCCGGGATGGAGGTTGAGACAACAGCACACAGACCAAGGCCGACGCATAACAGATTTATATTCTTCATGCTCATATCCTTAATTTAAAATGCCAAAATCCTGTTAAAAACCAGCAGCCCGCAACCAGATTCAGGCTTAACAGACTGCTGAAAAAGCCGTCCTGGCTCTTTCAACGGGCTGCAACCGCTGTAATCCTAACACAACCGCGACAAAAACTCCCCTGTTGCCTGCGGCCCATAAAAGTTTTATAAAACACCCTGAATCCGTGACGTTCGGGAACAGCGCAGATACGAGGAGGCAAGAGTGTTTATTATACTTCGATATATCAACGACTTGCCGACACCGCAGATGCGCCGTCCACTCTCCCGGATTAAGAATTCTACGGAATCAAAAGATTAGGCGAAACTTGTTTCTGCCAACGGCAGTACAGAAAGCCATGGACGACTTTATTAGACGATCTGTTAACGTTCCGGGAGCTATATCTGATGAATAAAGAAGTGAGAGTCCGTTTCCCCCCCAGCCCCACCGGCTACCTCCATATCGGCGGGGCCCGCACCGCGATCGCCAACTGGCTTTTCGCCCGCAGGCACGGGGGAAAACTGATACTGCGTATTGAAGACACCGATGCCGAAAGATCAACCAAAGAGTCAATAAAAGGGATCATCGACGGGATGAAATGGCTCGGGCTTGACTGGGACGAAGGCCCGTACTTTCAGACCGCGTTCACGGCCGCACACAGGACGGCGGCGGAAAGACTGCTGGCCTCCGGCAAGGCGTATAAATGTTTCTGCACCCGGGAAGAACTGGAGGCCAAGCGCGAGGCGGCCCTGACGGCAAAGCAGACCCACGTCGGCTATGACGGCCACTGCCGCGACCTTGCCCAGGAACAAATTGCCGCATTTGAGGCCGAAAACCGCCCCTTTGTCGTCCGGTTCAAGGTCCCGCCGGAAGGAGAGGTAGGCTACGTCGACAAGGTCCTGGGTCGAATCGCCAGACCCTGTAACGAGATCGAGGATTTTGTCATCGTCCGTTCCAACGGCAAGCCCCTCTACCTCCTCTGCAACGTGGTCGACGACATCCGCGACCGCATCAGCCACATCATCCGCGGCCAGGACCACATGACCAATACCCTGCGCCAGATCCTTCTCTACCAGGCCCTCAACGCTCCGGTGCCGGTGTTCGCCCACATGCCGCTCACCCTTGACCTGAAAAAGGCGAAAATATCCAAGCGTAGCCATGGCGAAATCGTGGCGGTGCAATTTTACCGCGACCACGGCTTCATCCCCTGGGCCCTGGTCAATTTTCTTGTCCTCCTCGGCTGGAACCCCGGCGACGACCGGGAGATTTTTTCAAAGGAAGAACTGATCGAGGCCTTTTCCCTTGAACGGATAAACAAATCAAACTCGATTTTCAATTACCGCCAGGGGGACCCCAAATTCTTCACCGACCCCAAGGCGATCAACATCAACGGCCATTACCTGCGAACCATGCCGGTTGAAGATATTGCGGCAATGGTCAAAAATGAACTCGTAAAAGATGGGTTATGGCACGAGGCCTTTGATGGCGACAGGAAGGGATGGTACCTCAAAACCATCGACATGCTGCGGGAACGGTTCTACACCACCCGCGATTTTGTCACTGCCGGCCGCGCCTTTTTCGCCGATGACTTTGAGATCGAAGAAAAGGCGCTGAAAAAAAATGTCCTCAAACACCCTGACCTGGTCAAATGGCTGCCGATGTTGGCCGACCGGCTGGAGGCGACGAACGAAATAACTCCGGAAAAGGCCGAGGCCGTCGCCAGGGGGCTGGCCGAAGAGCTGGGGATAAAGATGGGAATACCGGTCAACGCCGCCCGGGCCTTGATCACCGGCCGAATCAAGGGGCCGAGCATGTTCGAGCTTTTCGCCCATTTCGACCGCGATACGGTGCTGAAACGCCTGCGCCGGGTGGGTAGGATATTCGAGGCCGCGTCATGACAAACAACGACCGTCCCCGCGACTTTATCCGCAAGATCATCGACTCCGACCTTGAAAACGGTCGACACGCGGAAATCGTCACCCGTTTCCCCCCCGAGCCCAACGGCTATCTCCATATCGGCCATGCCAAATCCATCTGCCTCAACTTCGGCATCGCTGCCGGATACCCCCATACCCGGGTCCACCTGCGCTTTGACGACACCAACCCAAGCAAGGAGGAGCAGGAATACGTCGACGCGATCAAGGCGGATATCAAATGGCTCGGTTTCGACTGGGGCGACCACCTCTTTCACGCCTCGGACTATTTCGAAAAGCTCTATGGTTTCGCCGAAGAACTGATAAAAAAAGGGCTGGCATATGTCTGCGAGCTCACTGCCGACGAGATCCGCGAACACCGCGGCACCCTCACCGAACCGGGAAAGGAAAGCCCGTTCCGCGAACGATCGGCGGAGGAAAATCTCGACCTCTTCGAGAGGATGCGGGCCGGGGAGTTTCCGGACGGTTCAAAAGTGCTGCGGGCGAAGATAGACATGAAAAACGGCAATCTAAATCTGCGCGATCCCGTTATCTACCGGATCATGCACACCAGCCATCCCCGCACAGGCGACGCCTGGTGTGTCTATCCGATGTACGATTTCACCCATCCGATCTCAGACGCCCTCGAGGGCATCACCCATTCCCTCTGCACCCTCGAATTTGAATACCACCGTCCCTTATACGACTGGGTCCTCGACCATATCACCATTTCATGCCACCCGCGGCAGATAGAATTCGCCCGCCTCAACCTCAGCTATACCGTGGTCAGCAAGCGTAAACTCCTCAAGCTGGTCAACGAGAACGTAGTCTCAGGATGGGACGACCCGCGGATGCCCACCCTTTCCGGTATCCGCCGTCGCGGCTACACCCCGGCGGCGATCCGTTACTTCTGCTACCGCATCGGCGTTGCCAGAAAAGATTCAACCGTTGAGGTCGAACTCCTCGAGCATTGCCTGCGGGACGACCTTAACGAAAACGCCCCCCGGGTCTTAGGGGTGCTTGATCCTCTGAAGGTGGTAATCAGCAATTACCCGGAGGAACTGGAAGAAGACCTGCCCGCCGCCAACCATCCCAAGCGGCCGGAGATGGGAGAGAGAAAAATCCCCTTTTCCCGCGAGATATACATTGAACGGGGCGATTTCATGGAAGAGCCGGTGAAAAAATTCAAACGCCTCGCCCCCGGCCGCGAGGTGAGACTGCGCTACGCCTATTTTATCACCTGTGAGGAGGTGATAAAGGACGACAACGGGGTGGTCGTAGAATTACGTTGCTCTTACGACCCCGAAACCCGCGGTGGCAACGCCCCGGACGGACGCAAGGTCAAGGGGACCATCCACTGGGTCTCAGCCCGGCACGCGGTCCCCGCCGAGGTCAGGCTCTACGACCGCCTCTTCACCCGGCCCGATCCCGAGGGGGACGGCGATTTCCTGGGGTGCGTCAATCCCGATTCCCTCACGGTGATGACCGACTCCCGGCTTGAACCGTCGCTGGCCGCGGCAAGGCCGGGCGAAAACTACCAGTTTGAACGCAACGGTTATTTCTGTCTTGATTCAGGCGACTCAACCCGCAAGCGACTGGTATTCAACCGCACCGTGACTCTTCGCGACACATGGAACAGCCGAAGACGCCTCCGCGGGGACTTGTTACGAGGCCAGCAACCATAGCAGCCCGTTGAAAAACGGGCTGGTTGCGGCGCATGGACGCGCCGCCGATTTCACCGGTTTGAAAAACACGGTGAAATCGAGAGGTTGGATGAAACTTGTTTTATCCAACCGGCGGTTGAAAAAGAGAGGACGGCTTTTTCAACACTCTGATAGGTGTCTTGAAAAAACGAAAAGAAGGGATTTTTGCGAAATCATCAATAAGTTATACATACTGAGGAGTGATTTCCTTTTGTGAGCAATGCCATATCCAGCCATGGCGGGATCGAGCGAACAAAAGGGTACCGTAAATCGGAATTATCACAACGCCATCAAGTGTAAATCCGGGGCCGGGTTATCTTGGAAATGGTCTTACAGGAGTCGTAGTTCCAGAAAAAAGAAATACCAGTGGCGAACATACTCCTTGTCGCCATCAAGGTCTTAAGCCCGCGGATAAACGACGGCCAAGGGGCCGAGACCTCACGGTAGGCAGCCATCAGGTTGCGGTAAAGTTCTTCCGGGCTTTGGTTCAATGGCTGAAAAACCGGCTCAAAAATATTGTAGGCCTCCCAGTCGGCAGGGTAATCGGTGAGGAGCAACCGCCCGTCCTGCTGCAATTGCCGATAAAGTTCGGTGCCGGGCAGCGGGGTCTGAATCGAAAGCTGCACCGCGTCAACTCCGGTCTCAATAATAAAATCGAGGGTCCGGCGAAAGGTATCAGGGTTGTCACTGTCGGTACCAAAGATAAAGCCGCCGACAACAGCTATACCGTGGTCGTGAATTTTTTTTATCGCCTCGCGAAAATTACGGGTGGTCGGACGCATGTTGATCTTCTTGTCAAAACCGCCGAGTGCGGCATCGTCGATGGACTCAAACCCGATTAAAAAAGCACGGGCGCCGCTCTTGCGCGCCGCGGCCAGCAATCCGTCGTGCTCGACTATATTGAGACAGGTCTGGCCGCCCCACTCTTTTTTACACTCGGCCAAACGCTCAAAAAAAACAAAGGCGCGGTCAATGCAGTTATTGCCCGAGCCGATGATATTGTCGTCGATGATGAACAGACGCTTGTCGGCAATCGAACGGATTTCGTCGATGACGTTATCGATATCGCGAAGACGGTACTGACCACCGTTAAACCGGGTGACTGAACAGAATTTGCAGTTATTGGGACATCCGCGCGAGGTCTGCACCGTCTGAACAAAATATTTATTGGTCAGGAGATCACGGCGCGGTTGTTTCAAAAAAGTGATGTCCGGCCTTTTCTCCGCCTGATAGAGCTTTTTCATCTTCCCGGCGGCACAGTCGTTGACTACCTGGGGCCAGATCCCCTCGGCCTCGCCCACAACCACGCAGTCGGCGTGAGCCGCGGCCTCATCCGGCAACATCGAAGAATGAATGCCGCCTATGACCACCGGCACCCCCCGTTGGCGGAATCCAGCCGCGATATCATAGGCCCGTGGCGCAAGCGGGGTCATGCAGGTAATTCCGACCAGATCGACATCAACGGCGTAATCAATCTCGTCAAAGGCCTCGTCGAAAATTTCCACCTCGTGCCCTTCCGGGGTACAGGCGGCAATGGTGGCGAGATTAAGCGGCGGCAGGGCCAAAACCCGGATATTCTCGTTCATCTTGTCGTGCCAGGCAGGACTTACAAGGAGAATTTTCATGTTAAGGTCTTTAAGATTAAAATCCCCGACTCAGACAGTCTGCAACAGATCACGATAGAGTTTTTCCTCCCGCTCGGCGCAATCCATTAAAATAGCCGCCATCGCCGGATAGCTGTCATCGTCGCTGGCGCGGCCCTTGCAATTTCTCGCCGCACGGACCGCAAATTCACGCCAGCGGTCACCGATAGCAGTGAGACGCTTCGACAACTCGAGGAAGTAATCCTCGCCGAACACCCCGGCCGCCTCCTCTAAAAAGGCGGCGTAGATAAAACGGAACCCGGCGCCGCCGGTGCCGATCTCCTCCTGCATCCGGATCAACTGCCCGAGATGAAGCAGGGCCCGGTCATCACCGAGTTTCCGCGGCCACCGTTCAAGCCGGCGGGCAAGAAAACGGATACCGGAAACGCCGATAATGGGCAGAGAGCTTTTGAGCATCGCCCGGCAAACGGTCTTGATACCCTTGCGCACCGGGTCCCTGCAGTCGACATTTTCCGGGACATGTTCGAGGTAGTACATCCGCCCCTTTGGCGCCAGGGTTCCCTTGGTAAACCTTGCCCGGGCGAGGTCGGCGCCGTCACAGACCACCGGCTCCGGGAACACCGGGTCGCTGATAAGATAATCGTCGCCCCGCTTGCCGTACACCACCAGGTTATGCATGTTGAAATGAAAACGATAGGCCTCGGGGAAATAGGGCAGCCACCAGGCCCCGGTCTGCAGCCCCACCGGAATCCCGCGACCAAGAACCTCGTCGAGAACCCGCATCGACTCCGCCCGGCTCCTGAATCTGCGGCTCACGGTCTTTATCCCGAGTTCCCGGGTTACCCGCTTAAAGATAAGCCCGGTTATGGCCCTGAAAGTGGTAAGGGGCAGGCCGTTTAAACGCATGAAGGGGATATAGCCAAAAAAAAGTCCGCCGCCGATACCAAACGCCAGGGGCTCACTCATGGAAATGCCGTAATGACTGACGAGGTTGGCGGTAACCCCGTTCTCGCAGTGGGCCGACTGGCGGTGGGTAAAGTCAATCTCCATCATGCCCCCCCGCGGCTGCCGGGAATCTTCATCTCCGGGGCAAGATTAATGTCGCCCAGGGCCGCCACCGTGGTCCTGAGCATCGCGGCATAGCGTTCAAGGAGTTCGGACTCAAGCCGGGCGAATACCGCCGGTTTAAGGTGACGGCGCACCTGCCAGCGGAAAAGCCCCATATAGCTTGCCAGAAGCCCCGCCTCCATCTGGTTTCTCGCCATGTGAAAGGCCAACGGCGATACCCGCCCGGCCTCGACTTCGGCCCGGACCGCCTCGACCTTTTTCACGATCTCTTCCCATGCCTGATGATTGGAGATATTCTTGGGTTCCCATCCGGCGCTGCCGACCTGGGTATAATGCCCGTCATCATCAACCGCGTAGGTGACCTCGACCAACCCCTCGGCAATACCCTCATCCTGTGGAACTTCGTCCTGGCGCATATCAAAACCCGGGAAAGACCTGCGGCAAAAAGCCGAAAGGCAAGAAAAACTCTGTCTGCGTCCGCAATATATATAATTGGAAATGAAATTACCACGGGATTTGCCGTAACAGCCCGTTGAAAAACGGGCTGTTACGACGCATGGACGCGCCGCCGATTTCACCGGTTTAAAAAACCCGGTGAAATCGAGAGGTTGGATGAAACTTGTTTTATCCAACCGACGGTTGAAAAAGACAGGACGGCTTTTTCAACACTCTGTTAAGGGTATCTTGAAAAATGAGGATTTTCGTCCGAGGCCAAGGAATAAGCAAAATTAAAAAGCGTAGCATATCGAGAATATGTGAGCATTTTTCATTTTGCTCATGACGCCGGGATCGGGCGAAAAGGCCATTTTCAAGATACCCTTAAAAAAAACCCTCCTCCGGGACAATAGGGGGGGCCGGAGGAGGGGAAAACAAAGGAAAATATTTTCCATGCATGATGTATGCGCTTTTATTATTAACCAGGTCTGTTTGTTTTATCTGTAGGGAGTCTTTGATAAATGCCTGGATCCATGACGATAGCGGCGGGAAGCAACCCAACCAATTGTTATAACGTTGTTGTTTGTCTGCCTAAAGTTGTCGGGGCTCATGCTGACGCCCTGAAGGATTCCAGGAAACAGGCCGGTTGCATGACGGACAACCCATTGATATACCGAAGGATAATCAACATAGTTCCCCACTTACACCTGACCCGTTCCCAGACACTCGCGGCTTAAAGAAATGGACTAAATCATTGCATTAATATCCATAGGAAGATATTCGTGGACAATCATGACAGTCCGTTGGAAAACGAACTGTGTGCGGCGCAGGGACGCGCCAGCGAAATTGAGAGGCTGGCCGAAACAAAGTTTTGGTCAACCGGGGTTTAAAAGCCATGGACGCTTTCTTCAACGATCTGAGAAGTTACTTCTCTTTAATTCCGAAACGGAGCCGGGTGTGCCCAGACTGAAAATCCTCCGCCTTTTTGTCGTTATCGCCTTTGTCGCGATCATTACTCTCCCCCTTTACTCCATCTTTGTAATCAACCCCCTGTATAATGGATTTATCGTCCGGGAAACGGAAAAAGTGGTTGAAAATATCGCCCACCAGATATCATTTCATCTCATCGAGGTCAGCAATCTGTCAAAAGACAACCTCCCCGCGGACTTCATCCGCGAAATCGAAAATACCAAAAAGCTGATCGGCCTGTGGAAAATCAAGGTCTACTCCCCCGACTGAGTAATCGTCTATTCCACCTATCATACCGAGATCGGCGGCAACACCAGCAAGACGTTCTTCCCAGATATCATCCGGACCGGCGAAACCCATACCCTGCTCAGCCGGAAAGAGGGGCTGAACCGTTACGGCGATCTACACAAATTCGACCTGGTCGAGACCTATGTCCCGATCATAAGAAGTGGCAGGGTAATCGGGGTTTTTGAGATATATTACGACATCACAAAAAGCAAAAAGGAGCTTGGCAGCCTTGCCGCCCACTCAAACATGGCCACCTACCTGATCTCCATGATCCTGGGGGTTCTGATCATTCTCCTCGCGTTCAGGGCCGGCCGCAGTCTTGTCCTGGAGAAAAAGGCCGAGAGGAAACTGAAGATATTTTCCGCCCGCCTTGCCAATCTTGAAGAGTCGGCAAAACGAAAAATCGCCATCGAACTGCACGACCGGGTCGGGCAGAAGCTGAGCGCCCTCAACCTCAACCTCAACATCATCAAAAATCGGTTCACACATGATGACTCAGGAGAGGCGGAAACCTTCTTCGCCGACTCCTTCCGTCTCATTGAGGAAAGCACCGAGGAGATCCGTGACATCATGTCGGAACTGCGACCAAGCAACCTCGACGACCACGGACTTGCGGCGGCGATTCGCTGTTATAGCGACAAAATAGCCATGCGGACCGGATTAAAAATAGATATCATCGACGATGAGCCGGGCCTGAGGCTTACGGAAAATGTGGAAACGCCCCTGTTCCGTATCGCCCAGGAGGCGTTGACCAACGTGGTCAAACACGCCAAGGCCCACAGCGTCACCGTAAGAATCGAACACCGACAGGATTGCACCAGGATGACGATAAACGACGATGGTATCGGCTTTACCCGGGAAACCTCCGGGGACGAGGCTTCCGGCTTGGGCATAATTGCCATGCGGGAGAGGATAACCGCCATCGGCGGCAGGATGGAACTGAACTCGGCCCCCGGGGAGGGAACAAGTATAAGTGTCGAGGTATGAAACGAAAAATATCAGGATCCTTCTCGCCGATGACCACCGAATTGTCCGGGAAGGATTAAAAAGCCTTCTCGCCGCCGGCGGAATCACGGTTGTCGGCGAGGCCGCCAACGGCCGGGAGGCGGTCAGGATGGTCAGGGAGCATGGCCCCGATGTGGCCCTGGTTGATATCGCCATGCCGGAGATGAACGGTATCGAAGCGACCCTGCAAATCGTCACCGCCTGCCCGGAATGCCGGGTGATCATTCTGTCCATGCACGCCACCAGTGAATATATCCACCAGGCCCTCAACGCCGGGGCAACGGGATATCTCCTCAAAGAATCAGCCGGTCAGGAAGTGGTTCTGGCCATAAAAACCGTGGCCCGGGGAAAAAGATACCTGGCCCGGAGGATATCCGGGACCATGGCCGATGAGTTGCTTTCCAAGGGAATGCGGCTGAAAAAAAACGGGCCGTTGAAGTCATTAAGCCCCCGGGAACGGGAGATCGTTCAACTGGTGGTATAGGGAAAATCAAGCACCGAGATCGCCGGAATCCTCTTCATCTCGGCCAAAACCGTCGAGACCTATCGCAGTCGGTTGATGAAGAAACTCGGAACCCCTAATATTCCCGCCCTGGTCAAGTTTGCGATAAAACACGGAATCACCGATGTATAACAGTCCGTTGAAAAACGGACTGTACGCGGCGCATGGACGCGCCGTTCCCGGACGCCCGAAGGGCGGCGGGGTAAAATTTCCGCCGGAGTGAAATTCCGGTAAAAAACGCATGAATTCAGATAAATATATACTCGGTTGCCACTAAGCCGTCACGGATTCAGCAACTATGGCTGAAAAGCCATGGACGGCTTTTTCAACGGTCTGATAAGAGTACCCCGGGCTATAGAGCCCCCACGGCATCTTTCCCTAACCGGATTGACAAACTACTTACCCCATGGAACAAGCCGATGAAAAAACCACCTGAAAAAGTGAGGGTTAGGACAACAGTCCTGGAGCAGGGATGCGACCGAGTCACGTCCTCTATTCCGGCCATCCCCTCCCTGCGCAAACAGGGAGGGAAAAAAAAGGTTAAGATGATTTTTTTTCTCACCCTGCTACCGCTACTTTTCCTGTGCGGGGCCTGCACCCGAACGAAAAATGACTTAAAGGAAGGCATGCGTCCCCAGATCCGCTGCCCGGTCATGGGCGGTGAAATCGACCGCAATATCTATGTGGACGTGAAAGGGAAACGGGTCTACGTCTGCTGCCGCGGCTGCGACGACGCCATCAGTGCCCAGCCCGACATTTACCTGAAAAAACTTGAAAAAAAAGGCGTCGCCCCGGAAAAATCGCCGCAAAGGAAACTTGAATCGTAATACAGTAAAAAAATTCTATCAATACCCTGAATCCGGACCGGGGGGAATCAGGGATTGATCCGCTAAATAGGCAGCAACTCCCGATTTGGCGGCCTATTTAGCAACCAAGTAGAATATTTGTAAAATCTCAGCCAACTTGGCAGTTTGTTGTGTTTGTATGATCTTTCTTATGCAACATCTTGTGTTTTTGAGAAACAACACCGTTATTTGGCCGTAACTCTCCTGACACAGGGGGCTATCCTTCATTCCCCTCTCTGTTAATTTTTCCCGAATCCGTATCTGGCGAACAAAAAACAGCCTGAAACTCGGCAAAAAAATGCGGGTCAGAAAGGCCGCATTTAAAAAGCCTGTTTTAAAAAAATTACCGCTGCCCAATGTCGACAAAATCCCGCTGCGACGGCCCCACATAGACCTGCCGCGGCCGACTGATCCTGCCATTGGGGTCGTCCCACATTTCTTTCCAGTGGGCAATCCACCCCGGCAGACGTCCAAGGGCGAACATCACCGTGAACATATCCACCGGAATCCCCATGGCCCGGTAAATTATGCCGCTGTAAAAATCAACATTGGGATAGAGGTTGCGCTCAATGAAATATTCATCCTTCAACACCACCTCCTCGATCTCCTTGGCCAACTCAAGCAGGGGGTCATTGTTGATTCCAAGGGAAGCGAGGACATCATCGCAGGCCTTCTTTATGATCCGGGAACGGGGGTCAAAGGTCTTGTAAACCCGGTGCCCAAAGCCGACAAGCCGGAATGGATCATCGGGATTCTTGGCCCTGGCGATATATTTTTTATAATCGCCGCCACTGGCATGGATATCTTCCAGCATTTCCATGACCGCTTGGTTGGCTCCGCCGTGCAACGGTCCCCACAGGGCGTTGATCCCGGCGGATATTGAGGCGTAAAGATTTACCCGGGCGCTGCCGACCATCCGCACCGTGGCAGTGGAACAGTTCTGCTCATGGTCTCCGTGAAGAATGAGGAGCTGGTTCAGGGCCCTGACCATGGTTGAGTTGACCTCGTAGGACCTCACCGGAGAGTCGAACATCATATTGAGAAAATTGGCACAATAGGAAAGATCGTGCCGGGGATAGACCAGCGGTGCCCCCAGGGACTTTTTGTAGGAAAAAGCGGCAATGGTCCGGACCTTGGAAATCAACCGCGCCGCCATCATATCAATATTGTCCATGGGGTTTTCATTCATTTCCGGATAGAAATTACACAGGCAGCTTACCATGGACGAAAGAATGGACATCGGCGAGGCCCCGGGCGGGAAACGGTCAAAGAAATGGACCATGTCCTCATGGATAAGGGCGAAAAGGCCCAGCAGTTCGCTGAAATCCCGCAATTGATCCCGGGTCGGAAGATGACCGTTAATAAGGAGATAGGCGACTTCGATAAAAGAACAATTGCCAGCCAGGTCTTCGATGGCGTAGCCGCGGTACAACAACACCCCGTTTTCACCGTCAAGAAAGGTTATATCACTGCTGCAGGATCCGGTGTTCATGAAACCGGTGTCAAGGGTAATATAACCGCTCTTCCCCCTCAACATCCTGATATCAATAGCTTTTTCTCCCTCGCTACCCTCGACGATCGGCAACTCGAATGTCCGGCCGTCCACGGTAAGCGTGGCCTTTCTGTCGGTCGTGAATCTGTCAATCATCGTAAAACTCCATATTCTCTTTATTTTTAGAACCCAGGGCTTGCGTCCCGGACATCTACCTGATAAATGGGGATGAAGTCTTAAAAATACACCTCCTGCGTCAGGAAAAGTTTCAAGACAATCGGGTATACTGACATTTTTCTTTGTTTTTTTCAAGTTGTCCGTAAACACGCCAGGATCAGACAGATGAACAACCTCAGCCGCCGGATGCAGATCTTCACCGACCAGGTCACGGTTTACCCGGTATCCTGTGAGCCATTATGTGCCGGAAGAAGTGACCGGGAATGGCTTGACGCGGTCCTTGCCGGCGGCGCAAAAATAGTCCAGCTGCGCGACAAGGTCTCCGACGACCGCACGCTCTACCAGAAGGCCATGATGTTCCGCGATAAAACCCGCGCCGCCGGAGCCCTGTTCATGGTCAACAACCGCATCGATATCGCCATCCTCGCCGACGCCGACGGCGTCCACCTGGGAAACAGCGATATCCCCGCCGAAGCCGCCCGCGGGCTTTTGCCGGAAATGATCATCGGGGTCTCGGCCAACCGGGCGGAGCAGGTCCAAAGCGCCGCGACCCGGGGGGCGTCCTATTATAATATCGGCCCCCTGTTCCCGACCTCAACCAAGAAAGGCCTGCATCATTTTTCAGGCAGCGGGGCAATCGCCGGGTGGTCAGAAAGATCAGACCTACCGTTTACGGTAATGGGGGGAATAAAGTTTGCTCATCTTGATGAACTTCTGGCCGCCGGGGCCCGGAGGATCGCGGTGGTTACCGCCATCACTCAGGCCGCGGACATGACCGCCGAAATCCGGAAATGGATAAAAAAAATATCAGGATATATTGAAAAATGAAGATTTTCGTCCGAGACCCGGGAATGATGAATCCGTAATAATCTCCGGGATGGCGAAACAACAAGATGAAGTCGTAACAAATATCTCAAACGGAAGCGGGTCCACGTAATTTCAATAAGTCAGAAGTGCAATTGCCGTTGGCCCGCAATTTATTGCGAGGCCAACAATAATTGATGGACCAGTAACAAATCCCCGCGGAGGCGGCTTCGGTGATTTCCGGAAAGAGCGGCATCGCTTTTACAAGCGAGGCCATCTCCCGCCGGCGGGATGAGCATTCTTCGTCTTGCTCATGACGCAGCATCAGACGAAAAGACCATCTTTCAGGATACCCATAAGTCCACAGGAAATGATAATATGCGCCCGATCAAAGAGATAACCGAAGAGACCAAGATGCTGGCCGAATACAACAGCCCTGAATCCCACCGTGACGAGGTGAAAGAACTAATCCACGAATTCGCCGCTGATCGGATAGCGATGAACGTCCTCCACAATTTCTACAGCTTTCTCCCCGAGGCAAGGGAAGACGGAATCAGGGAGATCCGGGAACTGACGAGAAAAAACGGTGTTTTCCTCCTCTGCGCCATCACCTTTACAGACAATTATCTCTATCTGGTCAGCATGGAAAAAGTCGAGTTTCTGGGCCCCCTGAGCCAGGGAATCCCGGTCAGGGAGGTATTGACCTTTTTCGCCTTTGCCGACGACGATGCCTTCAAAAAAAAATACCCAACCATCGACCACCTGGAGCTATATTGCCCCGTGGCCACCGACATCAGGCTCTGCCCTGTCTGCGGTACCGGTGACAACGAGTTCCACGCGCCCGGATGCCCGGTGGAGATCTGCCCCTGGTGCGCGGGCCAGCTCACCGGCTGCAATTGCCGTTTTGATATAATCGGCCGTGACCGCCTGAACCGGGAAAAACACCTGGACGAACTTTTGGCCCTGCTTGAAAAAAAAGGCCGCGTCCCCTACGACGCGGCCTCTCACCGCCCAAGCTATATGAACGACATGAATACTTAAGCGCTCCATGTAGCACGGGATGGAGTTTGTTGAGTGCTGTCAATATTACCTCTTGCCGGGGCGATAATCCTTGAGGTAGCGATAAAACCCCTTGTCAGAGTTGATCACCAGGCTGGCATTACCCTTGATCGCGCTGTCGTAGGCTTCAAGGCTCTTCATAAAGTCGTAGAACTCAACATCGCGGCTGTAGGCATCGGCATAAATTCTAGAGGCACTGGCATCGGCCCGACCGCGAATTTCCTTGGCCTTGCGGTTGGCGGTGGACATAATCTCCTTTAATTCCTTATTCACCCGGCCGAGAATCTCGGCCTTGCGGCCCTCGCCGAGAGAACGTTTCTCAGCCGCGATCCGCTTGCGCTCCGAGATCATTCGTTCATAGACCTTGAGCCGCACCTTTTCAATGTAATTGACCCGTTTGAACATCACGTCAACCAGCTCAATGCCGTATTGGGGCGTGATCCTGGAAGCGGTCTCATGAATAAGGGCGGTAATCCGGTCACGGCCCATCTTGACCTTCTCGTTGGTTCCGGTACGGTTGCTTTTACTCATGGTCTCCGGCGACCAGTCGGAACTGCGGATAATCTCCACCAGGTCGTTTTTATTAACCATATCGCGGACGGTACCGTCGATGATGTCATCCAGGGCCGACTGGGCCCGGGTGGTATTACCCACCGCCTGCATGAATTTAAGAGCGTCGGCAATACGCCAGCGGGCGGTGACATCAAGAAAGATATAGGTCTTGTCCCTGGTGGGGATCTGGTTCGGGTCACCGTCCCATACCTGGATCTTCTTGTCAAAATAGGTCACGTCCTGAATAAAAGGGACCTTGAGCTTAAGCCCGGCATCGGCCACCGGACGACCCACCGGACGGCCGAATTGGGTAATGACCGCCTGATAACCCTCGGGGATGACGTAAAAACCGTTCCAGGCCACGATTCCCAGAGCCACCGCCACCACTATCGCCAGGGTCCTGATAATCCTCTGCATATCTTTCCTCCTTATCTGGCGGCAGCGCTATTGGCGCGGGGCTGGTTAAGATTCAACAACGGCAGAATGGAACGCTGATCTTTATCCATGATATATATTTCCTTGATCCGCGGCATGACCTTCTGCATGGTCTCCAGATACATACGCTTACGGGTCACATCCTTGGCCAGACGGTATTCCTTGTAAATATCCAGGAACCTGACCGTGTCACCCCTGGCCTTATTGATCCGCTCCACCGCGTAACCCTGGGCCTCCTGAATTCTCTGCTTGGCAGTACCCCTGGCCTTGGGAATCTGGCGGTTGTAGGTCTCCTCGGCCTCGTTGACCAAACGTTTCATATCCTGATCAGCCTCGTTAACCTCGTTAAAGGCGGGCTTGACCGCGTCCGGGGGGTTGACGTCCTGAAGCTGAACCTTGACCACGTCAACACCGCTGCGATAGGAATCAAGATCCCTCTGCAGTTCCCGGCTCATGGCAGAGGCAAGAACATCACGATTACCGAGGACGTAATCAAAATCCATGTTGCCAATGATCCGACGCATGACCTTTTCCGACAGGTCCCGCACCGCCTCGGGCACATCACCGACCCGGAAAAGATAGTCAACCGGATCCTTGATTCGATACTGAACAATCCACTCGACATCAATGACATTCTTATCGCCGGTGAGCATCAGGCTCTCGGCCTCATAACCCCTTTTGGCGAACTGGCTGCGCCGCGCCGCCTTACGGGTCCGAAATCCGAATTCCTCCTTACGCACCGTCTTGACATCGACCTTGATCATTTGGTCGACCATCGGAATCTTGAAATTCAGGCCGGGACTGGCAATACGGCTGAATTTGCCGAAACGCAGCACCACCCCCTGCTGTCCGGGCTCAATGGTAAAAAACGAGGCGTTAATGAACGCAAATGCTACCAGGGCCGCAATCACCAGCATAAGCTTACCGCCCCCGGCCCCGGACGCAGTCTTTTTCCCGCCATTGCCGTTACCGCCTCTCTGACCGCCGGCGGCATCAGGATCAAAAGTTTCCTTAATCTTACGGATCAGGGCCGCGATAAAATCTTCAGGCCCGGGGTTCTGCTTACCGCCCCATGGCGGCTGTTGCTCGTCCCAGCTCATATTCTCTGCCTCATTTTTCAAATTCAATCGATACAAAGGCACCTTAACAGACTGTTGAAAAAGCCGTCCATGACTTTTTCAACGGCCTGATCCGGTTAGTGATTCATACTATACCAGTTCCAGACTTTATGCCTTCTGTTTTCTCCGCTGAACCCGTGAGGTGTCACTCGAATCCCCTGGCCTTTTCAGGCCGGCGGAATTCAGGCAAGGGCCGCAAGCCAGGCAATCGCCACCGCCGAGCCGAAAAACAGCCAGGCGCCCTCCTGTACCCGGCGGCGACCGACAAAACCGGGCAGCCCCTTATAAAAAGCCAATAACACTCCGACAAGTATACCAGTCCCAAGACCATAGAGATGGGAACGAATATCCACCCGCCCGGCACCGTTGCCGACCCCGAGCATGGCATAAAATCCCAGCCCGCTGCCGAAGACGATAAGAAGACGCCGCCCGGCGGCAGGCTTACGCAAGGCCAGACCGCAGAGCATGCCGATGGCGGCAAAAACCGCGGTGGAAAACCCGATAATCTGCCGGGCGTCAGGCCTGATGACAATATTGACCACTCCAGCGGCCACCGCCGCTATGGTGGCGAAAAACCAGGCCGCCCCGCCGCCGACGCTCCGCGACAGAAGCAGGAAAAAGATCCACCCGAAAACCAGGTTTGACAAAAGATGCACCGGACCGGAATGGAGAAAAAGAGCCGTGACCGGCCGCCACCAGTCGCCGTTGAGAAAGGCTTTATTCAGCGCCCCGCGGACAAACAAATGGCCGTTGCCGTCCCAGGGCCCGCTTACCCCGTAAAAAAGGGCCACAAGAACCAGGGGCCAGAACCACATTCCCGCCTCGACGGCAAAATCATCGGCACGGAGACGCGGCGGCCAGCCCTGGTTTTCATGACGAAAGGCACGGATCTCCTCCCGGGCCCGGTCCGCCTCGACAACCGGAGCCATGAGGTGATAAAAACCGTTGCGGAAAAGAAAACGACACGAAATCCGCCGCGCCGCCAACACCAGACAGAAATCAGACAGCTCCCGACTGTCGAGACAGCGGGCGACGATCTCTTCCTCTTCGTTTTTTTGTTCTGCCGGGTTATTTTCCATGAGAAATTAAGATGGCCAAACAATAATTCCGATCTACGACTTAGTGACCTCCTTTTGCCCGCTCGGTCCCGCCATGGCGAGGATATGACCTCGCTCTCCAAAAGAGACCGATCCTTGGTATATCGGAATTATTGCTTGGCCATCCCATGATTATGGTTACGAATTTATCAGGAAACCGGGGAACGAAATAAATAACAATGATGAACTCGTAACAATCCCCCGCTCCGGCTGAAAACGGCGATTTTCGGGCAGCGGGATGCTAAAACCCCGAACTCGGGCTAAACCCTCAGACATGCGGGGTTTTTTAACGCATCCCGCCGCCCGCCGCTTTTTCCGGAAATCGCCGAAGACGCCTACGCGGGGAATTGTTACGAGTCTGTCAACAATAAGACATAAAAAAAAGAGGCACAACCGCGCATCCGGTTACGCCTCTGATAAAGGCTTTAAAATGGTGCCGAAGGGGAGACTCGAACTCCCACACCCGTACGGGCACTAGACCCTGAACCTAGCGCGTCTACCAATTCCGCCACTTCGGCAGCAACAATGAGAGCGACTTTAATTATTCTCCCTGCCACTTGTCAAGATTTTTGTCCTTGCCAGTAATCTTGTTAGAACCTATTCTTTGGCCGACACAGTCAGATAAAAGGACAGAAAAAGATGCAGGTTTATAATAAATTCAGTGAAATTCAAACCAGGGACAGTCCCGCCTTCGTCACTATCGGCAATTTCGACGGAGTTCATAAAGGCCACCAGCTTCTGTTTAAGCGGGTGGCGCAGCAGGCCCTGGCCCGAAGAGGCGCAAGCGTTGCCATAACCTTTGAGCCTCACCCATTGAAAATCCTGCGTCCAGGCGGAATCAAACTGATCTCAACCATACAGCAAAAGGTGGAGCTCATACGTCAGACAGGCATCGACACCCTGGTTGTCCTCCCCTTTACCCGGGAACTGGCCGCAACCCCGGCCGCCGCCTTCATCAACGCCATCCTCGCCCATCTCAAGATGAAAGAGCTGGTGGTCGGCTACGATTACGCCTTCGGCCGCGGCCGTGAGGGGAATATCCCCTTTCTGAAAAAGCATGGAGAGGAAAAGGGGTTCGTTCTCACGGTGATAGATGCCCTGCATGTGGATTCCATCCTTGTCAGCAGCACAAAAATCCGTGAACTGGTAAGTGAAGGCCGGATGCGGGACGTGGCCAAGCTCATGGGACGGCCCTACCAGATCCGCGGCGAAGTAAAGATGGGAGAACGACGCGGCGCGGCCGAAATCGGCTTCCCCACCGCCAACCTCCATATATCACCCGAAGACCTCTGTCCCAAACATGGGGTTTACGTGGCCCAGGTGACATACGGCGGCCACTGTTACGGCGGGGTAATCAATATCGGCCGCAACCCCACATTTGACCGCAATAACGATCCGACAATCATGGCCGAGACCCACATCTTTGACTTCAACCGCGATATCTACGGACAGCCGATCAAGATCAACCTCCTCCGCTACCTCCGGGGCGAAAGGAAATTCTCCGGAATCAAGGAGTTGGCAGCCCATATCGCCAACGACGTGGAAGAGGCAAAACTGGTTCTCGAAGACACGAAAAAGGAACTCCTTCTAATCTGCGACGACAGCTATAACCACTGATGGCGCGGTAATCCAGCAAATCACGATACGCCTGGACACAATAACTGAGACCTAATCTTCATGATCTTACGTGGGGGCGGCTTCAACCCCGAACCATTGAATAATATTCTCCATTTGAGATGAATAATATTATTCACCTCCAGCACCCATCAAAAAAATCAATCCGCGTAACTACATGATTTAAAAAGAAAAATAAAATAAAAACCCTGTGGCATCGTCTTTGCTACCCTTTAGAGGTTGATTAAAAACCTCAAAGGCAAACAAAGCTTATGCGCAAAAATAAAATTTACCTCTTCAGCATCATCCTCCTTACGGCCCTTGCCGCCACCGGTGCCAATGCCGGCGACGCTCCCGCCGCCGGGAAAGAGCCGGAACCTCCGGTAAAACTTATCCGCGAGGCGGTGAACCACAACCCGGGGATCGCGGCGGCAAAGCTCAAATGGCGGGCGGCGATAGAGGATATCCGCCTCGCCGCGAGCCTCCCTGATCCCCAGGCGAAATTCACCGATTTCACCGACCCCATTGAAACCCGTCTCGGGCCCCAGGAATGGAGCCTGACCATAAACCAGAAGATCCCCCTGCCGGCCAAATTAGCGAAAAAAACCGATATCGCCGAAGCCCGGGCCGAGCTCGCCCGGCTTGCCTATGAAATAACCGTTCGGGAGACCATCAGAAAACTGCGCCGCAGTTTCGCCCGGATCGTCTATCTCCGCCGGGCCGAAACCCTGGCGGCAGAGAATCTTGCCCTGCTGCAAAAGGCCGCCCTCCTTGCCGCCGACCCCGGCAAGGAGGGCAAGGCCCTCAGCCTTGATCTCATGCGGGCCGCGTCACAACAGGCCCAGGGGCGCTACGATCTCGTGCTGCTGCGGGAACAACTCACCGGCGAAAAGGCCAATTTCAACGCCCTCCTCGGCCGTAAGCCGGAAAGCATTCCCGGCAGAATGCGCCTTGCCCCTGAACCACCCCTGAATCTCAACCTCAACCGACTCCAGACCCTCGTCCTCTCCCGCCTTGAAGAAATCCGGGCCGCGAAGATAAAAATCAAGATCGCCGCCGGAGGAAAGAACCTCGCGCGTCTGGGTTTTCTCCCCGACTTCTCGGTGGGGCTCTTCTACGCCGAAATCGGCCGCCCCGATGTGGCAAGCCCACCGCCGGACGCGGGGCGCAACGCCATGGGAATCAGCGGCGGTCTCACCCTGCCCCTGTGGATGGGGAAAAACACCAGACGCCTGACCCGGGCGAAGGCGGAAGAGAAATCGGCCCGGGCGACGGAACGGAACCTTGAAAACCAGACCCGAACCCGGGTAACACGGCTGTACTTCAAAATAAAAAACGACCGGCGCACCGTGCGCCTCTACCGTGACAACCTCCTGCCCCAGGCCATATCGCAATTGGGAACCAGTGAATCAACGGCCAGAAACGAATTAAAGACCCTGGCCGAACATCTTGAGGCCTTGGCCACCCTGTATAATTTCCGTCTGTCACTGGCCCGGGCCAGAAGCGATTACCATCAGGACCTGGCCGACCTTGAGGCCCTGGCCGGAAACATTACCAGTGGAGGCAGGGAACAATGACCATCCGGACCACCTTGATGCTTCTGGCCATCGTCGCCACCATCCCCGCCTGCGCCGCGACCTACGGCGAACAAAAGCGGCTTTTTGCCGCACCGCCCGAGGCCGCGGCAGGCCTCGAACCGGCCACCATGCCCCAGACAGAACGCCCGGCGGCCCCATCCCTGGAAACGGCGAAAATCACTGTCGCCGCCGATACCACCATCCCGTTCATCGATCAGGCCGGACTTGACCGCAACAACGAACTCAACCGTTTAAGCGCCCTCATCCTGAGACATAACCCCGCGATTAAAAGCACCCGGGCCACGGTGGCGGCCAGGATCGAGACATACGGCCAGGAGCAGGCGATCAACGACCTCCTTTCCACCTATCAATCCTTCACTGCCGGGCTTGCCCCCGGGGTCGGGCCGGTAAAAATGGCCACCACCGACCTTGCCCTGCCGCAATCAGCGAGCCTGCGCAGCCGCCTTGCCGCCCTTGAGGTGGAACAGGCCCGAATCGCGAGGGAAAAGACCATTGCCCGGGCCATAACCCGGGGCCGGAAACTCTATTTCCGCCTGATCCATAACCAGACCGCCCAAGGCCTCACCGGCAAAAGTCTTAAACTTTTCCGTGATCTCGAAAAGGTCGCCATGACGCGCTATAGCAGCGGCAAGACCCCCTATGGACAGGTGATCGCCATCCGGATAAAAAAACAAAAACTCACCACCCGGCTCCGCGATCTTGAAGAAGAGGAAAAGACCCTGCGCCGCGACCTCTTCGAACTCTGCGCTGCCCCCATTGACCATTTCACCTTCATCCCCCCGGCGACAACGCCGACGCCGCCAGACCCAAAGGCGATGATCGCCGCGGCCGAACAGACAAACCTTGACCTGCGGCTGGCAAAAAACCGCCGTCTGACGCTGGCGACCATGTACGATCTCGGCCGTTTCATGGCCGTTCCCGACTTCAGCGCCGGTCTGTCGCGACGTATGGGCGGCGAAATCAGCGGCAGGTTCACGGATAAAAAAATGACCGCCACCGGACGGATAACGGACGGATTCAAGGGCGCCAACCTCTTTTACCTTGAACGTCTGCGCCTCGCGGTAAACGCGGCCGATGAAAAAGTCAAGGCCGCAAAACACCGGGCCCGGGGCACAGCCCGCGACGCCTGGGATACAGCCGACCGTCACCGGCGGCGGATTAAACTGCTTAAAGAACACGTCGTCCCCCTGTCCCGGGCCGCCCTTGCCGTCGCCCGCCGCGGTCTCGAGGCCGGGAGTATCAGCTTTACCGCCCTCACCCGGGCTGATGACGCCTGGCTTAACAACCGTCTCGCCCTTTCAACGGCGCAAATGCAACTGGGAACAGCCACAGCCGAACTTTCCCTCGCTGTCGGCCGCAACCTGGAGGATATGCAATGAAAATCCCTGCTGACAAAAAACTGATCCTCATCGGAGGCGTCATCCTGTTGCTGATCGCCACCGGAACCGGCATCATCATCGGTCGCAGCAACAACGAGCGGTCGAACGCGACCACCGCCACCAGTGAGGAAAAACAGCTCTGGACCTGCGGCATGCACCCGTGGATCGTCACCGAGGCCCCGGGGCAATGCCCCATCTGCGGCATGACCCTGGTCCCCAAGGTCGACAACTCCACCGCTAAAAACGGAGACAAAAAGAGAAAGATCGCCTTCTGGCGCGCGCCGATGGAACCGACCGAGGTCTATAACCATCCAGGCAAAAGCAAAATGGGGATGGACCTGGTTCCGGTCTATGAAGATCAGGTCGCAGGTGGGGTGGAAATAAAAATCAACCCCGTGACCCGGCAGAACATGGGTCTGCGCACCGCCAGGGCTAAAACCGCGCCGCTGGTCCGAACCATCCGCACCTACGGCCATATAACCTATGACGAAACCCGCACCTATCGTCTCAGCCCCAAGGTCAGCGGCTGGATTGAGAAGGTGACGGTTGATTTCACCGGCGCCATGGTAAAAAAAGGCGAGCTCCTCGCCGAAATCTATTCACCGCAACTCCTCACCGCCGAGGAGGAGCTCCTCGGCTCAAGCGGCGAGATGAAAAAAGCGGCCCGCAGCCGTCTGCTTTATTGGGATGTACCGGAAGAGACCATCAGGGATCTCGAAAAAAGCGGCCGGGTCAGCAAGACCATCCCCCTGCGCTCACCCTACACCGGGGTGGTGACCTCCACCCGGGCGGTGGCCGGAGCGGCGATCAGGCCGGGACAGATTTTATACGCCATAAGTGATCTCTCCCGGGTCTGGGTCGAGGCCCATATCTTTGAATATGAACTGCCGTGGATCAAAATGGGACAGACAGCTAAGATGACCCTGCCCTATCAGCCCGGGACCGCTTTCACCGGCAAGGTCTCCTATATTTATCCCTACCTGCAAAAAAAAACCCGCGACGTGGTCATCCGCATTGAATTCAAAAACCCCGGTCTGGTCCTCAAACCCGACATGTACGCCGACATTGAGATCAAAAGCGATCCCGGTCGCAGCGGCACCGTGGTCCCCTCCGAGGCGATCCTCCGCAGCGGCACCGAGAATCTGGTCTTTGTCGTCGGTGACAACGACAACTTCATCCCCCGCAAGGTCACCCTGGGAGTCAACATCGAAGGTGACCGGGTCGAAATAAAGAACGGAATCGCCCCGGGAGAAAAGGTGGTGATATCGGGCCAGTTCCTCCTTGACAGCGAAAGCAAACTCAAAGAGGCGGTGGCCAAAATGTTGGCCCCCAAGAAAGAAAAAAAGGCCGCCCCGGCCACGAAAATCGCGCCGGCGACAAAAAACGGCGACGACTTCTTCGACGACATGTGAGGCCCGACGATGATCGCAAAGATAATAAAATGGTCGATCAAAAACCGCTTCATGGTCATGCTGATGACCATCGCGGTTATTATTGCCGGGGTTCTGGCCATGCGCTCAATCCCCCTTGACGCCATCCCCGACCTCTCCGACACCCAGGTAATCATCATGACCAAATACCCGGGACAGTCGCCGCAGGTGGTGGAGGACCAGGTCACCTACCCCCTGACTTCCGCCATGCTCAGTGTCCCCTACGCCAAGGTGGTGCGGGGCTACTCGTTCTTCGGCCTCTCTTTCGTCTACATCATCTTCAAGGACGGCACCGACCTCTACTGGGCCCGGAGCCGGGTGCTGGAATACCTGAACTTCGTCACCGGTCGCCTCCCGGCCGGGGTCTCCCCGACATTGGGCCCCGACGCCACCGGAGTCGGCTGGATTTACGAGTACACCCTGGAAGACACCTCCGGCAAACATGACCTCGCGGAATTGCGGAGCATCCAGGACTGGTACCTGCGCTTTGAACTGGCCGCTATCCCCGGGGTCAGCGAGGTCGCGAGCATCGGCGGCTTTGTCAAGCAATACCAGATCGAGGTCGATCCCAATCGCCTCCTTGCCTATAACATCTCCCTGGCAAAGATCAGGAAGGCGATAAAGGCGGCCAACGGCGACGTCGGCGGCCGGGTGCTGGAAATGGGTGAGACCGAGTTCATGGTCCGCGGCCTGGGCTATATAAAATCCATCGCCGATCTCGGAAAAATCAGCCTCGGGGTCGATAAAGCGGGGACCCCGATCCTGCTGAGAAACCTCGCCAACATCCACCTCGGCCCGGAACTGCGCCGCGGCGTCCTTGACGTTAACGGCGCCGGTGAGGCCGCTGGCGGTATCGTGATTATGCGTAGCGGCGCCAACGCCCTCGCGGTAATAAGCAAGGTCAAAAAAAGGCTCGCGGAACTGAAAAAAGGTCTGCCGCCGGGAGTAAAAATAAGAACCGGCTATGACAGAAGCGGCCTGATCCTGCGGGCGGTTGATACCCTGAAATCAAAGCTGGTCGAAGAGATGGCGGTGGTGGCGATCATCTGCATCATTTTCCTCCTCCACTTCCGCTCCGCCCTGGTGGCGATCTTCACCCTGCCGGTGGGGATACTCATGGCCTTTATCATCATGCGGGTCATGGGCCTTAACGCCAACATCATGAGCCTGGGGGGAATCGCCATCGCCATCGGGGTGATGGTCGACGCCTCGGTGGTGATGGTGGAGAACGCCCACAAACATCTGGAACATTTCCGCGAAAAGGGCGGCGGTATGAGCCACCCGGAGATCATATCGCTCGCGGCCCAGGAAGTGGGACCGGCCCTGTTCTACAGCCTGTTGATCATCACCGTATCGTTTCTGCCGGTATTCGCCCTCGGCGAACAATCGGGAAGGATGTTCAAACCGCTGGCCTATACCAAGACCTTTGCCATGGCTTCCTCTGCCCTGCTGGCGATCACCATTATCCCGGTGCTGATGACCGTGTTCGTCCGCGAAAGGATGACCACCCTTTTTGTCCGCAAATGGCAGACGGTGGCGGTATCGCTCCTCCCGGTGTTCCTGCTCATCCTTGCCGCGATCTTCGGCTATACCCCCGGACCCTGGGGGCTGGTGATCGCCATGGCACTGTCACTTATGGTTTACCTCGCCCTTCTGCCGCAGAAACTCCTGCCGGAAAAGGCCAACCCGCTCAACCGTTTCTTCATCAGGATCTACCTGCCGGTAATAAAACACGTCCTCGCCCACCCGCTGCGCACGGTGACCGCCGCGGTGATCCTGCTGCTGATATCGCTCCTGCCCGCCACCCGTCTGGGGCATGAGTTCATGCCGCCGCTTAATGAAGGCGACATCCTCTATATGCCCACCACCCTGCCGGGGATATCGATAACCAAGGCCCGGGAGCTTCTCCAGCAGACCGACCGGATCATCAAAAAATTCCCCGAGGTGAAAAACGTATTGGGCAAGATCGGCCGGGCCGAGACCGCCACCGACCCGGCGCCGCTGTCAATGATCGAGACCACCATCACCCTCAAGCCCAAGGAGGTCTGGGAGACAAATCCGGTGCACCGTTTCTTCTCACCCTGGCCCCCATGGCTGAAAAAACCCCTTACCTTCATCTGGCCGGAAGAGGTAAAGACCAGGCTTGTGAGCCATTGGCGCAAAAAAAAGATCAGGCGTTTCTATTCCTGGCTGCCCGACTTCCTTAAATTCCCGCCGCTTACCAGTATCTGGCCGGAGGAACGCTATATCACCATCGACGAACTCGCCGCCGACATGAACCGCGCCATCCGTTTTCCCGGGCTCACCAACGCATGGACCATGCCGATCAAGACCCGGATAGACATGCTCTCCACCGGGATCAAGACCCCGGTGGGGATCAAGATCATGGGACCGGACCTGGGAACGCTCTCCCGGATCGGCGCCAAAATCGAGGCCCTGGCACGGCGGATACCCGGTACCAGCTCCGCCTTTGCCGAACGGATTACCGGCGGCAATTACCTCGACTTTGTCATCAACCGCGATGAAATCGCCCGTTACGGACTGTCGGTGGCCGCGGTGGAAGAAGTGATCATGAGCGCCATCGGCGGCATGAACGTCACCACAACGGTTGAAGGCCTCGAACGCTACCCGGTAAACCTCCGTTACCCCCGGGGGCTGCGGGATAACCCGGAACGGTTGAAACGAATCCTGGTCGCCGCGCCCACCGGGGCCCAGATCCCGCTGGGACAATTGGCAACGATAAAAATCCACAAGGGCCCGGCCGGGATCAAGAGTGAAAACGGTCGCCGCACCGCCTGGGTATTCATCGACATCCACGGGGTCGACGTGGGTTCGTATGTCAAGCTGGCGAAAAAGACCATCGACCACGAGATCAAACTGCCGCCTGGATACTCCCTTGTATGGTCAGGGCAATATGAGTATATGCAAAAGGCCCGCGCCACCCTGCGAATGATCGTCCCCGGAACCCTGTTGGTGATCTTCATCCTCCTTTTCCTCCACTTCGGCAACCTGACCGAGGCCGCGCTGGTAATGGGTTCACTGCCCTTCGCCCTGATCGGCGGAGTATGGCTCCTCTACCTCCTCGACTATAACGTCTCAGTGGCGGTGGTGGTGGGATTCATCGCCCTCGCCGGGCTTGCGGCCGAGACCGGAGTGGTGATGCTGGTCTATCTCGATGAGGCCTACGATCGTTATTTCGGCGACAAACCCTGCCGCGACCGGAAACGGTTGAAAGAGGCGATAATCGACGGCGCGGTTGAGAGGGTCAGACCGAAACTTATGACCGTGTCCACCACCCTGATCGGACTGTTGCCGGTGATGAGCGGTCACGAAACCGGCTCCCAGGTAATGAAACGAATCGCCGCCCCCATGGTCGGAGGGCTGATCTCATCAACCATTCTGACCCTGGTGATCATCCCGGCGATTTATTTTCTCTGGAAGTCCGGAAGCTACAACTTTCATAAAGCTGAAAGATAAAACCATCCAACCCTGATAACCAAGGAGAACAACATGCTTAAAAAAATCATTATCACCGCCGCTATTTTCATCATGACCGCCGGTCTGGCCCCGGGCATGGACCATTCCGCCAATGCCATGAGCGCGCCGAAGGGCGAAAAAATCCGTAGCGCCGTGGTTAAGGGCTACCGGCTGCAGTATTACCTCATCGACATGAAGACGGAGGTCAAAGAAAAGGGGCTGAAAACAACCCCGGGGATAAAATCGCATCACCTGATGCTCTATCTTACTGACATGAAAGGGAAAATGACCGAAAACGGCCGGGTCGGTTACCTGATCACAACCGCGGACGACGGGGTCCAGAAGGTGATGACCATGGTAATGAACATGGGACACGGCGGCGATGTCGACCTGAAACCGGGAGAAAACCGGATCAAAACCAAAATCCTGATCAACGGCAACAAACTCGTCGACGAATTTGTTATCAGGAGGCCCTGAAAGAATCTGATTGTTCGCCCCGGGATTACTTCGTACCCCTGCCATACCGGGACAAGCGGTGTTTCAAGCCGGAACGGAGACTTGTTACGACTTCATCAACCAAGATGAAGTCGTAACAAGTCTCTCAAACGGAAATTGATCTACGTAATTTCAACAAGTTAGAAGCGCGATTACCGTTGACCCGCAATTTATCGCAAGGCCAACAACCAACACCGGCAGTAAAATATCCCCTGACCGGTTAAGGCCTCATTATTCCTCACGCCACAGCCACACGGGAGATGAAGGGACAAGAGGGATCAAATCCGGACAACGGAAAAAACCTTAACAGCCCGTTGAAAAACGGGCTGGTCGCGGCGCACGGACGCGTCGCCGATTTCACCGGGTTGAAAAATTACAGTGAAATCAAGAGGTTAGCCGGAACTTGTTTTGGCCAACCGGGAGTTGAAAAAGCCAGGACGGCTTTTTCGACAGTCTGTTAAGTTCTCAGCCGTGGTTCGCGAGGTAGCTGGCCACCCCTTCGGCGGTGGGAGTCATACCGTCTTCACCCGGGCGCCAGTTGGCCGGGCAGACCTCACCGTGGGCCTCGTGGAACTGAAGGGCGTCGAGAATCCTCAATGCCTCTTCAACATTACGTCCCAGGGGCAGATCATTGATCAGGGCGTGACGCACCACCTGATCCTTGTCGATGATGAACTGTCCCCGGAGCGCGACCTCGTTGTTGAACAGCACTCCGTATTTCCTCGCGATCGACTTGTCGAGATCAGCGACCAGGGGAAAACTTATCTGTCCGATACCGCCCTCGTTTACCGGGGTGTTGCGCCAGGCGAAATGGGTGTAATGCGAATCAACCGAAACCCCGATCAGGTCGCAATCGCGTTTTTTGAACTCATCATTAGCCCGGTTAAAGGCGAGGATTTCCGAGGGACAGACAAAGGTGAAGTCCAGGGGATAGAAAAACAGAAGGACATAGCGGCCCTTATAGGCCGACAGGTTCAACTCTGCAAAACTGTTGTCCGCCATCACCGCCTGGGCGGTGAAATCCGGGGCCGAACTGGTTACGATACTCATTTGTTACCTCCATTCAGATTCAAGGATGATGGCGTCGCAATAATTCCGATTCGCGATCGAGGCCATATCCCGCCATGGCGGGATATGGCGAACAAAAAAACGCCAGGACGCAGTGAATCGGACTTTTTACAACACCATCAAAAGCCAAATTCACCGTTCAACGACTCAGGGCCGGTATTACAGCTCTCCCATTTTTTTCAGGGCATACTCCGCCCCTTTCAGGGAAGCGACTATCAACACCAGCCAGCCGATCAATAAAATCATCTGCATTATTTCCTCCTTCAATAAAGATCAAGTTCCCGGGCCATGTCGGCGGTAGAAAGTTTGCCGATGTCCATCTTGCGCCAGAAACAGAAGACATAGGCGAGAACCACCGGGATCGCGAGGGCGATATAGCTCATGACGGTGAGGGTATAATGGCTGCTTGAGGCATTGTGAATGGTAAGCGAACTCGCCGGATCAAAGGTCGAGGGATAAAACGGGGTGTTGTTGTAACCGGCGAGAAGAAAGAGGGTAAGCGCCACCAGGAACGTTCCCGGCCCGGCAAGCCAGATCCCCTTGTCGCCGCTGGTAAAACGATTGCCCACCACCCCCCATATCACCAGAACAAGGCCGCAGGCCAGCATGACAGCCAGCAGCGGCATGACCATGAGATTGTGGAGATATTTCCCCGCCTCGAGCCCCACCGCCCCGCTTTCCGGATCAACCGCGTAGCCGTCCATGAAAACAAGCCGGCCAAGGACATATAAAAGAAACGGCAGGGCATAGAGCAGGTTCCTGAACCCCGCCCGGCCCAGCCTCAGCCGCAGGCCCTCGTGGGCGAGGTTATTCTTCAGATACAGGGCCGCGAGCGTCCGGGCAAGAAAGACCAGGAACAACCCCAGGGCGAGATTGAAGGGGTTGAAAACCGCTTCGAGCCCCCGCAGGGGATGGTGCCAGGTAACCAGGTTATAGGCATTAAGGCTGAAATTGGCCCCGGTAAAAAAGGTCCCAACCGCGACTCCGATGAGGAGGACACCCACCACCCCGTTTACAAGAAGAAAAATATCATAGGTCAGGGTCCCCAGGAAATTGTCCTCCTTGCTGCGGTATTCATAGCTCACCGCCTGAATAATGAAGGTGAAAAGAATAAACATCCAGACCCAGTAGGCGCCGCCAAAACTGGTGGCGTAAAATTTGGGAAAGGCGGCAAAAAGCGCCCCGCCGAAAAGGACCAGGGTAGTGAAAGTCAGTTCCCATTTACGACCTAACGAGTTGACCACCAGCCGTTTTTCATCCTCGTCATGACCGATGGCAAGGAGCATCGACTGCCCCCCCTGGACAAAGGTGAGAAAAACAAAAAGAGCGCCGACCACGGAGCAGATGAGCCACCAGAGGTTCTGCAGGGTTGCGAGATCAAGTTTACCGATCATTTCAATTATCCTCCGGGCCTTTTTTTATCTGATTGAGCATAATCCGTACCTCGGCCCAGGCCAGCAGGGTAAAGAGGATGAGAAACATGAAGAAAGTCGTCTGTACCGATCCGGCGCCGATATTTGAACGGGCCACACTCACCGGCAAAAGCCCCTGGATCGCCCACGGCTGCCGCCCGACCTCGGCCACCACCCAGCCCGCCTCCTGGGCGACCCACCCCATGAACACCGAGGCGACCCCGGCACCCAGAAGCCAGCGCTGCCTTTCAAGACTGCCCTTATTGCTGAAATACAAAATAAAGATACAGACAAGGGGCAGGACAGTGCCCAGAACCACCATGATATGGAAACTGTAGAAACTCAACGGCACCGGCGGAACCGCCTCTTCCGGACGTGAAAGGTAACCGTAGCCGAGATAGGCCTTATTAAGATTAAAGTTAGTCAGGGCCGCGGATGCACCGCGGGCATCGTCGTTCCTGCGCGCCTTTTTATACATCCCCAGGGCCCAGACAGCCTCCCGGCCGCGAACCATCTTTTCCTTTATCCCGACAATATGGCGCTGTTGGTTACCGTAGACCAGGTCATTGATCCCGGGAACAAACGAACCGAAACGCCTGTTGGCCAGCAGGGAAAGGAGCCCCGGGATCCTGGCGGCGGCAAGAAAAGGGGCCTCGTCGTTATCCACCTTCTTGGCGTGATTCATCAACCCCACCGCCACAAGACCGGCATTATCCTCACCCTGATATAATCCCTCAATGGCGGCAAGCTTCATCGGCTGAATCCGGGCAATGCTATAAGCCGCCTCATCGCCGGTTACCCCGACCATCACCGAGGACAGCAGGGCGAATACCGCGGCGACGATCATGCTCCTTTTCGCCATCTTCAGATGCCGTCCCTTGAGAAGGTACCATGACGACACCGCGATAACGAAAAAAGAGCCTAACATGAAGGCTGAACTTGTGGTGTGAGTGAACTTGCTGATTGCCACCGGCGAAAAAAGGATCTCACGAAAATTACGCATCTCGAAACGGGCCATCTCGGCGTTGAAATCCATCCCCACCGGGTGCTGCATCCAGGCGTTGGCGACCAGAATCCACAGGGCGGAAAGATTTGAGCCGACAGCGACCATCCAGGTGGAAAAAAGGTGCATCCTTTTCGACACCCGATCCCAACCAAAAAACATCACCGCGAAAAAGGTGGCCTCAAGGAAGAAGGCAAAAATACCCTCGGCCGCAAGCGGCGCGCCGAAGATATCGCCGACCATCCAGGAGTAATTGGACCAGTTGGTGCCGAACTCAAATTCAAGGATGATCCCGGTGGCAATACCGATGGCAAAGTTAATCGCAAACAGCCGCATCCAGAAGCGGGTCAGCCGTTTCCAGCTCTCGTCCCCGGTCTTGACGTAAATCGTCTCAAAAAAGGCTAACAGAAACGACAACCCCAGGGTCAGGGGCACAAAAATCCAGTGGTACATGGCGGTAAGGGCAAACTGGGCCCGAGCCCAATTTACCGTCGCCGCACCTAATTGCTCAATCATCTCTACCTCCCGTTTTAAAATTTACGGCCGCTCCCGAAACGACCGGGGTTACGCGGGTCAACACGGCGGCGACATGATCCGCCTTTGCCGCGGCGTCGGCAAAATTCTCATTTAAAACATCGGGCATAAAAAAAAACCGGATCACTCCGAATATGATGATCAGCTTGATGATGATGATCTTCCACAGGGTTCGGCCGATGGTCATGGCGGCTAACCCGTCACGATAAAAGGAATATGTCCTTGACAGTAACGCCTTCATACCTCCTCCACCGGGCAATAAGCTGTTTTGTTAATGCTAACGATTATCATTAAAAATTATCACAGACAAGTATTTTTTTATCTTAGGACAGTAAAATTGTTGCTGACAAGTTTAATGGCGTCGTAACGCATGTTGCTCGTTCGATCCCGCCATGGCGGGACAGGGACTCACTCCCAGCCCCCCCTGCTCCTTGGGTAAGCGATCAATCAATCACCCCTAATGCAAAAACAATCACACTCTGTAAAGATTTCAGGACACCGTCATGCGCGAGGTTTACCCCACTTGATTATACTTATTTATATCAAAGGGTTAAATCGAGTTCAGGGTGGTGTTGATGGAGCGTTTGACTCCTTGTTATATCAAAATCCTTAAACTATCCATCCTGATAATTGTTACGAGTTCGTCAAGTTTTCCCGGAAAAACAGAGGGAGAGAAAATCAGTCTGCCGGATTACCGGCAAAGAGAACCCCGAGTTCCTGCAGTCCGGCCAGGGGAATCATGAGAAAAACAGTGGCAACCACGTCGCCGCCGGCAAGAAGAAAAGCGATGACCGCGAGGGCGAAATAGAATGACAATCGTTTTTTACGAAAATAGTCCTTGCGCACCGCCCCGATCCGGATCGCCGCCGCCACCAGAAACGGGATCTCAAAGGCAAGGCCGAATACCAGGCCGCCCCGGGCGACAAAACCAAGATAGCTGCCGAGTTTCAGCACCGGCTCAAAACGCCCTCCTTCAAACCAGAGGAAAAAGGCCAGCATCCGCGGCAGGGCGACGAGATAATAAAAAGCGACCCCGGAAAAGAATAGCAGGCTCCCGGTCAGGACCACCATCCGTCCGGCCCGCCGCTCCTCCGGCTTCAGCCCCGGGGAAACAAAACGCCAGAGGTTGAAAAGCAGCACCGGGGACGCGATAAGCAGCCCCAGAACCGCCGCTAATTTAATATAAGCGACAAAGGCCTCGGGGAGACTGGTATAAACCAGCCCGTTGAAATCAGGCATCCGCAGCGCCAGGGGGCGGCAGAGAAAACGGGAGATCGGCAACCGCAGGGGATAGACCACCCCGGCGGCAACCACCACCGCCAGGAGAGAAAAGCCAATCCGCCGCCGCAGCTCCCGAAGATGATGGATAAATAATTCCGAAAGCAGGCCATTATCAGCCATCGGTTTCTTCGACCTCAGGGTCGTGGCCGGATTCGGGGACGGTATCAGCAGGGGCCGCCTGCTGCGCGTCCACGTTCTCCGGTTCCGGTTCCGGTTCCGGCACGATTCCAGTCGCGGCAGAGAACCCTTCCGGCAGGGTAAAGTCCCGCGGCGTTCCTTCCCAGGGGCGCTGATCTTCTTCGTCGTTCAGGCTCTGTTTCAGGGTATTGGCGGCCTTTTTCAACTCCACCACATAGCCGGCAATGGTTCGCGCCAGGCCGGGTAATTTCTCCGGCCCCACCACCAGCAGGGCAATGACCATAATCAGAATTAACTCGGGCAGACCGATACCAAACATAAAAACCACCAGATTAAGGATTTACGCCTGAATCCATGAGCGTTCAGGGACGGACCGGATGCGGAGAGGAGAGCAGGTTGATTACTTCGGTCACCGGATATCAACGCACTCGCCGACAAAGCAAATTGCCGGTTACCGGGACGCCCCGCAGGGCGGGCAAAGACGGCACGGATTCAGGTTTTATGTCAGACGCGGCCACACCGCCGCATACCCTTTGTCTTTTTCAACGGAATTACAAAGGAGAGCAACTGACTGCGTCAGTCTAATTCAGACACGGTCACAATTCAACGTCTCGTGTCTGATGCAGACATATCACCTGAAGCCGTGAGTGCTTGAGGTCGAGTCAGGTACGGGGAGACCACGATATTAATTTATGGTCTCGCAACAAGTCCCCGTGGAGGCGTCTCCGGCGATTTTCGGAAAAAGCGGCGGGGGGAAACCTGCCGCCCGAGTTGCAACCACGCCAAAAAAATACGCTGATTCAGACGGATATTTCATCAGTATCCTCGCATTAATCACAGGATTCAACAGACTGTTGAAAAGCCGTCCTGGCTTTTTCAACTCCCGTCTGGCCAAAACATGTTCCGGACAACCTCTCGATTTTATTGTTTTTTTCAAACCCAATAAAATCGACGGCGCGTCCATGCGCCGCGACCAGTCCGTTTTCCCAAGCATACTGTCCGCGGCCGGTTCAGGGACAATTGACTTTTACCCACTATTTGACTATTCTCACCGTGCTTTCCGATTGAACATATCATTTGCAGGAGAAAACAAGATGGCATGCGTGGTGGTGGTTGGCTCCCAGTGGGGAGACGAAGGCAAGGGCAAAATCGTTGATCTTCTTACCGGACACGCAGACTGCGTCGTCCGCTTTCAGGGGGGCAATAATGCCGGCCACACCCTGGTGGTGGACGGCAGAAAATTCGTCTTCCACCTTATCCCATCCGGCATTCTCTATGAGAACAAAAAATGCTTCATCGGCAACGGTGTCGTCCTTGATCCCGGTGTTTTACTGGAAGAGATGGACGATCTGGCGGCAAACGGTCTTGCCGTTTCCCCGGAACGACTGACCATCAGCGAGCACACCCATATCATCATGCCCTACCACCGCCTCCTTGACGGGGTGAGCGAAAAGGCAAAAAAAGACGGCGCCAGAATCGGTACCACCGGCCGCGGCATCGGCCCGGCCTACGGCGACAAAATCCTCCGTTGCGGCATCCGTGCCGGCGACCTCCTCGACCCAAACCTTTTCCGCGACATCCTCGCCGAAAACGTGGCTGAGAAGAATTTCCTCTTCCGGGAAAAATACCACTCCACCCCCATTGACCTTGACGAAATCATAAAAGAGTATTCCGCCTATGCCGAACGTCTCGCCCCCTATATCGGCAACGTCTCCCTCGAACTCCACCAGGCCCATAAGGCAGGGAAAAACATCCTCTTTGAAGGGGCCCAGGGAACCCAGCTGGACATCGACCACGGCACCTACCCCTTTGTCACCTCATCCAACACCATCGCCGGCAACGCCTGTACCGGCAGTGGTTTCGGCCCGGCCCACATTGACGAGGTCATCGGCATCGTCAAGGCCTACACCACCCGGGTCGGGGAAGGGCCTTTCCCCTCGGAACTTTTTGATGACACCGGCGATACCCTCCAGAAAAAAGGCGGAGAATTCGGCGCCACCACCGGCAGAAAACGCCGTTGCGGCTGGCTCGATACCGTGATCGCCCGGGAAGCAGTGCGGCTGAACGGTTTAACCGGTCTGGCAATCACCAAGCTCGACGTCCTCTCCGGTCACAAGACCCTCAAAATAGCCGACTCATACGAAGTAAACGGGAAAAATACCACCGAAATGCCAGCCACCATCCGTGGGATCCGGGCGGCGCGGCCGATATATCAGGAAATCCCCGGCTGGGACGAGGAAATCGACGCCGTCCGCAACCTGGAGGATCTGCCCCGGGCGGCCCGTGACTATATAAAACGCATGGAAGATCTTACCGAGACCCCGGCAATGCTGGTCTCGGTGGGCCCGGACCGGGGCCAGACCCTGTTGCTGCGCAATCCCTTTGAAAAAGGCTGACGGGGCATACGCATTTTCCTGAAATCCGTGCCTTGGCCGCCCCCTTCAGAAGTTCACGGATCCATAATTTTCAGATACCCGCCCGTCTCCTGTCGGCCATCACCCGGGCCATATCCCGGGCGACAACCGTGAGCATATTCGGCAGCACCGCGGCCGGCGCCGGCGCCAGCACCGCTTGGGGACTGAAAGCCCGACCGAGACGGGCGCCAAAGTCCTTGCGCGGCCACCGTACCGGTCGTTCCACACTCTGACGCATATACCACACCGTATCGCCGCTCTTACCATGCAATATCCTTAATGACACATCCAGCCCGGCGCCGCCGACGCCGCCATCAATAAAGGCACGGTTGATCCGGGCAAATACCACCAGATCGGCATCGCCCGCGACCGCCCGGGCCCGGGCCCGGGTCCCCGCCTGCTTATCGACCACAAAAACGGCTTTGAACAGACCACTGGCAAGAAAGATGTCACGAAACACCGCGGCCGCGTTCATCCCGAGCTCACGATTTTCGCCCGCAAACGGCAGCACCGCCAGCCGCGCCCCCCGGTACAGTTCATGATTGAGAGGATGGACAAATACCACCGGCGGCGATTCGACGATCCCGGCCCCGGCCGTCCGCGGCGCCGGAGCCATGACACAGGCCGGCAGTAAACAAAAGAGCAGGATCGAAAAAGCCATGGCCGGTTTTTTCAACGGTCGGACAAGGCCGGTGAAGTTTCGCATATCGCTCTCCTATCTCTCGTAGGCCGAAAGCCGACCGATCCGCTCAGGCCAGTCCTCGGCAAGAAGGCCCTCAATCTGGGCGGTCCGCTGCAGTTCAAGCCCGGCAACGCTTATGACCTCGCCATTTGCGGCATCCAGCATCTTGGCGTTTATGATCACCGTGGTCGGAGTCAGGGCATAAGTGCCGACCACTATCCCCTCGGCCTGATGCTCAGCGTTCCTGAGGACCCCGGTCCGGGTCAGCATAACCTCGCCGCGCTTCTTTTTTATCGTCAAATCCGCCCCCTGACGAACCTCAACCACCCCGAAACCGTTGTTAAAAAGCCGCGTCGCCAGACTCTCGGCCAGAACCCGGCCGAAACGACTGGTATGGGAAAGGTCATCGATATCGACAAAGGTGGTCATTATCAAACGTTTATCCCCGGCGAGAATCTCGCTCTGATTATGGACCAGCTGGCGACTGATCTCTTCGCCGACCCCGAAAAAATCCGGACTTTTTACCGACACGGTGCCGCCGCGCCCGGCCGGGAAAAAAGAACAACCAGGCAGGAGCATGAACAGCAGTAAAAACAACAGGGTATCTTGAAGAGTCAGGCTTTTCATCCGGGGCCGGGGAATGAGCAAAATCAAACATCGCAGTCCCGCCGTGGCGATATGAGCATTTTCATTTTGCTCATCCCGCCGGGATCGGGCGAAAAGACCATTTTCCAGAGTCCCCGATAATTGCCACATGTTCATAAATACCCCTCCTACTCGGCGGCGGCCTGACGCACCCGCACCACTCCGCCGTGTTTCTGACGCCGGCTTACCGACTGGTTCTCGTCAGCCAGCAAAGACCGGGTCAGCTCATCCATGTCAAGTATCAGACTCGCGGTTGATATAACCATGCTGTCACCATTACGGAGGAGACGGGCGTTGACCAGGATCTGCGATTTATCATAGGTGTAGGTGCCGACCACCACCGCCTGGGCGTCCTGGACCGGATTCAACGCATCGAGGTCACGCGACAGACCGTACTCCCCCCCCTGACGCCGAAGAAAAAGCCCCGGGGTCTTCCGAATCTCAACCACCCCGACCCCGGCCCGGGCAAGATCGCCCATGAGTTCTTCCCCAAGATAACGTCCCAGAGACGAGGTCTGGTAAAGATCACCGAGGTTAACGAAACTCGCCACCGCGACCACATAATCATCAACCAGATAATCCCGGCCGCCGCTTACCAGCTGCGCCGCCATCCCCTTTACCGCCAGGGCCAGTTCCCCCCCCCGGCTCATCCCCCCCGGCAAAGACTTTTTTTCGTCCCGGACAGTCCCCGGCCGGGACGCGCCGGGGATAAACGACAACGGCGCCCAGATCCGGCCAGTACGGTAAACGTAATCCGGCGGAACCTGGTGGGGATAATTATAAAAGTATTTCCGCTCCCCGGCCGCAACCCCGCCCTGATTACCGGGGCGCTGCCATGCCGATTCCCCCGTTCCGGCAGCGGCAATGACCGGAACGGCGGTAAAAAAAGATAAAAGACATACCAGACCCGCGACAAAATTACCCATCACCATCCTCCGGGATAAATCAATTAAAATTGTGGCCGGGATGCACCCTGACCGCCCTCCAGGCCGGGCCAAAACGTCCGGGCAGATCAGTGCCGACAGCGTCCCCCGAAAGCCGGGGATAAACCGCGACCCCGTAAATGCTCCCCGGGGCCGCCCCTTCCGCCCTCAGACGGACAAAACGGCTATCCACCCGGGCAACACAGCCGGCAAGACCGATAAGCAACATCAACAACAATCTCCTCATGCCTCCTCCCGTCAGCGGCAAGGCCTTGCACGGCAAAAAATTCCCCCCCCTGCGACCTGAAGCACGACCGCCTTAATACCGGGCCACGCCCCCGTCTTAACGGCCATCACCGCTGACCATAACCGTAATTTCCGCCATATGTACTCCATGCCGTTGCTTTAAAAGCACTTTCCATGCCATCCAGCCGTAAATAAAGAAAATAGCACCAGCGCCATAGTGATTATTTAACTGCCCTGATTCCGAATAACAAAAAACAATTTGCCAATTACGACGATAGGATTATAATTAAGTGTTTAACGATGATCCATTAACCTGACTTCATCTTGAATGTCTTAAAATAACTGTCGGGAACCACGGTATCCGGCGGACCAAATCCAGGAGAACGCTGCGGCCATGGCGAGAATTACGGTTGAAGACTGTCTGACAAAAATAGGGAACGAAAATCGTTTTTCCCTGATTCATCTGGCGGTTGCCCGGATCAAACAGCACCGCAAAGGCCTGCCTTATCTTGTTGAATGCAAGAACAAGGAGGCGGTATCGTCCCTGCGTGAAATTGCCGCCGGGAAGGTAACCTTTGGCAATATCGAGGAAATCGGCAAAATCGAGACAAAAAAGGCCGAAACCCCAATGGAAGAACCCGCTGAATCGCAAACGACATAAAATCATAACATCATGGGTACGGATTATTATCAGACATTAAAGGTTGACCAATCCAGCACGGCCGAAGAGATAAAAAAGGCCTACCGGAAACTGGCGCTCAAATATCACCCCGACCGCAACCCAAACAATAAAGAGGCGGAAGAACGCTTCAAGGAAGCGGCCGAGGCCTACGAAGTTCTGGGCGACGCGAAAAAGCGGCAGATATACGATCAATACGGCATTGACGGACTCAGAAACAGCGGCTATCAGGGCCCGGGAAATTTCAACGATATATTCTCAAGTTTCGGCGACATATTCGACGATCTCTTCAGTTTCGGCGGCGCAAGGCAGACTCAAAACGGCCCGATCCGCGGGGCCGACCTCCGTTTTGATCTCAACATCACCTTTATGGACGCCGCTCTCGGAACTGAAAAGGAAATCGAGATCACTCGCGCCGATACCTGCGATGAGTGCCGGGGATCCGGGACCAGGGAAGGCCGGGAGGCCGAGACATGTCCCGAATGCCGGGGCCGGGGTCAGGTCATCCGTTCTCAGGGATTTTTCCGGGTCAGCACCACATGTCCCACCTGCCGGGGCGAAGGCCGGGTCATCAAAGATCCGTGCAAGGTCTGTAATGGGCATGGGCTCAAGGAGATAAGCAAAAGGCTGTCACTGAAAATCCCGGCCGGGGTTGATCATGGCGCCCGGATGCGGGTCAGCGGCGAGGGTGAAGGCGGTCGCCACCACGGTCCACCTGGAGACCTCTACGTCTTTCTCTATGTTGAACCGCATGAGTTTTTTCTCCGCGACGGTGCCGATATACACCTGCGCCTGCCTCTTTCCATGACCAGGGCCGCCCTCGGATGCAGCATAGAGGTTCCGACCATCCACGGAGAGAAGACCCTTGAGGTCCCGGCCGGGACCCAGTCCGGCGACACCCTGCGGCTTAAAAAACAGGGAATCCCGCGGCTGCGTGGTGGCGGCACCGGTGATATGATCATTGAGGTTGATGTAAAAACCCCAAAAAAGCTGTCATCGAGACAGAAAGAACTGCTTGAGGAATTCGCCGTCCTTGAAGAGGAAAACAGTACCGCTGATGAAGGATTTCTAAAAAAATTGTTTCGCATGGCTTCTTGAAAAATGACCCCTTTAACAATCAGCCTTTTGGGTTACCAGTCCGTTAAAAAACGGACTGGTCGCGGTGCATCGACGCACCGCCGATTTTATTGGGTTTTTAAAATCCAATAAAATCGAGAGGTTGGCCGGAACTTGTTTTGGCCAACCGGGAGTTGAAAAAGGCAGGACGGCTTTTTCAACAGTCTGTTACGAACCAGGGAATATAAAAATCAAAAAGTGTTTAAGCAATCAGATCCCGATCTGATAGAATCAACGCAAAGCCTAACAACGGCGGTGCCAAAACAGTAAATTCGCGGAGATATGGTATGAATAAGGAGAATCTGGTTCACTTTCGGGAAAGGCTTGAGGACATGAGCAGGGAAATCCTGGGAGAAGCTGAAAAGACCCTTGTTGATATGACCGACCACAACGACAACTACCCTGACCCCGCCGACCGGGCCGCGGCAGAGTCAGACCGCAGTTTTGAGTTACGCCTGCGCGACCGGGAACGCAAGCTCCTTGCCAAGATCCAGTCAACCATAAACAAGATCGACAGCGGTGACTACGGCATCTGCGAGTCATGCGGCGACGATATCGCAATCGAAAGACTTAAGGCCCGTCCGGTCGCGTCATACTGTATTGACTGCAAAACCCGGCAGGAACAGCAGGAAAACGCCAAGGCCGGCTGAGCAGATCATGCCTGAACTGCGTCGCGATCCCATCCTTGGCCGCTGGATCATCATCGCCACCGAGCGTTCCAAGCGACCCACCGATTTTGTCATCGACCGGGTCTCCACCCGTGAGGGTTTCTGTCCCCTGTGTCCGGGGCACGAAAATACCACCCCGCCCGAGGTTCTGAGCTACGGCCGGGCCGTCCCCGCCCCCAACAAACCCGGATGGAATCTACGGGTGGTACCGAATAAATTCCCCGCCCTGATCATCGAAGGCGAGATCGGCAAGGAAGGCGACGGCATCTACGACAAGATGAACGGCATCGGCGCCCATGAGGTCATCGTCGAGATCCCGGAACACGACCTGTCGTTCGCGCAATTGCCGGTTGAACGGATGGTTCAGGTCTTCTGGGCCTATCGCGACCGGATTATCGACCTCGGTCGCGACCCCCGCTTTAAATACGTCATGGTCTTCAAAAATTACGGCCACGCCGCCGGGGCCTCCCTTGAGCATTCCCACTCGCAACTGGTCGCCCTGCCGATTCTCCCCCGAATGATCGTCAGCGAACTTGAGGGCAGCAAACGTTATTACGGCTATAAGGAACGCTGCATCTTCTGCGACATCATCCGTCAGGAACGCAAACAGCAAGTGCGGATTGTCGCCGACAACGACGACTTCATCGCCATTACCCCGTTCGCGCCCCGGTCGCCGTTTGAAATGTGGATCATGCCCACCGTCCATGGCTCATCATATATCGATATGGCCGAACCGCAGTTCAAGTCCCTTGCCGCCATCTTTTCCGACTGCATGCGGAGGCTTGACGCCTGCATACAAGACGTCCCCTACAACTTCGTTCTCCACACCGCCCCCTTACGGGAAAATCCCCTTGAACATTTTCACTGGCATTTCGAGATCATGCCCAAACTCACCCAAATCGCCGGTTTTGAATGGGGTTCCGGTTTCTATATCAATCCCATGCCCCCGGAAGAAGCGGCATCGTTCCTCCGCGACGCGGAAATATGATGGATCATCATGCTACAGATCACGGAAACAGGGAGATAAACCAATGAAAAAAATCCTGGTTGTCGACGACGAAGAGTCAATCCATCTGCTATTTCGCGATGAACTCGAAAACGAAGGCTACGAAGTCCATTCAGCCATGAACGGCGAGGAGGCCCTGCGTCTGGTCCCGGCCCTCAACCCCGATCTGATCATCCTCGATATCCAGATGCCGGGGATCAACGGCATCGAGGTCCTGCGCAAACTCAAGGAAGACAACAGCAACCTGCCGGTAATCCTCAGTTCCGCCTATCAGGAATACAAACAGGACCTCTCCTCCTGGGCCTGCGACGCCTTTGTGGTCAAATCCGCCGACCTTGACGAACTGCGGGAGACAGTGGCCAGGGTCCTGAAAAAATAAGTCCTTCATCCTCATGGCCCCATCCCACGGCCTGCCGGCCCCGTGTCTGCAGGCCTTTTTTACCGATTCGCGACCGCGTCACTCCCAGGCAAAATTTCCCGGGACAGATTCACGCTGAACCCGTAACCGTAACCTTCATCACGAACCAGTAAATCACCTGACCTTCGATGAAAGACATCCAGAACCAACCTGACCACCGCCTGATAAACATCCGCAAGGTCGGGGTCCGGGAAATCACCTACCCGATCACCGTGCTTGATCGCGCCAACCGCGAACAGCAGACCATCGCCTCGGTAAACATGTTCGTCAATCTGCCCCACCACTTCAAGGGCACCCACATGAGCCGCTTTGTCGAAATCCTCAACCACCATCGCGACCGGATCGACATCAAAAGCTTCCACCGCATCCTCGAAGAGATGAAAGACCACCTCGAGGCCGAAGAGGCCCATGTGGAAATAGCCTTCCCCTTTTTTGTCAAACGACCGCGACCAGCCCCGGTCCGGGTCGAAATGGACCGCTACGCCTGCCGCCTGCACGGCTCCCTCGGCCGCGAGGAAAAACTCACCCTTGAGGTCAAAATCCCCATCAGACTCACGCCGCCGGCGCCGATACGTGAATTAATGCCCCGGTCCCGGGGACGCTGGGGCGAAGCGATCCTCAAGGTACGGTTTGAATATTTCGCCTGGATCGAAGAGATAATTAACCTGGCGGAAGAGGCGATCTTGCGCCATAATGACGGGCTTGACGGCGACAATTTCTCACCCACGGTCGAGGGCATGGCCCAGGCCCTTGGACGTGCGCTTACGGAATTTGCGGCCATCAAGTGGTTTTCCCTCAAGGTAAAAAACCTTTCCGAAGGATACAGCACCTTCGCAATGATAGAAGGATAGGGATAAAAAATGGCCAATGATCTTATAGTTGAAATCGGCACCGAGGAAATCCCGGCGGCATACATCACCCCCGCCCTCAATTTTATGGCCGGAAAAATAGCGAAAGAGCTGGCGGCCCTCCGCCTCGAATACAACGACATCAGCACCGCCGGAACCCCGCGCCGTCTGGCCCTTGTGGTGACCGGTCTGCCGGAAAGGCAGGCAGACCGACGCGAAGAAGTGACCGGCCCCCCGAAAAAAGCCGCCTTTGCCCCCGACGGCAAGCCGACAAAGGCGGCCATCGGCTTTGCCCGTACCCGGGGAGTGGAACTATCCGACCTCAAGACCATCAAGACCGATAAGGGCGACTACCTGATGGCGGTGGTGGAAAACCGCGGTCAGGACACCGCCGCCCTGCTGTCCCCGGTATTAAACGGAATCATCAGCCAGATCCCGTTCCCCAAATCCATGCGCTGGGGCTCGGGCCGGGACGCCTTTGCCCGACCGGTACGGTGGATCGTCGCCATATTCGGCGAAAAAGTAATAGACTGCGCCATCAACGAAATCAGAAGCGGCAGGGAAAGCCGCGGCCACCGCTTCACCACCCCGGCCGCCATTTCCGTCACTCCGAATAATTACCGCGAACAGATGCGCCGGGCCGGAGTGATCGTCGATATCGCCGAACGCCGGGAGATGATCATCGAACAGGCCCGGGCGGCGGCGGAAAAAACCGGTGGCCATCTCCTTGAAGATGACGCCCTCCTCGACCTGGTAACCAACCTCGTCGAAATGCCGCACGCGGTGGCCGGCTCATTTGACCATAAGTTCCTCCATCTGCCGCGCGGAGTCCTGATCACCTCCATGCGCGAGCACCAGAAATATTTCGCCGTGGTCGACGACAAAGGCGAGCTGCGGGCCAACTTCGTCGCCATCAACAACCTCGACACCGGCAACGACGACCTCGCGGTCCGGGGCCATGAACGGGTACTCCGGGCCCGGCTCGAAGACGCGTTATTCTTCTTCCGTGAAGACAGGAACCACCGTCTTGAAGAGCTTCTGCCCCGGCTCGACGGGGTGGTGTTCCAGGCCGGTCTCGGAACCATGCGCGAAAAGAGTGACCGCATCACCGCCATGGCAGAATGGATATGCGCCAAGGCGGCTCCGGAAGAAACGGACACGGCAATGACCGCGGCCCGTCTGGCCAAGGCCGACCTCCTCACCGAAATGGTCGCCGAATTTCCGTCGCTGCAGGGAATCATGGGCCGGGAATACGCCCGGAACGAAGGCATCCCGCCCGAAATCGCCCTTGCCATTGCCGAGCATTATATGCCGGTGCGGGCCGGGGCGGCATTGCCGCAATCAAAAACCGGGGCCATTGTCGGCATCGCCGACCGCATCGACACCATCAGCGCCTGTTTCGGCATCGGCAAGGAACCAAGCGGCAATACCGACCCCTTCGGTCTCCGCCGTCTGGCCCTTGGCCTGATCCACCTCATCGCCGCCCATGACCTGAATATCTCCCTTGGCGAATTAACCGAAAAGAGCCTTGCTCTTCTCGGAGACAAAGTAAGCAGGGACGGTGCCAAGACCCTGACCGCGATCATCGCCTTTATCCGCGGCCGCTACGTCAACGACCGCGGCACCACCTGGTCTCAGGCAGCGGTGGAGGCGGTCACCTCGGTGCATTTTGACTCCATCCCCGAAGCCGACCGCAGGATCAGAGCCCTGGTCGAAATCAGTGAAGACAAGGCCTTTGCCATCCTCGCCGGGTCATTCAAGCGGGTGCGAAACATCATCAAGGACCAGATCCCCGGCACCGTTGATCCCGCCCTGCTGGTCGAGGCTGAGGAAAAAGAACTCTACTCCGCCCTGGTCCGGGTCGAAGAAGAGGCAAGGCCAAAACTCGCGGCCGGAGATTTCACCGCCGCCATGCGCGCCTTTCTCGCCTTGAAAGACCCGGTTGACACCTTCTTCGATCAGGTCATGGTCATGGACGAAGACGAAAGACGCCGCGACAACCGCGTAAGCCTGCTTGGCCGGGTGGCCGCCCTCTTTCTCCGGGTGGGGGATTTCTCAAGAATGTCCGTCTGACCCATCTCCCATGCCCGCAAAAGCAGACGGCTCCGGTAAAATAACATTTCGCCATTGACCGCGGCGGATGGGGAAGGGAAAAAAAGATGGTCTCGTAATTCCCCGCGGAGGCGTCTTCGGCGATTTTCGGAAAAAGCGTCGGGGCCTTTCCCGTCTTCCCTCTTTTTCAATTGAGCAGGGCCTCGAAATAACGGGAACGCTCAAGGGCGACGATGAATATCTCCGGCAGACGGTCAGTGTCAAGGCCGAGGGAATCCGCCGCCCGGGTCACCCGCTCCCATGCCCCCATCTCATAGGCCTTGACCAAATGAAGGACTTGAGCAAGAAGTCCCCCTGACTTACCGGTCAGGGCATGATTAATCTCATCGCTGAAATTCAGCTCAGCCAGAAGCTCATCCATGGGACGGTCAAGGAGGGCGTCAAGGAGTGAAAACATACCCACGGTATGAAAACGATCGCGACCTTTCTCCCCCTCAATCTCCCCGCCGAGAATCTCGCAGAACTGCCCCCGGATGACTGCCAGGCGCACCAACTCGTCGGGCTTGTCCTCGGCCATATCACTCATCATCACCAACGACAGCCACTTACGCAGTTCCTCCTCCCCCACCAGGGCGACAGCACTCTTTAACGACCTTATCTCACTTCGACGGCGGTAACAGGGGGAATTAACATATTTCAGAAGTTTATAGGAAAGGGATACATCATCGGCAATAAGCCGGGAAAGATGGTCAAAATCATAAAATTCATTACGTATCAGCCGCAGAATCTCAAGATATTGCAGCTTTGCCCCCGGTATATCAAGGCCGCTGAGGATATGCGGCTTCTTGAAAAAATACCCCTGAAAAAGTTCAAAACCAAGCTCCAGGGCGGCGTCGAACTCATCGTCGTTCTCTATCTTCTCGGCCAGCAACTTGACCCTGAAGTTCTTGCGAACCTGGTCGACCTGACGTTCAAGCGCGCCGCGCCCCATCTGCTGAACATCGAATTTAACGATATCGACAAGTTCAAGCAGAGGGTCAAAACGGGGTTCGTAGAGGAAGTCATCAAGGGCCAGGATATATCCCCTATTCACCAGAGAACGGCAGGCATCAACCAACTCCTGGGTAACCTCGACATCCTCAAGGATCTCTACCACCGTCTGCCGACTGGGGAAAAGGGCGGGCCAGTCACGGACGATCATCGGACCGTTGAAGTTGATAAAAGCGCGCCGCCCCATGGTGACGTTAGCGATTCCTAAAAGAAGAAAGGAATCAGTTATGACGTTTGAGGTCGCGATTTCGCCGTCAGCGGTGGGATCAAAAAAATTATCAAGGCCGCTGCGAAACAGGAGCTCATAGGCATAGACCTTTTTATTACGGCGAAAGATCGGCTGCCGGGCGACAAATATCCGGCTCGATTTTTTCACTTTTTCACCCTGGGTGGTGGCAGGCATAAACAGACCATTGAAAAAGCCGTCCATGGCTTTTTCAACTCCGGTTGACCAAAACAAGTTCCGGCCAACCTCTCGATTTCACCGGGGTTTTCAACCCGGCAAAATCGGCGGCGCGGACATCAGCCGCGTACAGTCCGTTTTTCAACGGACT
>JAJRZW010000016.1 GCA_024275015.1 Deltaproteobacteria bacterium | reverse complement strand
CAGGGCAAGGCCAAGAAGGTTTTGGTTTTCAAGAAGAAAAGACGTAAGGGATACCGGGTTATGAGGGGCCATCGTCAGCTTTACACCGCCCTTGAGATCAAAGCAATTAATTGCTAATCGTCTTTAACTTCTATAGCAACAGAGACAAGAGAGAGGTTTTGTAATGGCCCATAAAAAAGCAGGCGGCAGTTCCAGAAACGGTCGCGACAGTATAGGTCAGAGAAGAGGCGTCAAGCGTTTTGGTGGTCAAATGGTCAAGGCCGGTAACATCCTTGTCCGTCAGTTGGGAACCAAATTCCATCCGGGTCATAATGTTGGCTGCGGTCGGGATTACACCCTCTTCGCCAAGATTGACGGCGTGGTGAAATTTGAAGAATTCGGCCCGTTTAAAAGGAAAAGAATCAGTGTCTACCCTGCTGAGGCGGCCTGACTTTTTTCGCTTCCAGTTTTGATTGCGTTATAATTCGGCCAAGTTCCCGTTTGTGCGGGGACTTGGCCGGTGTTTTTTTCGTTTCCCTGAATTTCGGTTTATAGCCATCGGCAAGGCCGTTATTCCTTACAGGGTTCCCATGATCCGCCCTAAAAAGAGGCTCGCCATGGCTTTTGTGGATGAAGCCCGGTTCTATGTCAGGGCCGGGGACGGCGGCAACGGCTGCGTCAGTTTCAGACGGGAGAAATTTGTCCCCCGCGGGGGGCCGGACGGTGGTGACGGTGGCCATGGTGGTTCGGTGTTTATTGTGGCCTCCTCCCGGCTTAGATCTCTGCTTGACTTTCGTTATCGTTCCCATTTCAAGGCTGAAAATGGTGCCTCCGGCCAGGGTAAGCGCAAGCATGGCCGCAAGGGTGGTGACCGTGTGATCATGGTTCCCTGTGGCACCCTGATCCGTGACGACGAAAGCGGCGAAGTCATAGCCGATCTTGTCAACGACGGCGACCGTTTTGTCGCTGCCCGCGGCGGCGGCGGCGGCAAGGGTAATGTCCACTTTGCCAGCGCCAGTAACCGTACCCCGCGTCGCGCCACCAAGGGCGGGGAAGGGGAGGAGGTCTGGTATCGTATTGAGCTCAAGATCCTCGCCGATATCGGCCTGGTAGGGATGCCCAACGCCGGCAAATCGACCCTGCTTTCAAAGATCTCCGCGGCCCGGCCCCGGGTGGCACCATATCCTTTCACTACCCTTGAACCGCAACTGGGAGTGATTCAGTCCGAGTTCCATGCCCCCTGTCTGATCGCCGATATTCCCGGCCTTATCGAGGGGGCGCATCAAGGCGTTGGTCTGGGGCATAAATTTCTTCGTCATGTCGAACGTAGCCGTATCCTTCTTTATCTTATTGATGCCTCCACCGCCGACAACACCCCTCTGGACGACTTCGATACCCTGCGGCAGGAGATAAAAAAATACAGCCCTGAGCTTGCGCAACGCCGTTTTTTCATTGTATTAAACAAGATTGATCTGATGGCGCCTGATCGCTTGGCCGAGGTTATGGCCCGGTTCCCGGCGGCGGACGAGATCGGCGTGATCTCCGCCCTTGAAGGTACCGGGGTGGATGAGATAAAGGAGCGGATCTGTAACCTGGTCGAAGAGGTTTGATGTGACCTTTCAGGTGTCGGAAAAGAAAGGAATTGAGGAGAGATTATTTCTTCTCCGCAAGGCCAGGCGGGTTGTGGTCAAGGTCGGCAGCGCCGTGCTTACCGGCAGCGACGGCCTTCACCGTGAGACCATGGCCTCCCTGGTTGCTGAAATCGTGACCTTGAAAAAACGGGGCCTTGAGGTGATTCTGGTCAGCTCCGGGGCGGTGGCGGACGGGCGGCGGATCATCGGTCCCCGGGCCGTGTCTCCGGGGCTAAAGGAGAAACAGGCCGCCGCGGCGGTGGGGCAGTCCGGGCTCATGCGTATCTACGCGGACCTTTTCGGCGACCATGGCCTCCATGTCGCCCAACTCCTCCTGACCCATAATGATTTTTCCTGCCGGGAACGCTACCTTAACGTCCGCAATACCATTCTTACTCTGCTCGAATGGGGAGTGACCCCGATTATCAACGAGAATGATACGGTTTCGGTGTCGGAACTGCGTTTTGGTGATAACGACAACCTCGGGGCCCAGGTGACCAATCTGGTCGAGGCCGATCTGTTCGTCTGTCTGACCGATGTTGATGGCCTTTATACCGCCAATCCCGACCATGATCCACAGGCGGTCAGGGTTCTGACCGTGGCTCGGATTGATCGCCGGGTTGAGGCCATGGCCGCCAACGTCAGGAGTGTTATGGGTACCGGCGGTATGCGCAGCAAGATCAGGGCCGCGAAAATGGTCTCGGCCTGCGGCGGCTGTTCGTTTATCGGCCCCGGTCGCGGCCCTGGAATATTGACCCGGCTTTTCGCCGGTGAGGCGGTGGGGACGTTCTTTCTTCCCGAGGTTAAACACCTCGCCAGCCGCAAGCACTGGATTGCCTATACTTTGCGGCCCAAGGGTTTTTTGATCCTTGATGACGGCGCCTGTCGGGCGGTGGTCAAAAAAAAGACCAGTCTACTCCCGGCCGGGATCAAAGAGGTCAGGGGGCGTTTCGGGGTCGGAGCCCCGGTTCGTTGTCTTGACGGACAGGGGCGGGAGATAGCCGCCGGACTGGTTAACTATCGTTCCGGCGACATCGAACGGATAATGGGTCGGCGTACTGACGAGATTGAATCGCTCCTGGGATTTCGTGACAGTGACGAGGTTATTCACCGCGACAACCTGGTGCTGCTTTTGCCTGATTTTTGAAATTCGGTTAGCAGTCTGTTGAAAAACGGGCTGGTCGTGGCTGGTGTCCGCGTCGTCGATTTCACTGGATCAAAAAATCCGGTTGAAACGAGAGGTTGGCCGAAATTTGTTTTCTCCCATGGTCGTCAGGGCCGGGGATAATTGTCGTTCTCGCGATCAAGGTGATTATTCCGCGGGAGCCCTGGGGCAAACGTCATGGTATCAGTTCATTATTATCGCAGGAGGGCTTTATGAACGTACGGGAAACGGTGGAGAAAATGGCGCGGGAGGCAAGGACGGCGGCCCGGAATACGGCCGCGCTTCCCACCGGAGTCAAAAACGATATCCTTACCACTACCGCCCGGATGCTGGTGGAACAGAGGGATTATATTCAGACTGAGAACGCCAGGGATCTGGAGGCGGGCCGGGAAAAGGGCCTGAGTCCGGCCATGCTCGACCGCCTGGAATTGAGCGACGGAGTGATAGATGCCATGGTCCGGGGTCTGGAGGAGATCGCGGCCTTGCCCGATCCGGTGGGCGAGGTTGACGATATGGTCCGTCGTCCGAGCGGAATTCTGGTCGGGAGGATGCGGATTCCTCTCGGGGTGGTGGCGATGATCTATGAATCCCGTCCCAATGTCACCATTGACGCCGCCGCCCTCTGTCTCAAGGCCGGTAATGCCGTTTTTCTTCGTGGCGGTTCCGAGGCGGTACATTCCAACGTTGCCCTGGGGCGGATATTGCGGGAGGCCATGACCGCGTCCGGGGCCGATGCCGCCGCCGTCCAGGTGGTGCCGACCACTGACCGTGAAGCGGTGAACGTCCTCCTTGAGCAGGAGGACTGCATCGACCTGGTCATTCCCCGCGGCGGCGAGAGCCTGATTCGTTTTGTTGCCGCCAATTCAAGGATTCCGGTACTTAAACATTATAAAGGGGTATGCCACGCCTTTGTCGACCGCGGCGCCGATCATGAGATGGCGGCGCGGATAATCTTGAACGGCAAGGCGCAGCGTCCCGGGGTCTGTAACGCCCTTGAGACCATGCTGGTGCATGAGGCCGAGGCGGAGACCTTTCTTCCGTTTGTCGCCGCCCGTTTGAAAGATGCCGGGGTGGAGATCCGCGGCTGTGAAAAGACCTGCGCCCTGGTACCGGAGGCCAGGGCCGCGGTCCCGGATGACTGGCCGGCGGAATTCCTTGCCCTGATTCTGGCGGTGCGGGTGGTCGGAGATCTCGACGCCGCCATGGATCATATAGACCGCTATGGTTCCCGGCATACCGAGGTCATAATCACTCCCGACTACGCCAATTCTCAGCGTTTTCTTCGTGAAGTCGACGCCGCGGCGGTAATGGTCAACGCCTCAAGTCGTTTCAGCGACGGGGGGCAGTTCGGCCTCGGTTCCGAGATCGGCATTTCCACCAGTAAGCTTCACGCCTACGGCCCCATGGGACTTCGGGAATTGACCGCCCGTAAGTTTATCGTATACGGCGAAGGTGAGATCCGGGAGTAGGGATGGCCCCGGTTCTGGGAAAAAATACCGGCCGCCGGGTGGGTGTTTTTGGCGGCGCCTTTGATCCTCCCCATTACGGTCATCTTGCCTTGGCCCGGGGGGCGCTCGCGGCCCTCGATCTTGACGTGGTGCTTTTTATTCCGGCATCGCGGCCCCCTCATAAAAGCGTGACCTCGGCATCATTTGCGCAGCGGTTGGCAATGGTTCGGGCCGCGGTTGCCGATGATGAGGCATTTCTGGTCTCCGATATCGAGGCGCAACGCCACACCCCTTCTTATTCGGTTGATACCCTGCGCCTCCTGCGCCGGCAGGTGGACCCGACGGTAAGGTTTTTTTTGCTCATCGGTCTTGACGCCTTTCTTGACCTGCCGATGTGGAAGGAAGCGGCAGTTATCCCTGAGCTTGCCGAGCTGGTGGTGGTCCGTCGGCGCGGATATGATTTTTCTCCGGCCGCGGCAATTACCGCCGTATTCTCCGCCTATGAGAAAGATGGTTCCGGGGCCTGGGTCGGCGGTAATCGCGGCCGGGTGCGTTTTCTTGACCTTGATATCCCGGAATTGTCGTCGACCGCTGTCAGGCAGGATCTTTGGGGCGGTGAGGATGTAAGTGCCATGGTTCCGGCAACGGTCGTCGATACTATCCGCAGGCGCATGATTTATGGCTGACATTTGACCTGTCACGGTTTTTTGTGATTATAACGGCGATGTTGATGAAATATGTTATTATGGTCACAATTGATGGTTAGAAGCCTTTGGCGGATGTTGACGGTATCGTGATAACGAGTGAATATGTCGCGGAAGTTCCGTTTATTTGCCGAGGTTCTGCCGGCAAGGCGATGTGGTTGCTGGTTTTTGTGGCTTTTAAAAGGATTTCGGGAAGATAAACTGATGCGGAGGTTGCCCTGATGAATCTGAAACTCAAAATTTTCCTGGCTTTTCTGACCTGCACCCTGATTACGATCGGGGTCATTGTCTTTACTCTGATCAGTTTTCGTAATATCGGCCGGATGACCGATACCCTGGTACATGATGTCAGGATAAACGAGAACGCCAATTATTTTGCCAAGGAGTTGGCCAGATCCCGCCGCTTGGAAAAGGAATTTTTTATTTTCCCCCGGAATGAAAAGAAACAGTTGAAATATGTGGTGGCGTGGAAAAAATCTTACACCCGGATTCGTGACGAGTTCATTCCGCAGATTGAAACCCGTTATCAGGAGAGTAACGATACCGCTTCGCTGGCGAAGTTGGCTGAGGTTAAAAAACTCATGAATGAGAACATGGTTGATTTTGACAAGGTTGTGGCCAGGTTCAAGAAGACTAAATCTTACGCCGCGGTGAACAAGGCTGAATACGGGACATTTAAAGACCGGACCCATGTCATTGAGGATATCGCGGATAAATTAGGGCGTGATGCCATGCGTAAGGTCAATATCGGCTGGCAGAAGCTTACCTCCATGCGTCAGGAAACCGGATTTATTCTACAGATTGTCTTCGGGGTTTCCGTTTTGTGGGGGGTCTTTCTGCCGGTATTTTTCGCCGGTCGTCTGTCCCGGGCCATTACTTATCTGACCAAAATGGCTAATGATATAAGTCAGGGGCGCATGGGGGAGGAAATTCGTATGCGGCGCCGTGATGAGGTGGGTAAGCTCGCCAAGGCCCTTGTCAGGTTACAGAAGAGTATGCGGATGGTTATGGATAGGTATCGCCGGCGTGAGGGCTGATTGTTCCATTTGAAAAATACGTAAGCGTTCCATGAGCCCCATGCCACACGTGCTCGAACTCCGTAATATATGTATGTATTGTGGTTTTTTGAGCACGTGTGGCATGGGAAGCCCTTGTCAGCTTGTCATAACAGTCCGTTGAGAAACGGACTGTACGCGTCTGATGTCCGCGCCGCCGATTTTGCCGGGTTTGAAAACCCCGGTGAAATCGAGAGGTTTGCCGGAACTTGTTTTGGCCAACCGGAGTTGAAAAAGGCATGGACGGCTTTTTCAACGGTCTGATAACAGTCCGAATGTTGGGATCACCGCTGGAATCAAAAAAAAATCTACCGATTCTCCCGATCATGGTAGCATAAGATTCAGACGTACAGAGTCACTTTGATGGACTCGTAAAAAGTCAATCACTAACAAAGATGGCTAAGTCAACAAGTTCGATATACAAGGCGTGGTGGTTCGGCAGGGATTCGGCCATACATATGGTATGCCGAAGGTCTGTCGAAACGCCACAACGCAGTAGATCGGACTTTTTACGACGCCATCAATTTTAACTTTCCAAATGGAGATTGGGGGGAAGTCGTGGCAATATCACAGGTCAGGGCGGCGGATACCTATCAGCGGACAGCCGGTGCGGTTCCCGGCAATTCCCGCAATCAGCAAGTCGAGCCTCAGGCCGGAGAACAGCGTCGTCGCGAGGCCGGGGCCTCTCCGGCGGTGGTGGCGGATATTTCAAGCGAGGCGAGGGAAAGTGCCCGGGTGGAGCGGGATATGGCCCGGAATCGGGCGGTGGAGGGTGCCGAACAACGGCAATCAAACCGTATCGACGCTTATGTCTAAAAATTATGGTATCGAATATTAAAGGGTATCTTGGGGAACGGTCTTTTCACTCGCAAAAATATCCCACTCCTTGTATGTCGAACTTTTTATTTGCTGGACTCGTAACAAGTCCAGCGCAGGCGTCTTCGGCGATTTCCGGAAATCGCCGTTTTCTCCCCGGAGCGGGGAATTGTTACGACTTCATCGAGGACAGGAAATATGCCGGTAAATGAAATCTGGACCTTCAAATGTCCCGACTGCAGTGATGAAATCCGTATGCCGGTCAGTTGGTTTAAAGGTGGTAAGGGTAAATGTCCTGGTTGCAAACGGATCATTGACGAAAAAGACGTGGAAGCGATGATGAGCGAGATCCGCGACGGCCTGTTCACCTGTGACGATGACGATTTTGAACTGAATATCTGAGCGGCCTTGACCATTCGTTGATATGTAAAGCATGGTCAACAGCGTTTCCGCCTCATTCCGCGCTGTTCCTGGACGTCCATGGATTCGGGAAAAGATAAAAGTATGTAAATGCTATGGGCGTGTTTTCGGCCGATTGGCCTTTTTACCCTGATCCGGCATGCTCGTCTTTTTCAGCTTTCAGTCTAAAAACCCAATTCCCGCATGAATCTCTGGTCACGGCTCCAGCCTTTTTTTACCTTGACCCATAGTTTCAGATTAACCCTTTTCCCCAGAAGGGCCTCAATATCCTTTCTCGCGCCAATGCCGATATCCTTCAGGCATTTCCCACCCTTGCCGATGACGATTGCCTTCTGCGCCCGCTTTTCGATGACTATGGTCGCGTGGATGGTCACCTTGTTTTTACCATCGTTGAAGTCATCAATTACTACCGCGGTCGAGTATGGAATTTCCTGACTGGTGCGGAGGAAGACCTTTTCCCGGATGATCTCGCCGACGATGAACCGTTCGCTGGCGTCGGTGGGGATGTCGGTGGGGTATAGCATCGGCCCTTCGGGTAGGCGTTTGACCACTTCCCGGGTCAGCAGTTCCAGGCCGTCGCCTTTTTTTGCCGAGATCGGGATAATCGAGGTAAAGGGGTGAATGCCCCTGAGTTTATTGATCATCGGCAGGATTTTTTTCCGGTCGATAAGGTCGATTTTGTTGATCAACAGCAGGGCCGGTTTTTTCTGTTCTCTTAAGACCCCGGCACTCTTTTCCTGTCTTTCCGGCTCCCGCGCCAGGGTGACGTCGGTAATGAACAGAATCAGGTCAACCTCGGCCAAGCTGTCGCAGGCGATTCTGACCATTTCGAGATTGAGCGGCGAGCGGGCCTCGTGGATGCCCGGGGTATCGAGGATCACCATCTGGTAATCCTCGCCGCTGACGATTCCGGCGATTCGGTTTCTGGTGGTCTGGGGCTTGGGGCTGACGATGGAGATCTTCTGGCCCAGAAGCCCGTTCAACAGAGTAGATTTACCGACATTGGGCGGCCCTGCCAGGGCGATAACTCCGCTTTTGGTTTTTTTTTCGTTCATTATGTCGCCACAAAACTCGTTCGTCGGCTCTATTGCCAGTCACTGCTGTCTCAAAAAATTGTAAGTAAAATCATATAAATAAAGGCCCGGAGAGCTTCCTGCGTTATATGCTTTTGTGAAAAAACGCATAACAACAAGGAAATCCGAGCCATGGCATACCATACCACAATCCTGAGGTAAATTATTGATGTTTTTCTTTGACATGAATTTGAATATCCCGCTAAGAATCATCACAGGGGCCAGAGATTTCGCTCCCGTTCGAGTCAGGGAAGCGGATCTAACCGCAGGTTTTGATTTATTGCGAGGCCAACAAGTTTGATATACACTCATCAGAGTGTTGAAAAAGCCGTCCTGGCTTTTTCAACACCCGGTTGGCCAAAACAAGTTCCGGCCAACTTCTCGATTTTATTGGATTTTTAAAACCCAATAAAATCGGCGGTGCGTCCATGCACCGCGACCAGTCTGTTTTTCGACGGACTGTTATGGGGTGTTTGCGCTTTGAATAAAAATTCCTTGGGAGGGGAATAATGGCCCAGATAGACGCCTTCTTTAAACTAATGAATGAACAGGGGGCGAGCGACCTCCATATGGTCGCCGGCCAGCAGCCCCTGCTCCGTATCCATGGTGATATGGAACGGGTCAAGTTTAATGTCATGGAAAACAGTGATCTCAAAAAAATGCTCTATGAGATCATTTCCGAGGACAAGATCAAGAGTTTTGAAGAGACCGGCGATGTTGATTTCGGTTATGAGATCCCGGGCCTGGCCCGTTACCGCGGCAATCTTTTTCAGCAGAAATACGGGGTCGGCTCAGTCTTCCGCGAGATTCCCAGCGTGATCATGAGTTGTCACGATCTCGGCCTGCCCAAGGTTATTTCCAAACTCGCGAGCCTCCCCAAGGGACTGGTGCTGGTCACCGGCCCCACCGGCAGCGGTAAGTCGACTACCCTGGCGGCGATTATTGACGAGGCCAATAAGATTCGCAAGGATCATATCATTACCATTGAAGATCCCATCGAGTTCGTGCATCAGAGCAAGAATTGCGTTATCAATCACCGTGAGGTCGGCACCCATACCAAGAGTTTTTCAGCCGCTCTTCGTGGCGCCCTTCGTGAGGATCCGGATATTATCCTCGTCGGCGAGATGCGTGATCTCGAAACCGTGTCCCTGGCCATGGAGGCGGCGATGACCGGCCATCTGGTTTTTGCCACCCTGCATACTCTCAATGCCTCCAAAACCGTGGACCGGATCATTGAGATATTCCCCGCCAATCAGCAGTCTCAGGTCCGTTCGACCCTGGCTGATTCACTGCGGGCGGTGATTTCCCAGACTCTGATGAAAAGGGTTGATATCAAGGGGCGGGCCCCGGCTCTTGAGATCCTTATCTGTACTCCGGCGGTACGGAATCTTGTCCGTGAAGGCAAGAGTTACCAGCTCTCTTCGGTTATGCAGACCGGTAAGAAGTACGGGATGCAGACCATGGACGACGCGATCATGGAGATGTTGCATAAACGCTGGATTACCCCTGAGGACGCCTATACCAACGCCATTGACAAGAGTAAATTCGTCTCTTTCCTGCGTAGGCCCCCGGCCGATTTCACCGAGGTCTGAACCTGTTTCCATACGGCAGCCTGACCCTGATTCCGGCCGCGGACATCCTCGTCTCAACGGTACCATGGTCGGAGGTTATCCAGAGGTTCCCCCCTTTTTTCCATCCCCCGGTATACCAGCCGGGGGCAATTGTATTGTTTGATCCCTTTGATATCACTACTGTTTTTGCTGCCGTGGCGGTGAAAAATGCGGCGTTAAAATAGGCCGGACTGCCGTGGTGGGGTGCAAGGATTATGTCGCATCGAGGCAGGATATTATTGTTCGCCAGCCGCGCCTGTATCGGCGGGGGGATATCTCCCGGCAGCAGCATGTTTCTGCCGTCCCTGCGGTAGAGTAATACCAGGCTCGCGCTGTTGGTGTCCCTGCCGCTGTCACCATCCTTGAGGCATTCAAGTCGGGCATCTTTTTCCCGGAATATTATTTCCCCGGCATGGGCTTTCTTTATCCTGACCCCGTTTTTTTCAGCCCGGGCGATCAGTCTCCGGTAGTTCTGATCTCCCCGGCGGCCGTTTATCCACAGGCTCTGCGGTTTGAAGATGGCCATGACCGTGCCCAGGCCGTTATAGTGATCGGCATGGGGGTGAGTGATCACCACCCCGTCAAGGCGGCTGATCCCCTGGCGGAAGAGAAATGGGGCGATGATCATGGCCCCGGGATCAAATTTTTTTGATTTCATTCCGCCTCCGTCCACAATCCAGGTTTTGCCTCCCGGGGTAAAGATAATTGTGGCACTGCCGGGACCGATATCAAGGAAGACGGTCCTGGGGTCAGGGTTTATATCTCTTGTCAGTACCGGGGTCAGGCTGTTGACCGCGATAAAGATAAACGGCAGCAGAATCATGGCGATCAGGAACGGCGCCGGTTTCTTCAGGTAGGCAAATATGAGGATAAAGGCGGCGATATAGGCGGCGATCAGAAACAGTGGCGGGGTCGGGGCAAAGAGGACGGCGTTGGGATTGGCGGCCAGAGCGGTGGTGATTGTGGTCGCGATTTTGATCCCCAGGGATCCGGTTTTCAAAATAGTCGCGGCCGTGGTCGGGAGAATGGGGCCAAGGGCGAGGGCTGTAAGCCCCAGGGGCAGAGCCCATAAGCACAGGAGCGGAATAAGGGCAATGGTTACCGGTACCCCCAGAGGGGAAATCATGTTGAAGTGGTAGAGGGAGAAGGGCAGGGTCCCGGCCTGGGCCGCGATTCCGGCCAGGGCGGCGCTGATGATGAATCGGCTCACGCGGTTTACGGGTGCAAGCCGTTCAAGCCATGGCGATAGTCGTTGCCAGCTGATGATGATCGCGGTGACCGCCGCGAACGACAATTGGAACGATGCCGACATGATACTGGCCGGGAAGGTGAGAATAATAACGGTCGCCGCCAGACCAATGGCGGCGAGAATATGGTGGCGTCGGTCGGAACTCAGGGCGTATATAAGGACGGCAATCATTATCGCGGCCCGGAAGACCGGGGGCTTGAGTCCGGCAAGGAGGGCATAGATAAAGACGATCGGCATGGCGCCAAGGGCCGCGATCTTCCAGGAGTCAAAGCGTAGAAGCATGACCGGGCGGGAAAGCATGAGACCCCGTAATAACAGGGTCAGGCCGAGGAAGATGATGCCGATATGCATTCCGGATATGGCCAGGAGATGGATGGTGCCGGTATGGGTGAATGTTTTTCTTGTCTTCGGGCTTATGCCGCTGTTGTCGCCGATTAGCAGGGCCCGGTATATGGCCGCTGTGGTCTGGTCGGAGACGGCGGCGTTTATCGTTGCGGCAAGTTTCTGTCGGGCGCGGGTGATCATGATGACCGGGGAGCGGCTATGGCCGGGATCGGATAGTTTGATCAGCAGGCCTTTGCGGACAGTGCCGGTGGTCCAGATTCCCCGGGCGGCAAGGCGGGTCCGGAAATCCACCACCCCCGGGGTCATGATGGTGTCTGCCGGTCGCAGTCTCGCCCGGGCCATGATTCGGTCGCCGGGGGTTATGTCCTCGGATATTTTTCCCCAGAGGGTCAGTCGGAGTCGCCCCCGGCAGGCCTCGTCGCGGCCTTTTTTGAGGATAATCCTCTCGCAGTCGATAACCACCACCGCCCTTTCGCGGTCGTGGACGACCATTTCCCGCACGATGCCGGTTATCCCGGCCTCGGTTGTGATTTTTATCCGATTGGCGATGTTGGTGGAGTCGGATGGGGGCGACAGATGGGTTGCCCGCTGGGCCGCGGTGATGAAAGAACAAAGGGGGACAAGGAGCAGGGCCAGAGACCGGCTGCGCTCAAACAGGCCGAGGATCGCTGCCGGGAGGAAAACGGCAGGCAATAACCACAGGGGGATATTGAGGCCGAAACGGATGGTAAAAAAGGCCCCGGCCCCGGCCGCGATAGGCAGTTGTAATAAGAGGAATCGGCTGGGGCTGACGGGGTTTTCAGTCAAGGAAATGCTTGAGTTTTTCCCGGCGGCTGGAATGGCGTAAACGGTTCAGGGCCTTTTTTTCAATCTGGCGGATACGTTCACGGGAGACGTTGAAACGACGACCGATTTCTTCCAGGGTGTACTCGGCGTTTTCTCCGATGCCGAAGCGCAGACGGATTATTTTTTCTTCCCTCGGGCTCAGGGTGGCGAGGATGCCGGTTACCCGGTCGGCCAGTTCCTGATTTTTAACCGCCTCGTAAGGGGAGATCGCCTCCTGGTTTTCAAGAAAATCACCCAGGGTGCTCTCGTCGTCGCCCACCGGGGTTTCAAGGGAGATCGGTTCCCTTGATGCCTCAAGGATCGCCAGGATCTTGTCCATGGACAGACCGGTCTGCTCGGAGATCTCAACCGGGGTCGGCTCACGGCCCAGTTCCTTCAGCAGAGAGTAAAAGGCCTTGAAGAACTGGCTCCGAAGCTCAAGGAAGTGTACCGGAAGTCTGATGGTCCGGGTTTTGTCGAGTATGGCCCGGGTGATCGCCTGGCGGATCCACCAGCTGGCGTAGGTGGAGAATTTATTGCCTTTGGTATAGTCGAAGCGGAACACCGCCCGCATCAGGCCGAGGTTGCCTTCCTGAATCAGGTCGGCAAGGGTCAGGCCCTGATGCATGTAGCGTTTGGCTATACTGACCACCAATCGCAGGTTGGCCTTTATCATCGCGTCTTTGGCGGTCTCGATGGCCCGGGTGTACATTTTGACCTTGAAGCGTAATTCGCGGATATTGTCAAGGTCGGGGTGGTGTTGAAAACTTATTTCGATCACCCGGGTCATGTAATTCAGGTGCTGTTTTTTCGGTTTGAGGGTGGGGTCCCTTCTTTCCCAGAGGTCAAGGCGTTCCCGCATCTCGACCAATTCACTGACCCCGGAGGTCTCAAGTCTGATTCCGGAAATGATGGCATTGAATCCCTGGCGGATCGCCTTGGAGTATTTTTCTTCCTCTGCCGGGGTCAGAAGTTCGAACTGCCCCATTTCGCGGAGATAGGTGGTGGTGGTTTCCTCGATATCCGGGGTATCGTCCTTGCGCATGGTCAGCGCGGTGAAAGAGTCGTCTTCGTCTTTCTTGTCGGTCGCCTTTTTTTTATTTTTGTTGTTGACGACTTCTATGTTGTTACGGTTGAGGAATTCAAATATATCGTCGATGAAATCAGGATTTTTGTCATCAGGGATTAGGTCATTGAGGGTGGCAAGAGTGACACCGCCATTGTTTTTGGCCTGCTCAAGCAGCTTTTCTTTTATCGTTTCAACGGACACGATATTCCAACTCCTTTAAAGATGTGAAAGAAACAGAGTGAGGATAAAAGCAAATCATAGAATGATACCATTAAAAGCAATGCAAGGCAAGATGAAAAAACAGGTCAAGGATTGCATGGCTTCTGTTGCTGTTCCCTGGCGGTTGGTGTGATAGAATAAAGGGCGTATGCGCCGGCGCAGGCACTTTACGGTTTGTATCCAGGTCTGTTGGTCTTTATTGATGGTCCCGTAACAATTACCCGCAGAGGCGTCTTCGGCGATTTTCGAAAAAAACGCCTGGCGGCGGGATGGGTTCCCAGTCCGTTGAAAAACGGACTGGTCGTGGTGCATGGACGCATCGCCGATTTTATTGGGTTGAAAAAGCCGGGACGGCTTTTTCAGCAGTCTGTTAAGAAATCCCGCATGTTTGAGGGCATGGCCCGAGTTCGGGATTTCAGCAGTTCGCCCCCCCCGGTGTCCGGAAATCGTCGTTTTCTCCCCGGATCTGGGACTTGTTACGACTTCATCTTTATTGAACCACCGGTCTTTTTAAGGAATATTTTATCATGATTTCTTGGTCAGCTGAGAGGGTAAAAAAATAAAAATCAAAAAAAATATCGTTTCAGCAGTAAAAGCGGGGTCTGGGGGTAATTCGGTTTTTCTGCCGGGGTTTCGCAGGGCCGGGGTCCTTCTCCATATTTCTTCCCTGCCGTCCGGCTTTGGTATTGGCCGCCTCGGGGCCGCGGCGGCCCGATTCGTTGATTTTTTAGCCGAGTCGTCCCTCGGGGTATGGCAGTTTCTCCCCCTTTCGCCGGTGGCCGGGTGCCACGGTTTTTCTCCCTATATGTCATCCTCGGCCATGGCCGCCAATCCTCTGTTTATTGATCCCGAAGGCCTTGTCACCGATGGTCTTCTCCCCCCCGGGGTTATTGCCGCGGCGCCGGAGTTCTCTCCTTACCTTGTCGATTACAAACCGCTTGTTGCATGGAACGATACCGTTCTGCGCCGGGCCTATGCCGCCTTTGTCGATCGGGGCGGGGACCCGGCGTTTGATGCTTTTCGTGACCGTGAGGCGGGATGGCTTGATGATTATTGCCTCTTTATTGCCTTGAAAGAAAAATTCAAGGGGCGGCCGTGGTTTAAGTGGGCGGGTGATCTTGTCGATAGGAGGAGGGAATCCCTGGTTGCTGCCGGGGATGAACTTGCGTCCGAGGTTGGTTTTCATGCCTTCTGTCAGTTTGTTTTTTTCCGGCAATGGCGGGTTCTTCGCCGTCATGCCGCGGCAAAGGGGGTTGCTATGGTCGGTGATATGCCGATCTATGTCGCTCTTGACAGCGCCGATGTCTGGGCCAACCAGGAATGCTTCCGTCTCGATGCTGGCGGTGCTCCGACGGTGGTCGCCGGGGTTCCTCCAGATTATTTCAGTGATACCGGACAGTTGTGGGGTAACCCCCTGTACCGTTGGTTTGACGGCAACAGTCTTAACCCAGGCCTTCTCGATTGGTGGGAGAGGCGTTTTGCGGCAATGTTCAGGATGGTGGATTTCTGCCGGATTGATCATTTTCGCGCTTTTGCCTCCTGCTGGCAGATCCCGGCCGGGGCCGATTCCGCGATTGCGGGAGAGTGGGTTCCGGGGCCGGGTAGGGCTTTTTTTACGGCAATGGCGGAACGACTGGGGCCGCTGGCCTTGATCGCCGAGGACCTGGGGATGATCGGCGCCGATGTCCATGAGTTGCTGGACGATCTCGGGCTGCCGGGGATGAAGGTCCTGCAGTTTGCCTTTGACTCCGGCAGTGCCAACGCCTATCTTCCTCATAATTATCCTGACACAAATTGCGTTGTCTATACCGGTACCCACGATAATGACACTACCCTCGGCTGGTTCATGAGTGGTCGTTGCGGTGAGGAAAGCCGGACGCGGTTGCGTCGTTATTGTCATAGTGACGCGGCAAGGGTACATGAAGATATGGTTCGTCTGGCCATGGCTTCGGTTGCGGCCCTGGCCATGGTTCCGATGCAGGATTTTCTGGGATACGGTGCCGACTGTCGGATGAACGTCCCCGGCACCGCAAACGGCAATTGGTGCTGGCGTCTTGCCGAAGGTAATCTCACCCCTGAATTATCCGGATGGATCCGGGAAATGGTTGAATTTTACAATCGCGGCTGAGAGACTTCGGTATTTATCGTTATGAAGGAGATAGAAGATGAAGGTTCTTGCCCTGCAGGCAAGTCCGCGGCCAGGAGGTAACAGCGAGGTCCTGCTGAATGCCGTTCTTTCCGGCCTGGCCGGGGGGGATATTGATCTCGTCAACCTTACTGCCCTGAATATTGGTCCCTGTATCAATTGCGGCGGCTGCGAAAAGGATGGGATTTGTGTTTTTGATGATGACATGGAACCGCTATACGACATGATTCTTGCCGCCGACCGGGTTATTTTCGCCTCGCCCATCTACTTTTACAATATCACCGCCAAGGGTAAGCTCTTTATAGATCGCACCCAGGCCCTGTGGAACCGTCAGCGGTTGCCGGAGGCGAAAGGTGCCGTCTGGCATAATCGGGAACGCAGGGGATATCTGGTCTCGGTCGCTGCCACCCGGGGAAGGCGGGTGTTCGAGGGCGCGGTCCTCACGATGAAATACGCCTTTGATGCCATGGGGTTAAGCTATGGCGGTGAACTCCTGGTCCGGGGCATCGACCGCCGTGGAGAAATGGCGGAAGCGGCCGGCGAGCTTGAAAAAGCCCGTGCCTTTGGCCGTGAATGTCTCAGGTGAGGAAATCCGAAAACATTTGACAAAGACGGGGAGATAATTTATTAAATCCACCTTGACAAAATTGAAGAGTAAATCAATGGCCCCTTCGTCTAGTGGTTAGGACGTCGGCCTCTCACGCCGGTAACACGGGTTCGAGTCCCGTAGGGGTCACCATTTCTTTATTTATTTTCGATGAAGTCGCAACAAGTCCCGCTCCGGGGAGACAGCGGCGATTTCCGGGTGCCGGGCTGCCGGAATCCCGAACTCGGGCTATGCCTTCAAGCATGCGGGATTTCCTGACCACCCCGTCGTCCGGCGTTTTTTCCGGAAATCGCCGAAGACGCCTCCGCGGGGACTTGTTGCGAGGCCATCACGTTTTAAAGATCAACCACGCCCTGCCCGTATCTCTACTCCTTTTCTCCCGTCTGAAATATTCTGCAATATATTGAATCTTCGTTTGGCTAAATCTGTATCATGTATAACAGTGTGTTGAAAAAGCCGTCCTGGCTTTTCAACCGCCGGTTGGATAAAACAAGTTTCGTCCAACTCTCGATTTCACCGGTTTTTTCAACCCGGCAAAATCGGCGGCGCGGACATCAGCCGCGACCAGTCCGTTTTTTAACGGGCTGATAAGTGATGAAGTCGTAACAACTGTCTTGAATGGAAGCGGGTTCACGTAATTTATTGCGAGGCCAGCAGGTGATGGCGTCGTGAAAAGTTCGATCTCCATTGTTTTGGAATTTACGGTTGAGCGACGGGGTGGCTCTGACCGTTTGTCGCTCCTTTGGGGATAAAAGAAGGTCATGCCCGGAAACAGATCTGTTTTTTCTTTCCCTGTGTCTCCCCTTGGCGTTATCCTTAAAATATATAAATAGGGATTACGGTAAACTTTATGATTATGATTTTTTGCTCCGGCTTTTATCCGGCTGCCGCCGGGGTTTGGAATTACTGCTGTTTACCATCTGCCGTTGTCGGGGGAGGGCGGTAATTGGTCTGTTGTTGCTTGGTCTTTATTCGGAGGGAGGCGTTGAAAACCTATTTTGCCCCGGCCGAGCGGGTTGACTCGGAGCAGTTAGGCCAGGAGGTCGAGATTATCAGTCACGATCCGGCGGTGGAAGGTATTCTGCGATTAAGCGGCGCTCTGATTATGGTTGTTGATTCCCACCGGCAGATAGTGGCGGTTAATCATAACCTGTTGAATGATCTCGGAGTGGAGGAGGCCGACGAGGTGTTGGGTCTGCGTCCGGGTGAGGCTCTGCATTGCGTCCACTCCCACGAAGAACCCGGGGGATGCGGCACCAGTCGTTATTGCTCTACCTGCGGTGCCGCCATTGCCATTGTCGCAAGCCTTTCGGAGAATGTTCCAGCCAGCCGTAAATGCTCCCTGGTTGTGTGCCGTGACGGCATCAGCGAAGAGCTGTGCTTTTGGGTCAGAACCACCCCGATCGACGTCAACTCCAGGCGTTTTATCCTGATCTTCATGCAGGATATTACCGGAACTGAACGGATGGCGGCCCTGGAGCGTTCTTTCTTTCATGACATCAACAATACGATTATGTCTCTTCACGGTGCCATTGAACTACTGGCCCTGTCCCAGGATAATGGTGATACCCATATTCTTGACATGGCCCAGCGTTCAATGGATAGGCTGGTAAACGAGATAAACGTTCAGCGGCGATTGGTGCGTGATGGTTGGAGCAGCTATCAGTGTGATTGGCATAAGGTCAGGGCCGGTGCGTTTCTGGTTGAGCTTGAACAGGGTATCCTTGGCCACCCTGCGGCCCGGGGTAAGGAACTTGAGACCCGGGGCAAGGACAATGACACGGTGTTTACCACTGATGTCTCTCTCCTGACCCGGGTTATCTGTAATATGCTGGTAAACGCCTTTGAGGCCTCAGCCGACGGAGACGCCGTTGTCCTGTCGGTTACCGGGGGTGATGACGCTCTGGTCTTCAAGGTCTGGAATCGGGGGGCGATTGCGCCTGATGTGAAGCTGCGGATTTTTCAGCGTCATTTTTCCACCAAGGGCGGCGCCGGTCGCGGGGTCGGTACCTATTCAATGAAGCTTTTCGGCGAGGAGTTCCTTGGCGGTAAGGTTTCGTTTGTCTCTACCTCCGAGGAGGGAACCACCTTCAGCTTCCAGGTCGCCCCGTTTGCGTCGGAGCAGAAACAGGATGCCGTTATCTTTTAGCCCCCACAAGGGGCGTAGCAGCCCGTTGAAAAACGGGCTGGTCGCGCGCACGGACGCGCCGCCGATTTCACCGGATTGAAAAACCCAGTGAAATCGAGAGGTAGACCGGAATCTATTGCGATACCGGGAACATCTTTATTTTTTGACCTGCGGCCATGTTTTTTTTAATGATGAGTCCGGCACCGGGGGGGGCTGGGGTTACTCTGGATCTTATTATCTTTAATAGAATACGTCATCCTGCTATGCATACCGTTTTTTCTGACATCACCGGCTACCTGAGCGCCTTCATCGGCTCCAGTTCTTACCTTTATGTCGTTGATTCCGATGATTGTTTTCTTGGCGCCAATGATCTCTTTGCTGATTTTTTTTCTGTTACGGTCACGGAGTTGCAGGCGGATCCCGACTGGCGCGGGCGTCCGGAATGGAGGATCGTTGACGGTGGCCCCTGGCCGGAATCGGCCGCCGGGCTTGTTCGTCGGCCGTTGGTGACCGAAAGCGGGGGGCGGGGACGGATACTGTGGCAACACCTGCCACTGGCCGATGCGCACGGAAGTCTTAACGGCGTCCTCGGGGTCGGGGTTGATCTCGGTCTGGTTAACGCGGTTGATGTTGACGGTGAGAACCAGTGGGAGATGACCTTTAACGCCATCAGCGATATCATTACCATCCAGGATGAGGACATGCGGATCCTGCGTTGTAACCGTGCCGCCTGCGAGCAGCTGGGCCTGAGCCATGAAGATATCGTTGGCCGCCATTGTTTTGAGATCTTCCGCGGTCTTGACACCCCCTGTCCCATGTGTCCGGAGATCAAGACTATCCGCACCCACGCCCCTCATTTTGGTGAGATCGAACACGCCAATCTCCGCCGGCGTTACTTGGTTTCTTCTTTTCCGATTTTCAAGGGTTCCGGCGAGTTTGCCGGGATCATTCATGTCGCCCGTGACATCACCGCCCAGAAGAGCCTTGAATCACAGCTGCGCCAGGCCCAGAAGATGGAGGCCATCGGCACCCTGGCCGGTGGAATCGCCCATGATTTTAATAATATCCTCGGGGCCATCCTCGGCTATGCCGATCTCGCCATGCTTGAGGTCGGGGACGGTCCCATGCGGGAGAATCTTGAGGAGATTCGTACCGCCGGTCTCCGGGCCAAGGATCTGGTCGCCCAGATCCTCTCTTTCAGTCGTCAGGGGGAGTCGGTGAGAAAGCCCCTGATTTTGGTGCCGGTGATTAAGGAGACCCTCAAGCTGTTGCGCGCCACCCTGCCGTCGACCATAACGATCACCCAGGATATAAGTTGTGAAAACGGCCGGATCATGGCCGATCCCACCCAGATTCACCAGGTGTTGATGAACCTGTGTACCAATGCCTATCACGCCATGCGTGATCATCGTGATCCCCGGCTGATTGTTGCCGTCAGTGCCGAGACTATTGAGGAACCACTGGTTGGTATTATTGATACCATTGCGATCGGCCGTTATCTGGTATTAACGGTGGCCGATAACGGTATCGGCATGGATGAGTATGTCCTTGAGCGTGCCTTTGAACCCTTTTATACCACCAAGAGCAAGGGCGAAGGCACCGGCATGGGGTTGTCGGTGGTCCATGGGATAATCAACACCTATGGCGGCGGGGTGGTGGTGGAGTCGGCCCCCGGGGCCGGGACCACGGTAAAGGTGTATTTCCCCCGGATCGATCAGCCGGGTGAGGCGGAAGCGGTGGAAAAGGTGGCGACCATGCCGGCCCGGGGGGGTGGCCGCGTCCTGCTGGTTGATGATGAGGACAGCCTGGCGCAGATGGGGAAACGGATGCTCGACTATCTTGGCTATGAGGTCACTGTGAGAACCAGCAGTGTCGAGGCCCTGGAGCTTTTTCGTTCCCGGTCGGCGGATTTTGACCTGCTGTTGACCGACCAGACCATGCCCAATATGACCGGGCTTGAGCTCTGCCGCAGGATCCTGGAAATCAGGCCGGAGATGCCGGCGCTTATCTGTACCGGCTTCAGCGAGGTCCTGACCGATGAGATAGTGGCCAAGGCCGGGATCAGGAAGTTGCTGATGAAGCCCCTTGCCATCCATGACCTGGGTGATGCGGTCGCGGCGGCGTTGGAACCGGTAAACAAAATGGCCGGGAAGTGATTTTCGTGTCACCTTCCGGCAGTTTTGTTTACCGGGGATCCGCTTCCGGGGGGGCAGGGTTTATTCAACAACAAAGTCGACGCCGGTAAGGACGTTGTCACCGTTGTCCCGTAGTTCCACCCGCCAATTACCGGCGCGGCCGACGATTTTCTTGCTTGAATAGGTCCGCCACCTTGATCCCTGCCGCAGGTTCAGGGGTACCCTGGCAAGCTCTTCTCCCTGATAGATCCAGACGAAGCTGACAGTGACATCGGCGGATATGTCGCGGGCCTCCAGAAATGCGAATACCCGGTCGCTGTCGGCCGGGAAGACCTCGGAAACCCCGAGGGGTTCGTGATCCATGACGTCCTGGCAGGTCTGGAACCTGGCAATGGTCATCGAGGCGGCGTCATCGTCCCCGGCCATGGCCGCGCCGGGCCAGACAAGGGCGGTGGCGGTAATCAGTGCCAAAAGCAGGGTGGTTATCTTTCTGTTCATCGTCTTCCTCCGGTTGAAGTTTTTTTTATTGTAATTATTATGGCGTCGTGGCGGGAACGGCCAATGTCCGGCGTTGTGAGCAAGATGAAAAATGCTCACATACTCTCGATATGCCGCGTTTTTTCATTTTGCGCAGTCCTTGGTTTTGGGCAAGAATCATCTTCTATTCGGATGCTTACGTTCCCGGTTATGTTTCAAGGATGATGATACCTGAACGAATTTATAAAAACAACTTGAGCTTTTTCAAAAAACCAGGGGGAAACCGATGGTGGAGATGGCGGAGAAGCAACTGGCCCGGATGCGGCGGGCGATAGAGCAGGTGGTTCTGGCCCAGGTGGAAGGTCTTGATCCGCCGGAGACCAGGAAAACCCTTGATCGTCTCCTCGCCCGGGGGCTTCCACGGGATGAGGCCCTGCGTCTTATCGGTTACGTGGTCGGGGTGGAGTTTTTTCAGGCCATCGGTCGGGAAGGTGGCTATGACCATCAACGCTTTGTGAAACGTCTTGGCGCTCTACCGAGTTTGCCCTTCAAGGAAAACCCCTGATCATTGATAGCGCTCAATCCCCCCGGTCCGTGCTATCATTCCGTGACGGTTGCGTGCCTTATCGCATACGGCCCGTTTCCGAACGCTCACGGAGTCAGAATAACGTCACAGTATACAAGGGTCTCAGGATCCCCATGCTGCTTGACTATTCACTGCTCCGGGTTTAATCTCAGCATTTAGGAATTGTTATCTGTTTGGATGGAATCGGGCATGCATGAATAGTCAAATGAGCTATGAGGTGAAATGGATGAAAAGAATTTTGTTCTTATTGTTTTTTGCCTTGGTCTTAGCGGCCGGTTGTGCCGTGCGGCGACCCATGACCGCACCCCATCGGCGCGCTACCGACGAGCATCGTAATGCCAAAACCATTGCCGATTGTCTCGATTGTCATCGTGACGATATGCCTCACAGGCCTGACCGGGGTAACTGCCTGAAATGTCATCGTCTTGAGCTTGGCCGTTGAGAATAGCCGTTACGACTAAAAATTATTTGTTTTCATGGAGGTTTCATAAAGATGAAAAAAATACATCTTCTTTTTCTCGTCCCCTTGCTTCTGGTCATGGTTTCCTGCGGCCCTATAATCGGCCAGATGACCCGTCTCGGCGACGGGATCAAGAATTTTCAGGTGGTCTCCGGGTCGCTTTCATCCCTTGAAAGAGGGAAAAAACTTATGGTGGTAGGACCATTTGCCACCGGGGAGGGGGCCTACTATATCGCCCGGGGCGATGACGCCGTCTTCTTTTATCGGGACTTCAAGCGTAACGGTTTTTGGGAGCCGGAGTTGTATGTCGGTGACAGGAATCAGGATGCGGAGGAGGTGAAAAATTCCCTGCGTTCCCTGCGGGGGGCGGCGCTTAAAGATAAGCTGGGGCTCAATGCCGTGCCTGATTTTATTCTTTTTGGCGAGATCACCGAGCGTTCCACCTTTGTCGCTCCCACCCGGGGGCTCCTGCAACGGGTCGGTTATCGTCTCGAGATCGTCAATACCGCCAATGGTTCATCCACCGTGGTTGAGGCGGTGGTGCGGGCCAGATTCCCTGACTGTACCCGGATCATTGTCGACGAGATCATCCGCCGAGCCCAAGGCTGAGGCGGGGTGTTCCGGGTCCGTGGTGGTTTTGAGCTTCTTGATGGCTCCTCTGGCTGAACCAGGGTATCTTTGGCCGTGTTGGCGTTTGGGCGGCAGAATTCATCCGGCATCATCCCGGGGCGTCCGATAACAGGCCGTCGCAACTCGTTCTATGCCTATTTGCATCCGGTCCTGTTCTCGAACGCTCACGGATTGAGGGAAAAAATAAAAAAAGGACGCGGAGGAGTTGCCCGCGCCTTTTTTTTCTGTTCTGTGTTTGCCGGTAACCACACCTAAATGCAAAAATAATCGCACTCTGTTAAGTGTCTCAGGGACGCCGCCATGTGCGCGCTTTAACCACTGATGGTTAAAGCGCGTGCAGGGTGGTGTTCATGGGGCGCTTACGTTTATTTCATCTTGACCGTCACCGTTGAGCCGGTAAGTCCGGTGATTTCTATTTCTTTTATGGCGCTCAGGCGGGTGGCAAGTTCGTTGACGTTGCCCTGAAAGCTGACCTCAAGGTCGGCGTGCCTGGCGGCAAAGCTCCGGGTCTGTACCGGACCCATGCCCCGGATGTCTTTGATCGCCTCCAGCAGTTTGTTGAGCTGGGTGAATCCGGCGTTCTTGACCTCAATCTGAAAGGTCGCGGCCTGATAGACATCTTTTTTCCACTGGTTCAGGACCGCGTCCATCATCTCCCGTCCCAGTTTTCTGGTGTTGCTTTCGATCCGGTCGATGGCGTTCGCCCCGGATGGCGGGCTGTTTTTGAACCCGGAGTAAAGAATCCGGGCGGAATCGGTTTCAATGGCCTTGATCCGGATGTCGTTGGTGAAAAAGGGCATGGAGCGGCCGAGGATATCACGGTTGCCGGTAAATTGGCGCTTGACCTCGACATCGATCAATATCTCGGCCCCGAAATCCTTGGCCATTTTTGCCGCCAGTCCCGGATCGCTGCCTATGAGGATGGTCGCGAGTCTGTGCTTGCGGCCGGTCTGGCCGGCGTCGACCAGGCGGAAACCCTTGGCCATCAGCATTGATTCGAGCAGGTTTTCGGCACTGTGGTTACCTTCCTGTTCAATACCGAAGAAATTGCCCTTGTCCTCATGACTTCTGACCACCACCATGACCCGGGGGTTCTGTTTCTTTTTGAGGATTATGCCAATGGCCGCAAGCTCGTTCTTGAGTTTGCCTATGCTGACCGTGGCCTTTATCTTGACCGCGTAGGCGTCGTCCTTCTCTCCTTCACTTAATATCTTATAATTTTCGACAAAGCCGCGGCTTTCGGAATAGATCCGGTCTTCCACCAGCATCATCTGCGCCACCGTGGTGGTGCTGGTGATATAGGTGCCGACCCCCTGTTTCACCGCCTGTCTGAGAGCGTCGTTGATCGCTTCGTCCCGGGCCCTGGCCTTGTTGCCGCTGCCCATGCCGGTGGCGATTATCTCCTTGCTCTCCGCCGCCGTGACCGGCGGTGGAGAAAGGAGGGCGACAAAAGCGGTGAGGCACAGTATCAATGCGGTCAGTCCCGCGATTTTCTCCCATGGTTTCAACTGTTTCCCCCCACCGGTTTTACCGTCATTCCCTTGGTGATGCCGCCGCCGGAAACCACCTTGCATATTGAGAGTTTTTTCTTGGCCTTGACAACCTCGACCACCCCCATTTTCTCAATGCTCTCATCCAGAACTTCGCCGGTATCGGGATCACGCAGGACCGTGGACTCCCCGACCTCGAATTTGTCGCCGACGCTCACGCCTTCGCGTTCGCCCCGGTTGATATAGACCTTGCTCCCCTTGCTGAGGATAACCGAACCGGTCCAGGGGATTTCTTCGAGTTTGGCTACCAGAAATTTTACCCCCTTGTCCACCGCCTTTTCCATCGCCTTTCCGGCGCTGGTCTTTTTGAACCCGCCGATATCGCCGCCAAAGCCGTTATGGCTGTAGCCAAGCGAGAGGCCCCGTTTTTTGATCTTGCCGCTGATCCGTTTGGACGCGACCACCTGGCCGGTGGTGGAGTCGATGATATACATGACCACGTCTATCTCGGCGGTGCTGCCCTTGGCGCCAAGGCGGAACCCTTTGAAGCTCAATCCGCCGCCACCGCCCGAGGTGGCCTGGGAAAAGTGGACGATTTCGCCCTTTACCAGGAGCTGTCCCGGGGTCATCTGTCCGGTGGCGACTTTTCTCCCCCCCCCGGCGGCGCGGCCGCTCATGGCGAAATCCTGCTCTTTCATCGCCGCATTGCGCATATCGCTTTCCCCGAGAACGATGAATTTGCCGGTCTGCTGCAGGCTGTCGGTCAGGACCGCGCCCCAGGCATCGCCCAGGTCCCACTGGCCGTGCCAGTTTGAGCGATTTTCAAATTTGCTTACGGTTATCGAGTATCGCAGCCTTTTTTTGGCGGCGTTTGCCGGCGTCGGCATGAAAAAGGCCGCGCAGATTGCCATGGTCATTAGAATAATAAGGTTCCTTCTCATCATTTTCCTCCTTGTTTTTTGTGCGCCCGCGGTACGGAACGCATTCCGACAGGGCGGTATGCGTCTACCGATTACCGTTGTTAACGGTACGATATCCTTTATAGCAGGAAACCTGGTGATTTAAAAGTGGACAGAGGGGATTTGTCATGCGCTCTGCCAACTAAAATCCACCGCATGAATGGCGAATGAGATAAAAACCTCTAACAGAGTGTTGAAAAAGCCGTCCTGCCTTTTACAACCGCCGGTTGGATAAAACAAGTTTCATCCAACCTCTCGATTTCACCGGTTTTTTCAAACCGGTGAAATCGGCGGCGCGGACATCAGCCGCTACCAGCCCGTTTTTCAACGGGCTGCTAAGGGGTTCAGATAATTGTATATCTGTGAGCGAACCCCTTGTATCACCAGGCAAGGTCGTTTTACTTGACCATGGATCATGGTCGAGTGCCGGGATTGTTATTACGGTTGATTTTGTATATGATTGATTTTGTTTTATAAAGTATTTATTTATTTCGTAATAAACGGTAATTGTGGTTGTAGGGTTACGGGTTGGTTGAATCTGTCGGAAAGTCTACCAGTCCGTTGAAAAACGGACTGGTCGCGGCGCATGGATGAGACTTGTTTTATCCATGCGGCAGTTTTAAAAGCCAGGATGGTTTTTTTTACAGTTTATGATAAATGAAATCGGGAGAAATGCAAAGATGCGAATGCGGCGTTTTTTTTCGGTATTCCGAGCGTATCCTGCGGTAACTATGGCCCTGGTGGCTACGGTTTTTTTCTTTACTTTCAGCATTCCGGCGGCAGCCGCTGATTCCACGGATGTTTCCCGCCTGTTCCGGATCGGGGCGCAGAAAGGGGTGGTGGTCGGGCTCGTCTTTTCTCCTGATTCATCACTTATCGCCACCGCCGGTGAAGACGGTCATATTAATATCTGGAAGAGTAGCGACGGCGCCAAGGTCAAGAGCCTTGGAGAATATGAAAGCGTTAATTCCCTTGCCTGGTCATCGCGGGGGGGCTTTCTCGCCTGTGGCGTCCGCGCCAGGGGACGGGAATTTGTTATTGACCTGTGGAACGTCGACAAGGGCAAGGTCGAAGAGACCATGCGCGGCCATAAACGCCGGATTACGGCCCTGGCCTTTTCCCCTGACGGTAAGACTATAGTTTCCGGCAGTGAAGATGATAGCGTCCGTCTCTGGCGTGTCCGCGGCGGTCGGCAGATCGCAGAGGTTGATGTCAGGAAGAACGATATTCTTGACCTGGCCTTTTCTCCTGATGGGGACAGGGTCGTTGCCGGAGAGAGCTGGAGTAACCTGGCTCAGGTGTTTGATCTTGACCGGGAAAAGGCGGAACTCTCCCTTAAGGGACATTCCGATTGGGTTAACGCGGTGGCCTGGTCCCCGGACGGCAAAAAAATTCTTTCCGGTGGTCGTGACGGCAGTTTGATCCTGTGGGACGCCGCCAGCGGTAAACAGGAGATGTCCTCGCGGAAATGGTGGTGGGGTGATGTCATGGATATGGCCTACAGCGCCGACGGAAAGTATGTTGCCGTTGCCGGTCAGAAGGGAGTCGCCCTGTTATGGCGGGCCGATACCTTCAAGCTTATTGATTACCATGACCTTCCCAAGGTCGAGTTGAATCGGATTGCCCTGAGCCCTGATAACAAGATGATTGCCGCCGGTGGCATGGACGGCTCCCTAACCGTCTGGCAGACCCCGGCGGTGGCGGGGCCGGAGTATCTTGCCGCCATGGCGGCGAGGCTTGAGAACGGCAATGACCGGGTTAAGGAAAATCCTTCCGAGGCCATACGCCTGTACACCCTGGCGGCCGCGGGAGGTAATATCGGGGCCATGGTCCGTCTCGGGAGTATGTACAGCGAAGGTCGCGGAGTCGGGAAAGACAGTAAACAGGCGATAAAGTGGTTTACGACCGCGGCCAGGAAAGGGGACCCTGAGGCCCAGTATCTCCTGGGCCTCAGTTATGCCTTTGGCGACGGGGTAAAACAGGATGACGCCGCCGCCGCCGAGTGGTGGGGCAAGGCCGCGGCCCAGGGCTATGCCCGGGCCAAGGCGAAGCTTGAGAAAAAATTCGTCGCCGCAAGCCAGGGGGAACTTGACGCCGATTCCCTGCGCTGGGCAAAGAAGGCCGCCGAGGAGGGAAACCTCAAGGCCCAGTACAGTCTTGCCATCCTTTACCTGAAAGGCGGCAAGGGGGTGGAAAAGAACTTTACCCGGGCGGTGAGGTGGCTGAAAAAGGCGGCGGCTCAGGGTAAGGTCGGGGCCCAGTTCCAACTTGCCCGCCTTTACTCCCAGGGGAAAGGCATAAGAAAGAGTATGCATGACGCCATGCGCTGGTATCGTAAGGCGGCGGAACAGGGAGATCCGGAATCACAGTATCGCCTTGCCGAGGGATATGAGAAGGGCATGGGGGTGAAGGCGTCGCCGGTTGACGCGGCGGAATGGTATGGCCGCGCCGCCGCCCAGGGGCATCCCATGGCCATGTATCGTCTCGGGATAAGCTATCGCGACGGGATTGGGGTGAAAAAGAATATGGCCACCGCGGTTAAATGGCTTGAGGCCGCCGGGGTCAGAGGGGTCTCCCAGGTTATGTATGAACTCGCGGTTATCTACAGCGAGGGCCGGGGGGTGGGCGTAAATCGGAGAAAGGCGGCCGGATGGTTTCTGAACGCGGCCCAGCGGGGCAACGTAAAGGCGCAGTATAATGTCGCCAATATGTATCTTACCGGCAACGGTCTGCCCAAAAAACCCCGCCGGGCCGCCAAATGGTTCAAGCGGGCCGCTGATGGCGGCAGTGCCATGGCCCAGTATAAATACGCCCTGATGCTCATGGATGGAAACGGGGTGGCGAAGGCCCCGGCCGCCGCGGTGGCCTTGTTTAACAAGGCATTTGCCAAGGGCGTGGTTGTTGCCGCCTATTCTCTCGGCGAGGCCTTTTATGAGGGCCGGGGCGTTCCCAAAAGCGCGGCCCGGGCGATGAAATGGTTTCATCAGGCGGCAAGCAAGGGCCATCCGGGCGCCCAGTATCGTCTGGGGCTGATGTATGATCTTGGTCGCAACGTCAAGGAGAATCATGCCGAGGCGGTCAAGTGGTTCAGGCTGGCAGCGGCCCAGGGTGAGGTTGAGGCCCAGTATCGCCTGGCCCGGGCCTATGCTACCGGCAACGGGGTCGCGGCCTCAAATAAAAAGGCCCTGGCGCTTTATGAAAAAGCGGCGGCCAAGGGGCATGTCGCGGCCCAGTATTACCTTGGCCTTGCCAGTGAAGAGGGCCTCGGGGTCAGGAAAGATCCGGCTACGGCAGTGACATGGTACACCAGGGCCGCGGCCGCCGGCGATAATAACAGTGCTTTAAGGCTCGGGGTCGCCTATGTAACCGGCAGGGGAATTGCCATGAACCGGAATTCCGCGCGTCGCTGGCTTGGCCAGGCGGCGAAACAAGGCAGCGCCCACGCCCTTTTTTTCCTCGGTTATTTTGAAGAAGTCGGCCTTGGGGGAAGCGCAAACCCCGGCCGGGCCAGGAATTATTACATTCAGGCCGCCCGGAAGGGCGATCCCTACGCCCGTGATTTTCTGAGCGGGGTTGACCGTTAGGGACACCTCATGTTCGCCGTAACGTTAAGGAGGTTGGCGGGGCTGTTCGGCCCCGGGGGGATAACCTTGTTCCTCCTCCTGTGGTTTTTTTCTCTCCCGGTATCCATTTACTGGCTGCCGGTTATCCGTCTTGTTGCCCCGTTGCTGCTTGCCTTCCTTGTTGTTATTCTTTCCCTGCGTTTTGGGCTGGTGCGTCTCTTTTACGCTGAAATACTGTTGTTGATGGCCTTGTCCTGGGTTGCTCTGCATCCCGGATCGGTGCAGTTTTCCGGGATGTTTCTTGTTATCGGCATTGATCTGCTGATTTTTTCGTTGATGCCGGCGCGAAAAACCATGGCCATTGATACCGTTGTGCGTCTCGGGCTCATGTTCGCCCAGTTCCCCCTGTGTGCCTTTCTGGTTACAGGTGATGCCGGGATCGTGGTCGCGGTAAGGCGGGGTTTGGCAACAACGGATTTTTCCGCGGATACGATAGCGGTCGGGGCTATGGCGCTCGCGGCCCTGTTCCTCCTGTGGCGTGCGTTTCGGCGTGACGATGTCGAGAGCGCCGGGTTGTTCTGGATTATGGCGGCGATGATCCTGGCCCTGGTGGATGAAAAAGTGCTTGTGATGCCGGAGTATGTCCTTTACTTAATGGGGCCGTTGCTTTTGTTTACCGTCTGTCTTGAGGCCGCCTATGACCTTGCCTTTCGTGACCGTCTCACCGGCCTTGCGGCCCGGCGGGCCATGGATGATTTTCTTCGCCGTCTGCGGCCGCCTTATGCGGTGGCCATGGTTGACATTGATTTCTTCAAAAAGTTCAATGATCGTTTTGGTCATGACGTCGGCGACCAGGTCCTGGCCAAGGTCGCGTCCCTGATCGCCGCCGTCGGCGGTGGCGGTCGTCCCTTCCGTTACGGTGGCGAGGAGTTTGCCATTGTCTTTCCCGGGAGGAGATACGACCGGGTTGAACCCCGGCTTGAGCGTTTGCGGCAGCGGGTGGAAGATGAGGGCTTTACTGTCCGGGGGATAAGAAAAAACGGCGGCGGCTGGTGGGCGCGGCGTGGCGGTGGCCGCCAGGTCGGGCTGACGATAAGCATCGGTCTTGCCGGGGCTGTTGGCGGTGAAACTACGGCCGCAGCGATGAAAAAGGCGGACCAGGCTCTCTACCGGGCTAAAAAACGGGGTCGTAATCAGGTATGTATTAACACATGAATCTGGTACCTGGGTAATCTGCGAAGGTTATAGCCGTCTCGGTATCAGGTTTGTTTCCGGATCCTCACGGATTCAGGATTATTTTTAATACCGTCAGCAATGAAAATGATTTTATAGTTAACAGCTCGGTGAAAAATGGGCTGGTCGCGGTGCATGGCCGCGCCGCCGATTTTGCCGGGTTGAAAAAGCCAGGACGGCTTTTTCAACAGTCTGTTAAGGGTGTCTTGAAAGATGATGATTTTTGTCCGAGGCCAAGGAATGAGCAAAATTAAAAAGCGCAGAAAATTTTTGGAGGTAGAAAAGAAATGAGCAAGTGTTCAAGCAGTTCCTGCGGCGACGGCAAGGCTTCGGCCTGCGGCGGCGCCGACGCTGTTATTGCCCGTCAGGATCTGGCGATAGAATCATCCCTTGGCCGGATTCGTCACAAGATCCTGGTTATGAGCGGCAAGGGCGGAGTCGGCAAGAGTACCGTGTCCACCAACCTGGCCCTTTCCCTGGCCAACCGCGGTTACCGGGTCGGACTCATGGATGTTGACCTTCACGGCCCTGATATCAGCCGGATGCTGGGGCTGACCCAGTGTATTTCCGAGGTAACGGAAAAGGAGGACGGCCTGGTGCCGCCCATGCGTTATAATGATAATCTCAAGGTCATATCCCTTGAGTATATGATGGAAAACCGTGACGATACCGTGATCTGGCGGGGGCCCATGAAGAATCAGGCCATCCGGCAGTTTATCGCCGACATTAACTGGGGTGATCTTGATTACCTGATCATCGATTCTCCCCCCGGCACCGGCGATGAGCCGATGACCGTGGCCTCGACCATCAAGGACGCCATGGCCCTGGTGGTCACCACTCCCCAGGAAATATCGCTTGCCGATGTCCGCAAATCGCTTAACTTCTGCAAGCATGTCAATCTTCAGGTTCTCGGGGTATTTGAGAATATGAGCGGTTTTGTCTGCCCCCATTGCCACGAAACGGTTGACCTGTTCAAGAGCGGCGGCGGCGAGAGAATGGCGGCTGATTTCGCCGTGGCGTTTCTCGGCGCGATTCCGGTTGACCCCATGGTGGTCTCCGGCGGTGATGACGGCGCTCCCTACCTTGCCGCGGGAGGCGACAGTCCCGCGGTCGCCGCCTTTGCCGCCGTGGTTGATAATGTTGAAAAGCAGGCGGCCTCGGCCCCGGCGTCTCCGCCCATGGGCGAGGAGGCCTGCTCCGCCTGCGCCAGCAGCGCTTCATGCTCCGGCGGCTCTTGTCCGTCATCGTCCTGACGGAGGATTTTATGATTCTTGAACAGTTGACCGTCGGTCAGATGTCCGTCTGCTGCTATCTCGTTGCCGATGAAGATAGCAGGGAGGCCATGGTGATCGACCCCGGCGGCGACGAGGCGCGAATCCTCACTCTTATTGCCGATAAAGGGGTAAAGCTCAAGTATATCGTCAACACTCACGGTCATCCGGATCATGTCTGTGGTAATCGTCGGCTTAAGGATGCTACCGGTGCCGCCATTGTTCTTCACAGGGATGACGCCGCCTTTTTTGATCGCCCTGAAGTGGGCAGTTATTTCTCCATGCTGGGTCTTGAATCCTCGCCGCCCGCCGATATCCTGGTCGCCGAAGGCGAGGTGCTGAGACTCGGCGGCCTTGAGTTTGAGGTTATTCACACCCCGGGCCATACCCCCGGCGGGATCTGTCTTTATCGTAGGCCCGACCTTTTCAGTGGCGATACCCTCTTTGTCGGCGGGGTCGGGCGCACCGATTTTCCCGGCGGCGACGCCCGGCAGATGCAGGAGGCGATCACCAGTAGGCTTATGACTCTGCCTGATGATACCCGGGTCTGGCCCGGCCATGGCTATGGCGGCCTTTCCTCGACCATCGGGGCTGAGAAACGGGAAAACCCCTTTATTACCGGCGGGTTATTCTGACCCATGCGTGAACTGGTATTAGGCACCGCCGGCCACGTGGATCACGGTAAGACCTCACTGGTCCGGGCCCTGACCGGAGTCGACACCGATCGTCTGAAGGAGGAAAAGGCCAGGGGAATCACGATTGAGCTCGGTTTCGCCCATCTTGACCTCCCCTGCGGCCACCGTCTCGGCATTGTCGATGTCCCGGGACACGAGCGTTTTGTCCGCAATATGGTGGCCGGAGCCGCCGGGGTGGATCTGGTCGCTTTTGTCATTGCCGCCGACGAGGGGGTAATGCCCCAGACCCGGGAACACTTTGAGATCTGTCGTCTGCTCGGGATCAGAAAGGGGCTTGTTGTCCTCACCAAGACCGATCTCGTCGAGCCGGAATGGCTGGAAATGGTCCGTGAGGATATCGGCGATTTTTTCCGCGACACTTTTTTAGAATCCGCGCCAATGGTGGAGTTTTCCGCGGTTGATAACTCCGGCCGCGACCAGGTGGTCGCCGCCATCGACCGGTTGGTGGCTGACAGCGATTTTTTCGCCGCCACCGGTCCCTTCCGTCTTCCGGTGGACCGGATTTTCAGTATCAAGGGGTTCGGGGCGGTGGTTACCGGCACTGCCATTTCCGGGCGGATCGCGGTCACCGATGAGATCGTCATCTATCCCGAGGGAAAAAAAGGCCGTATCCGCGGGATTCAATTTCATTCCCGCAGCGTTGAGGCGGCTGAGGCCGGTCATCGGACCGCCATAAATATTCAGGGGATGGACAAGGAGGAAATTCACCGTGGAGAGGTACTGGCCACGGCCGGCTGTCTTCTGCCATCCTGGCTTCTCGACGTGGAAATGAATTATCTTTCCGCTAATACCAAGCCAATCAAGAATCGGACCCGGGTCCGTCTTCACCTGGGTACCGCCGAGATCATGGCCCGGGTCATTCTCCTTGACCGGGACGAGCTCTTCCCCGGGGACACGGCCGATGTTCAGCTTAACCTTGAGACCCGGGCCGCGGTCTGGCCCGGCGACCACTTCGTCATCCGCCGTTATTCGCCGGTTACCACCATCGGCGGCGGGGTGGTCCTGAACAGTCTGCCGCCGAAGAGGCGGCGATATAAAGAGATAAACCAGGGGACCTTTGCGGTCTATCGCAGCGAGAACCGGCTTGAGTTCGCCATCCAGCATCTGCGCGAAAGCGGCCGCCGGGGGGTTGGTTTTCATGAGCTTGAGGTCCGCTGCGCCGTCTTTGGCCGCCGGCTTGAAAAACTCATTGACCCGGCGGTCGCGGCCCGTAAGATCATCGTGGTTGAACCAGATAGCCGGAGGATGATCGCGGTTGAGGTCTATGAAGATCTCCAGGTCCGGCTCCTGGATTTGATAGCCGATTTTCACGCGAAAAATCCGGTAAAACAGGGGGCCGGCAGGGAGGAATTGCGCTCCCGCCTCTTGGGAGAGGGAGAACAGCGGCTTTTCAACCGTCTCTGCAATGAACTTGAGAAGGGCGGGAAGATCGTAAGCGACGGGGCCCTGGTGCGGCTGCCGCGGTTCAAGGTCGCCCTTAACCGTGATGATACCGCGATCAGGGACGAGATTATCGCCGCCTACGGCGAGGCCGGACTAAAGGTCCCCACCATCAACGAGGTCGTCGCCCGGATCGACGCCGGTCGTGATGAGATCATGGGTCTTGTCGGGATCCTGATTGATGACCGGGTCCTGGTAAAAGTTAGTGTTGACCTGTATTTCAGTGCCGCGGCCATCGCCTCTCTCAGGGAGGATCTTGTCGCTCATATCAATAAACACGGTGATATTGATGCCCAGGGGTTCAAGGGCCTGACCGGGCTGTCGCGTAAATTTTCCATCCCCCTGCTGGAGTATTTCGATCGGGAAAAGATTACCCTGCGGGTGGGGGACAAGCGGGTTCTCCGGGGCGGGGGATCGTGATCGGCGGGGATGGATAATGGCCCGGCCGCGGGGGAATATCGCCGGGTTGAAAACGGCCCAGCTCAAACGTCTTGAGCGTCTGGGGACCAAAAAGGTCGCGCCCGAATATGTCATCACCGCGGAATCGGCCCGGGAACTTGGCGTCGTTTCCAGGGAAATCGGGCGTCAGGTCGGTCTGCTTATTGATCGTGCCGGTCGGGTGGCGATGGTGGTGGTCGGTGACCGGCACGGCATAATGATTCCAGCCCTGCCGCAGGTACGGGCCGCCGGGGCCCGTCTCAAGGGTTTGCGTTGTGTCCATACCCATCTGGCGGCGGAACCGCTGAGCCGGGATGACCTCATGGACCTCGCCTGTCTCCGGCTTGACCTCATGGCCGCGATCACCGTTGATTCCGGTGGTTACCCGGTTCTCATCCACCGGGCCCATATCCTTCCCGCCGCTGTTGGCACGGATCCCTGGGCTGTTCTGCCGCCGTTGCATCCGGCCGGTCTTGAACCTGACTTTCTCTTGAATACCGCCGCCCTTGAACAGGAGTTTGCCCGCCGGGGCGGGGCCGGGCATGAGGCGCGGACCGGTGACCGCGCCATTCTTCTCAGGGTCGGCACTGAAAGTCGTGGCCAGGCTGAGAGATCTCTGGTGGAATTGGGCGAGCTTGCCCGCAGCGCCGGGGTCGAGGTGGTTGACCGGCTGTTCCAGCGTCGTCGGCGGGTCAACCCTCGTCTGATCATGGGCCGGGGCAAACTCGGCGAGATCATGCTCATCGCTCTGCAGCATGACGCCAATCTTCTGATCTTTGATCAGGAATTAAATCCCTCCCAGGTGCGCTCGATCACCGACCATACCGATATGCGGGTCATAGATCGGACTCAGCTTATCCTTGATATCTTCGCCGCCCGGGCCATGAGCCGGGAAGGGAAATTGCAGGTGGAAATGGCGCAGCTGAAATATCTCATGCCGCGGCTTTCAAGCCGGGATGACGCCCTGTCGCGGCTCACCGGCGGTATCGGTGCCCGTGGGCCGGGGGAAACAAAACTCGAGATCGACCGCCGTCGGATCAAGGGCCGCCTGGCCATGCTTTCCGAGAGGCTTTCGAAGGTGTCGCGGCAACGTTATCAGCGTCGCGGACGGCGACGGCAGAACAATCTTCCGGTCATCTCGCTGGTTGGTTACACCAACGCCGGTAAGTCGACCCTGCTCAATACCCTCACCGGCAGCACGGTCACGGCCGAGGACAAATTATTTGCCACCCTTGATCCCACCACCCGCCGTCTGCGTTTCCCCCGGGATATCGAAGTGGTCATCAGCGATACCGTCGGTTTTATCAGTCGTCTGCCCGGGGACCTGGTACAGGCCTTCAAGGCCACCCTTGAGGAGTTGGGCGATTCCGATCTTCTGGTTCATATCATCGACGGCTCAAATCCGGCGATGGTCGAACAGGTCAGGGCGGTGGAGAATATTCTCCGCGACCTGGATCTCGACCGGATTCCGCTGTTGCGGGTATTGAATAAGATTGACCTGATCGCGGAAAAAGATAAGGCTGTAATGGTTCGGGATCTTGACGCGATTCCGGTATGCGCCCGGGATTCCCGGACCTTTTCGCCCCTCGTTGCCGGAATAACAGGCGGGATTTCAATTTCTGGATGATGAACATGCGACAGAGTACAGGCAGGAAGGGAGACGGATTTTCACTGCCGTTTTTACTGGCCGTATCCCTGCTGGTTTTTTTTATTTCCGTCGGCGTTGCCGGAGCGGTAAAGGTGAAACCGAGCCTGGTTGATCTGGTCGCCGCCAATTCCAGTACGAACCTGATCCTCTACGGTCGGGTGGAAAACGCTATTTCCCCTGAGATGGAGAAGGCGATAAAGAACGGCATTCCCGCGTCTTTTACCTTTGAGGTCAAATTGCTGCGTGAGGTGCGTGACTGGCCGGACCGGGAACTGATAAATATCTCTTTTGACCATCAACTGACCTATGACAATCTCAAGGATGAATACCGGGTTACCCTCGGCGAGGAGGGGGGGCGGACGGTGGTGGTAAAGACCTTTGCCCGGGCCCGGGAGGTAATGGTCGGTATTGACGGGGTAAAGGTGCTGGGCCTTTCCGGGCTTAAACGCGGCGAGACTTACGCGGTCTGGGTTAAGGCCAGGTTGGAGCGGGCGACTCTGCCCCTCTATTTTCACTACCTTATTCCCTTCTGGGGAGTATGGGATCTTAAAACGGACTGGGGTCATGTCAAATTCCGTTATTGATCCTGAAATGACCCAGAAATTTTTCATTCAGCACGATCGGCGTAAGCGGCGGCGGATCTGGTGGATCATTTTTTTCTGTTTCCTTCTCATTCACCTCCTTACCTTTGCTGAGACCAAGGTCTTTCAATTAGGAGCGATACCGTTTCCGGTCAGTGGTAACGTTCTCGTTTTTGTCCTCATCAACCTGAACGTCCTTCTTCTTCTGTTGATGGTTTTTCTGGTCCTGCGTAACCTGGTGCAGCTGGTCTTTGAACGTAAACGCCGCATCCTCGGGACCAGACTCAAGACCAAACTGGTGCTTTCCTTTATCTCGCTTTCGCTTATCCCCACAGTGTTGCTGTTTTTTATCTCCCTGCAATTTGTTTCCACCAGTATGGATTACTGGTTCAACAGTAAGGTCGAGCAGTCCCTGCAGGAATCACTTGATATGGCACGCACGGTATACGACCGGGCCCGGAATCAGGTCCGAACCCAGGGGGAAGCAACCGCCGACCGTCTGGCATCGTCGATGTATCAGGATCTGATTGCCAATAACCTTGATGTTTTTTTAAACGATATCGCCAGGAGTCACGGCCTTGCCGGACTTGAACTCTATTCCGACCAGAGGACACCGCTGGCGCGGGTTTTTACCGGCGGGATGAAAATCAAGGAGATTCCATCCCTGCCGCCGGACATATTCCGTAAGGCCTTGGACGGGGAACGTGACCTGGTGACCATTCAGTCGGTTGCCGCTGGTGAGCTTGTCCGTGGCGCAGTGGCGCTTAAGCCCGATACCCCGGGCGCGGGCGCGAACCGGGTTCTGGTTACCTCGTTTCTGATCCCGAAAAAGCAGCTGGCAAGCATGGAGGTTATCTCCGGCGGCCTTGAGGGTTACCGGCAATTGATGCTGCTCAAGAACCCGATCAAGACCAGCCTTCTGGTCATGCTCCTGATTATTACCCTGCTTATCGTCTTTGCCGCGGTATGGTTCGGCTTTTATGTCGCCCGCGGTCTTACCGGTCCGATTTCCAAACTGGCGCGGGCGACCCAGCGGGTGGCCGGGGGGGATCTTGATTTTGTCTTGAGCCGTGACAGCGGCGATGAAATGGGAACCCTGGTCGATTCCTTTAACCGGATGACCCGTGATCTCCTGACCAGCAAGCAGCAGCTTGAGGAACGGCGGCAGTACATGGAGACCATATTGCAGAATATTGCCGCCGGGGTGATATCCATGGATCCGGACGGACGGATAACCACCATCAATTCCTTTGCCGAGACCCTGCTTAAAATCAGGAGCGAGATGATCGTGGGCAAGGATTATCGCGAGGTCCTGGAGCCGGAGCATCGTGAGATAATGGACGGCTTTTTCACCGAACTATCCCGCTCCGGACTGGACTCGATCCAGCGTTCAATACGCCTGAGCCTGCGTAATGATTCGTTTTATCTCCGGGTCACTTTTACCCGGTTGAAGGACAAGTCCGGGGCCGAACTTGGGGTGGTACTGGTGTTTGACAACCTTACCGAGATCGAGAAGATGCAGCGGATGGCGGCCTGGCGTGAGGTGGCGCGGCGGATCGCCCATGAGGTAAAGAACCCCTTGACTCCGGTACAGCTTTCAGCCCAGCGGCTGCGCAAGCGTTATCTCGACCGTCTCGCCGGCGAGGGCGAGGTTTTTGACTCCTGCACCATGACCATTATCAATCAGGTCGAGGAACTCAAACGGCTGGTGGCCGAATTCTCCACTTTTGCCAGGATGCCCGGGATTAACAAGGAGAACAATGATTTTGCCGACCTGGCGCGGGAGGTCATGGTACTTTACCGTGAGGCCCATAAGGAGATCAGCTTCAGTCTGGACCTTGATCGTGATCTGCCGCAATTCTCATTTGATTTTACCCAGATGCGACGGGTACTGATAAACCTTCTCGACAACGCGGTGGCCGTGGTCGGCGCCGGCGAGATCGGGGTTGCGGTTCATCTTGACAGTGGCTCAATGGTTATTGAGGTCGCTGACAACGGCCCGGGGATCAGCGATGAGGACAAGGCCCGTCTCTTTGAACCATATTTTTCCACCAAAAAGGGGGGATCGGGTCTGGGGCTTGCTATTGCCAGTACAATCATTAATGATCATGACGGCACTATCCGGGTGAAAGACAATCATCCCGAGGGGGCACTGTTTATTATTGAGTTGCCGGTGGATATGCGACAGGGGTAAATGATGGCGAAACGTATTCTGGTGATTGACGACGAGATGAGTATCCGCGAGGCCCTGGCCGGGATCCTGTCGGACGAGGGCTTTGCCCCGGTGTGCGCTGACGGGGCCGAGGCCGGGCTGGCGGTGCTGGAACAGGAGGAGATTGATCTGGTCCTCCTTGATATCTGGATGCCGGGGATGGACGGCATGGCCGCCCTTGAACGGATTCGGGCCGATTATCCCCGCCTGCCGGTGATTATGGTTTCCGGCCACGGTAACATTGAGACCGCGGTCAAGGCCACCCGGATGGGGGCCTATGATTTTATCGAAAAGCCTCCGTCCTATGACAAGATCGTGGTCGCGGTCAACAATGGTTTGCGCCTGTCCCGTCTTGAGGAGGAAAATGTCATCCTTCGGACCAAGGAAAAGAAAAAACCGGAGCTGGTGGGCGACGCGCCGGTGATCAGGGAGTTGAAGAAACAGATCGAGATGGTAGCCCCGACCCAGGCCTGGGTGCTGATTCGTGGTGAACACGGGACCGGAAAGGAGGTGGTGGCCCAGTCCATCCATCGTATCTCAGTCTGCGCCGAAAAACCGATGATCGAGGTGAATTGCGCCGCTATACCCGAGGAGCTGATCGAAAGCGAGTTGTTCGGCCATGAAAAGGGTGCCTTTACCGGGGCCGCGGCCAGGAAACGGGGGAAATTTGATCTTGCCAACGGCGGGATGTTGTTCCTGGATGAGATCGGCGATATGAGCCTCAAGACCCAGGCCAAGATCCTCCGGATTCTCCAGGAACAGAATTTTGAACGGGTCGGCGGCAGCCGGACCATCAGCGTCGACGTCCGGGTTCTGGCGGCGACCAATAAGAATCTGGAGGAGGAGATCGAGAAGGGTAATTTCCGCGCCGATCTTTTTTACCGTTTGAACGTGGTCCCGATTGAGGTTCCGCCCCTGCGGCAGCGGCTGGTTGATCTGCCGCAGTTGGTTGACGCCTTCCTTGTTCATCTCGGTCGCAAGGGATTCGGCGACCGTTGTTTTGAGGATGCCGCCCTTGAATTGATGATGCAGCATTCCTGGCCCGGGAATGTCCGGGAATTGAAGAATTTTGTTGAGCGGGCGGTGATCATGACCCGGGATGATACGATTGACCGGGCCACGGTGTCCATGCTTCTGCGGCCGGTAATGAACAACGTCGGGGGGGATATGCCGCCGATTCCGGCCATGGGAATCATGGATTTCAAGGACGCGCGCCGGGAATTTGAGCGCGAGTACCTCCGCGTCCGGCTTGCGGCCAATGACGGCAATGTTTCCAAGACCGCCGAGGAGATCGGGGTCGAGCGTAGTCATCTCCACCGTAAATTAAAAGGTTTTGATATGGTCCCGGCCCCGTCGGTAAACAAAACCTGAATTTGTTACCGGATGCCGCCGCAGGGCGGCGCTGAATCAGGCGCAGAAGTAAAAAAGGCGGCGCGAAGCCGTCACGGATTCAGAAAAAAGAGGTGTGAAAGCAACATGGAGTATCAGATGAGTGACGATAATACCACCGTCCCGGACCAGAAAGAGCTGGAAAAGGAGATCAGTAAATACCTGAGCGATAAATACGGCGGTCAGGTCAAGATTATTTCGGCCGGAGTCTTTCCCGAGGCCCGGCCCGCCGTCACTGACGACGATGACCGGGTGGAAGGGGCAGAGGAGAAGAGGAAAATTGATTTCCGTCTCCGCCCTGATGAGTTGATCGCCTATCTTGACGAATACGTGGTCGGCCAGGCCCACGCGAAAGAGGTGCTGGCGACCAAGATCTGCACCCATTTCAACCGCGTTCGCCAGGCCCGGGAGGAGGAAGAGGAACCCCGGGGGCCGGGTCAGATAAAGAGCAATGTCCTTCTCATCGGTCCCACCGGGGTTGGCAAGACCTATCTGGTCAAGTTGATTGCCGCCCGGATCGGGGTTCCCTTTGTCAAGGGCGACGCGACCAAGTTCAGCGAGACCGGTTATGTCGGCGGTGATGTCGAGGATCTGATCCGAGATCTCGCCCGGGAAGCTGACGGTGATCTCGATCTTGCCTCGTACGGTATCGTTTATGTCGACGAGATTGACAAGATTGCCGCCGGCAATGACCTTCGTGGCCATGATGTCAGCCGCGCCGGGGTACAGCGGGCCCTGTTGAAGCCCATGGAGGAGACCGATGTCGACCTCAAGGTCCCTCATGATCCCATTTCCCAGCTTGAGGCGATGGAATATTATCGTACCCACGGCAAGCGCAAACGCCAGACGGTGAATACCCGTAATATCCTCTTTATCGTCAGCGGTGCCTTCAGTGGTCTTGAGGAAATTATTTCCCGTCGGGTCAATCCTTCGGCCATGGGCTTTGAGAGTCCGGTCCGGCCCCGTCGTCCCGACAGCGGCGTCCTCGCCGGAGTCAGGGCTGAGGATCTGATAGAATTTGGTTTTGAAACCGAGTTTGTCGGCCGGCTGCCGGTGGTGGCGGTTCTTGATGATCTTGGCGCGGATGATCTGTATCAGATCCTCCGCAGTCCTACCAGTGCGGTGGTGGTGGCGAAGAAACAGGATTTTCTCGCTTACGGCATCAGGATTGCCTTTGAAGATGAGGCCCTGATCCGGATCGCGGCCGTGGCCAGGGAAGAACGCACCGGGGCCAGAGGGCTGGTGAGTATCCTCGAACGTATTCTTCTCCCCTTTGAACGCCGGCTACCCTCCTCTGGTTTTACCGCCCTTGTCGTTTCTGAAGATCTGGTTCGCGCCCCGGCAAAGGTGCTGGAGCGTTTCTTTACCGACCCCGATTTTGCCGCGGCCCAGGCGGAGCGCTATTGGGAACTGGCCGGGATTGAGATTGAGAGCCTGTTTGAATTTATCTCCAGTCGTTTTGGCGATTATTTTGCCGGTTTGGGTATCGCTGCCGGCAGGGAGAGACTGCGGCTGGTGGCCCGTCGATGCCAGGAAAAAAATTACGACCCCCGTTATGTTTGTGATAAGATCGTCGCTCTGGTAAAAGAGGTCAAAGAGTGCGTGTCTGTGTCTTTCCCTGATGATATCAAGGTCGAACTCAGCGACGCGGCCATTGACGCGATTATGGTCAAGGCCGGGTTCAGGAATGACCGTGCCGTTGAAATATGCTATTCCATGGCCGCTGACATGGGCCATGGAATAAGTCTTCTGACCCGCAAGAAACAGATGCATCGCCTTGTTCTTGATCATCGGGCGGTGGAAGACCCTGCCGCTTTCATTAATGATCTGGTGCGGAAGAGTTTTAGTCACAGCGCGATTCCGGACGCGCCGGGAAGGCGAAAGTAAAAAAGGCAGAGGTGCAAAAGGAGGTAATTGCATGGGGCGGGCCTACGGTTTCCTGCGGCCCGCGCCGGTTTATTTTGTAGCGTTGACCCGCTGCCCTCCGAACCTTAAATCCACAGCCGCTATTCCTTTACAATAGTTGAACCGTGAACCCTGGAACAGGAGCGTAAAATGTTATTTCCCGATTATCGTCCCCGCCGTCTGCGGCGAAACGAGGCCATGCGGTCCCTGATCCGTGAGACCTCCATCTCCGCCGCCAACCTTATTTATCCCCTCTTTGTCATGCCCGGCAAGGGTGTGCGCGAGGAGGTGCCTTCCATGCCCGGGGTATTCCGGATGTCGGTTGACCAGTTGGGTGCCGAAGTAAAGGACTGTCTTGGCCTCGGGGTGAACCATGTGATCCTTTTCGGGCTGCCGGAGAAAAAGGACCCCATGGGTTCCGGGGCCCACGCAAAAAACGGGATTATTCAGCGGGCGATAAAGGAGATCAAGAACAGGGTCCCGGAGATGATGGTCTCAACCGACGTCTGCCTGTGCGAGTACACCGACCACGGTCATTGCGGAATCATTCTCGATGGTATGGTCGATAATGATTCCACCCTCGAGGTTTTGGCCGAGACCGCCCTGTCCCACGCGAAGGCCGGGGCCGATATGGTCGCGCCAAGTGACATGATGGACGGTCGGGTTGGCGAGATTCGCGCTGCCCTTGATGAGAATAATTTCACTGATATTCCGATAATGTCATACGCGGTTAAGTACGCCTCCGCCTTTTATGGTCCCTTCCGCGACGCGGCCGAGTGCGCCCCCCAGGAGGGTGACCGCCGTGGTTACCAGATGGACCCGGCCAATAGCCGCGAGGCCATGCGCGAGGCCACCCTCGACGTGGAGGAGGGCGCCGATATCCTCATGGTCAAGCCGGCGGTGGCCTATCTTGATATCATCAGCCGGCTTCGGGACGAGTTTGATCTTCCCGTCGCCGCCTACCACGTTAGTGGTGAGTACGCGATGGTCAAGGCCGCGGCTGAGCGCGGCTGGATCGACGGTGACCGGGTGATGGCCGAGACCCTGCTTTCCATCCGCCGTGCCGGCGCTGACATTATTCTCACCTATTTTGCCAAGGACATGGCCCGGCTGCTGGGCTGATTGTTCCGGCGGATTTATTTCGTATGTCGGTCGGCGGCTGATGTCCGCGCCGCGGATCAGGGCCTGGTTTAAAAAACACGGGAGACATTCGGGCCGGGCGGGCATCATGGTTTTGTTCCCGGCCTCAGGAGATAGCCCTGTCTGGGATTGGCAAGGGCGGCGAAGATGCTGGCCCGGCAGCCGGGTACGCTCAGGTCGAGATCTTTTAAGATTTTCCGGGTCGCGGTCCGTCGCGAGTCGTCGCCGTGGGGACAGGGGTCTTTCACCGGGCGGATGTCGTTTGCCGCCGCGCTGTTGATGATTTCAGCTTTGTCGAGATAGGCCAGGGGGCGGATCAGGTGCAGGCTACCGGAGAACAGGGCCTGGTTCGGAACCATGGTGCTGAGGTTACCGCTGTAAAGGAGATTCAGGAAAAAGGTCTCGATCAGGTCGTCTTTATGGTGGCCGAAGGCAATTTTATTGCAGCCGAGATCGCCGGCAATGGAGAAGAGGCGGTTCCTCCGCTTGCGGGCGCAGTGAAAGCAGATGTTTTTCCCTCCCTCGGCCGTGAGGGCTTCGGGGCCGTACTGGCTTTTCTCCACCCTGAGTTCAAGTCCGAGCCGGGAGCATTCCCGGTTTACCGCCGCGTTTGCTCCCTCTTTATAGCCGAGGTCGATATGGACGTTGATTAATTGATAATCGATCGGGGTCCTGGCCCGCCAGAATTTGAGCAGACAGGCGGTAAACAGGGAGTCAACCCCGCCGCTTACCGCCACCAGAACCCGGTCGCCGTTGTCGAGCATCGAATAATCGGCCATGGCCCGGCCGATTTTACGGTTGATTGATTTTTTGATGTCCAACGGAGGTTATGGGCTTATATGGTTCATGGCTGGAGTCTATCGTTTTTTCTTGCTTCGATCCTGACGTCGCCATGGGTCGAAAAGTCGGTTTTGCAAGGGCCACGGCTATACAATTGTTCCCTTGGATGACGGCACCCCCTTGACTTTGGGATCCACGGTGACCGCCTGGTCCAGGGCCCGTCCCAATGACTTGAACACCGCCTCCAGAATGTGGTGGGAGTTTTCGCCGCAGACCATCTCCACGTGCAGGGTCATTCCGGCATGCAGCGAGAAGGCGCGGAGGAATTCCTGTCCCAGCGAGGTGTCAAAGGTGCCGACCTTGGCGTCGGGGAGGTGGACGGCAAAGTTCAGATACGGGCGGCCGGAAAGATCGAGGCTTGAGCGGACCAGGCTTTCGTCCATGGGCAGGGAGCAGAAACCGTAGCGGCTGATCCCCCGGTAATCACCCAGGGCCTTTTTTACCGCCTGGCCCAGACAGATACCAATGTCCTCAACCGTATGATGGTCGTCTACCTCGGTGTCGCCCCGGGCCTTGATCTTGAGGTTAAAGAAGCCGTGGACCGCGAACAGGGTCAGCATGTGGTCGAGGAAGGGAACCCCGGTGTCGATGGCGTTTTCACCATTGCCGTCAAGGTTTACGGCAAGGCTGATTTCGGTTTCCCTGGTACTGCGGTTTATTTAGCCATACCGGCTCTGGCTTTTCATCCGTGGCGCTCCTGTTTATTATAAGGATATTTTAGTAATCTAATTTTCTATAACAGGATCAGGGGGAGATAGGCAACCTGCTTTATGTGTTTATCATGTGCGGTGGTTGAAAAAGCCAGGGCGGCTTTTTCAACACTCTGTTAAGTTCGCTTTTTCTGTTGACATGGTGAGGCGATGGTGTATAAATGACTCTCGTTTTTTTGAAGTGCTTGTGCGGGAATAACTCAGTGGTAGAGTGCAACCTTGCCAAGGTTGAAGTCGCGGGTTCAAATCCCGTTTCCCGCTCCAGAAAATTATCGAAAAGGTTCGACTTGTTTCGTGCCTTTTTTTGTTTTTCCGCTCCGGTTGTGGGGCGATAATTGCAATTTCAGGATCAAGGCAATGAAAACGTATCTTACTCCGGTAAAGGAGATTGAGCGAAAATGGTATGTGGTTGACGCCTCTGACAAAATACTCGGGCGTATCGCCACTGAGGTCGCCTTGCGTCTTCGGGGGAAACATAAACCCAATTATTCCACCTTTATGGATACCGGTGATTTCGTGGTGGTGGTAAATGCCGATCAGGTCAAACTGACCGGCAAGAAATGGGACGACAAGATTTACTATCATCATTCCGGTTATATGGGCGGGCTCAAGCAGATGACCGCTAAGGAGATGCTGGAGAGGAAACCCGAAGAAATTCTGCGTAAGGCGGTGCGGGGCATGCTCCCCAAGAACACCCTCGGCCGGGCCCAACTCAGGAAACTCAAGGTATATGCCGGCAGTGAGCATCCCCACGAAGCCCAGCAGCCGGAAGCTCTCGATCTTTAATTAACCGCTAAACAGAAGCAGGAGTTCAGGAACATGGCTGTGGAAAGATTTTACGCCACCGGCAAGAGAAAAACCGCGGTTGCCAGGGTATGGCTGACCCCGGGGAAGGGTGACATCAAAGTCAACCGGACTTTTTCCGTTGAGGATTATTTCGGCGGTGGCGATGATTATCGTCAGAAGGTCGAGCGTCCGATGACGATTACCGAGACCGTTGGTAAATACGACGTCCTCGCCACCGTCAAGGGCGGGGGAAAATCAGCCCAGGCCGAGGCCCTGCGCCACGGTATTTCCAAGGCTCTTTTGGGGGTTGACCCTGAGTTTCGTTTGAGCCTGAAGAAAGCGGGATTGCTGACCCGTGATCCCCGGGCCAAGGAACGGAAAAAGTACGGTCAGAAGGGGGCCCGCGCCCGTTTTCAGTTCTCCAAACGTTAATCTTTATTTTTCTCAGGGTCGAGGAGATGTCTCCATACGAGGCGGCGTCGGTGTTTTTGGTTTTTTTACTTTGCCCCCCGGTGATCCTGTGGCTGAATTTATTGATCGGGAAGACAGGTTTCTGTCTTCCCGATTTTTTTATGGCACGGCCTTGGCAGTCCGTTGAAAAACGGACTGCTGATGCAAAAAAAATCGCACTCTGTTAAGGAGTTCGGGGACGCCGCCGTCATAGAGGTTTGAGAAAAATGATAAATGTCGCGATAGTCGGGGGCTCTGGGTATGCCGGCGCTGAGCTTGCGCGGATATTGAGCCTGCATCCGGAAGTGAATCTGGTGACCATGACCTCACGGGCTCGTAAGGGCCGGCCGGTGGCAGATCTGTTTCCGCATCTTACGGACCTGGTCTCGCTGGTTTTTGAAGATGTCGATCCGGTCGGGATTGCTGCCGGGGCTGACTTCGTCTTTACCGCCGTTCCCCATGCAACGGCGATGGCGGTGATTCCGGAACTGCTTGCCAACGGTTGCCGGGTGGTGGACCTGAGCGCTGATTTCAGGATTCATTCTCGTGCGATTTATGAACAATGGTATGTCCCCCACACGGCTCCGGAACTTTTGGCCGAGGCGGTTTACGGCTTGCCGGAGCTGCACCGGGACAGGATTATCTCCGCCCGTCTGGTTGCCAACCCCGGTTGTTATCCAACCAGTATCATCCTTGCCATGGCGCCGCTGCTTGCCGCCGGGGTGATTGATCCGGCGACGGTGATTGCCGACTCTAAATCCGGCACTTCCGGCGCCGGCCGCGGCGCCGGAAGTGCCACCCAGTTCTGTGAGGTTACGGATGGATTTCGGGCCTATAAGGTTGGGGATCACCGCCATACTCCCGAGATCGAGCAGGAATTGTCTCTGGTGGCCGGGGTGGAGATGATCATCAATTTCACCCCCCATCTGGTCCCCATGTCGCGGGGAATCCTGAGTACTGTTTACGCCTCCCTCGTTCGCGGCTGCTCAACGGTGGAGATCGCCGCCATCTATGGGGAACGCTATGGGAATGAGGCCTTTGTCCGCCTTTGCGGGGGAGATGCGTTGCCGGCAACCCAGTACGTCCGGGGCAGTAATTTCTGTGACATCGGATTCCGGGTCGATCCGCGTACCGGGCGGATTATCGTGGTTGCCGCCATCGATAATCTGGTAAAGGGCGCTGCCGGTCAGGCGGTGCAGAATATGAACCTGATGGCCGGCTTTGGCGAGGATACCGGTCTTCTTACCCGGCCTTTGTTTCCTTGAAGTCTTACCGTCTGTGAGGATATGAAACGCAATATCGCCCTTGAGGTCGCATTTGACGGTACCGCTTATTGCGGTTGGCAGAGACAGAAGGAACAGCGGACGATCCAGGGCGAGCTTGAGGCCGCGGTTATCCGTCTGACCGGAGAGAATTCTTCGGTTCACGGGGCGGGACGAACCGACGCAGGGGTCCACGCTCTGGCGATGACCGCCGCTTTCTTTACCGAAGGCAATATCCCGGCGGATGGTATTCTCCGGGGGCTTAACAGTATCCTCCCGGATGATATTGTGGTGATCAGGGCGATCGATGCCGGGGCGGATTTTCATCCGCGCAAGAGCGCGGTTGGCAAGGTCTATGCTTATCGTTTGAGTTTTGCCTTTCCGGCTTTGCCGACCGAGCGCCTCTACTGCTGGCAAATGTCGGTAAAACCGGATATTGAGGCGATGCAGACTTGTATGGCGCGGCTGGTGGGTCGCCACGATTTCAGCAGTTTTGAGGCCAGCGGTTCCCGTGATCCCCGGGCGGAAGGCCGGGGTGCGGTGAGGACTATTTTTACCGCCGGGCTTGCGCCTTCCGGTGATGATGGCGTTATAATCAGGGTGTCTGGTGACGGTTTTCTTCGCCATATGGTGCGAAATATCGTCGGAACCCTGATTGAGGCAGGCCGGGGCCGAATGAGCGCGGAGGAATTCGCCGCGGTAATGGCCGCGAAAGATCGGGCTGCGGCCGGTCCTACCGCTCCGGCCCGGGGGCTTTTTCTGGAAAAGGTTTTTTATAAGTTTTGATGGCGTCGTAACAAGTTCCAGCTCCGGGGAGAAAACGGCGATTTCCGGGCGCCGGGCTGCTGAAATCCCGAACTTGGATTATGCCCTGAAACATGCGGGATTTCTTAACAGGCTGTTGAAAAAGCCGTCCTGCTTTTTTTCAACCCCCGGTTGGCTAAAACAAGTTCTGGCCAATCTCTCGATTTTATTGTTTTTTTCAAACCCAATAAAATCGGCGGCGCGTCCATGCACCGTTAACAGTCCGTTTTTTAACGGACTGTTAACGCATCCCGTCTTAGGTGCTTTTCCGAAAGTTGCCGAAGACGCCTTCATGGCGATTTGTTATGAGAGCATCAGTTTTTATATCCTGACAGGAGCAAGTGTGTAATGAACGAAAAGATCAATCTTGCAGAGCGGCTTTCACAGATAGAACCCTCCCCGACCCTGGCGGTTAATGCCAAGGCCAAGGCCCTGCGGGCCAAGGGGGCGGATGTCCTTAATTTCAGCGTGGGTGAGCCTGATTTCGGTACTCCGGAATGGGTCTGCGCTGCCGGGAAAAGGGCCATTGACGACGGTTTCACCCGTTATACTCCGGTTCCGGGGATTGTCGAGCTGCGTGAAGAGATTGTTAAGAATTATGCCGCCGAACATGGCTGGAATTACACCCCGGACCAGGTTCAGGTATCCTGCGGCGGTAAACACGGGCTTTATAATATGGCCCAGGCCCTGTTCGGTCCCGGCGACGAGGTTCTTGTTCTTGCTCCCTACTGGGTGTCATATCCGGCGATTATCATGCTTGCCGGGGCCAGGCCGGTTATCGTTCCCCTGTCGGAAGATAAGAATTTTGACCTTGATCCGGAGATATTAAAGCAATACGTCACTGACCGGACCCGGGGAATTATCATTAACAGCCCCTCCAATCCCACCGGCTCGGTGCTTTCCCTTGACTCTCTGGGCGCCATTGCCGCCATGGCCCGGGAGAATAACTGGGTAGTGATAAGCGATGATATCTACGACACTATTTATTATGCTGACGGGATGCCGTCCCATATTCTCGATGCTGATCCAGGACTTACCGATCAGGTTATGATTTTAAACGGGGTGTCGAAATCTTACGCCATGACCGGCTGGCGCATTGGCTATGCCCTGGGACCGGCCCATATCATCGCGGCGATGAACAAGATTCAGAGCCAGTCTACCTCCAACCCTTCATCGGTGGCCCAGAAGGCTGCCCTGGCCGCGGTTGCCGGCGGTCATGATTTCGCGGCAATGATGACCGTTGCCTTTCGTGAACGACTTGACTATCTGTTGGGGGAATTTGCCGCCATGGACGGAGTTACTTGTGTTGAGCCCATCGGCGCCTTTTATGTGTTCCCCAATTTCAGTGCTTATTATGGCCGCAAGGCCGGGGAGCGACGCATTGACGGATCGGTGGCCATGAGTGAATACCTGCTTGACGAGGCCCTGCTGGCCACTGTCCCCGGGGCCGCGTTCGGCTCCGACGCTCACGTTCGCTTCTCCTTTGCCACTTCAATGGATGTTCTGCAGCAGGGGATGGTCCGGCTGAAGAAGGCGTTGGCGGCGTTTAATCCCGGGTGAAATCGAGGTCAGGAGGGGTTAGTGTTGTTCCGGGGCCTCTTGGCTCAGAGCCCAGATCCAGCTGTCCATTGGGCGTTCCCGGGACAGGGCTTTGGTGCCGTTAGTGGTGTAGCACTGATATACCCAGGCATCGTTCCGGTTCTGGAATACCTTGATCAATCCCATGCTTTGATGAGAGTACCAACCTTCCTTGAAACCACCTTCCATGGTAGATCCTTCCTGATGAGATTTAAGGCTGTTTTGATAAAATGTTTTTTTGCTTCATTACGATGTCAACCCCAAAATAAAAATGCTCATCCCGCTGTGGGGTAATGCGCTTTTTGAGTTTGGCGTTTCTTGTTCTGGAACGAAAATTCTGAGTTTCCCAGGATAGATTTTAATGACAATATTGTTTAAATCCGTACGGGAAATTATATAGCAGGCGGGGCGGGGCAGTCAAACAGACGGTTGAAAAAGCCGTTCATGGCTTTTTCAACTCTGGTTGGCCAAGAAAGTTTCGGCCAGCCTCTCGATTTCACCGGGTTTTTCAATCCGGTGAAATCATCGACGCGTACATGCGCCGCACAAGTCTGTTTTTTCAACGGCCTTTATGCGGTAATCCCGGGTCATACAGGCCCACAGGGATTTTTTTCATTTTTGCATTTTTTGTTGTCAGGGCATCCGCAGCAGTCGCTTTCTCCACTGACACACTTCATGATTCCCCTGATAGTGAAAAGGGCAGCGAATACTACGATAAGGGCCACGATTATGTTGCCATTCATCTTGTTCTCCTCTTCATAAATGTGCTACTCCTTGTATATCGAACTTGTTACGGATTCATCATTTACCAGTCCGTTTTTCAACGGACTGGTAACCCATCCCGTCTTCGGCGCTTTTCCCGAAAATCGCCGAAGACGCCTCCGCGGGGAATTACGAGACCATCAATATTGATGATGGACTCGTAACAAATATCTCAAACGGAAGCGGGTCCACGTAATTTCAATAAGCTATAAGCGCAATTGCCGTTGGCCCGCAATTTATTGCGAGGCCAACAATATTTATATATAAGCATAAAAAAATAATTTCCAATTAAATCGAGTTTTCGTTTTTGATCCGGAAAAGACGGCAGCGGGTCTGGATAGCCTGATACCCTGGAACAAGGTTTGAATCAGTGACGGCTGTGGCTGAGATTAAACGCGGTTGTTTGATTTATACCTTTATCAGACTGTTGAAAAAGCCGTCCTGGCTTTTTAAACTCCCGGTTGGCCAAAACAAGTTCCGGCCAACCTCTCGATTTCACCGGGGTTTTCAACCCGGCAAAATCGGCGGCGCGGACATCAGCCGCGTACAGTCCGTTTTTCAACGGACTGCTGCCCCTCACGGTTTCAGGTCGTGTTTAATGGAGGTGATGAAGGCCTGATAGAGGTGGGGGAGAGTGCGTTTGCGGTGGGTAACCAGGAAGAATCGTCTTTTCATCTCAAGGCCTTTGACCGTGATTTTTTTCATCCGTCGGGAGTCAAGCTCGTCCCTGATGGCGAGGGAGGATATTATCGCCACCCCGAGCCCGGCTTTTACCGCCTCCTTGGCCGCGGTGCTTGAACCCAGGGTAGCCGTTTTTGTCAGTCTTTCCACCTCGACCCCATGGGCTGCCAATATCCTGGCAACGCTTTTTTGGGTCCCTGATCCCTCCTCGCGACAGATGAATGGCAGATCGCGTAAGTCTGCAATAGTGATTTGGTCGGGATACCCTGTTGTTGCCGGGGCCACAAGCAGAAGCTCGTCGTTGAATACCGCCCTGAAGTTCAGGTGTTTGTCCTGACTCCTGGCGCCGACGATGCCGATAATCACTTCGTGTCCGGCGACCATCCGGCAGATATCAGCGGAATCGTGGACTTCGACGTTGAATCTTACCAGTTCGTTTTTTCTTTTAAATTTTGCCGCTATCCCCGGGAGAATATATTCCCCGGGAATGGTGCTGGCGCCAATGGTCAGTTCTCCGGCCAGTGGGTCGCCCTGCTGCTGTAGATCATTTTTCAGGGAATCGAGGTCGTCAATTATTTTCAAGGCTCTGGGGAAAAGGCTTCGGGCCGCGTCCGTGGGTTTTATCGAACGACCCAGCCGGTCAAAGAGGGTGAGACACAGTTCTGTCTCAAGGTTCTTTATGTGTTCGCTTATGGTCGGCTGGCTGATGGCTAATTTTTTTGACGCGCCGGTAAAGCTGCCGCAACCGTAAACAGTGGTGAATATTCTCAGGTGATGCAGGTCCATCTCTTTTTCCTCAAGACGATGATTTATGGCTGGAACAGGCGCAATATGGAATGTGTTTGATGGGCGAATAGGATAGTTTGGTCGTCGGGAAAAAGCAATAAGGCGGTTTTTTTTGCTTTTATCAATGAACCATGTGATATTATTAAATACTTGGATCCGTGACGTTCGGGAACGGCGCAGGCGCAAGGAGGCAAGCACGTTGATTATACTTCGGTATATCAACGGGTTGCCGACACCGCGGATGAGTCGTTCCCGGACGCCCGAAGGGCGGCGGGGTGAAATTCCCGCCGGAGTGAAAATCCGGCAAAAAACGCATGAATTCAGATGAATACATACTCGGTTGCCACTAAGCCGTCACGGATCCAGGTAAATAATAAGGTAGAAAGGACGGCTGTTGTTAAATCTTACTAACGGATACCTTTTTTATTTTTTGTCCGGGAACAAAGGGGCTCCGAAATATGAAAGCATATCATTTTCATAGATTATGTGAGCTGTTTCGGTGTTGACGCAGTTGTCGGATGAAAAGGTACGTCTAAAAGGTGCCCTAAAGAGGGAGGCGGTATTCATGTTGAGGAATAATCGTGGTTTTACCTTGATTGAACTGGTGATGGTAATTGTTATCCTCGGGCTTCTGGCCGCGGTTGCGGTACCGAAATATCAGGACCTGCGTACCGAGGCGGCCAGGGCGGCGGCTGATGGAGTTTACGGCGGCGCCTCTGCCGCCGCTGCGGTTAATTTTGCTTCAAGGCTTTTCAGCCCGAGTAAAACCACCGCCATAAGTGACGCCAACACTCTGGTGGCGGCCATGGAAGAGTTGCCGGAGGGGTGGACGATTTCGGGATCGAGCCTTAACAGCATTACCGGCAGTTATTCCATCTGGGTTTCAACCGCAGAGACTCCGTCCGGTGCTACCGCTCCCACGGTCAAGGCGAAGCTTAGCAAAAGCTGGTAAGCTTGCCGCAAACTTGATGAAGTCGTAACAAGTATCGTAAACGGAACAGGATTCATGTAATTTCAACAAGTTATAGACGCAATTGCCGTTGGCCCGCTATTGCGAGGCCAACGGCCTTGTTTGTTTCAAAAGCCGGCCGGTTGCCTCAGGCCGGCTTTTTTGCGTCTTTCCGCAGGCGCAGGTTGAGGCTTTGTGGTTTTATCCCCACCGGATTAAGTCTTTGGCTCAGGGTATCCAGCAGTCTGGCGGTCAGAAGGACCCTGGATGGTATGGTGCCCATGAAATCCTTGTCGGTCTTTGCTGCGGCGTAAAGTTCGCTGCTGATGATTTTTTTTATCTCCGTCTTGATTTCTCCCCCCGGCGGGGTGATGCCGAATTTTTTTATCAGTGCCGCCGGGTCGCTGAGGGTGTAGGCAATCTGGCATTCCACTGTCTTCCTGGTAGCTCCGGTGCCAATCATTATGGCTGCGTCACCGCTGAGATCAATATTCACCGCCTCGGCCTTGAATCGGAGTAGTTTATAGACCCCGGGGAGGACAAAAACCTTATCGCCGGGGCCATAGGTCGATATCGGGCCGAAGATGGAGGTTCGGGCCGCGATTTCACTATTGCCGACAGTTTCCCATCGTCCGCTGACGGCAACGACGATCGCCAGGGCGATGATAATTATGAGCAGGTTTTTTTTCTTCATGGGCTTCCTTATGGTCCTGTAAAAAGTAATTATGGATTCGTAATAACTCCCCGCTCCGGCTGAAAACGGCGATTTCCGGGCCGCCGGGCGGGGAGTTGTTACGAGTTCATCATCAGTCCACTCCCATCATTTTTTCAAGCCTGGCGGTGAACTCCGGAGCCAGCCAGTCGCGTTCACCGGTGATTATTTTCCTGATTATGCCGTTCCTGTCGATGAGGAATGAGGTCGGGTAGGCAAAGACCTTGTAGTGGGATGATATCTTTTCCTCCGGGTCGGAAATCACCGGAAAGGGCAGGGGTAGCTTGCGGGTGAAGTTTTCTACCGCCCGCCGCTGTTCATCGACGCTCACCGCGAGCAGGACAAGCCCCTGGTTATTGTATTTATGGTAAAGTTTTATCAGGGAAGGCATTTCACGGCGACAGGGGGAACACCAGGTGGCCCAGAAGTTTATAAGCACCACCCTGCCGCGGTATTCTTTCAGAATATGATTGTTGCCTGCGACGTCTTTGGCCGAAAATTCCGGGGCCGGTTTGTTCTTGAGCCCTTCGATCTCCCATGGTGGAATTACCGCTGTTGCCTGTTGCGGTGAGGCAAAGGCGACAACGATGGCGACAAGAATGATGACGGCGCCGACTTTCATGGTTTCTTCCCGGAGACGGGCTTCACCAAAGGCTCGACAACCGCCATGGCTCGGACTATGGCCCTGCCATCCTTGGGCTCGACGTTGTGCTCTTCATGGCAGTAGAGGCAGAGGCGGAACTCGGCCTTTCCCCGCCGTTGTTCAGGGTCAACAACCGTCATGGTCGCATCGAGATATTCGGGGTACTGGCTGGTGGCGACATATATTTTTTTCTTGTCCGCCGAGAGAGTGAGATCCACAACATTGCCGCCGACGATGATGAAATCGGTCTGGCGGCCGTTTATGGTGTCAACCACGTTGATCCCTCCGCTTGCCGCCACTCCGTTTCCGGCATAGCCGACCCCGTATGGTTTGCCGTTCATAAACTCGTTACCCTCGGCGACCCAGATCTCGTTGGTACCCGGAAAGGACAGGGCGTGGTGGGGGGAATTGCCGATGCCGTCAATCTTTTTAACCAGCTTGAAACTATCACCGTTGAGGCTGAATGCCCGGCTGCCTTTGCGGTCGATGGCCCAGATCAGGTTCTTTTGCCGGTCAAAGCTGATCGCGCTTGCCCTTTTTTTCAGGGCTACCCGCTGTTTTACTCCGCTGCCGGGTTTATACAGGCATATCTCTGTCCGGCCGAGAACCAGAAGGGTGTTTTTGTCTTTCATCGCCAGGGAAACGCCGTGATCGCTGACCCGGGTCCATTTACCAACGATCAGGTTCCTTATCTCGGCGACGGCTCCGTCGGTGGAGAGGATAAATAGCCGACCGTCAACGGTGGCGAGATCCGCCCCCTCCCGATCCAGTTTGATTTGTTCGAGTTTATTGTCTTTAAGGTGAAGGACGGCTATGTGGTCGGATGCGGCTAGGGCGTATACTGTGGCGGTATACCTTGGCGGGGTGTACGAGGCTTCATCCTCCTGACTGCAGGCGCTGAGGAGAAGAAGGGTTATGGTCAGTATAACGGCGGGGTAGCGCATTTTTTCTCCTTATATAGATGGTCTCGTAACTCCGTCATATAATTAATTGGCGCGGAAGGATTCATATGGTTCCTGACGGGCGGCCCTGATCGCCGGAAAAAGACCGGCAATTATACCGATTAATACACTCGCGGCCAGGGTAATGATGATCACCTCGGCCACTGTTGCGGCTTGGGGCCAGATGTATAGCAGGTTCAGGGTGGCCATGAGTCTGTTTTTAAACAGGATGATAATAGACCCTCCTCCCAATACCCCGAATGTCCCGCCAAGGATGGAGATCATTATCGCCTCGCGGAGGAAGAGGGTGAATATATCTCTTTCCTTTGCCCCCATGGCCCGCAGGAGACCGACCTCGCGTTTTCTTTCGTTGGCGCTCATGGAAAAGACCACCGCAAGGATAACCGTGCCCATGCCCATGAGGATGATGATCGGCAGGAAAAATGCGTCGAGCATGGATGTCAACTGTCGTTTCACCGAGATGGTCGCGGCCCGAACGTTGACCACCGCGGTGGAGGGCAGTTCCTTTTCGATTCGGGCCGCGATTTTCTTCACCGCGACACCGTCACGACATTTTACCATGAGCACTGAAATTCCATGGGGATTAACCTCGGCCAGCTGTTTTTTCTGGACAGTCGGGGAATCAAAGAGATGGGTCAGAGAGAGATCGTTCATGTTTTTTCTTTTATGCAACCGGCCTTCTTTTTCCGTATCCTTCAGGGACTCTATCAGTTCCTGTGCCCCTGTCATGGGGATAAAGGCGCTGCGATCAAAATAACCAATGCCGGCGGGATCAAGAGAGGCGACCACCGCGAGGCGGTTGCCGAAGAGAGATATTTGCTGTCCAGGGTAAAATTTTACCCTGGCCCCGACCACGATTTCGTTGTTTTTCTGGCGTTTATGGAGGAAATAATTGACCCAGGGGGCGATGGTGAAATCGGTTTTCGGGTCATATCCTACCACCAGAACCTGCTCGGTGGTGCAGCATACCAGGTATGAGAAGGGGCGGAAGAATAGTTGCGGTGATATTTTTTCGATTTCCGGCCATTTTTTAAGAGTTTCAAGGATCCCGCGGTCAAGATTGAATATGTGCGGGGTGCCGTTGATCAGGACCTCGCGGGCCTCTTTTTCCGCGGTTTTCGGGACCACCACCAGATCGGCGCCGAGGCGGCCGGCGCCAAGCTCAAGGGTGTTGCTAATACTGTCGGTCAGGAGAACATCGGCAAAAAAGGCGCCGATGACCACGCTCAGGGCGAGGACAAGGGCGGTTGAGCGAAACAGTTTTCGCATGATATTGCTGAGCGAGAGGTTAAAGAGACTGATTGTCCATCGTGTCCGCCGGCGTAGCAATATATCGACAATTACGGTTACCACGATGATCATGCCAAGAAAAACCAGGGTCTCGCGGATATGACTGTGGCCGCGCATGGAGTAGGTCTGGCCGAGGATGACCAGGTTTTCTTCGCTGTGGAGATAAAAACTCAACGGCCGCATGATCGCGGCCTGGGTTAGAGCAATGGCGGCGGCGAGCAACGCCGCCACGGATCCATTTTTCCCCTTCATTCTCAAAATCGCGGCCAGAATGAGGATGATACCGCTTACAGTCTCCGGATGAAACTGGAATGAGCAGTCACTTAACAGCCATGCCCCCCGTCCTCCGGAGAGGAGATCCATGGGGAGAAGGAAATGCGGCACCATGAAAAAGAGAATGCCGGTGATGAAAAAAACAATCGCGGTCATTGGGGGCAGCCGTTGGGCTCTGCTTCAAGCCTGCCGCTGGTCATCCGCATCTGTCGATCGGTCTGGGCCGCGAGGCTTGAACTGTGGGTGACAATGATAAAGGTGGTATTCTCTTCCTGGTTCATTTTCCGGAAGAGGTTGACCATCTCCTGCTCGGTCTTTTCGTCAAGATCGCCGGTGGGCTCGTCGGCCAATATTATTTTGGGGGCGTTGATAAAGGCGCGGGCGATGGCCACCCGCCGCTGCTGGCCGCCGGAGAGCTGAGCCGGGTATGCCTGGCCTTTTTCCGTGAGGCCGACTATGCCCAGAAGTTCCATGGCGTGGTCGTAATGTTTTCGTTCTCTTTTTTTGCCAAAAGCGGTGGGGAGAAGGATATTGTCGATGACGTTCAGGGTCGGGATCAGGCTCGCGAACTGAAAGATGAAGTTCATCTTTTCATTACGCATCTCTGATAACTGGTTATCGGAAAGATCCCAGATGTCCTGGCCTTCTATCTTTACCGTTCCGTGGGTGGGGCGGGTGAGACCGCCAAGGAGGTTAAGCAGGGTGGTCTTGCCGCTGCCCGAGTGACCGAGGATGGCCATGAACTCCCCCTGATCTACCTTGAAGTTGATATTGTCGACCGCCTTGATGGTTTCCCCTTCAAGGCGATAGTCTTTTTCCAGATTAACGACCTCAATCATGGTGTTGCTCCTTTTGCTTTTAACCATAGTCATTGACGATATTGGTCAAGTACTTTTTACAGGGCCATCTACCAGCTCGTTGAAAAACGGGCTGTGCGCGGCGCATGGACACCCCGCCGATTTTGCCGGAATTGAAAAACCATGGACGGCTTTTTCAACGGCCTGCTATGGTTCACCAGGTGCCACAGGTTAGCCCGTTTTTGACTGTAATATTTGTGAGTTTTTGTTCAACTTTCCTGATTGCCTTAATTTGTTGAATATACGACTTGATTTAGCAAAGCTTACAAAGTTGTTCCGGGTTTGGCCCGGAAGCCGGGTGCCGATAACAATCCGTTTTTTAACGGGATGTTAATGCGTGCAACAGGGCTGTTCCTGGAATTATTCTCCGCCGCGGATGGCTTCATATGGTTCAATAAGTGAGGCCCTGACTGCCGGGATAAGGGCGGCGATCACCCCGGTGAGAATCGCAAGGATGAGGCAGAAGGCGATGAGAAACAGCATTCTGCCGGGGCTCGGCCACAGGTGGGGGACGTGGAGACTGGCATTGATGCTGTCGCGGAAGATGTTGAGGATACTGCTGCCGGTGGCGATGCCGACGACGCCGCCGACAAGAGAGAGGATGGTTGCCTCAGCCATCACCAGGTGGAATATGTGACTTTTTTTAGCCCCCATGGCCCGGAAGATGCCGATTTCCTTTTTGCGTTCATTGACGATCATTGAAAATACCACCCCGATGAGGATCAGGGCCATGATCCAGAGGATAACGCTTACCGACAGAACACTCCGAAGGAGAATGAACATCTGCCGGCGGACCGAGGCGATGATTTTGTCGGTAACAATGGCCTTTACCCCGTTGATATCGGCCTCAATGAACAGGCCGACCCGGTCGGCGGTAAACTGTGGCTCAACCTGCACCAGAATGGTCGAGACCTTGCCGGCGGGCAGGGCACCCTTGGTCTTCGCGTCTTTTTCCGTATTGGCCCGGATTCTTTCCAGACCGCTGAAGGGGATGAAGATCGAGTTGTCGATGAAGTCCATCCCGGTTTCTTCCAGCATCCCGGCAACGGTGAAGGGGGTGTTGAAGAAGTTCAGGCGAAAGCCGGTGGCATAGGCGGTGATGTTGCGCCCCATTATGACTTCGTCGTTTTTCAGCGGTCGTCCAAGTGTTTGGGTGAGCCAGGGCTTGATGGTGAAGTCGTTGGCCTGGTCAAAGCCGATTAAAAGCATATTGCTGATGTCGCAGCAGGAATATGTCGAGGTTTTTAAAAAGGTCTGGGCCGCAACGGAGCGAACCCCCTTTATTTTTCTGACCTGATCGACGATTTTCGCGTCCATGTAAAAAGTTGAGGGCTTGCCGGCCAGAAGTGCGGTTCGGGCCGTTTCTTCGGCCTTGGCCGGTACCACCATGATGTCGGCGCCGAGGCGGGATGTCCCGCGTTCGAGGCTCTGTTCGACCGAATCCATGATCGTGGTGACGGAAAACAGGGTGGCGGCGACCACCATTACCGCCAGGGCAATGGCGATACTGCGAAATAGTTTGCGCCGCATATTGGAATAGGCCAGGGAGAGGATTTTTAATTTCATTTGGCTTTTTCGATTAAAAGAGAAGGTCTTTCAGAGAATAGATTGTTTTTAATGTGACATATTGTCGTGGTTCTTGTCAGCAATTTTCACTCCGGCATGATGCGGCAAATTGTCGCGGCAGACGGCGGGCAGACGAAAAAACAGGGGAGAGGGCAACGGTGGCCCTCTCCCCTGTGATGGATAATGCTTAGGTTTTATGCCGGTCTACTTGAGGTCAGCACATTTCGGGCTGACCGTGGGGATGGACTGGGCTTTGGTCTCAAGCTCGACACCCTTGGGCATTGAAGTGCGATTCCAGTCGACCTGAACGGCGCAGAGGAAGGGCCGACCACCGTCAATTTCATCGTCGATCTCAACGTCCTGAACCCCGTGACAGGATTTACAGGCAGAGTACATCTTGACGATCCTTTTGGTCTTGGTGTTGACGATCATCAGGGCGGAGTCGGTGCGTTCGGGCATCTGCCGAACCGCAACTACGGCATATCTGCCATCCGGGGTGAAGTCAACGTCATGGGGGTTGCCGCCGGTGAGGACGAAGTCAACGACCTTGCCGGTTTTGACGTCGACGATGCTTACGCCGCCGGGAGAGCCGCCGGTGGAGGTATATCCGACACCAACCGGTTTGCCGTTGGCAAGCTCGTTACCCTCGGACTGCCACAGGTATTTACCGTCCGGGGTGATAGCGGCCCGGTGAATGAAGTTACCAACGCCGTTGATCTTGCTCACAACTTTTTTGGTCCTGACGTTGACCACGGAAATGAATCCGCCGGGCATGTCGGAGACATAGCAGTACTTGCCGTCCTTGGAGAAGTTGATGCCGCAGATGGATTTGGCGACCGGGAAGCTGTCAACCAGCTTGTTTTTTTTGGGGTCGTACACGTAGATTTTGCCGTCTTTCATGTCGGAGACCCAGATGGTTCCGTCAGGGGCGTAGTTTGAACCGCAGTGTTTCTGGCCCAGACGGGTCCAGGCCGTCTGTTTGCCGGTGTTGACATTGATTTGTTTGGCATAGCCGTCAAGGGAGAAGGTGAACAGGGTGTTGCCGTCTTTTGACACGGTGACCGCGTCGGAGGGTTTACCGTGCGAGAAACGGCCAACCGCGCCGGTGGCCAGGTCGATAACGGCGATATGACCACCGTGGCCCTGGACATAGGCGATACCTTTCAGGTCAAGGGCGCTGGCCCCTGTTGCCCCGGCAATACCAAGCGCCAGAGCGGCTCCTACCGCAAGCAGTTTTTTCTTCATACTTTTACCCCTTCTTCAGTTTGGATTTTTCTCCCGCCGTTTCAGGGCGGGAAACAGGGAAAACAGTTTTGTTTTGATACAATCTGTATTTCCCCAAGCCTCTCTTCCTGCCTCTTTTATTCTTGCAACCAAGAAACCGGAGGCATCCCCGTTTCCGGAGACTACCACAACGTGGTACGTCTAATCTAAATTTTCAGGAAGACCTTGTCAACATGAAAATCATGGTTTTTATCTTTTTCGTATGATAGCAATAGCGCAGGAGTAATATTGAATTTAGGAGTCTAACTGCTAATATGGTCGTATGACAAGTTTTTTATGTCGGTTTTTGGTAAGCGGTCACAGGGCGCACCTGCTGCGTACGAGCGGCAAGGCTTATGTAGCACCAGTAACATGGCGCCTTACCGCTCGTCCACATCAGGCACACCCTGTAACCACTTACAGTTTTTTCTTGATATTCAGGTAAGTTGCCCACCCTGTGAGTGGTTACGGTTTTTGTTTGTAATAATTTTTGACGGGTCGGGAGCGGGACGGCTGGGCGGGACGGAAATGTTTGATTTTGAATTTCATAATCCGGTCAGGATAGTTTTCGGCCGTGGACGAGAAAAGGAGATCGGCCGTCTGCTGGCCGCTGACGGCATCGGCCGGGTGTTGCTGGTCACCGGCATGGGTTCGGTCGGAAGAAGCGGTCTCTACGATCGGGTGACGGCAAGCCTGGTCGCAAGCGGGGTCGATTTCACCGATTACTCCGGAGTGGCCGCCAACCCCGTCCTTTCCCATGTCGTCACCGGCATTGCCCGGGCCCGGAAGGATAAGGTCGAGGCGGTGCTGGCGGTGGGGGGCGGCTCGGTGATCGACGAGGCCAAGACCATCGCCGCAGGTATATTCCATGACGGTGAGGTCTGGGATTTTTTTATCGGCAGGGATGAAATCAAAAAGGCTTTGCCTGTCTATACCATCCTCACCCTGGCTGCAACCGGCAGCGAGATGAACCGCAACGCCGTGATCACCAACACTGATACCAGGCAGAAGTACAGTATTTCATCAGATCACCTGTACCCGCGGCTGTCGATTCTCAATCCCGAGTTGACCTTCACCGTGCCGCCGGACCACAGCGTATACGGCGCGGTTGACGCCATTGCCCATGTGATCGAGGCATATTTCACCAAGGAGCCGGGTACAAGGCTCCAGGACCGTCTGGTGGAGTCGATTATTCTGACGGTAATGGAGAGCGTTGAAACCGTACTTGAAACTCCGGAGGACTACGATGCCCGGGCGACCTTCATGTGGGCCGCCACCCTGGCCCTGAATGGCCTGACCCCTGCCGGTGTCGGTCCTTACGCATTTCCCAACCACATGATCGAACATGCCTTGAGCGCCATCTATAACATCCCTCACGGAGCCGGCCTGGCAGTGGTGATCCCCGCCTGGATGAAATGGCATGCCCCGCGGAACCGGGAACAGCACGAACGCTTCGCCCGCAAGATTTTCGGCCGCAGAACCGCGGAAGAGGGCATCACCGCCCTTGAAGACTGGCTCAAAAAGATCGGCGCTCCGGTGAGACTGAAAGAAGTCGGCATACCTGCATCCTCCATCCCCGAAATAGCCGCCAACGCCGCCGGGCTGGCAAAAGTATGGGGTATCGAAGAGCCTTATTGTGCCAGGGTAATTGAAGGTATCTTGATTAACGCAGTGTGAATTTTATGACCGGGGGTACATTTTACAGTCCGTTTTTCAACGGACTGTAAGCGGCGTATGGACGCGCCGCTGATTTTGCCGGAGTTGAAAAAAAACATGGGCGGCTTTTTCAATGGTCTGTCAGTTTCTCATTCTAATTGTTTTTGCCGGTACGCCGGCTACAATGGCGTACGGGTTAACCGATTTTGTAACTACTGATCCAGCCCCAATAATTGCTCCGTCCCCTACGGTAATACCAGGTAAAATAATGACCCCGGCCCCTATCCAGACATCGTTTCCGATTGTAACTTTCTTATACTCCAAACCGGGAAAGCGAAGAGATTCTTTTCCAGGCGGAATTATATGATTAGTGGATAGTATTTTGCTCCCGTATCCAACCATGCTACGGTGACCGATCTTTATACCGCCTGTTGCCACCAATATTACGTCTTTGGCAATGGATACATCATCATTAATTTCGAGAAAACTGAAGTCATCTATCCATATTCCACTTAATAATTTGGTTCGCTTGCCGATCAGTGCCCCACGGGATCGCATGACTGACGCTTTTATTTTGTTAAAGATAGATAAATGCGGTAAGAAAGATATTAAAAGTATGGCTGTATAGTCGCCAAGGTTTTTGAAGAATTTGTTAGGTGTTTTTGATTTACTCATGACATCTATTCTTGAATGGATCCATAAAGGTCACAACGCCGAACGCACAAAAATAGTTTATTAGCCGTAATAAAATGTAAGCGACAATAACTGTACTTGTATCTATACCTTTTATTTTGAATAAATAAGATGCAGTTAGTTCAACGGTTCCAAGCCCAGCGATTGATATTGGTATATAGCCAATCAGTGTTGACATTATAGGTATAACTCCGATGTCCGGCCATTTAATGTTTACACCAAAGCTGAGAAATGCCAGGCGAAAAGACCAGCTGACCACAATCCATTTGATAAGTGTCATAAGGGTATTTGCCAGGACTATATGGTAATTGTTTTTAATGATGACCATGTTTCTCTGCAAATTCCCAATGAATTTATGCAGTCTGTCGATGATCTTTAATTTAGTGAACAAGAGAAATAAGACAGCAGCAGAGACAAGGGAAACAAGAGCTATGACCGGAAAAATGTGCAGGTAATTTATTTTATAGTCCGGGAGCAGATAAGAACAACCATAAACACTGATGATTGTGAATATAAAGAGGGTTATGGTCTTGTCGATAAAATATGCCGCCCCGGTCAGGGAAAAAGGGATTTTTTGTTCCTTCATCAGCAGTATTATCGTCGCATCTCCTGACTGCCCAGGGGTAATCAAGCTTATTGCCCAGCTGTAAAAATAAACCTTTAACAGGTTTCTGTAGGCTACTGGTGTCAGGGTGTTTAACAGGAGCCATATATTGAAAGCTCCTATTGTTATCAGGGCGAAAACGCATACCATTATTCCCATGAACGGTAATAGCCGGATATTTCTTATGACAAGAAGTAATTCATTCAGGCCGATTGGGGTCAGCAGAAAGATCAGCAGTAAGGACGCGACGCAGAGACGCAGGTATTTTACCCACCGTTTTCTTGTCTTTTGGGGTGGGGTTTCATTGCTCATGGTGTTTGGTTTAGATGAGGGGGAGGTTGTCTCAAGCCAAGAACCGTCATTAGAGGTAGCCGAAGGTCTTTCTGGCTATAAAGGCGAACATGTGCCACTCTAAGGCAAACCTGAACCATCTCTTTTTAAATCGCAGGTTCAGGGAGTATATTAATGGCCAGGCTGCTGTTTTTAGCAGTTTCTGACCTATATGATCTTTATAACGGTCTTCGTAGCGGGCGATATAATATTTGAAACGAACCATATAAAAGGCTATTTGCATCCACCTTTTTTGGGTTTTATTCAGCCAGGGGTTGTCCGGTTCATATTGGAAGGACCAATTGCTCCATTCTTTCAATGAAGATGGCGGCTTCAAGCCAAGAGAAATTGATTCCTGATAGAGTTTGGTTCCGGGATATGCGTTAAATGGAAATATGCCATTGACCGTGATCAGAGGGTTGGTATCCCATAGTTCCCGAATGGTGTCCAGGGTCATCCTTAGATCGTCCATGGTTTCCCCCGGGAAGCCGCTCATGAAGCTGAGCATAGGTCTTATCCCGGCTTCAGCGACTTTTTTTGCCCCCTGGATTATCTGGGTCTTGGTGATGTCTTTGTGGATGGCCTTGAGCATTGCCGGTGAGCCTGATTCGGCTCCGAAGAAAATTTGTGATACTCCGGCTTTTTTCATCTTTTTCAGCAGTGGTTCCGGGAATCCGCAGACAACGTCGAGACGACAGGATGCGGTGATTTTAAATTTCCTGCCGCTTTCAATAATGCCGTCCATGATAGCCTCTACCCTTTTTTTCTCGATGAAAAATTCGTCATCAACAAAGCCAAAATCGACGACTTCATAATTGTCATAAAGATATATCAGTTCAGTTAATACCTTTTCAGCCGATTTTTTTCGGTATCGGCTGCCACAGAAGACGGTGTTGTAGCAGAATCCGCAACGAAAAGGACACCCCCTGGATGACTGATAATCAAATTGGTGGCGGATACCTTTGTATTTATTGATATCAACCAGATTATATAGAGGTAGAGGCAAATCGTTCAGGTCGAGAAATCTGCGATTGCCGCCCATTATGATTTCACCAGCCTGATTTTTGTAACAGGTTCCGGGTATTCCCTCCAGGCTTTTTCCTTTGGAGAAGTTTTCAACTATCTCGAGAAATGTATGTTCCCCCTCGCCGATAACGACAATGTCAACCAGCGGATTCATTATGGTCTGTTCCGGCAGCAGTGATGGGTGCACTCCCCCCCAGACAATCAAGGCCTCCGGGTTGGCCGATCTGGCAAGGGCGGCGATTTCAAGGCCATACTTTATCTGGAAACCAGTCATTGCGGTTATCCCGACAATAGTGGCGTCGGCAAAATCATCTTTGGCTGGGGGGGAAATCTGTCCGTCAACAATCCGGATGTAATCTTCGGGAACGCCATGCTCGGATAACCAGGCGGCCAGGGACAGTAGTGCCAGTGGTAAATGGGCAATTGGACCAAACTGTAATTTCTGTGGCGCTGGACTGGCGAGAACGATTTTGTTTTTTGTCATGGATTTAAGGGGCATTCTGAATTGATAATCGGCGTTTTTTATTATCAGAAGGATTTTGCGCTATTTGATTGTTTCAATCATCAGATGCCAGCCGATGCGTTTTCCGAGAAATCTGTTTAGCCAAATCGGTGTCAAGGTGTTGAGCCATCCATAACCTATACCGAAAAGGTATTCAACCTGAACGGATTTTTGTCGGTATCCTCTAAACATTTCCAATACTTGTTTTTTTGTGTAGGCGTGTTCGACAGGACATGGCTCTCCCTTGCTGCCGTCAAACGGGTAGTCAAGAATCCTGTGGACAAGAAAGTTCAATGATCTGCGGTGATACAGCATAATGATAGCCCGGCCGTCAGGTTTTAAGACTCGATGTGCCTCCTGAATGGCTTTGGCAGTATCTGGGCTATGGTGCAATACCCCGAATGAATAAACAACATCAAAGGTGTTGTCGGCGAAATCAAGGTCCTCGCCATTGCCGAGAACGAACTCACCTTCAAGGCCGCATTTTGCGAACCGTAAACTGGTACAATCAATCGCCGGCTGGGTAAGATCAAGGGCCGTGACCTGCATTCCTCTTTTTGCCCATTGGGCAGAATCATCCCCCATGCCACATCCTATCTCAAGCAGTTTTGCTCCAGGACAGGACAGGGCCACCCTGTTAAAGAGAGGTGGGAGGTGATAATGATATTTGTACCTTATCTCTGAGGCCTGCCAGAATTCCGATGCACTTTGCGGAAATGCTGGTATAAATTTTAACCCATTCAAATCGTTTGTCCAGAATTCCTTTACTACGCTTATGTCGTCTTTCATGAGAGTTCCAACGGGTGATTAATGTTTTGATTGTTACTTGGTATATAATCTTGTTCTTTTTTAGCTATTATTAGATCCCCGGCGCCTTCTTTAGGATGACTATTTTGGCCAATCCAGGCGATAAGGTTAAGTATGGGAAATAATACCGCGTATATTGTTTTATTTTTGGCCTCGGCACCGGTTATAAGATAGGAGATGTTGTTGCTTAAGTTTTCCAGCATGCCATATGTGTAACAGGATTTTTTTATAATTAAACCCGTTTGCGCTACCTTTTGTTTTAAATCGTCAAGTTTATAGCCGGGACGGAAATGGCCCGGGACGTCAAAATTGGTTCTGAATTTAAAAAAGAACCAGCGCCGTTGGTAGGCGGGGACATGAAGAACCAGTTTCCCGCCTTTTTTTAAGGCCGCGGCAAGACATTGCAGTGCCAGGGTGTCGTTTTCAATATGTTCGATGTTGTCGACCGAGAGAATCATGTCGAATTCGTTGTGAAAGGATAGAGAGGCAACGTCCTGACGTTCAAAACTGATGTTTTCCAGCCTTGCTCTGGCAGCGATTGTCCTGTTTATTTCTAACTGTTCATTGTCGGTATCTATCGCGATGATGGTGGCATTGGGGAATTTTTGCGCCAGCAGGAATGTGAAAACTCCCCGGCCACAGCCGGCATCGAGAATTTTTTTCGGGGCACCGGTTAATTCGGGCATGATGCGTCTGATTCTGATGCGCAGACCGTTTATGGGGACCCCGAATAATTTGATATACAGCCTTTCCAGGAGACTGAGTCCCGGGTCGTGTGCCAGTTCTGAACCGTTCATCTCATCACCCCTTCATTAGTGTGTTTTCTGATCGCGGCAAACGCGGAAATGCCTTTAAACATCCAGGCATTGCACCAGCGAAGCAGGGTGAACTTTTTTCTGAAAAAATTTTTTTCCTGATAATAAAAACGCCCCTGATTATCATACATTCTGTCAACAGACCATTCATATATACGCGTCGCGAGGTCGGCGGTTTCATATCCGTGATTATGGGCCATGGAAAAGGTAAGCAGTCCCTGGGCCGCGCCGTGGATATCGTGGGGGTAATCGCGGTCGCTCATCCATCGGGGAGAACCGTTATGGTTGAACAGTTTTTCAGCATAAAAATTCAGCCCGGTTTCATATTTAATTTTTCCGCTCCAATCTTCACACGCTGTCATGTAACGCCATAGCGCGTCCAGGATGAAGCCGGTGTGGTAGTTGTCGTGGCCGATTGGGGAGTCGCCCGGTGGGTCGGTGTAAAACCAGGCGCCGTATTCGGTTTGAAGATCAATGACATATGAGGCCAGCCTCCGGGCAGTCCGGGCGAATTCGTTGGTTTTTGCCATCCGGCCATAGCGGGCCAGGACTGCGGCGATCAGTATTGATACATCCATCACCCGCATTCTCATTGGCATTGGCATATAAGATAAGCATAGATGTCTGTCGGTATCGACAAGGGGGCATAGGTCGTTTAGGAAAAAGTCTATGGCTCCGGCAACGGGATCCAGATATTTTTTGTCCGAGGTCAGCTCAAAGGCATCGAGAAAGGCCTCGGAAACAAAAGCGGTCACCACCGCGTTAGGAGTGTTGGCCGGGGCGAAAAAACCGAGATCCTGCCAGGGATAATGATATCCCCATGCGGTGCCGTTTCGGGTTTTTGGGGATTTGATATCCCCAAGTAGAGCCAGTACTTTTTTGGCCTCGCCCAGAAAGTTGCTTTCGGGGTTGCTTCTATGTCTGAGCATCAGTCCCTGGGCAAAGAGGGCCAATCCCTTAGGGTTATAGGTTCTGGGGATAAATAAGAATTTTCTCGGGTTAAATGGTGCCCGCATGACCATCTGGATGGCACAGATCCTGGGCCACTTTCCCCATCCGCACAGGGCTCTCATTATCGGGCTGTTGAGGCCGTCATGTTTATTGTAGCCTTTGAAGCCATTTTTACTGCTGAAACTATATAGTTTATCCAGAACCTGATTTATTTGCGCCACGATTACTCCCAATCCCCGATATTTTTACCATTCTGGAAGATGTCGATCCAGATAGTGGTGCCAAGGATAAGATAAAGGAGAAAATAATGCCAGCGGAGCAGTTTATGGGGGCGGGCGTTGATTATTTTTTCAACAAAATCCGGGTTAAACAGGCCGTCTTCCTGTAAGCGCCTGCGGGTAAGGATTTTTTTGCATATTCCTGAAAGTTTTTCCGGATAGAATTTGTGAATAGGGATCTGAAAGCCGCTCTTGGGGCGTTTAATGATCTCTTCAGGCAGCCATTGATGGGCCAGGTGTTTCAGCAGACCCTTTTTCTCTCCATTTCTCATCAGGCGGTTCCGGCCCATGGCCATTGCGCAATTGACCAGATCCTCGTCAAGGAAGGGAATCCGCGATTCGAGGCCGAAGGCCATGCTTAAGCGGTCTTCCTGTAGGAGGAGATCGTTGACCATCTTTTGTTTAAGTTCGAATTTGGCCGTTGCCATCACCGGATCAGGTTCATCCCGCGGCCACATGTCTTCGAGCAGCCGGAAGGCGTTGTCGGTTTCGGCCTTAAGCATTTCCGGGCCATATACAGCGTTCCTTATTGCCGTGCTGTCCCACACGTTACGGAGGATACCGTAACACCGGGACCAGTTTCCAAGGTTTGCCGCAAGGAAAAAAGAACGGCGTATCTCTTCGCCGTTAACAAGAGGCGCTGGACAGACAGCGGTGGCCTTTTTGCCTAAGAATTTCGCGACCGCCGAGAGTCCGGGGGGCAGCCCATCGATCCTGGACATCCAGGCGTGGATATTGTAGCCGAGGAATATCTCGTCACCGCCAAGTCCGGAAAGTGCTACCTTGACCTTGCTTTTGGCTAACCTTGCCACCAGAGCTGTCTGGAGTCCGTTGACTTTTGGTACCTCCAGGTGCCAGATAAGACGGTAAAGTATGGCGTTCATTTCGGGATTAACGTCTTGTTGCAGGTTGGGGGAGTGGAAGATAGCGGCGGTGCGGGCCGCGCCTACCGCCTCTGCAGGGGAATCTCCGGTATTAATGGTGAAGGTTGGATACGAAGTTTCAGAAAGGGCAAGGATGGTAGCGGAGTCAATACCGGCGGACAGGTAACCGCCCAGGGGGACGTCACTAACCAGCTGTCTTTTGACCGCTTGTCTTAAGGTCCGGGCAAGTTCTTCCGGGCTTTTCGGCCCAGTCACGGTCTTTTGCGGGGACCAGGATAAGATTTTTATGCCGTCGGCGGTCCATTTCAGGCAATGTCCGGGGGCGAGGTGCTTAATTCCGGCGAACATTGTGCTTTCGCCGGGTATATATCTGAAGTTCAGCAGAAGGTGGAGTGAGTTTTTGTCTAATTCCGGACGGTAAGGGAGAGCGGCGAGAAGCGCCTTTATTTCCGAGGCAAAATAAAGTCTGCCTTTATAGTTGCAATAGTAAAGGGGTTTTATGCCCATGCGGTCCCGGGCAAGCAACGCTTCCTGTCTCTCGTTGTCCCACAGGGCAAGGGCAAACATGCCCCGCAGTCTTTTAAGCCCTTTGATTCCGCGGTTGGCCAGCAGATGCAGGACCACTTCCGTGTCAGAGTTACCCCGGAATATGGTGCCGTTTTTTTCTTCGTTTAATTTCAACTCCGGGAAATTGTAGACCTCGCCATTATAGCTTATATGCCAGCGGTTATTAAGGGCCATGGGTTGGGTTCCACCGGTAATGTCAATTATCGATAGTCGTACATGGCCTATTGCCGCTTCTGGAAATATGCGGATGCCGTGGTCGTCCGGGCCACGATGGGCGATAGCCGTGAGCATGCGCTTGAGTTCTTTCCTCGATGATTCAGCCCCGGGGCCAAATATTCCGGCAATTCCACACACGATCAGGAGCCTTTGAAAAGTTCACGAAATCTGGTTAGCGAGGCTGGGTAATTACTGACCAGTTCAGCCACAAAGGGGGCAACGTCAATCTTTTGTTCCAGCAGGGCATGGCGCGTTTTTTTTCTGGTGGTATCCGGTACTGAAAGCATTGTGTCGATCCCTTCTTTTACTGTGTCCCAGCCCAGACGCCTGATGTTTTTGACCAGGGAGAATTTTTTCTCCTGTTCGTCGGTGTACCCCCTGCCGGTGTTGGCGGCGTAGATGGCCGGGATTCCAAGGACGGCACATTCGGATGCCATTGTCGCTGATTCCCCGACGAAAAGGGCAAGGTGACCCATGAGATGATGAATATCGGCATAAGTCCCTTCATAACGTTGTGGTTCAAGCTGGGAAGGCAATTTGCCCTCTGCGGAGATTATGACTTTGCCGCGTTCGCCTAAATATTCAGACAGCTTTTCAAGGAGTTCAAGACTCCAGCCGGTCTCGCTCAGGTCGTGATTCGCCTGCCATGAGACGGTGCGGAGAAGGAACGTCGGTTTTTCGGGGTCAAGCCCGCATTTGATGGCAACGCCGCGGTTCGGGGTGAATCTGTTGGGGTGAAGATATGACAGTTCATGGTAACCAGGGTAACGAATGTTGTGTCTGGGCAGCCATCCCCGATAACATTCCGGTGCCGCAACAACTGAGGCAAAGGGGTAGGTTATTGCATTGGACAGGGTGGCGTTTTCGGTGTCATAGAATACTATTGAGGGCGTCCGGGTCAGTAGACCGACATGAGAGATGAAAACGCCGGCAATGCCGGTCATGATGTCCGGTTTTTCCTTTCGTACCACCTTAAGCAGAGCCAGATCACGCTGCAGGAGCTCACGAAACATTGCCGCCGCGTTGCCGCTGTTACTGGTGGACAGCACCTGGTGATTAACCCCGAGAGAGTCAAGGAGGTCGGTGGCCATCTCTTTTCGCCGGGAGGTGATTATTATCTCAACCCCCTGTTTACGCCATATCTTAATGGGGTGTGAGAAGAAGTGAACATGGGCCGGGTGGCCGATATCGACCAGAATTTTCACGCTGTCGGCCTATTGCGTTCGGTCATATCGGGCCTGGGTGATCTGCTCGGAAACCAGACCCATCATAAAGATGATGACTGAGGAGCTCAGGAGCAGGGCGCTCATATTGGAAAAGCGGTGCGCGGTAATGAATGTGTAGGCGTAGTATCCGCTTCCGAGAAGGAAGAAAAGCAGGCTGACCGGGAGGAAGACTCTGAGCGGCGAGAAAAGGGTGGCGATTTTGGTTATTATCAGGAAGAACCTGGTGCCGTCACGCAGGAGTTTGATCTTGCTTTTACCTTTACGTCTCGCCACGTTAATCGGCACATATTTTACCGTACGGCCGCAGCGGAGATAGGCCATGGTTAAAGTGGTAGGGTATGAAAAGGTGTTGGGAAGGAGATAGATGAATTGTTGCGCAGTGTCTTTTTTAATCAGGCGAAAGCCACTGGTAAGGTCTTCGACTCTGAACTTGGTAACAAAGGAGGCGAGACGATTATAGGCCCAGTTGGCCAGCCCCCGGTGCAGTGATGCCTGTCCTTCCATGTTCCGGGCCCCTACCACCATGTCGAATCTGTCTTTGTATTCTAAAAGTCTGGCAATATCGGCGGGATCATGCTGGCCGTCGGCGTCCATCATAATGATCCATTCGCCGCGGGCGTTTCTTATCCCGGTTTTTATCGCGGCGCCGTTTCCCATATTATAGGGGTGGGGCCAGACATTGGCCCCGGCATCCATTGCCTTACGCATGGTGTCGTCGGTGGATCCGTCATCGATCACCAGTATTTCGTAATCCTGATATATTTCTTTCAGCAGTCGGATTGTCTTGTCTATAACTATCTCTTCATTAAACGCGGGGAGAATTATGCTGACAGCTGTTTTTTGCTGAGTCTTGTCGGTTAATTCTGACATTAGTTCGTTATCCAGATATGTTGAAAATGATCTTTTCGCCCGATTCCGGAATTATGAGCAAAATGAAAAATGCTCACATATTTTCGATACGCTGCGCTTTTTAATTTTGCTCATTCCTTGGCCTCGGACGAAAGTCCTCATTTTTTTTTAAAAAATACCCATCTGTCAATTTTTCAAGTTGCGGAATCTGTATAAGTATAGAACGTCATCAATTTTACAGCTTTTGTCAAAAAAATTAGGATAAAGATTGTCAAGGTCTTTGTATTCATATTTTAACCGGGAGTGGGCATATTCCAACTCGTCTCTCTGGCCTGCTGTCTCTGCGAACGCAAGCCATTTAACCCCGGTTTTTGATGCGTAAATGGTGATATTCCTTATTGAGCCGTGGGGCATGATTCTGAAAACACCTCCGGTCTGATATGAAATGCCTGGATGAAAACAAAACACCGGGTCATTGTCTGATACTATTCCCTTACATTTTTGCAGCAGTGCATGAGATTCTTGTACTTTAGGGATTATGACGGCTTCAGTAAAAAGATGAGGTGTAAACAATATCCCGAGGCTGAACAGCAAAGTCGTGATAAGGGTTGTTCTTTTCGTTACAAGTAATTTCGCGATGACATGTGTTGTTTGGCTGAATCCAATTGGTATCTGCATAATTAATAATGGGAAAACAATGGCTATATATCTTTGAATTGTATCGGTGAATGTTGATACTGACACAAAATATAAAATAATAAATAACGGAATTATTGCCTTTCCTGAATGTGATGGATCGTTGCAGGATAATATGGATGAAAGTAAAAATAATCCAATGAATATGTATCCTATCGCGGTAACCATGTGCATAGTATTACCGGTGATATTATTCAATAATAAAGATCCCTTGGCTTGAATTTTCTTTACCGATATACCTGGATCTTTATTCGTTTTATCTGCAAGCAGTTCTCCGTACATTTCTGCCGCATCTGGGGTGAGCTCGTAGTTTTTTCGCCTATTTTCGATGATAGTTTTGTATTGGTCATCGTCGGCATGCTGTGCGGACGCTATAGTATATACGTTTGCGCTGACCGTATATTTATTCATTCTGTATATTTGGGTAAGGAATGAATGATTGGTATAATTGTAAATTATCAGGTTGTACGGCAGAAACAAAAAAATAAAGCCAAGAACCAGATATAGTAATTTAAATAAATTGTGCTTTGAAATTTTGTTTCTATACTGATAGGTAAGATATATCAATATAGATATAAAAAATACTATACCTATCTGTCTTGTCAATGCAATAAGGGAAGAGTTGACCCCGAGGAGAAAATAGGAGGTCTTTGGGCTGTCTTTTTTTGATATGGCGTACACTAAGAGAAAACCGCAAACGATGAGCAGGAGAAATATTGCCTCTGTCAAGGGGGAAAGTGCATAATATAAGTAGAAAAAATTTAGTTGTATGAGAAGAACTGTAAAAAAAGCTGTGAAGCGTCCGGTGTGGTAGCGGAGGCATGTGTACATTGCGAAAGGGGCGAGTATCATCGATATGTTACTGATGTATTGGGCGGCAAGAAAGCCGTCATCGCGGAATAATCGTACAATACCGATCAGGAAAGGATAGAATGGTGACAATATTACTCCATTGTCGACATGCCCCCAGCCTTTGAGGGCCAATGCCCCGTTATTAAGCATATTTTTTGCTAACGTTATGTAGGCAATTGAGTCAGGGAACATTGATGAGATACTGTGGTTGATGTGATATACAGCGGGGTTAAGTAAAGACAGGAAGAAGAACGCTGTTAAATGCTCTGTGAGGGGAAGTTTGCTCGGGGGGTGAGGTGAGATGTTGGCGAGTTCGACTCTCGTTGGGATATTGAACTGCATTTATATGTGATCCTTTGCTGCTATTGCGCGTTTTAATTTTTCGTAATTCTGCCAGTTTTTATTTCCGGGATAAACTGTGTTGATTTTGTTTATTGTATCTAATGCTTTTTCCCGTTTTCCCGCTGAGTATTCGTACGCGAGTTGCAAACGAAGGAATGGTATGAAATTTGGGTGTCTGGATATACCTTTTTTTATTAATTCCGGGTCAATTTGGTATGGTGGTGTTATCTTTTGAAGCAGTAATTTGTACCATAAGACAAATGGGTCATCTTTAAAGTCTTGTGCAAGTTTATCAAGAATAATGCTGCATATTTTTTTGAGTGGTTGGTAATGCTTAATGATAAAATTTGCCGTCCTCATTCCCCACCTGTAGCCTAAAGACTTAGTATAATTTTTTGATCGTTTTATATCCATTTCACTGATGGCAGCATTGTTTTTTCTTAGTTCTTTTGTAAGACGTTCTTTTAGGCGTTTTGTCGTTCTATTGTTATAGGAAGATGAGACAAGATTGTTTATAAATAGCGAAGCTTTATTGTAGTCTTTGATATCGAGTAGGCACGATGCCAATTTCTCTTGTGCCGCTATTTCATCAGGAACAGTCAGGTCAAGGCCAATTCCTTTCGCGTCAGAAGGGGATTGGGTTGCATTTTTGATTATTTTCAGTAGCAATGGTATGGTTTTGTAATTGGTGTCAGGGGTGTAAAGCCTACTGGCTGATCGCCAGAATTCGTAAGCGGCAATAGTGTTGCCGGTATCAAGATACATTTCACTGAGATTCAGCAGAAAAAGGTTTAATCCTAACTTTCCTGTTCCTTCTGGCATGTTTTTGTACAGCTGTTTTGCTTTTTTTATGGCCTGTATTTTTTCTCCTTTTAGGTATGTTGACAGAACTATATTCGATGCAACTGGAATATAGTTCTCGTAATTTTTTCGCCCTGCCTTTATGGCTCGCTCGAATAAGGTTATGGCCTTGTCGTATTGTCCTGACTGCCCGAGTGCCATGCCATAGTTTGCAAGTGCTCTGGGTTTGTTTGGAGATTTTAAGGCGCAGTCTCGGTATATTGATAATTTATTGCGCCAGTCGTCATTTCTTAACGTGGTTAAAATAGATGACAGTGAGAATACTATCAAAATGAACAATATCGCTAAATCGTTTAATTTATCGTTGGTAATTTTAGTATTTGTAAAATATAGTGATTTGTCAAATATGACCATTAATACAATAAATATACCAATAGACGGTAAATATAATCGGTGTTCAAAGATAAGCTCAAGTGGGATTACTGTCGATTCTATCAATAAGTTAATAAAAAACCAGTATATGCCTAAGCTTAATAATGGATTTTTCTTATGTTGCTTCCATGCGGTGCTTATTAATATTACTATAGAGATAATTGATATTAAGGTGGATGGTGGAGAAAATAGTCCGAGAGAGACATTGACATCATGGTCCAAGTTCATTCGTGCAGGTAAAGGCAGAATAAGTAAGCTTATATACCATATTACTACTCGTGCCTCTGTTAAAAGCCTCTCTCCTAATGTGAATCTTCGGATATTGTATTGATTCAGGACGATTGATTTAAAAGGACCCTCGAGAATAGGAATGATTAATATTGCTGCAATTATGAGTCCTGCGATAATCCATGGCCATGACTGTATGTCCTTTGTTGTTTTTGAGATCCGATTTGGGCTTATGAACATGAATTCGATCAATAGGATAATCAGCGGTAGGGTCGCGCTTATTTCTTTTGATAAAAATGATGCCGCGGCACAAAAGAAGGCCATTGTTGTGGCAATGATTTTGACCTTTGTATCGTGGCTTAGGCGTGCCTTGATATAAAATCCTAGTGACGCCAGATAGAACAATGTTGCGATGGAGGTCATTCGTTGGACAAGATAAGTGACAGCATTGGTCTGTACTGGATTTAGGGCCCATACGCCGCATATGGCAATGGCAAATGTATCCGGGGTAAGAAATTTTATTTTGTCTTTTGCTTGTGGGGTTCTGAATAGGTTTTTCAGGAAAAAGAACAGGGTGGAGATGGTGAGGAGATGTATCACAATATTGGTCAGGTGGTAGTCGACCGCGCGTCCATGGCTGAAATAATTGTTTGCCGCAAATGTCGCAATGGGGATAAAACGTGAAAGTCCGAACCTGGTATTACTTAATTGCTTTAGGGTATTGAATGAAAATTTTGATACATACATACGACTGGAGTCGACAAACGAACTCTTGTCGTCCAGGGTAAGAGGGGAGAACAATGTGTTACTGTACGCAAGAGCAGTGAGGAAAAATATGATTACTAAAAGGCGGTTGGGTGTAAGTATCTTGTGTGGATTTTGGCCTTGTCTTCCCGGCATGGTTGTTCCGTTGCGTGTGGTTTAGGGTGCTTGGGTAGAACAACAACAGGGAAGAGGCTTTCGCCTCCTCCCTGTTTTTGTAAGATGTGCTGGGGCTTTGAGGTAAAAAGCCTTCTATTCCTTGTCTAAAGCCAGCAACTCGGCAACGGAACCGCTGAGGTTCCATTTTGCGATTTTACCGTTAGCATAGGAAGGTATTGCAATAATGGACTTGCTCCCAAGATTTTTAAATCTGGCTGTTTTCAGGATGGTAAACTCTATGCCTCTTACTCCACCAACGTTTGTGGTGTCAACAGCAAAATAAGTAGTATCCGCATCAGACATTACCCGGTTGAGGTCGGCTTGGGTAAGGGGCATGGTGCTCTGGGTTGCATACATGAGGCCGACGCTGGTCTCTATAGAATGCATTCCTGGGAATACCAGGGAGGTGACCCGGGATTTTTGAATATAGGTCATGTACGCCGGGATGGCGACCGCGGCGAGGATACCGATGATCGCGACAACGATCATCAGCTCGATCAGGGTGAAACCCTTGTCCTTGTTTGTGTTTCTGAGCATCTTGAGCATGTTCTCTCCCTCCATAAGGTGTTGTTGAAGTATTCAGCTTGACTTTTCCCGTTGTCTCCGGGTTTGTAGCCTACGTCTGTTATTATATATTCATATAATGTGCCAGAGGTGAAACTCAAGTAAAAAATATGTTTTCCCTGTTTTTTCACGGCCTGCCGCCCTGGTTTGGTTCTTTCTGGCAGTCCGGCTTTTATGACAAAAAGTGTCATTTATGGATGTTGTCGACAATTCATGTCACTGTTTTTCAGGCGGAGAGCAGAAGGCAGAAGAATAAAAAAAATGGCTGGGGGACAGGGATTCGAACCCCGATAGGCAGAGTCAGAGTCTGCTGTCTTACCCTTAGACCATCCCCCATCATTTTTTATGAGATAAATAGATGACACCCCTTTGTTTGTCAAGGGAAATTGATGGCTCCGGGTAATACAGGCCTTGCGGTTGAAGTCGTTTCAGCAGGAACCTGTCGCATGGATTTTCATGGGATCGGTCGCGACCAGCCCGTTGAAAAACGGGCTGGTCGCGGCGCACGGACGCGCCGCCGATTTCACCGGGTTGAAAAACCCAGTGAAATCGAGATGTTGGCCGGAGCTTGTTTTGGTCAACCGGGAGTTGAAAAAGCCAGGACGGCTTTTTCAACAGTCTGCTAACGCTCTGTTCGGTTTCACGAAACAATAATCCCGGCGTAGCCGACCACGCTTCCGGTGTCGCCGCTGGTCTCGCCGGAGTCGGAATATTCTATCAGGCGGGCCTTTGTGCATCCGAGTTCACGGGCTGCGGCCAGGGTGGCGGTCACCGGGATAACCCCGCACATGGTGATCCGGTTTTCGACCACAGTGATGAAAAGTCCTTGCGGGTCAAGGTCGAGGACCCGGGCCAGGGCCAGTTTGTCTTTGGCTGTGGCCTGCTCGCGGGGTTCGTAGTGGGTCATGTCGCTGCTTGCGACAATAAGCACCTCTTTGCCGCTGTCGTTTATCGCCCGGGCTAGGATCATGCCGAGTTCAAGGCATTCGTTAAGCGAAAGGCGGGAGAGGACAAGGGGAACGATCCTGAGTCCGGGGTTTCTGGCCTGCAGAAAGGGAACCTGAACCTCAAGGGAGTGCTCGTGGCGGTGGGCCAGGTTGTCGTCGGTGACCAGATCGCTGCCCTGGCATAAGCGCATGGCGAGACCGGAGTCTATCTCGACCTCGCCCATGGGCATGACCCAGGTGCCGCTGGTCATGACCGCGACCCGGGCCCCAAGGCCGTGATGGTTGGGGCCCATAATGATAACCGTGTCAGGGACCGTGACCTGCGCCATGGTCGCGCCGGCAACACCACCGGAATAAATGTAGCCCGCATGGGGAGAAATCACCGCCCTCGCCTTTTCAGCCACGGCCTGGCCTTCCGGCATGAGCTCCCTGACCGTGCGGGCCAGGGTGTCGGGGTCGCCGGGATAGAACTGATGCGCTACTGCCGGTTGCCGCCTCATTGCAGCTCCTGTTCAGGTCTGTTTCTTCACTGACCAGCTTGTTCCTTCGGGTCCGTCCTTGAGGATTATCCCGTGCTCAAGAAGCTGGTCACGGATGGCGTCGGAGCGGGACCAGTCCTTCAGGGCCCGCGCCTCGGTCCTCTCTCTGATCAGATTCTCGATTTTTTCAGCGCTTATGTCAATGCCGGTCAGCATTTCTTCGCGCTTGCGGCGCAGGTATTCATCCGGTTCCTGCGTCAAAAGGCCCATTATCGTCGCAAGTTCGGTGATCTTTTTCCCGGTGCTGCTCACGAGATCGAGGTACTGCGGGGGCAGGCCGTCTTTATTCTCCTGGACGATACGGTTAATGGTCTTGACCACTTCAAATATAATCCCAAGGGCCCGGGCGCTGTTGAAGTCGTCACGCATGGCCTCGTTGAATCTGCCTTCAAGTCCTTCCAGGCGTTCGCGGTCAGACTGCGCTATTGTCGTTTCCGTGGCCTTTGTCTTCGGGATGCCTTTGATCGCGGCAAGGCACTGGTAGAGCCGGTCGAGACCGGTAGCGGCATCGTCCAGGGCCGCCTCGGAATAATCAAGGGGACTGCGGTAATGGGACGAGAATACCAGGAGCCTCAGGACCTCGGGGTGGAATCGTTCAAGGACCTCGCGGATGGTGAGGAAATTGCCCAGGGATTTGCTCATCTTTTCGTCCTTGATGGTGACAAATCCATGGTGCAGCCAGTAACGGGCAAAGGGCTTGCCGCTTGCGCCAACACTCTGGGCAAGCTCGTTTTCGTGGTGCGGGAAGATCAGGTCTTTGCCGCCGCCGTGGAAATCAAAGGTGTCGCCGAGATACTTGCGGCTCATGGCCGAACATTCAATATGCCAGCCCGGCCGTCCCGGACCCCAGGGGCTCTCCCAGGTGGGTTCCCCGGGTTTGCTCGCCTTCCACAGGGCAAAGTCCATCGGGTGTTCTTTGTTCTCGTTGACCTCGATCCGGGCCCCGGCCTGCATCTCGTCAAGATCGCGACCGGAAAGGGTGCCGTATTCCTTGAACCGGGTGACTCTGAAATAGACATCACCGCCGGCCGGGTAGGCAAGTTCGCGTTGTATAAGGTCTTTGATAATGCTGATGATATCGTCAACGTGTTCGGTGGCCTTTGGTTCGATGTCGGCCGGGGCGACTCCGAGTGCGGCCATGTCTTCGTGAAAGGCTCGGATAAACTCGTCCGAGAGCACCTCGCAGCTGGTGTTGCGTTCGTTTGCCCGTTTGATGATCTTGTCGTCGATGTCGGTGAAGTTCCTGACATATTTCACCTGAAATCCCCGGTAGCGTAGATATTTGACGATCATGTCAAAGACCAGGGCCGAGCGGGCATGGCCGATGTGGCAGTAGTCATAAGCGGTAATGCCGCAGACATAGATCCCGATCCGGCCCGGTTCAAGGGGGGAAAACGTTTCTTTTTTGCCGTTTATGGTGTTGTAAACTCTTGTTTCAGGCGTTGTTTGCATGTTTTTTCAGGATGTTAAGGTTTAAGGCTGAGTCGACGTTTTTTTCATCCTTGACAGTTTACCCAAGGGTGTTTTTATATACCCGCTTCTTTTGTGACTGTCTATCAGACTGTTAACAGAGTGTTGAATAAAGTCGTCCTGTCTTTTTCAACCGCCGGTTGGATAAAACAAGTTTCATCCAACCTCTCGATTTTACCGGGTTTTTAAACCCGGTAAAATCGGCGGCGCGGACATCAGTCGCAATCAGCCCGTTTTTCAACGGGCTGTTAAAATGAGGAGAGTACCGTGGCTGAGATATTTGCCAGGACCTTTGACAATGGCCTTGATCTGAAAATAAATGATTGCTCCCGCAAGGTTGCCGCTGATCGCTGGCTGGTTAAAATTGCGGTCGTAATCAGTTGTGTCCCCGGAGGTCTTCATTTATACCGGGAACAATTCTCCTGGGCTGATTCCTCCTGCTGGCGGGAGCTGGGTAATGGGCCTTTGATGGAATTGGCCCGGGAACGAAATTTCATCGACCGGAAAGATGTCGACGAGATTCGTGACGGCATTGTCAACGGTCTGCGGACGGATATCGTTAATTATCTCGCCGATCCATCCTTTACGGTCAAGCTCGTGTCCCGAAGGCTGGAAGAGATCGCGAAAAAATTTTCCCGGCAGCCGGCATTGCCGCCCGGGAGTGACGAGGATGACGGCCCTGCTGATTTCTCTTACCTGTTCAAATAATTCCTTTGCCCTTGACAAAGGATGGCCGGGGAATAATACTCGTTTTTTTTTCATAAATTTATTGATGATGGTTCGAATGGGCCTGCGGCAGTGCCGTAATCGTTTGGGTTTCATTCCGGCCTTCGCCGGAGAAGGGGCTTTTGCGAAACCATCACTTGTTGACAAATTTTTAAAAGATTCTGTGAGGATCTGTAATGAAGGTTCTGATTAGCGATAACCTCGCCCCGGTGGGCGCTGAAATCCTGCGTGACTCCGGTCTCGATGTCGACATAAATACCGGCATGGCCCCGGATGAACTCAAAAAAGTCATCGGTGCCTACGACGGCCTGGTTATCCGCAGTGCCACCAGGGTTACCGCCGAGATTATCGAGGCCGCCGACAACCTCAAGGTGGTCGGCCGGGCCGGTATCGGTCTTGATAACGTTGATATCCCGGCCGCCAGCAAGCGCGGCATCGTGGTCATGAACGCCCCGGACGGTAACGCCACCACCGCCGCCGAACACGCGATCGCGATGATGATGTCCCTTACCCGTAACGTCCCCCAGGCCACCGCCTCGATGAAGGCCGGTAAATGGGAGAAGAAAAAATTCTCCGGCCATGAGGTCACCGGCAAGACCCTGGGGATTGTCGGCATCGGTCGTATCGGCAGTATTGTCGCCGATCGGGGCCAGGGCCTGCGGATGAAGGTCATCGCCTTTGATCCCCATATGCCCAAAGATCTGGTGGAAAAGATCGGCGTTGAGCTGGTCAGCCTCGAAGAGCTGTTCCGTCGGGCCGATTATGTCAGCGTTCATGTCCCCTACATTAAGGAAACCCATCACATCGTCTCAAAGGATATGATTGCCCTGATGAAACCTGAAGCGATGCTGGTTGACTGTGCCCGCGGCGGCGTGGTTGATGAAGATGCTCTTTACGAGGCCCTTAAGGATGGCAGGATCGCCGGCGCCGCCCTTGACGTTTTTGCCAACGAGCCGACCACAAAGGAAAATTGTCCCCTTCTCGGGCTTGATAGTTTTATCTGCACCCCGCATCTTGGCGCCTCAACCGCTGAGGCCCAGGAGAATGTCGCGGTGGCCATCGGCGAGCAGATGTCGGCCTATCTTAACCGCGGTGTGGTTTCGAACGCGGTCAATGTACCCTCGGTCAGCGCCGATGTCCTTTCCAAGGTCGGCCCCTTTATTACCCTGGCCGAGCGGCTGGGTTCATTTCATATGCAGCTCGCCCGTGGCGGGGTCGAGGAGGTAGCGATTGAATTCAGTGGCGAGCTTTGCGAGATCGACAGCGGGCCGATCACCGTTGCCCTGCTCAAGGGTCTGTTTGCCCCGATCCTGAAAGACGCGGTCAATTTCGTTAACGCCCCGTTTATCGCTAAAGAGCGGGGGATAAACGTGGTTGAGTCCAAAAGCAGTAAATCTCAGGCCTTCACCAGCTTGCTTACGGTCAGGGTCAAGACCACTGAAGGCGAGAATGTGGCTGCCGGAACCGTCTTTGGCAAGAGTGAGACCCGGCTGGTGCGGTTTAATACCTTCCGCCTTGAGGCCCTTCCCAGCGGCCCCATGCTCCTGGTATATAATAAGGATGTCCCCGGAGTGATCGGTGAACTCGGCAGCGCCATCGGCAAGTTCGGCATCAATATCTCCCGGATGACTGTGGGGCGCGAAGAAGAGGCGGGGCGTAACGTTATTCTCCTTAATACCAATAAGCCCCTGACCCGGGAGATGATTCAGGAGGTCAAGGCTCTGGAGTATATCGAGGACGCGGTAAACCTTGATCTGCCGTCCTGAGTTCCCGTTTGAAGGGTAATCCTCCATGAATATCACCCTGCACGCGATTTAATCCCTTTAACCTGAATTCGTGAGCGTTCGAGAGCGGGCCAGATGCAAGGAGGCAACCACGTTGATAATACTTCGGTATATCAACGGGTTGCCGACACAGCAGATGGTCCGCTCTCGGACGCCCCGAAGGGCGGCGGGGTGAACCTGGCACCCAAACGGCAACCCGGCCAAAAACGCGCTGGTTCAAACGGATGCGCTTTAATAGCCCTCGAAGCCGTCACGGATTCAGGCTTTAATATACCTGAGTATAATCAAAAAGGGGGTAAAACGCGCACATGGCGGCGCCCCTGAATCTTTTACCGGGTGCGTTTCTTTTTGCATCAGGTGTGGTTAATTGATCGCTTGCTTCGTTAAGGTATTGCCGGAGGTCGGAATGTCTGAAAAAAAATGTGATGAATGTCCCGAAGGCCAGGTACTGCGTGACGGTAAATGCGTTCTGCCCGAGGTTACCTTTGCCGATTTTGTTATGTCGATGAATACCTCGGCCCTCTTTCACCTCGGGGAACTGGCCGATCCGGCCACCGGCGAGAAAAAAATTGAGCTGGTTCTGGCCAAGCACGCCATTGATACTCTGAGCATGATGGAGAAAAAGACCGTGGGTAATCTTGAGAAAGATGAGGAAGATCTTCTGGCCAATATTATCTATGACCTGAAGATGCGCTACATCAAAGTTCAGGACAGATAAACTCGCGGCAGACAACAGATTGTTTCCGGACTTACCATGCCAGTGGTCATGGCGGCTCCCGCCAAGATAAATATTTTTCTGAAGATTCTCTCCCTTCGTCCGGACGGTTATCACGAGCTTTTTTCGTGGATGCACAAGCTTGCGATTGCCGATAAAATGACGGTTGAGTCCGTCGGATCCGGGATAGATCTGCGCTGTCCGGACAGTGAGCTCCCGGAAGACCGCGATAACCTGATTTATCGGGCGGCCATGGCTTTTTTTGCGGCAACGGGAATAAAAGGCGGGGCCCGGATAACCTTGGAGAAAAAAATTCCGGTGGCTGCCGGTCTTGGTGGTGGCAGCAGTGACGCCGCTTCCTGTCTGGTCGGGCTTGATCGGGTCTTTGCCACAGATCTCGGCCTGGAGAAACTTGAACGAATCGGTCTCGCTCTCGGGGCCGATGTCCCTTTTTTTGTCCGGGAAGGGGTGTCATTCTGGTGTGAGGGGGTGGGGGAAAAACTTTCCGCAGCGCCTTTTTTAGGGGATTTCAGGATCCTTCTGGTTAACCCCGGGTTTGCGGTTAAAACCGCTTGGGTTTACCATAATTTGCCGTTGACAAGTATGGGTAATACTTATAATTTAGCCCCGGGCAAAAAGGACGAACTGACAAGGCGTTGGCTTGAACGCAACTCATTTGCCTCTCTGCCTTTTCCGCTTGAGAACGATTTGGAGGCGGTGACCATGTCGAGTCATCCACTTGTTGCCGGGATCAGGGATGAAATGAGGCGTCAGGGGGCCGTCACGGCAATGATGAGCGGCAGTGGTCCCACTGTATTCGGCCTGTTTGCCGATCATGCTCTTGCCGATACTGCGGCCGCATTCTTTGCCCCCCGATACGGTGAAGGGGTTGTCCTCACATCTCCCGCGGCAGCGGTGAAATAGTGAGCCCTGGTTGTTGAGACGTAAATTTGTCGTAAACCGGAATTTATGCCTTTTTAAACGGTGGGGCGTAGTCAAGTGGTTAAGACACAGGACTTTGACTCCTGCATTCGGAGGTTCGAATCCTCCCGCCCCAGCCATCCGGCGAGGAATGTCCCGCTCTGGACGATCAGCTCTGTTCGCATAGGGGTGCTATGGCTCCAGAACTGCTTGTCCAGATCGGAACATTCCTCGCCGGATGGCCCTTGGCCGAGATGTCCCGCTCTGGACGATCAGCTCTGTTCGCATAGGGGTGCTATGGCTCCAGAACTGCTTGTCCAGATCGGAACATTCCTCGCCGGATGGCCCTTGGCCGAGATGTCCCGCTCTGGACGATCAGCTCTGTTCCCCTTATGGGATTGATTGACTGTTTTTTTATGCTGACATGGAACGTAACTCCATGGAACATAAGAATTTTAAACTCTACCTTAAATATCCGTTTACGAGGAGCCATGCTTAAGACGATGAAGATCTTTGCCGGAAACGCTAACCCCGCCCTGGCTGAAAAAATTTGTAAATACCTTGATATGCCGTTGGCAAAGGTCGAGGTCAGACGTTTCAGCGACGGTGAGATTTTTGTTGAATTAGGCGAGAATGTCCGCGGCACCGATGTCTTTGTGATTCAGCCTACCTGCCCGCCGGTTAACGATAACCTGATGGAATTGATGATTGTCGCTGATGCCCTGCGAAGGGCTTCGGCGCGAAGAATTACTGCGGTAATTCCCTATTACGGCTATGCCCGGCAGGATCGTAAGGTCGCCCCACGGGTTCCGATTACCGCCAAGGTTGTGGCCGAGATGTTGATGGTTGTTGGGGTCAGACGTGTGCTTACTCTTGATCTCCATTCCGGGCAGATTCAGGGGTTTTTCAATATCCCGGTCGATAATATTTATGCCGCTCCGGTGCTGTTGAAATATCTACGTAAAAATATGAACAATGATGTGGTCATGGTCTCTCCCGATGCCGGCGGGGTCGCGCGAACCCGGGCCTTTGCCAAGCGTCTTGACGCCGACCTTGCCATTATTGATAAACGCCGGGAACGGGCCAATATTGCCGAGGCGATGAATGTGATCGGTGATGTCAGTGGCAAGACCGCTATCCTTCTTGATGATATGGTCGACACCGCCGGTACCCTTTGCGCTGCCGCAGAGATCCTCGAAAAGGCCGGAGCCACTGAGGTGCTTGCCTGCTGCTCTCACGGCGTTCTGTCCGGTCCTGCAGTGGAGAGGATTGAAAAATCGCGGATAAAGTCTCTGGTGATTACCGATTCGATTCCCCTGCACGGTGCCGCGCTCGCATGTGAAAAGATCAAGGTTCTGAGTGTTGCCGATCTTTTAGGTGAGGCGATCAGCCGTATTCATTCCGAGGACTCGGTCAGCTATCTATTTGTTTGATGGCCTGAAAGAAAAGTCGTCTTTGCTTTTAGCCCCGGTTGGCCCGGGCCGGACTCGTTCAACCGCTTGGATTCTTTGCTCTTTCTGGGTTGGCGGGTGGATGTGGTATGTTCCGGGGCCGCAACATTCTGTTCTTCAAAAGGCCATCGCACTGGTTTTTGCAAAAGAGATCTTGTAAAAAACAGGAGCTTATGATAAAAACCTTGGCTTCTGTAAGCAGTCCGTTGAAAAATGTACTGCATGCGGCGCATGGATGCGCCGCCGATTTCACCGGGTTGAAAAAAACAGTGAAATCAAGAGGTTGTCCGAAGCTTGTTTTGGCCAACCGGGGTTGAAAAAGTCGTGGACGGTTTTTCCAACGGTCTGATTAGAGCTATTTTTGGGAGGTTCAACGTAAATGATACAGGTAGATATTAACGCTGCTGTCAGAAAAAATACCGGCAAGGGTGTCGCCCGTTCCCTCAGACGGGCCGGGATGACCCCCTGCGTGGTTTACGGTGTCGCTGATGATACCATTCCCCTTCAGCTTGATACCAAAGAGCTTACCCGGGTACTTTTTCGCATCCATCGCCGTAATGCCGTGGTCAATCTCGATATTGACGATAACGGTAAGTCGATTAAGAAGAATGTCCTTATTCGCGAGATTCAGGTGCATCCGGTAAAGGATCATGTCGTCCACGCTGATTTCTGCGTTCTTTCCCTTGACAAGGAAAGGGTTTTTGAGGTTCCGGTCAGCTATACCGGCAAGGCCAAGGGGGTTGATCTCGGCGGTGAGCTGATGATTAGCTACCCCAAGGTTCCCATTAAGGGGAAACCCCTTGATATCCCCGACGAGATTGTCCTTGATATCTCAAGTCTTGGTATTGACGACGGTTTTAAGCTTTCTCAGCTTGAGATTCCGGCCGGGGTATCCCTTGAATCCGATCCGGAAAGGGTTTGCGTCGCGGTTGTCCCCGCCTCAAGAAAGGCTGTCTCTGAAGTAGAAGAGGGAGAATCCGCTGACGAAGACAAGGGGGAAACTGTTGCTGAAACCGTTGAATAACAGCCCGTTTTTTCAACAGTCTGTTTGCCGGGCGTTTTTGCCCGGGATATTGCATCCTCCGCAGAGAGGGGATAATCAAGCCGGAGGGGGGTCCCTTCGGCTTTTTTTTATAGGGTTCTGTTTGAGGAGATGAAAAGGTGTATCTTGTCGTCGGCTTGGGAAATCCTGGCAGGGAGTATGAGAAGACCAGGCATAATCTCGGGTTTATGGTTGTTGATCAACTGGCTTCTTCCTGTCCCGTTTTCTTTAAAAAACACCGTTCCGTGAGCGCAGATACCGCTGACGCGAGGATTCGTGGCCATCGGGTGATCTTTTGTAAGCCCATGACCTTTATGAACAAAAGCGGTGAGCCTGTGGCCCCGCTTGCCGCCTATTTTCGGGTTCCGGTCAACAGGGTGATTGTGGTTCATGATGATCTTGATCTTGATTTCGGCCGGGTAAAGTTAGCCTTTAATCGTGGTGCCGGCGGACATAACGGCATCCGTTCCCTGATTCGTTACCTGGGGACGGAGTTCGTCCGGGTCCGGGTCGGGGTTGGGCGTCCCCCTGTCCGGGTGGAACCTCACGCCTTTGTCCTCGGGCGATTATGTCCGGAGGAGGCGGATCTTCTTCCGGCGTGCCTTGATCACGCCGCTATGGCGGTGGAGATGATTGTAGATAAGGGCATTACCGAGGCCATGAATCATTTTAACCGCAGGGGGTGAGAATGCGTCAGGTACGGGGGCGTCCGAGAAGGCGGAGTTGAAAGAAAATCGCAAGTCTGGTAAGATGTGTATAAGATATCAAAATCTCTTATAGATAAAGGCCATAATTACGAGATGCTGCCGTTTGCGGGTCGCAGTAACTGTGATGCTGCTTAAAACGACTTTTAGGTGCTTTTTACCGATCCTTGGGCCAGAGAGGCCCTATTTTTTTGTGGGGGTATTACTTTGAAATTCAAGCAGGGTGACATGGCCGTTTATCCCGCCCATGGGGTAGGCATGATTGAAGGAGTTGAAGACCGTGAGGTCGGTGGTTGCCAGACTTCCTTCTATGTCATGCGTATTCTCGACAGCAGCATGGTGGTCATGATCCCGACGGATACTTATAAAAGCGTGGGGCTGCGGAGTATCATCGGTACCGGCGAGGTAAAAAAGGTTTACTCCATTCTGAAGGAACGACATAATGTAAAAAGTGGCACTCCCTGGAATCAGCGTTACCGTAAATATATGGAAAAGATTCGTTCTGGTTCCCCTTTTGAGATTGCCGCAGTTCTCCGTGACCTCTATCTCCTCCAGGATAACAAGGATCTCTCCTTTGGGGAAAGAAAAATGATGGATACCGCCCGCGCTCTGCTGGTCAAGGAGATTGCCATTGCCAAGGATTCCGGCGAAGAACTGATTGAGGCGGATATGGAGAAGATTTTTTCCTGAACGGATTCTTGTCTGTCATGGCCCAGATATGTTACATTACAGGTTCCAGGGCAAATCCTGAACAACAACAAGAATGATGATTTGCGACTTTTTACGAGGCCGTCAAAATATCGCAAACCGGAAGGCAGGGTTATCTGTCTTCCGGTTTTTTCTTTGCGTCGTATGACACCCTCGAATTTTTTATCAGAGATTTGAACAATCCGTCCATGGCTTTTTTAAACTCAGGTTGGCCAAAACAATTTTTTGCCCAACCTCTCGATTTTACCTGTTTTTTTAACGTGTTGTCATGCGGGGCGTAGTGTGTGACCGGGCTTTGACCATGCAAATGGTATGCTGGTTCTTGTCGAAACGCCGCAATGAAAGGAGATCAGGTTCTTTATGACGTTATTCAACCTCTATTTTTGCCTCTTGCTTTCGGATTGGTAGCAAGTATTTTTTCAGGGATTGTTATTAACCCGGCATGATCCATGTCATGAATAATCCGGATTTTATTTTCAGTGTAGGCCGTGGCTGGGCTGGGCAGCGTCTTGATCGCTTTCTCGCCGCCCGGGAATCTGACGTCGGCCTGAGTCGCAGTGCGGTAAAGAGGTTGGTTCTCCAAGGTGACGTCCTCGTCAACGGCCGTGAGTCCAAGGCCGGATGTACCCTGCGGGCCGGTGATCAGATCTCCGTAACTCTGCCGCCGTCTGAACCGGTGAATATCCGTCCTGAACCGGTTGAGTTTGAGATAATCTTTGAGGATGCACAGATCCTGGTTCTGAATAAGCCCGCCGGTGTCGTTGTTCATCCCGCCCCGGGGCATTGTCACGGCACTCTGGTAAACGGTCTCCTGTATCACTGCCATGACCTCTCGGGGATCGGTGGTGAGGAGAGGCCGGGGATTGTCCACCGTCTTGACCGGGATACTTCGGGGGTAATGGTGGTGGCCAGGACCAATATCGCCCATCGTTCCCTTGCGGCCCAGTTCTCCGGGCGTGAAGTGGAAAAGGAATATATCGCCATTCTCGAGGCGGCACCGTCCGGTTTTGCCGGAACCGTTGACCTTCCCATCGGCAGGCACCCGGTAAAACGCAAGAAAATGGCGGTGGTAAGCCACGGCGGCAGGCGGGCGGTGACCCATTGGACCCTGGTGAGGAAGCTTGCGTATGGTTTTGCCCTGGTCCACCTCGGGCTTGAGACCGGCAGGACCCATCAGATAAGGGTACATATGGCAAGTATCAATGCCCCGGTTGCCGGTGATAGTGTTTACGGTGGCCGCAGGAAAAAACAGTGGCCCGGGCTTGGAATCAATCGGCAGATGCTCCATGCGGTGAAACTTGCCTTTACTCACCCTCTGAGCGGGGAACGGATGCAGTTTACCGCCCCGCTCCGGCCGGATATGAAAAGAGTCCTGGCGCTTCTGGAGGGTGAAGATGGCGGCTGACCTTTTTCTTGTCGCCCTTACCGGGACAGTGGCGGCGGGCAAGAGCGCGGTCGCGGCTTGTTTTGCCGCCCACGGCGCCCGGGTTATTGACTGTGACCAGTTGTCACGCGACCTTGTCCGCCCTGGCGGGGCCGGTTTTCTTGCCATTGAAAGAGAGTTCGGAGGGCGCTACTTTACCCAAACCGGTGAACTTGATCGTGACTGTATGCGGCAGGCGATATTTCATGACCCTGCCATTCGGCAGCGGCTTAACAGGGTTCTCCATCCCCTGATCCTGGCGGAGTTGAAGTGTCGGTTGCTCGAGGTTGCCGCTGACGCGGATGTGTCTCCGACCCTGGTCGTGGTTGAGGTGCCGTTGCTCTATGAAGCGGGGTGGCAGGGGATGTTTGACCGGGTGGTAGCGGTTCGGGTGAATGAGGAGGAGTTGATTCGGCGCCTGATGCGGCGTGACCTCCTGGGCCGGGAGGCGGCCGCGGCCGCTCTTGCGGCCCAGTGGCCTTCCGGGGACAAGACATCCCGGGCCGATTATGTTATTGATAATAATGGTTCCCTTGCCGCGCTCCGGGCCGCGGTCGAGAGACTCATGCCGTACTTGAAATAGCCCCTGATTCCATCTCTGGCGATAAAAAGCTTGACAACCCCCGGCCCGAGAAAATATAAATATTTCATTCTACAATAATTTCATCTCATCTATTTTCCACATTATAAACTTTGAAGCAGGTATTCGTTTTTATCTGTCATGGCTTTCACGCCTTTCCGGCAGGTTTATCCCAGAGGAGTTTATAGAGCAGTTTGTCTCCTGTTCCTGTCTTTTGGAGAACACTCTATCTCAAGTTTTCGACTTGGGTTTCAGGGTATTATAGTAAAGAAGTAAATTGTAATTCGTCTTTTCGGCATGCTTTTAGCCGGGATCCAGGATTTAAAGTCCTTTCAAGGTTGATGGACTCGTAACTCCCCGTTCCGGGGAAAAAACGACGATTCCCAGGCAGCGGGCGGCGGGCCGCTGAAATCCCGAACTCGGGATAACTCCTCAAATATGCGTGATTTCTTAACCCACTCCGCCGCCCGGCGCTTTTCCAGGAAATCGTCGAAGACGCCTCCGCGGAGACTTGTTACGGTTTCGTCAAGGTTTACCGGATGCCGGTCAAGCCCGGAAGGGCTTTGGACGTATTGTCAGATTAAGCCGTATACTTAACAGATTAAGATAGCCTGGAAAGTTTAGCAGTCCATGGAAAAACGGGTTGTACGCGGCTGATGTCCGCGCCGCCGATTTTGTCGGGTTGAAAACCCAGGTTAAATTGAGAGGTTGGCCGGATCTCGTTTTGGTCAACCGGAGCTGAAAAAGCCATGGACGGCTTTTTCAACGGTCTGTTAGATTCTATTGTTTCGGGATTTGTAAAATAAACAAGCTGGCGTCGGGGATTCCTGATGCCACAAATTGGTTCCAGGCGGTAATTTTAACCGGACCGCTTTTCGGAGCTGTTATTTCAGGAGGAAGCAGGTAGATGAATTTGTCGGAACTGAAGAACAAGAAGATCCGTGAATTGACCCATATGGCCCGCGATCTGAATATTGAAGGGTTCAGCGGTCTGAGGAAACAGGAGTTGATCTTCGCCATTGTCAACGCCCAGTCAAAGAAGCAGGAAAAAAACGGGGAAAACCGCGGCAGCGGCGTCCTTGAGATCCTGCCCGACGGTTTTGGCTTTCTCCGCGCCCCTGATTTTAATTATCTTCCGGGGCCTGACGATATCTACGTCTCCCCCTCGCAGATCAGACGCCTTAATCTCAAGACCGGCGATACGGTCGAGGGACCGGTGCGCTCCCCTAAGGATGGCGAGCGTTATCTCGCCCTCCTCAAGGTCGACAAGGTTAACTTAGAGGGGCCGGAAAAATGCCGCGATAAGACCCTGTTTGCCAACCTGACCCCCCTGCATCCTAATGAGCGTCTAAAGCTCGAACACGACCCGAAGAATATGTCGATGCGGGTCATGGACATGATCTCTCCCATCGGCAAGGGACAGCGGGGGTTGATCGTCGCTCCGCCCCGCAGCGGCAAAACGGTGTTGATCAAGGATATCGCCAACGCCATCCTCGCCAATCATAAAGAGGTGGTGATGATTGTCCTGCTGATTGACGAACGTCCGGAAGAGGTCACCGACATGGCCCGCAGCGTCAACGCCGAGGTGATCAGCTCAACCTTTGATGAACCGCCGCAGCGGCATATTCAGGTGGCCGAGATGGTTATCAATAAGGCCCGGCGTCTGGTTGAGCATAAGAAAGACGTGGTTATCCTCCTTGATTCCATTACCCGTCTGGCCCGGGCCTATAATACCGTGGTTCCTCCCAGCGGCAAGATCCTTTCCGGCGGAGTTGATTCAAACGCCCTCCACCGCCCCAAACGTTTTTTCGGCGCCGCCCGTAATATTGAGGAGGGCGGTAGCCTGACGATTATCGCCTCGGCCCTGGTTGAGACCGGCAGCCGCATGGACGAGGTTATCTTTGAAGAGTTCAAGGGCACTGGTAATATGGAGATCGTCCTTGATCGTAAACTCGCCGACCGTCGGGTATTTCCGGCCATGGATATCAATAAGTCCGGGACCCGTAAGGAAGAACTTTTGATGACCAGGGACGAGCTTCACCGGGTATGGATACTGCGTAAGGTCCTCTCTAATATGAACTCCATCGACGCGATGGAGTTTCTCAAGGACAAGATGCGCGGAACCCGTTCCAATGCCGAATTCTACGATTCCATGAACGGCTGATCTGTTCTTCTGTAAGTCCGTTGAAAAACCCGGTTAAATCAAGAAGTTGGCCGGATCTTGTTTGGGCCGGTCAGAGTCTTTAAAGTCATGGACGGCTTTTTGAACGGGCGGCTAAATTTCTTGCAAAATCAAAAGATACGGCTATAATCGTAAGGTTCTTTACAGTGATAAGATAAATGTTTTCGGAGGAAATCCCATGAAGGAATCTATTCATCCCCAATATAATAAGATTACCGCTACCTGCGCCTGCGGTAATAAGATTGAACTTGGCTCGGTTGACACGGAGATCCGCACTGAAATCTGTTCCGCCTGCCACCCGTTTTTTACCGGCAAGCAGAAGTTGGTCGATACCGCCGGGCGAATCGAGAAGTTTAATCGTAAATACGCCAGCCACTTTGCCGGAAAGGATAAGAAGTAACAGCCCCTTTTTTTTCTGTGAATTCAGGGTCGGGTGGCTTTGCCGTCCCGGCCCTTTTTTTTGTAAGCGCTCTCTGAATCCCTTAACAGTCCGTTGAAAAACGGGCTTGTCGCGGCGCATGGACGCGCCGTCGATTTTATTTGGTTTGAAAAAAACAATAAAATCGAGAGGTTGGCCGGAACTTGTTTTGGTCAGCAGTCTGTTAAGACTGTGGGGTGTCTTCCCCATGGGTGGGGTTTATTGATCACTGACATTTTTGTTCATCTTTTTTAGCTGCCATCACTAATGTTTACCCGTTTTGAAAATCTCTCCGAACGTCTTGCCGAGCTTGAGTCAAGGCTTGCCTCTCCTGACCTGGCCTCAAACCGGCAGGAGTACAGTGAACTGGCTCGTGAACACGCGCGTCTTTCCCGGATGGAGGAAGGGTACTCCGCCTTTAAACGCGTTGCGGCCGAGATTGCCGACAATCAATCCCTGCTTAAAGGCGAGACCGATGAGGAGATGCTTGAGCTGATCCGGGCCGAGATCGCCGAGCTTTCCGCGGCGCAGGGTGAACTTGAACATTCACTCAAACTCATGCTTCTGCCGTCGGACCCCAACGATGAAAAAAACACCCTGCTTGAGATCAGGGCCGGAACCGGCGGGGATGAGGCCGCACTTTTTGTCGGTGATCTTTTCCGGATGTACTCCCGCTATGCCGAGTCAATGGGGTGGCGGGTTGAGATAATGAGTGCCAACCCCACCGGAATCGGCGGTTTCAAGGAGGTTATTGCCCTTGTCATCGGTGACAGGGTCTACAGTCATTTGAAATATGAGTCCGGAGTCCATCGGGTGCAGAGGGTCCCGGAGACCGAGACTCAGGGGCGGGTGCATACCTCGGCGGTAACTGTGGCGGTATTGCCCGAGGCCGAGGAGGTGGAGGTTGATCTCGATCCAAACGAGATTCGGATCGATGTCTTCCGTTCTTCCGGTCCCGGGGGCCAGAGTGTCAATACCACCGATTCGGCCATCCGTATCACCCATATTCCCACCGGTCTCATTGTCACCTGTCAGGATGAGAAATCGCAGCACAAAAACAAGGCCAAGGCGATGAAAGTTCTGGCCGCCCGTTTGCTTGATCTGAAAAAAAGAGCCCAGCATGATCTGATCTCGGCTGATCGTAAGAGTCAGATCGGCAGCGGTGATCGCAGCGAACGGATCCGGACCTATAATTTCCCCCAGAGTCGGGTGACCGACCACCGGATCAATCTGACCATCTACCGTCTTGATGAGATCATGATTGGTAAACTGGATGAACTCCTTGTTCCACTGGCCGCGCATTACCAGGCTGAGGCCCTCAAATTTGAGGAGTTACCCCGGCGGTAAACTTATGGCTGTTGCGGCTGAAAACACATCTGATAGCCTCATCGCCACTGCTGCCGCAAGCCTGGCAAGGGCCGGGATTGACCAGCCCCTGTTTGAGGCCCAGCTTCTGCTCTCTCATTGTCTCGGGGTTGACCGTCATCTGATGGCCCTTGAGCCGCTGTCCCTTGACGATGAGCGTATCGCCGGGTTTGAGCTTCTTCTCAAACGTCGTCTCGACCGTGAACCCATGGCCTATATCCTGGGGGTAAAAGAGTTCTGGTCCCTTGATTTTAAGGTCGGTCCCGGGGTTCTTGTGCCGCGGCCGGAGACGGAAACCCTGGTCGAGGCGGTACTGGCCCGTCATGACCGGGGATTTGCCGGCATAATCCTTGATCTTGGCTGCGGTAGCGGTATCCTGAGTGTGGTTCTGGCGCGTGAGTTTCCCGCCGCCACCGTGGTAGCGGTTGATTGTTCCGAAGCGGCGCTGGGCTTTGCCGCTGTCAATTGCCGTCGTCACGGGGTCAGTGATCGGGTCACGCTTGTGCGGGGAGACTGGGGGACGGCGCTTGACCGCGTCTTTGACCTCGTGGTCGCAAACCCGCCTTATGTCGCGGAAAAAGACCGCGACACCCTGGCACCGGAACTGTTTTACGAACCGGAAATCGCGCTTTTTTCCGGCGTTGCCGGGTTCGACGATATCAGGCTTATCCTTGATTCTCTTAACCGGATTCTTGCGGCGTCGGGGGATTTTTTCATGGAGATAGGTTTTTCCCAGGCGGAAATGGTCCTCGGGATGGTTCGCGGACGCCAATGGTGCGCTGCCGCGGCGGTGGTTTCCGACCTGGCCGGGATTCCCCGGGTGCTGGTTGGGAAATCCCGGCCGGGTGCCAGAGAAACAAAGTGACAGGGATTGAGGCATGGCATGGATAAACTTATAATTGAGGGGGGACATCGGCTCTCCGGTGAAATCAGGGTTGATGGGGCCAAAAACGCGGCCCTGCCGCTTCTTGCTGCGACCCTTCTTGCTCCGGGGACCCATTGTCTTGTCAATGTCCCCGACCTGCGCGATACCCGGACGATGCTCAAGCTTCTTGAGGGTTTCGGGGTCAGCTGGCATCGTGACGATGATGGGACGTTGTGGCTGAACGCCGATACGGTTGATAATTTCGAGGCCTCATATGAGCTGGTCAAGACCATGCGGGCCTCGGTGCTGGTACTCGGCCCGCTGCTCTCCCGTCTTGGCCGGGCCCGGGTATCTCTTCCCGGTGGCTGTGCCATCGGCGCCCGGCCGATTAACTTTCATACCGCCGGTCTCGCCGCCCTTGGGACTGAATTCTTCCTTGATGAAGGTTATGTCGACGGTCGGGCGCAAAGGCTCAGCGGCACTACGGTATATTTTGATATCCCCAGTGTCACCGGCACCGAAAACATCCTCATGGCCGCGGTTATGGCCCGGGGGACCACCCTGATAAAAAATGCCGCCCGGGAACCGGAGATCGCCAACCTTATTGATATGCTGGTGAATATGGGGGCGAAGATCAGCGGCCGTGACAGCGATATTCTTGAGGTCGTCGGGGTGGATGAACTCTCCGCCGCCAGGGCGGCGGTTATTCCCGACCGGATTGAGACCGGGACCTTTATGCTGGCCGCGGCCGCGGTCGGTGGCGAGGTGAAGATCATGGACTGCTGTCCCGGTCATCTTCCGGCCCTGACGGAAAAACTACATCTCGCCGGGATCGATATCGACCATGGAGATGACTGGATAGGGGTGAGGAGAAACGGGTCGGAGTTAAAGGCGGTTGATGTAAAGACCATGCCCTATCCCGGTTTTCCCACTGATCTCCAGGCCCAGTTCATGGCCTTGATGACCATGGCCCGAGGCACCAGTATTATCACCGAGACCATATTTGAAAATCGTTTCATGCACGTTGCCGAACTCCGGCGTCTCGGCGCTGATATCTCCATTGACGGACATAGCGCCGTGGTCCGCGGCAACAGTAATCTCCACGGTGCCCACGTCATGGCCACCGACCTCCGGGCCAGCGCCTCGCTGGTGGTGGCCGGGCTTGCCGCGAGCGGTATTACCGAGATATCGCGTCTTTATCACCTTGACCGCGGCTATTCAAGGTTAGAGGAGAAATTGTGCCGGGTCGGGGCGAAAGTACGGCGGGAACGGGAGTGAAGGGTGCTTGGCCGGCGAAGGTCGCGGCTGATTTTATGGCATCATCCTTCGTCAAGTTGTAACCTGTAATGGTCATGGTTGTTTTAACTTGTGCCTGGCGATAAATTGTCTTTTCGCGCCGACACGAACTTAACAATATGGAGGTACGCGCTATGAAACGGTTCATTTTGATTCCTGTCTTGGGTTTGATCCTTTTTGCGGCTCCGGTCTTTGCCGGTCCCGGGGCGATGGGGTTCGGTGGTGATGGAATGATGGGGAGGCCGGGAATGATGTCCGGCCAGGATAAACCCGACCCTGATGAGGCCCGCCTGATTACCAGGTTCAGGGAGGACACCAAGGCTCTGCGGCGTGAAATGATGGTGAAACGGATGCGGATGCGGGCTTTGATGCGGGCTGAAGCCCCGGATGATGTCAAGGTCGGCAAACTGGCCGGTGAGCTATTTGATCTCCAGGACCAGTTGCGGAAGAAGGCCGCCAAGGCCGGTGTCCCGGTCAGCGCCTGCGGCCAGGCCTGTGGCATGGACCACGGCGGCAGGGGTATGATGGGTGGCGGCAAGGGGATGATGGGTCAGCGTTCCCGTGGTCATCATCGCATGGGCGGCGACATGTGATTGATTTTCCCTCACGGCCCAAAACAGTTCTTCAGCTTGAATAATTAACGTCTTCCTGCGCTGATTTGATCGCCTTTTTCAGGGCCTTGATATGGACATGACCGGCGTGGTGCAGGGCGCTTTTGCCGCTTATGGGGTCAAAGGCGGCGGGGTTGGCAACGCAGAAATACTGGGCCTTCCTGGCGATGACCGGGAGGGCCTCTTCTTTACTGAGGCCGATCACCGCCTCTGCCGCCTTCCAGGTGGCGCCGCATGAGGCACCGCGGTCAACTTCGACGGTGCTGATCTTTCCTCCCTCCATCCTTACCCGAAATTCAGGAATTCCGAATCTGTCACCATATGAGCCCAGATCGTCGCGGCGGCCGAGGCCGCAGCAGGTGAATGGGGCAATGGCATTTTCAATGCCGCTTCCGGCCGCGACCAAGGGGATTTCACGCTCCTGGCAGTGGTCGGCAAGCCAGGTCGCCAGGTCCGGTTGTTTCAGAAACGAGAGAACAAGATCCGCCTCCGGTGGTGGTGAAACAAAATCTTCAGGATCGTCGATGAATTCCGGCAGGACGCCGGTAATGTCTTCAATCAGGATGATTTCAAGGTTATGACCGTAACGGCTTATCCCGGCGATCTTGGCCCTGCCGTTACCGTTCTGCTGGTAAATGGCGATCCGGGTCGGTTTTTTGTTCTCTGGCACGGGTAACGGCCGCGGCTCAGTGGGTCATGGAGCTTTTGAGGAATTTCCTTGCCGCAAGTTCTTCACCGACCTCTTCGAGCATTTCATCCTTGGCGTTTTCCACTGTTTCGTAAGGGACGTCAAGGAACAGGGCGATGTCGTCAATGCCGTTGCCGTCGCCGAAATGTTTCTCGGCGATCATGATCTTCAGAAAATCATTTTCCACCACTTCCTTTATGCTGTTTTCAAGGGCGGAGATGGAGCGGCAGGCCTGGTTATAGGTTCGGCCCCGGGCGACTTCAAGCCGTAGCTGCCGGATTGCCTGCTCGTAGATAAAATCGCTGTTGTCTCTCGCGGTCGTCGTCGGGTTGTTGTTTTTATGTGTTCCCATATCGTTTTTATACCATTTGCCTGAATCCGTGAGCGTTAGGGATTGGCCGGATGCGCGAAGACAACTCGTTGATGATGCTCGAGTGTATCAACGAGTTGCCGAAAAAACAGGTGGCCTGATCCCTGACGCCCTGTAGGACGGCGGGGTGAATCTACCGCCGGGGGGTGGATAATTAAACAACGGACAATCATTTACTCAAGCCTTAAAAAGGCACCAAGCCGTCACGGATTCAGGATTGAATTACTTCCGGTGAACCCCGGGGCAAGGCTGCTTTTGTTCCCTGCGGGGAAAATAATAACACTGGCGTAGTAATTGCAATCTTTTTTTATTATGTCGCTGTTTGTTTTTTCTGATCTTCATCATTTTTGATGGTCTCGTAACAAGTCCCCGCTCCGGCTGAAAACGGCGATTTCCGGGAAAAGCGGCGGGCGGCTAACCGCCCTGGTTCAGGGAACAATGTCCAGGCCCTGTGATGTTGTCCGGATTGCCCCGGTGAAAAAAACCAATTGGAACCACACAAGAAAACAGTGCCGGGGTGAGCCGGGCTCATTGTCTGATCCCCTCGCCGGTAAATTCCCCAAGGCGATGGGAGACGTCTTCCTGGTCGCAGGCGAGGGACTGTTCCCTGTCCCGAATGAGATCCGTTTCGATTGTTTCTGCCCCGACCGGGCCTCGATGTGTACACATGTGGCAGCCACTCTTTATGGTGTCGGAGCCCGGATTGACGAAGAGCTGAAAAAACGACCGTTGCCGCGCCGGTATCCGGACAGGTCCCGGTGGAGAAAAATGCCCACGTTGCCACGGTTTTGATCGAGGAGATCGTCGGGCGGAATCAGTCCGGCGTTACCGTGGACATGCTTGAAGAGACAACCGGGTTCAAGCGCGGAAAGGTTTACGCCGTCACCAGCAGGCTCCGGCAGCAGGGCCGGATCAGCTATGTGGTCCAGGGCGTTTACGGGCCGCCTTGAGAATGGCGGCGATTTTCTCCCGATCAAGGTCCCGGATCCGCCATATTCCGGCCTGGGTTATTGCCCCGGAAATGATTTTGTCATCCCGGTCCCTGTTTTCTCTGGTCGCGGCCGGGACAGGGCAATTTATTTTCTTTAACCATTGGGAAAAATATTCTTCTCCGGTGATGATCGTCTCATGGTCGTTGTCGGCCCTGATCTGAAACACCCGGCGGCAGAACTCTGCCAGGGTCGGCGCCGGGTCCTGGCGTTGTAGGCGGAACCAGCCGCGGGTCAGAAACGCCACCCCTGATCCGTGGGCGCTGTTCATGCACCCGCCGAGGCTGTGTTCAATGGCGTGCAGGGGCAGGGAGGTCCAGCCGATCCCGGCGGTGATCATACCGTTCATTATCAGTTCTCCGGCCCAGGCGATTTCTCCTGATGCCTCCGGGCCGGGATGTTCGGCCCCGGCCGCGTTGAATATGGTCGCGGCCATGGCTGCCAGCAGTCTCTTTTGCAGCCGGGCGTCTGCGGCGCTGTGGTTGCAGAAAAATTCCATTGCGTGACAGAAGCCGTCAACCGCGGCCCTGGCGGTGGCGATTCGTGGGGCGGAGAGCATCAATTCCGGGTCAATGATCGCGGTATCGGCAAACAGGGATACGTTGCCGCAGCCCAGTTTCAACTCCTGTTCCTCATCGCGTAGGACCATGCCGTGGCCGGTGGCGGCACCGGTTCCGGCAATAGTGGGGACGAGAATCAGCGGCAGCCTTTTTTTCGCTCCCCCCTTGCCGTGGAACATTGGTCTAAGGTCGCGGCCGGAGAACACCCCGGCACTGATGGCCCGGGCGCTGTCCATGACGCTGCCGCCGCCGATGCCGATTATCAGGTCGCAGTTTTTTCCCCGCGCGTGGTCGATTCCCCGGGCCGCGTCGGTAAAGGTCGGGTTCGGACCCATGCCGCCGAAGAGATCTGTCTGTATCCCGGCCCGGGACAGGGCGGAGATCGTTTTTTCCAGGCGGCCGGAATTTTCAAGATGGGCCTGGCCGTGAATCAGCAGGGCCCGGCGTCCGAGTTTTACCGCTTCCGGGACCAGATTTTTCAGGCGACCGTTACCAAATATGACCTTACAGGGGTTGTGAAAAAAGAAGTTGTGCATTTGTGCCGCCGTAAGCCATCACAGGGTTGATGGTTGATAGACTGATTTTCTTTTTTAAAACAAGTTCCGGCCAACCTCTTGATTCAAGTGGGTTTTTCAAACCCGGTAGAATCGGCGGCGCGTCCATGCGCGGCTACCACCCCCGTTTTTCAATGGATTGCTGATTCACCCAATTTCAGGGTCAATTTGATAAATTCTTTGACGCTCAGACGTTCGGCCCTGATGCCGCTGTCGATGCCGAGACCGGTAAGAATTTTTTCCCCCTGGCTGCGGTCGGCGATCAGTCTTCCGGCCTTGAGGCAGTTTAACAGGGTCTTGCGCCGCTGGCTGAAGGCGGCCTTCACCACCCGGACCAGGGACTTGAAATCATGGGGAGGATAAAGGCTTTCTCTTTCTCCGGCCGGGAGAAAGTCAATCCGGACCACGGCTGAGTCTACTTTTGGTCGGGGGTGAAAGTTTTCCGGCCCTACCGCCATCACCTTTCGGGCCCTGGCCGAGGCGGCAAAGAGGACGGTAAGGATTGAATAGTCTTTTGTCCCCGGCCGGGCCACCAGGCGCTGGGCCAGTTCCTTCTGCAGCATGAGGACGGCGTATTCCATCAGGTCGCGGTGGTCAAGGAGTTTGAACAGCAGCGGACTTGAGACCGAGTAGGGGAGGTTGGCTATTATTTTCAGCCTGTTTTTGTTCCGGGCCGCGATGGCGGCGAAATCGCAGGTGAGCATGTCCTGGTGGTGGAGTTCGACGTTGGCGGGCAGGTCCTGGCGGCGGTGATGATAATCGACAATGCCGGAGTCGATCTCAATGCCGATTACCCTTGCCGCCACTGCCGCGAGCGGCAGGGTCACAGCACCTAGACCGACGCCCAGTTCGATCACCGTGTCCCCGGGATTGATGCCGCCGGCGCGGACAATGGCCGCCGCCATTATCGGGTCGGCAAGGAAGTTCTGTCCTCGTTGTTTGCTTGGCGCAAGCCCGTGGTGGACCAGGTTTTTTTTTATTTCACTGCGGTTCATGCTTTTTCCGGTCTTTTTTGTCCGCGATGGCGGTGAAGAAACGCAGGGAAATGAAATACCCCCCCAGTGCCATGGGGGTGGCGATGATTATCCCGCCGCTCAGGAGAACAGTGGCGGCGTCGAAACCAAGGCCCCCGACGGCGTTAAGGCAGACGGCAAAGCTTTCGTGGGTCCTTAGTATGGTCATCATTGTCATTACTCTTTCCCAGGAGAGGACCCCGGGGTGGATAAAATTGCCGATGCGCCAGGCGAGGTAATATTGCAGGAAAAAGGTCAGGGGATTGCTGACCGCGACCGTGGCCAGAAGTGCCGGGATTTTGCTGGTTCGGAGGATGACCGACAGGGCCAGGGTAAGGACGGTGTGCAGGGGGATGGTTGGGGTGACGCCGATAAAGGTCCCCAGGGCTATCCCCCGGGCAAGGTAGCGGGGATCGCCTTTCAGGCGTTGAAAGCGGAGCTGGTAATATCTGGTCAGTCGTTTCGGGCCAAGCATGTTCAGGTCTCGTGGAAGACGGCGCGGGAGTAGACATCGGTGCTGATATCGGTCGGCCCCTGGGCCTTGAAGGTGTGATAGCCGCCATGGGCGATCATCGCGCCATTGTCGGGGCAGAGGTCGGCCGGGGGGAGAAAGAGCCTTCGTCCGGCGGTCTCGCAGGTATCGGCCATGAGCCGTCTGAGCCTGGGATTGGCGGCAACCCCGCCGGCGACAACAATATCGTTTATTCCGGTTTCCCGGGCCGCGGCCAGGGTCTTGGCGCAGATCACTTCGATTGCCGCCTCCTGAAAGGCGGCGCAGACGTCCTCGGTTTTGTGGTGGCCGCGGTTTTTTTTGATCTCGGTGATCACCGCGGTTTTAAGACCGCTGAAACTGAAGTTGAGATCATCGGACCTTAATAGGGGGCGGGGAAAGCTTATCGCGGCCGGGTCGCCGGAACGGGCCAGCTTTGAGATCACCGGGCCGCCGGGATAGCCGAGGTCGAGAACCTTGGCGACCTTGTCGAATGCCTCGCCGGCGGCGTCGTCAAGGGTGGTTCCCATGAGACTTATATCCATAGGATCGCGGACGAGAAAAATGGCGGTGTGGCCGCCGGAGACCAGGGTGGCGATAAAGGGAAAGGCCGGGTGGGGCGGGGGGCCTAAAAATACCGCGAGGATATGGGCCTGGAGGTGATCGACCCCGACAATGGGGATATCGCGGCCCCGGGCCAGGGCCAGGGCAAAGGTGTATCCGACCAGAAGGGCGCCGACCAGACCCGGACCCCGGGTGGCGGCGATGAGGTCGATATCGGCAAGGCTCACCCCGGCCTCCTCAAGGCAGCGCTCGACGATCGGGAGGATATTTTTCAGGTGCTGCCGGCTGGCGACCTCTGGGACAATCCCGCCGAATTGCGCGTGGATCGCGACCTGGGAGTTGATGATGTTGGCGCGGATTTTTCCCTCCTCGTCAACCACCGCGGCCGCGGTTTCATCACAGGAGGTCTCTATTCCCAGGATCAGCATCTTCCCTCGTCCGCGTTTCAGCCGTGGCCGTTGCGGTCCTCGTCCGGGGCGCAGGGGTAGGAGCCAAGCCATTTATATTGGGCGACCTTTGTCCGCAGGGCCTCGCAGCCGGCGGCGATATCGGCGTCGGTAATGTGGCCGAACATGTCAAGGAAGAAGAGATAGTTGCCCGGGTCGCCCTTTACCGGCCGTGATTCAATCCGGCTCAGGTCGATCTTGTGGGAGGCGAGGATCGCCAGGGTGTTATAGAGGGCCCCGGGGCGGTTGATGAGCCCGACCAGGAGAGAGGTCTTGTCGTTGCCGCTGGCCTGGGGTGATTTTTTGCCGATGACGAGAAAACGGGTGGTATTGCCGCTGTAATCCTCAATACCGTTGACCACCGACTGGAGACTGTAGGTCTTGAGCGCCAGTGAGCTGGCAATGGCGGCGATGCCGTGGTCTTCGGCTGCCATCCCGGCGGCCTGGGCGGTGCTGAATACCGCCCGGACGGGAATGTCGGGCATGTTCTTTTTGAGCCATTGTCGGCACTGGGCCAGGGGCTGGGGGTGGGAGACCACCGTCTTTATCGCGGTAAGCGAGCCGGATTGATTGATCAGGTTATGCCTGATTCCAAGGTTGATTTCACCGCAGGTCATTACTTTATGGCTCATGAAGCCGTCAAGGGTGGAGGTGACCGCGCCCTCGATGGAGTTTTCCACCGGCACTACCCCGAATTCCGCCCGTTCCCGTTCAACCTCGAGGAAGACATCTTCAATGGTCTCGGTGGCCCGGAATCCCGCGGCCTGGCCGAAGTATTCAATTCCGGCAAGGTGGGAAAAGGTGCCTTCGGGGCCGAGGTAGGCGATGTTTACTTTTTTTTGCGAGGCCCTGCAGGTGCTGATGATTTCATGGAAGATACTGCGTATTGATGCCGGGGGGAAGATGTCGCGGTTAAGCTCTTCCAGACGGGCGAATATCTCCCGTTCCCGGGCCGGGTCCCAGGTTGAGAGTTTTTGTTCTCCCTTAATCCGCCCGATATTCCGGGCCTGGGCAAGGCGGTCGTGGAGAAGGGCCAATATTTCGCCGTCAATCCGGTCTATGCGTTGTCGGACGCGGCTTATTTTTTTGCTTTGCATCGGGGTGTTGTTGTCGTTCATGATTCCTGGACCGGGATACGGCGGTAGGTTTTTATTACCCTGAAATTCGGTGGCGGCTTTTTATTAGGGGTAAATGGCTATGCGGCCTGAGTTTAAAGCAAATCTCGGTGGTTGGAAAGGGAAAAAGGCGGCAGGGGATTTACGGGATACCGGGAACATAACTTGCATTGTCTCCGTCTTTGTTCTACTTATTGCTTATCAGGTTGCTTATCAGGCGATTGAAAACATGGAATGACAGCGACGCCCGGACGCGGCATCGGTCTTGTTGGACAGCTGTTTTATCGGCAATTCGTTGATCCGAGTATTATCAACATCGTTGCCTGTCTGCGTGCGTCCGATCCGCTTTTGAACGATTAACAGACTGTTGGAAGAGCCGTTCTGGTTTTTTCAACTCCCGGTTGGTCAAAACAAGTTCCGGCCAACCTCTCGATTTTTATTGGATTTTTTAAATCAAATAAAATCGGCGGCGCGTACATTCACCGCGACCAGCCCGTTTTTCAACCGACTGTTAACAGATTCAGGTTTATAAAAAAATCAGGGGGCGATATGTCCGGGTGCAGGGTTAATAAGACCTTTGATGAAATAAACGCAAAGATACGGGCCGGTTCCGCGGTGGTGGTCACTGCCGAGGAAATGGTCGGGATTGTTAAGGAAAAAGGGGCAGAGGCGGCGGCGCGGGAGGTGGATGTGGTCACCACCGGCACTTTCTCGCCCATGTGCTCTTCCGGCGTCTTCATCAACTTCGGTCATTCCAGCCCTACCCTGAAGGCGTCCCATGTCTGGCTCAACAACGTTGTCGCCTATGCCGGGCTGGCAGCGGTTGACATCTATATCGGCGCCACCGAGCCAAGTGTTGATGATCCACTGAACAAGGTTTTTCCGGGTGAGTTCCGTTATGGCGGCGGCCATGTGATCGAGGATCTGGTCGCTGGCCGTGAGGTCTTGCTGCGGGCTGATTCCTATGGCACTGATTGCTATCCCAGTCGCGAACTTGAAAAGCGGGTGACCCTTGCCGACCTGCCCTACGCCATGCTGGTTAACCCCCGTAACTGTTACCAGAACTATAATTGTGCCATAAACCTCTCCGAGCGCACCATCTATACCTATATGGGGACCCTGAAGCCAAAGGGGAAAAATGCCACCTATTGTGGCGCGGCGGAGTTGAGTCCGTTGATGAATGATCCGACTTACCGGACCATCGGCATGGGGACCAGGATTTTCCTTGGCGGTGGGGTGGGTTATGTCAACTGGCATGGGACCCAGCATAATCCAGCCGCCCCGAGGCGGGATAACATTACCCCGAAACGACCGGCCGGTACCCTGATGCTTCAGGGCGACCTTAAGAATATGGATGCCGCTTGGCTCAAAGGGGTGAGCATGCAGGGATATGGCTGCTCACTCGCGGTCGGGGTGGGGATCCCGATCCCGATCCTTGATGAAAAGATGGCCGCCGCCACCGGAGTGGGTGACGCTGACCTCTATACCCAGATTGTTGATTATTCCCATGATTATTCCCACGGTATTGCCCGTAATTACGGCGAGGTCAGCTACGCTGAATTAAAGAGCGGAGAGATCGAGGTTAATGGTAAAAAAGTCCAGACCGCGCCCCTGTCAAGTTTTTACAAGGCCCGGGAGATAGCCCTGACCCTCAAGGACTGGATCAAAAAGGGTGAGTTTCTCCTCCAGAAACCGATTGAATTATTGCCTGACGGCGGTAATCGCCGGAATGGGTGAACATGGCGTCGCAATAATTCCGATCTACGGCGTCGTGGCGTCCTTTTGTTCGCTCGGCATACCTGGTGTATGGCCCCGCTCGCAAAAGGACACCACTCCTTGTATATTGAAATTATTGCTTGGCCATCCCGAGGATTGTTACGAGTTCGTGAACCGTTGGTCCCCGGATGACTATGACTATTGAAACGGAAAAAAAATTTGCGCGGCTGGTGGACGAGGTCGCGGTCGGCGGTAGCGCGGTGGCCTATTCCGGTGGGGTTGACAGCTCTCTGGTTCTCAAGGCTGCCTCTGTGGCTCATGGTGATCGGACCCTTGGTCTGATTGCGGCGACGCCTATGCATCCGGCCGCCGAGACCAGGCGCGCCATTGATAACGCCGCCGCCATCGGGGTGCGGGTTGAGAAGGTGGAGATTGATCCCCTGGCCGATGCCCGGATTCGTGCCAACCCCGCTGATCGTTGCTATTTCTGTAAGCGGCGGATCTATTCGATTTTTCTTGACCGCCTTGAATCCCTTGGCCGTGAGACAAAGCTCCTTGACGGCACCAATTGTGACGACCTGGTGGATTTTCGTCCCGGCCGCCGCGCCTTGGCCGAACTGGGGGTGATAACCCCCCTGGTCGCCGCCGGTCTTGATAAGGGCGCGATCAGGAAGATGGCGCGGACCATGGGGCTTAAGGCCTGGGATTATCCCTCTTCCTCATGTCTTGCCACCCGTATCGCCAGCGGCTTGGAACTAACCCCTGAACGGCTCGAAACGGTGGCGCGGGCGGAGGCGTCTCTTGCTGCGGCAGGCTTTGTCCACTGCCGGGTGCGGCTTTTGTCAGCGGAAAATAGTTTTGTCGGGGTTGAACTTGCCATGGTCGATCTCGATCGTTTTATCTCTTTGGATTTACGAGACAAAATAAGAGACGCGCTGGCGGGCATGGGGATTGGGCGCGTGTTTGTCGCCCTTAACGGCCGTATTTAAAGAGGATAAAACGTAATTTTTTCTTGCCATTTGGTTAAAATTCGTTTGTACTGTTTTTTAAATCTGTTGAGCGGTTAGGTCAATTTTATTGATAATCCGGAGGGGTTCCGGGTTAATCGACAAGTTAGGAGCTGCTCGCTGGCAAACCTTACCAAACCAACAACACAGGAGGACAGGAAGTATGAATAAGGGTGAACTGGTTGAAAGGATGGCGTCCGCTGCGGGAATAAGTAAAGCTGCTGCCGACAAGGCTCTCACCGGACTTCTTGATGCGGTTACCGATGCCCTGACCAAGGGCGACAAGGTTACCCTGGTCGGTTTTGGTACCTTTTCGGTCAGCAATCGGGCCGCGCGGCAGGGGCGTAATCCCCAGACCGGCGCGACCATTCAGATTGCGGCCCGCAAGGTTGCCCGTTTCAAACCCGGCAGCAAGCTGGCTGATTCGGTCAAGTAAGCACGAGCATTGATGCAGAGTTTTCGGGAGTCGCCATTGGGCGGCTCCTTTTTTTTATATATTATTTGCCTGGATCCACGACGTCCGGGAACGGTGTGGACGCAAGGAAACGACTCGTTGATAATACTTAGGTATATCAACGAGTTGGTGATCCAGCGGTTGTGTCATCCCTGGACGTCCTCCGGGTGGCGGGGTGAAATTTCCATCGAAGTGAGGTTTGGGTTAAAACTCGTATATTCAAGTGGATACATATACAGGCGACATGAAGCCGTTACGGATTCGGGTTTACTTTGAAGCCGTTCCCGGATGTTCACGGATTCAGGTTATATTCCGCGCCGCGGGATAACCGGAACGATCGCGTAAATAGGCCTTGCCAAGTTTAAATAAATCTTATATCAATATATCCCTCATTTTTAGGCCGACGTTGCCGTCGATCCGTTTCAGAGGATATGAAAGGGTGACGATCGAGGTCCGCAGGCATTGCCGAATTTACCTGATTGGAAAAACCGGTGCGGTGATCGTAATTATTACGACGCCAGCAAAGCCGTCACGAAATGAATTTCAGGGTCGGGACGTGGCTCAGTCTGGTAGAGCACAGCGTTCGGGACGCTGGGGTCGGAGGTTCGAATCCTCTCGTCCCGACCATTTGATTCAAGCCGCAGCCATTAACTATACTAATTGTTAATGGCTGCGGCTTTTTTTTGTTTACCCGCTCGGTTGCGGCGGTCTATACTTGATGGGTTCGTAACAAATATGTTGATGGCTAAGTAAGAATGTCGATATACAAGGAGGATGGTGCTTTTTGTGAGCAGGGCCATATCCCGCCATGGTGGGAGTTGAGCGAATAACAATGCGCCTCGACGCCGTAGATTTGGAATTGTGATGTCATTTTTATCATCTGAATCCGTTAATCGGGGTGAACCAGACACAAGAGCGCAAGGCTCGCGCAAAGCGTACGAGTCAGGCGTTTGCGGGCAAAGGCAAGGCCTAAAGCCGTCACGGATCAGGTTATCGTAAACAGGCGGGTCTCAGACAGATGAATCAGACGACGGAAAAAAGGAAAGAAGGCCAGAAGGGGTTGCGCGCCTGGATTTATCACAGCGATGGCAACACCTTTATCGGCTGTTTTTTCAGGAAAATTCTTGATACCGGGATCACCGGCAAGCTCCTCGGGATTCTGGTGGTCTCTCTGATCGGGTTTTCCCTGATTATTGTCCTGAATTCTCATTCCCTGAAGCGCATTGAATCTCTGGCGGCAAGGGTGCGTGAGGTATCCAATCCCCAGTACAAGATAAGTCAGTATATTCTCCGGAGCATAAACGGTTTCAAGGTCTCCTTGTTGCAGATCCCTCTTGACGGCAGCGCCCGTGAGGATTCACGTCATGTGGTCGCCAATCACGACCGTCTTCGGGAGATGGCCGGGATGATCAAATCCCTGAAATATGGTGGTCCGGTGATAGACTCTGCCCGGGTAGGCGGCGAAACCCTTGACGTGTTTACGATCGCGCCGCCGGTGTCCCCCCGGGTAAGGGAAAGCGTTGATGCTCTTGACGGTGAACTGGCCGACCTGGTCGTCAGTTATAATGATTTTGTCCAGGCGGCCACAGGCGCCGACTCCGACCGTGAAACCCGGGAGGACCTTGAGGATGATCTGGTCTGCACCCTTGACGATCTCCAGACCGGCGTGGCCGGCTTTGCGGTGGCGGTGAATGAAAGCTCTGCCACCCGTTTTGCCGCCATGTCGGCGGAGATCAATCGTTCCCGGAGTCGGGCGGTCGGCTTCGGGATTGTGATTGCATTGGTTCTCACCGTGGCCACGGTTCTATATATACTCCTCATCGTCTATCCCCTGCGGGAGATTCTGGAGAAGATCCGCGGTATCGCCGAGGGCGAGGAAGATCTGACCGAAAAGATCGAGGTCAAGACCGACGACGAGGTCGGCCGGCTTGCCGGTTACCTCAACGTTCTGGTGGATAATATATTCAGCCTTAACAGCTTCAAGTCGGTGATCGAGGAGGAGGAGTCAACCACCGATGTCAACCGGCGTCTGGCGGTGCTGTTGCAGGAACGATATCAGTTTGACAACTTTTTTATCTACGAGGTCACCGGAAGCAAAAACAACATGACCGTTGCCTTTGCTTCCGACTATAAGGATATATGCAGTGCGGATATCCTTGATGACTGCAATTTCTGCCGCGCCAAGCGCACCGGTCATGCCATTTCTTCGGTGGAGTTCCCCGGGATCTGCAAGCAGTTTCCCCATGGTGACCACCTTCTGCACCATTGTATTCCCATGGTTGCCAGTAACCGGGTGGTGGGGGTGGTGCAGTTTCTGCTTGAAAAGTCGGCATCTGAAGAGGACGTCGCCCGTTTTGGGCATACCGTGGCCCGGGCCGCGCATTATATAAAAGAGGCCACCCCGGTCATCGAGGCCAAGAGGTTCGCTTCGGCTTTGCAGGAGACCACCCTCAAGGATCCGATGACCGATCTCTATAACCGTCGTTTCCTTGAGACCTACAGCGAGACCCTCGTGGCCAGTACCATCCGCCGGGGGACAAAGGTCGGGATTCTCATGTGCGATATGGATTTTTTCAAGGAAGTTAATGATACCCACGGCCATGAAAGCGGTGACGTGGTCCTCATTCGCACCGCCGAGGTCCTTGTTTCGTGTGTCCGGGCCTCGGATCTGGTGATCCGCTACGGCGGCGAGGAGTTCCTCATTCTGCTGGTTGATGTCAAAAGTCGGGAAGATATTGCCGAACTTGCCGAGCGTATCCGCCGGACTATGGCTGACACGGCAATCCAGATTCCCGACGGGATTTTGCAGAAGACTCTCAGTATAGGTTATTCGGAGTTCCCCGAAGACACCCACGCCTTCTGGGAGGCGATTAAATTCGCCGATGTCGCCCTCTATAGTGCCAAGGAGACCGGCCGGAATCGGGTTGTCGGTTTTACCCCGGATATGTGGACACAGGATAAGTATTAATCCTCAAACACCTCGGTCACCCGGCAGGCAATCCCGCCTTTTTTCAGTCGCAGCCTGATCTTTTCGTCTTTTCCGACCGTTGCCGCGTCCTCAATCAGTTTCCCGTCCCGGTCGCGGGTGGCAACGGCGTAGCCGCGTCCCATGACCGCGAGCGGACTCAGGTTGTCAAGGGCCGCGGCGCTGAAGCCGGCGCGGTCACGATAGTGTCGCAGATGGAGGGACATTCCCCTTTGCAGCATATCCTCAAGATCGTCACAGCGCAGGCGGGTGGCGGCAATCAGACGTTCGGGGCCGTAGGCGGTGAGGCGGTCGCGGGCCCGGTCTACCCGGGATGTGGCCGTGGCAAGTTTTTCTCCGGCCGCGCTTTTTAACTGCCACAGCCGTTGTGAGATCATCTCCCGATATTCCGACATGGCGATAATGGGATCACTCAGGAATCTCTCCAGCATCTGTAGTCGCAGGCCTTCGTTCGCAAGCCGTGACTGGATCAATTCCGCGATCCTGAACCGCCCGCGGCTTATCGCCGCCGTCAGGATCTTTTTTTCCGGCACAACCAGTTCCGCCGCCGCGGTGGGGGTGGGGGCCCTGAGGTCGGCGACCAGGTCGGATATGGTGAAGTCGGTCTCATGGCCGATGGCCGAGACCAGTGGGGTCCGGGAGGCGAAAATGGTCCGGGCCACCTCTTCATCATTAAACGGCATCAGGTCTTCAATGGAGCCGCCGCCGCGGCAGAGGACAATCACTCCGGTGTCTCCACGTTCGTCGATCATTTTGATCGCGGCGCTGATTTCGTCCGCGGCCGCGGCCCCCTGCACCGTGACCGGCATGATCTCGATTGCGATATTGGCAAACCGGCGTCCGGCGGTCTTGATGAAGTCATGGACCGCGGCCCCGGACGGTGAGGTGATCAGGGTGATTTTTTCCGGCAGGGCGGGAATGGCCTTTTTTTTCTCCGCCGCGAACAGTCCCTCGGCCTCAAGCCGGGCCTTCATGGTCTCGAAGGCCCGGCGCAGGGCGCCGCTGCCGGCGTGTTCAAGGGTGTCAACGATTATCTGGTATTCTCCCCGGAGCTCATAAAGCGATACCCGGCCCCGGCAGATGATCTCGTCGCCGTTTTTCGGCATTCGGTCAAGGTAGCGCTGCTGGGTCCGGAACATCACCGCCCGGATCCGGGCCCGGTCGTCTTTTAAGGAAAAATATATATGACCGCTTCCCGGCCGGGCCAGGTTTGAGACCTCGCCGGTGACGGTGACAAAGGGGAAGTTTGATTCAATGATCGCCCGCAGAGAGGCGGTCAGACCGGAAACGCTCAGGGGACCGCGGGGCTGGATTTCCTGTTTCATCGTCCTGTTACCTTGTTTTTTCAGGTAGTGGTTGAGATTGCGTCACCCGGGCAAATGCGTTAATGTGATCGTCCTTCAAGATGCTGAGGCGGTTTTCCCGGATCCGGCTAATCTATTCCGGCTGCGGGAATAAATAAAGGGTGTCTTGAGAAAAGACCTTTTTTCCAAACACCCTGAACTACAGAAAACAAAAAAACCGGAGAGCCCATGACTGGTGACGGAACCTTTCAGATTCGCAAGGGTGATTATCGTAAGAGACTGATCGAGTTTCTTGAACACGAGCTTAATTTTCATCCCAAGCTGGTGTCCTTTATCCGGGACAACATTCGCTATATTGAGATTGGTCTGGTGATATTCGTTATTGTTCTCATTTCCTGGACGAGTTGGGATTACTATCATCACCTGAGGATGGTCAATTCTTCCAACGCCCTTACCAAAGCCCGGGCCATTGACGACGACGCTGCCCGTAAGGAGGAGATGAAGACGGTCGCTGCGGAATACAGCGGCACCGCAAGCGGTACCTGGGCCGCACTTTATCTCGCTCATGATATTTTTGCCCGGGGGGATTTTGAGACCGCGGTCAAATCGTACCGCAATATTCTCGACCAGCTTGGTTCCGATAATCCGGCCCGGCTGCCGGTGACCTACAGGCTTGCTCTCGCCCTTGAAAACAGCGGTAAGACCGCGGAGGCTCTGAATACATACCGGGGCCTGGCTGCGGCAAAGGGTTTTGCCTATCTGGGAAACCTTGCCGCCGGTCGTCTCCTTGAGACCAAAGGTGATAAGGGCGCGGCCCTTGCGGCATATCGTGCCGCCCTTGCGGCAGTACCCGCCCGCGGCAGCGAGCATGATTTTCTCACCGTCAAGATTGCCGGTCTTGCCAAGGTGACGGCGGTAAAGGTAGAGAAAGAGAAAACCGCCGTGGCCGGGAAGGGGGCGTCTGCCGGGTTATCGATTGATTAGCAGTCCGTTGAAAAACGGGATGGCGCGCCGATTTTGCCGGAAAAAAGTCCGGTGAAATAGAGAGGTTGGCCAAACCTGCGTTGTTTAATCGATAATTGAAATTTTTTTTCAGGCCGTCGCATGGATATAATTTCCAATATCTCTTCCTTGCGGGAGTGGCGTATCCAGGTCGCGGCTTGTGGGGATTCGGTGGCCCTGGTTCCGACCATGGGTTTTTTTCATCAGGGGCATACAGCCCTGATGCGGATGGCGCGGCGGCTTGCCGACCGGGTGGTGGTAAGCCTTTTTGTCAATCCGATCCAGTTCGGCCCCGGGGAGGATCTTGATCTTTATCCCCGCGACCTTGATCGTGACCGTGAAACCGCCGCCGCGGCCGGGGTGGATATTCTCTTTGTCCCCGCCGCGACCGCGATGTATCCTGAAGGCCCCGGAACCCTTGTGGTCGCGGGACCGCTGGCCGCGAATCTCTGCGGCCGCACCCGGCCTGGGCATTTTGACGGCGTCTGTACCGTAGTCGCCAAACTTTTCAACCTGGTGCAGCCACAGGTGGCGGTTTTCGGCCGCAAGGATTTTCAGCAACTGGCGATCATCAGGAATATGGTCGTTGACCTTGATTTTCCGGTGAAGATCGTCTCCCACCCCATTGTCCGGGAGGCCGACGGCCTGGCTTTGAGTTCGCGCAATTTATATCTCGACCCGGAAGAGCGCCGTCAGGCCCTGTGTCTGGTTCAAGGCCTGCGCCGGGCAAAGACATTATATAATGAGGGGGAGAGGGATTGTGTCCGTTTACGGGATGAGGTGGCGACCCTCATACGCGCTCGTCCCCTGGCCGCGATTGATTACGTCAGCCTGGTCAGCCGTGACCGTCTGGTCGATATGGGTACGGCCGACAATAACACGGTCATGGTTCTGGCGGTCAGGGTCGGTTCAACCCGGCTGATTGATAACACCATCCTTTCTGATGAGGATTTATAAGATGATGCGTTATATGTTGAAAAGCAAGATCCACCGGGCAACCATAACCGCCGCCGATCTCGACTACGAGGGCAGTCTGACCGTGGCCCGGGACATAATGGATGCCGTTGACCTTCTTCCGTTTGAGAAGATCAAGATTTACAATATCAATAACGGTGAGCGTTTCGATACCTATGTTATCGAAGGCGAGGCCGGTAGCGGGGTCATCGGTTTAAACGGTGCCGCGGCCCGCAAGGGGCTGGTTGGCGACCTGATTATCATCGCCTCTTTCTGTCTGGTTGAGGAGACCGAACTCGGGACCTTTAAACCAAGGGTGGTATTGTTGGATAATGACAATAGAATCAAAGAAATGTCGTGAAATATGAAGGTTGTCATTGCCTGCGCCACCGCCCTTGAGACCGGACCCCTGCGCCGGCATCTTGACGGCCTTGAGGGAATAGAAGTCGTGGTAACCGGGGTCGGCCTTCTTGAAACCGGCGTGGTCCTGGGGCGCAGGCTTGTCGCCGGGAGCAGGCCTGACCTCCTGTTCTGTCTCGGGGTCGGCGGCGGTTTTTCCCGGGCCGGGGTGGAGGTTCTTGATATCTGTATTGCCGGTTCGGAGATCATTGCTGATTTCGGTATCCCCGATGGTGAGCGGGTAATTCCTTTTTCCGATTCCGGGATAAATCCTCCTTTTGATTTTGTTGCTGATCAGGCAGGCGTCGCCGGGATGCGGAAACTTTTCCAGGATCATGGGATTGGGTGTCATTGCGGCCCGTTTTTAAGCGTGAACGCGGTCACTGCCACCGAGGCAAGGATGGATGCCCTGTGGCGGCAATACCGGCCGGTCTGTGAAAATATGGAGGGGGCCGCGGTAGCGAGGGTGGCGGCGGAATTTGACCTCCCCTGGCTTGAGGTCCGCTGCGTTAGTAATCCTGTCGGGCGGCGGGATCGCGGGAACTGGAAACTTGCCGCGGCCGCCTCCCGTCTGGCCGAGGTCATGGGCCCGGTAATTAAAGGGCTGTTGTCCTGTAAACTTTCTTAGGGTCATGTAATCGTGAATCCTGTTTCATCAGGCCCTCTTTCCCTGGCTTATTCTCCCTGTCCCAACGACACCTTTATCTTTCACGCCCTGGTCAATGATCGGATTGATTGCGGTGATATATCTTTTTCCGACCCGGTTCTTGATGACGTAGAGACCCTTAACCGCTGGGCGATGCGGGGGCGCATGGATGTTACCAAGTTGTCGTTTCATGCCTTCGGACACCTGGCGGCGAAATATTTTCTTCTCCGTTCCGGTAGCGCCCTTGGCCGCGGTTGCGGTCCTTTATTGGTTGCCGGTCCGGGGCGGCGGAGTGACGCGCCGGCGAACTGGCGCATCGGTATCCCCGGGCGTTATACCACCGCGGCCATGCTCCTGCGGCTTTTCACCCCCGGGGCGGTGCGTTTGGTAGAGACCCGTTTCGAGCGGATAATTCCCCAGGTGGCTGCCGGGGAACTTGACGCCGGGGTGATTATCCACGAGAGTCGTTTTACCTATCAGGCTTCGGGGCTTGAGCTGGTGTGTGACCTGGGAAAATGGTGGGAGAGTGAGACCGGGCTTCCCATCCCCCTCGGCGGGATCGCGGTGCGCCGTGACCTCGGGCCGGCGACCGCGCTTAAGGTCGAAGACGCCGTCCGCGCCAGTCTTGAGTACGCCTTTACCACGCCGGAGGCAAGCCGGGATTATATCGCCGGGAACGCTCAGGAGATTGATCCAGGGGTGATCCGCTCCCATATTGACCTGTATGTCAACCGTTTCAGCCTTGGTCTCGGGGAGGAAGGAGAGGCGGCGGTCAGGGAGTTCCTTGGCCGCGGGGAGGCGGCCGGGTTTTTGCCTTCGAATTCTTTCGGGATTTTTCCTCTTTTGTAGCCGATAAACATTCTTGACATTAAACACCGGACTAATATACTGACTTTTCTGTTGGGAACACGGGATGGAAAAAATTTAAAAACACAGTCCCGCCATGGCGGAATGAACAGTTTTCATTTTTGTAACGCAGTTCTGCTAAAAAGGTAATTTAAAGGCAGCAAAACCAAGATGTACTCGTAATTCCCCGCGGAGGCGTCTTCGGCGATGTCCGGAAAAGGCGATGGGCGGCGGGGTGGATTAAAAATCCCGCATGTTTGAGGGCATAGCCCGGGTTCGGGATTTTAGCAGCCCGCCGCCCGGTGTCCGGAAATCGTCGTTTTCAGCCGAAACTGGGACTTGTTAAGATTTCATCAATCAAGAGCAAGCCAAGTAATATAAACTCGTAACAATTTATGGGATGGATAAGCAATAATTCTGATATACAAGGAGTGGTGTTCTTTTGAGAGCGAGGCTATATCCACCATGGCGGGATATAGCGAACAAAAGGACGCCACGACGCGGTAGATCGGCATTATTGCGACGCCATCGAGGAAGACGTAATGAAGATTTCAGGCGCGCAGGCGTTTATCAAGTGTCTCCAGGAACAAGGTGTTGATACTATTTTCGGATTTCCCGGCGGCGCGGTAATCGAGATATACGACGAACTCAACAAGACCGATGTGATAAAGCATGTCCTCGTCCGTCACGAACAGGCGGCGGTGCATGCCGCTGACGGCTACGCCCGGGTCAAGGGCGAGGTCGGCGTTGCCCTGGTGACCTCCGGACCCGGGGCAACTAACACTGTTACCGGTATTGCCTCGGCCTATTGTGACTCTATTCCGATCGTGGTCTTCACCGGTCAGGTGCCGACCCAGCTCATTGGTAACGATGCCTTTCAGGAAGTTGATATTGTTGGAATCACCCGGCCCTGCACCAAGCATAACTATCTGGTGAAAAAGCCCGAGGATCTGGTTCCGACCATCCGTGAGGCCTTTCATATCGCCCGTACCGGCCGTCCGGGGCCGGTTTTGATTGACCTGCCCAAAGATGTGGTCGGGGCGATGATTAACTTTCCGGAGATGAAACAGGTGAAAATGCGGACCTATCGCCCTACCTACGAGCCCCATCCGGGTCAGGTGGAGAAGGCCTGCAAGGCGATCCTCAAGGCCAAACGGCCGGTCATTTATGCCGGTGGCGGGGTCGTTCTTTCCGATGCCAACGAAGAGTTGACCGCCCTTGCCCGCAAACTCAATATTCCGGTGACCATGACCCTCATGGGCCTTGGCGGTTTTCCCGGCACCGATTCCCTCTCCATGGGAATGCTGGGGATGCATGGCACTTATTATGCCAATATGGCGGTGGCCAAGAGTGATCTTCTTATCTCCGTCGGCGCTCGTTTTGACGACCGGGTCACCGGAAGGATCGATGCCTTTGCCCCTGATGCCAAGATCATTCATATCGATATTGACCCCTCGTCGATCAGCAAGAATGTCAAGGTTGATATCCCCATTGTCGCCGATTGCCGCCACGCGCTCGCGGCGATGAATACCTGGATCGATCGCAAGATTGATCCAGCGGACCATGGAGGCAAGACCGCTGCCTGGCTTGAGAAGATTGCCGCCTGGCGCAATAAACACCCCCTGGCCTATAAAGAAGATGGCGATGTGATCAAACCTCAGTTCGTGGTTGAGAAGCTCCATGAACTCACCGGCGGCGAGGCGATTATTTCAACCGAGGTCGGTCAGAATCAGATGTGGGCGGCGCAGTTTTATCACTTCAACCACCCCGGGTCCTTCCTCACCTCCGGTGGTCTCGGGGTGATGGGCTACGGTTTTCCCGCCGCCATCGGGGCCCAGATGGCGGCGCCGGATCGGACGGTTATCGATGTTGCCGGCGACGGCAGCATCCAGATGAACATCCAGGAGCTGGCCACCGCCAGACAGTATGGCTGCCCGGTCAAGATCGCCATCTTGAACAACGGCTATCTCGGCATGGTGCGGCAGTGGCAGGAACTATTCTTTGACAAGAATTATTCCGCCACCCCCCTTGACGTCTCCCCGGATTTTGTCGCTCTGGCCCAGGCCTATGGCGGCGTCGGCCTTCGGGCCAAGACCAAGAGTGAGGTCGAACCGGTGATAAGGGAGGCCTTGAAGACCGATAATGTCGTTATTATGGATTTTGTCGTCTCAAGGGAAGAAGGGGTCTATCCCATGGTTCCGGCCGGCAAGGCGACAACCGAGATGCTGCTGGTTTAAACAGGGATAAGTGCCGGATGGCTTCCGCGGTCTTTCCGTAAGGCGCGCCCCTTCAGTCTTCAATCTTCAGTCTAAACACCTAGAAAAGGGTTTTAAGCCATGAGACATGTGATTTCAGTCCTTTTGCAGAATAAACCCGGGGTTCTTTCCCGGGTCACCGGCCTCTTCAGTGGCCGCGGTTTTAATATCGAGAGCCTGTCCGTGGCCCAGACCATTGATCCTGAGGTCTCCTGTCTGACTCTGACCACCAAGGGCGATGACATGATCGTTGAGCAGATCACCAAGCAACTGCACAAACTCATTGACGTCATCAAGGTCACCGACATGAACGAGACCGAAAGCGTTGAGCGCGAGATGGCGATCATCAGGGTCAAGGCCGAGGCCGGAACCAGGGCCGAAGTGCTCAGGATCATAGACATATTTCGTGGCAAGGTGGTTGATGTCAGCCCCAAATCATACGCGGTTGAGGTCACCGGCCCGGCAAGCAAGCTCAAGGCGGTCATTGATATCCTTCGTCCCATCGGTATTCAGGAAATAGTCCGTACCGGGGTCATATCCATGTCCAGGGCGAAAAAAAGCTGAAAAAACCTGTGGCAGACCCGGCGGGAGATTCGCCGTATTTCTGTCTGTCGCAAGATTATCGGCCGGCGATGAAGGGACGGGCGGCGCGGAAAATCCCGCGAAGTCTCTTTCCGTTCTCTCCGGCCGTTTTTTTGAGAGGTTTGTGGAGATGAAACAGCCGCGGGTTCCGGTTGCCATAGAGGGGTATCCCTTTATTTTTGCCATGGCTTTTGTCACAATGGTGGCGGCGATTCTCGGTTTAACCCTTGCCGCCGGCCTTTTTCTGGTCCTGGCCTTTTTCTGTCTTTTCTTTTTTCGTGATCCGGCGCGGGTAGGGCCGATGGATGATGACGCCATGGTCTCTCCGGCCGACGGCAAGGTTATTCTGATCGAGAAGGTCTTTGATGAGCGTTATATCAAGGAGCATGCCTATAAGGTGAGTATTTTCATGAACGTCTTTAACGTTCATGTCAATCGGGTTTCATTTCCGGGACGGGTGGTGGGGATAAAGTATTCTCCCGGTAATTTTTACGCTGCCAACAGTGAGCGGGGGGCATTGTCGAATGAGTCATGCGGGGTGATTGTCGAGACCTCGTCCAGGCGTCGTTACGCCATGGTCCAGATGGCCGGAGTTATCGCCCGGCGGATCGTTTGCTGGGTCGAAAAGGGGGACCAATGTGAACGGGGGCAGCGTTTTGGGCTTATCCGCTTCGGCTCCCGGGTCGATCTCTACCTGCCGCTTAACATTCAGCTTGAAGTCAGCAAGGGGCAAAAAGTCAGGGCAGGGGAGACGGTTTTGGGGTATCTTGCTTAACAGTCCGTTGAAAAACGGGCTGGTCGCGGCTGATGTCCGCGCCGCCGATTTTTCCGGGTTTAAATATCCGGTGAAATCGAGAGGTTGGATGAAGCTTGTTTGATTCAACCAGGGTTGAAAAAGCCACGGATGGTTTTTTCAACGGACTGATTTATGTGTCCGGGTGATTCCTTTGAACCTCTTTATCCTTGGATATTGATGAACAGTGACGAAAATCAGATAGAGGTGCCACCGCCCAAGGGTACCATATGGCTGCTTCCAAGTCTCCTGACCACGGTCAGTCTTTTCAGCGGTTTTTACGGTATTGTTTCCGCTATTAACGGGCGTTTCGTTCACGCGGCCCTGGCGGTTATCGTTTCCGCGATTTTTGATGGTCTCGACGGTCGGGTGGCGAGGATGACCAGGACCTCGAGTCATTTCGGGATGGAATATGATTCCCTCTGCGACCTGGTTGCCTTTGGCGTTGCTCCGGCGATAATCGCCTATCTTTACAGTCTCAAGGATTTCGGCCGTTACGGCTGGCTTGCCGCCTTTCTCTATGTCGCCACTACCGCCCTGCGTCTGGCCCGTTTTAATACCCAGGACAGTTCAAGCGTCGCTAAGAGTTTTACCGGCCTCCCCTGTCCGGCGGCGGCGGTGATGGTTGCCACCTTTATCATGTTCTGCGGCTTTTTCGCCGCCAGTGAACAGACCAAGGGGATTACCATGCTGGCCACTGTTTACGCCCTCTCTTACCTGATGGTAAGTTCCTTCAGGTACCTGAGTTTCAAGAATCATGAAACCGCAAAGGCCAAGGCCTTCCAGGTGCTGGTGTTCATGGTCCTGACGATCATGGTTCTGGCCACCGAACCGCAGATAACCCTGTTTTTTCTCTGTCTGTTATATGTGGCTTCCGGTCCCTTCCTGGCCTTGTACCGGCTATTCCGCCATAACGGTCAGGAGGAAGAGGGGCCCGAGGTTATTCGATAGTTTTCGCTGTTGCCGCCTTGCATCTGTGCCGAGCCTTTCCGCTCACGGATTCAGGAGACCATCAAAAAAAGTAGATAAAAATGGCAGATAAAGACAAGATTTATATATTCGACACCACCCTCCGGGACGGGGAACAGTCGCCCGGGGCAAGCATGAACCTCCAGGAAAAGTTTCGTCTCGCCCGGCAGTTGGTCAAGCTCAGGGTGGATGTCATCGAGGCCGGTTTCCCGGTGGCGTCCAAAGGTGATTTTGACTGTGTCAGGAATATTGCCGATAACCTTCATGGTGAGATCCAGGTAGCGGGTCTGGCCCGCTGTAATAAAAAGGATATCGATGTCGCCTGGGAGGCCCTGAAAAACGGGGATAACCCGCGGATTCATACCTTTCTCGCCACCTCTGATATCCACCTGAAACATAAATTGCGCATGGATCGGAACCAGGTACTGGGGCTGGCGGTTGAATCGGTGCGTTACGCCGCCTCCCTTACCCCGAACGTTGAGTTTTCCGCCGAAGACGCCTCCCGCAGCGACCTTGATTTCGTCTGCAAGGTTTTTACCGCGGTTATAGCTGCCGGCGCCACCACCCTGAACTTTCCCGATACCACCGGCTACGCCCTTCCGGACGAGTTTGGCCGCCAGATCGCCTACCTGATGGCCAATATTCCCAATATTGACCAGGCGGTCCTGAGTGTCCACTGCCATAACGATCTCGGTCTTGCAGTGGCCAATTCCCTTGCCGCGGTTAATGCCGGAGCAAGGCAGGTGGAGTGTACCGTTAATGGTCTCGGTGAGCGGGCCGGAAACACTGCCATGGAAGAGCTGGTGATGGCGATCCGGACCCGGGGCGATCTGTCACCGGTAAGGACCGATATCGATACCTGCCATATTTATCCCACCAGTCGCCAGGTGAGCAATATCACCGGAATGCCGGTGCAGCCCAACAAGGCCATTGTTGGCGCCAACGCCTTTGCCCATGAGTCCGGGATCCACCAGGACGGAGTGTTGAAAGAGCGGACCACCTACGAGATCATGAACCCCGAGGATATCGGCCTCCACAAGGGCAATATCGTCCTTGGCAAGCATTCCGGCCGCCATGCCCTGAAAGACCGGCTTGTATCCATGGGTTATAAGCTCAACGATGACGAGCTTAACCGGGTGTTTGATCGTTTCAAGGCCCTTGCCGATGTCAAGAAGGAGATGTTTGACGAGGACCTTGAGGCGATTATGCTGGATGAGGTCTTTCGGATCACCGAGGCCTACGAGCTTGTTACCCTCGGAGTCATGAGCGGCAGCCGGGTGATGCCCACCGCCGGGATCAGACTCAAGGTCAACGGCGAGGAGGTAGAGGCATCGTCCCTGGGGATCGGTCCCATTGACGCGGTCTTTCGGGCAATTGCCCAGTTGACCGGGACCAGAAGCAAACTTCTTTTTTTCTCGGTCAATTCGATCACCGGCGGCACCGACGCCCAGGGAGAGGTCATGGTAAGGGTTGAGGATAACGGCCGGGTGGTGGTGGGCCAGGGTGCCGACCCGGATATCATCACCGCCGCGGCCAAGTCTTACCTTAATGCCCTTAATCGTCTCGCGTACCTGAAAAATGCGGAAAATAATTCATCCTAAGTCGTCTTTCCCCCTTCGTTTTTCGTGATTTTTGGTGTATATCTCGTTGCCGTTGTTTGATCTCTGCGGTTCATATCAGACCGTTTAAAAAGCCGTCCATGGTTTTCTAAACTCCGGTTGGCTAAAACAAGTTTCGGTCAACCTCTTGATTTCACAGGGTTTTTCACTCCGATGAAATCGGCGGCGCATGGGGGTGATTGGCGCTTGGGGTGCGGGAATTGATGCCGCCGTGATTTTTTTTGTGAATTTTATTTTTAAACCCATGCAGAAAAGGAATTAAAAAATGGCCAGAACGCATAAGATAGCAGTAATGCCCGGAGACGGTACCGGGCCTGAAGTGGTTGCCGAAGGGGTAAAGGTCTTAGACAAGGCGGCGGCGAAATTCGGCTTCACCCTTGACTACTCCCATTTTGATTACGGCGGCGACCGTTATCTCAGGACCGGCGAGGTTCTGCCGGAGAACGCGGTGGAGGAACTCTCAAGGAACGACGCCATTTTCCTCGGCGCCATCGGCCATCCGGACGTCAAGCCCGGGATACTTGAGAAGGGAATTCTCCTTGCCCTGCGTTTCGCCCTTGATCAATACGTCAACCTGCGTCCGATTATTCTATATCCCAATGTTGATACCCCCCTGAAGGACAAGGGCCCGGATGACATCGATTTTGTCGTCGTTCGCGAGAATACCGAGGGACTTTACGCCGGTGCCGGCGGAGTACTGAAGAAGGGAACCCCGGATGAGGTCGCGATTCAGGAGTCGATCAATACCCGCAAGGGGGTGGAACGTTGTATTCGCTTCGCCTTTGAATACGCCCGTAAGCGTAATAAGGGCAAAAAGGTAACCCTGTGCGGCAAAACAAATGTCCTCACCTTTGCCTTTGACCTCTGGGCTCGGGCCTTCTATGAGGTTGCGGAAGAATATCCCGATATCCAGACCGATTACGCCCATGTTGATGCCACCTGTATGTGGATGGTCAAGAATCCCGATTGGTTTGACGTCATCGTTACCGATAATATGTTCGGCGATATCATCACCGATCTCGGGGCGATGATTCAGGGTGGCATGGGGATTGCCGCCGGCGGTAACCTCAACCCCGAGGGGGTCAGCATGTTCGAGCCCATCGGCGGCAGCGCCCCCAAGTATACCGGTCAGAACGTGATTAACCCTATGGCCGCCATAGGCGCGGCTCAGATGATGCTTGATTATCTTGGTGAGACCGAGGCCGCGGCCTCGGTGGAACAGGCGATCAGGACGGTGGTGGCGGAGAAAATGAAGTCCATGTCTGCTGGCCGCATGGGCTACGGCACCGACGAGATCGGCGATCTCGTCGCCGCCGCGTTGTAACGGGAGGCGGTGATGGGTGAGAGAAAATTCAATGTCGCGGTTGCCGGTGCTACCGGCGCGGTCGGCGGTGCCATGCTCAAGGTCCTTGAACGCCGTGACTTTCCACTGAATAATCTCCGTCTCCTGGCCTCGGAGCGTTCCGAGGGCAGGAAGTTGAAATTCCGCGGCGAGGAGGTCGCGGTGGAGGTGATGCGCAAGGATTCCTTTGCCGATATTGATATCGCCCTCTTTTCCGCCGGGGCCTCGCGTTCGTTTGAGTTCGCCCCCGCGGCGGCGGCGGCCGGGGCGGTGGTGGTTGATAACTCCAGTGCCTATCGCATGGACCCTGAGATTCCCCTGGTGGTTCCCGAGGTCAATCCCCATGCCATTGCCGGTTATAAAAAACACGGGATTATAGCCAATCCCAATTGTTCGACCATTCAGATGCTGGTGGCTCTGAAGCCGATTTACGATAAGGCGGGGATAAAAAGGATCGTGGTATCCACCTATCAGGCGGTGAGCGGCACCGGGGCCGCGGCGATTGCTGAATTACGACGGCAGGCAGAGGACTTCGCCGCCGGCAGGACGATTAAACACGAGGTCTATCCGCATCAGATCCTTTTCAACTGTCTGCCCCATATCGACATCTTTCTTGATAACGGCTATACCAGAGAAGAGATGAAGATGGTCAACGAGACCCGCAAAATCTTTGAGGATAACGGTATCGGGGTCACTGCCACCACCGTGCGGGTGCCGGTGTTCTACGGCCATTCCGAGGCGGTAAATATCGAGACTGACAGGAAGATCAGTGCTTCCGGGGTAAAAGATCTTCTCGCCTCAGCCCCTGGGGTAAAGGTGGTGGATGGGCCGGATTTGGCCCAATATCCCCTCGCGGTTGACTGTGAGGGAAAATTCGAGACCATGGTCGGCCGTATCCGTGAGGACGAGTCAATCGCCAACGGCATTAACCTCTGGGTGGTGGCCGATAATATCCTCAAGGGCGCGGCCCTGAACGCGGTCCAGATCGCCGAGGTCCTGGTTGAAAAGTATTTGTGATATGATTTCGCAAAAATCCTTTCTTTCCGTCATTCCGGCGAAGACCGGAATCCATAATGTGTTTCATCACATGATTCCGGATCAAGTCCGGAATGACAAAAATGATGATTTGCTGTTTTTTACGACGCCATCATTTGTGACAAAGTGACAAGGGTATCTTGAAAAATGGTCTTTTCGCCTGATTACGGTGTCATGAGCAAAATGAAAAATGCTCATGACGCCATGGCGGGACTGCGCTTTTTTAATTTTGCTCATTCCTTGGCCTCGGACGAAAATCCTCATTTTTCAAGATACCCATAAGTTTATAACGACATGCGGATAATTGCCGGACGCAACCGGGGGCGTAGCCTGAAGGCCCCGGCAAAAAATGATTTTTCGATCCGTCCAACCTCTGACCGGGCCCGGGAATCGCTGTTTAATATCATCGGCCCCCGGATAACCGGCGCCCGATTCCTTGATCTCTTTGCCGGCACCGGGGCCGTCGGACTCGAGGCCGAAAGCCGCGGCGCGGACGAAACGGTTCTGGTTGAGGCCAACCCGGGTGCCAATCGGTTGATTGCCGCCAATATCGCCATCTGTGCCGCCGCTGATCGTTGCCGTTTAATCATGTGCGACCTGGGGCATGGGCTGTCCCCGCTTGTAAAGGCCATGCCGGACGCCGGATTTGACCTTGTTTTTCTTGACCCTCCCTATGAATCCGGTTTTCATGAGCCCATCCTTGCCGGACTCTCCGCCTCGGGGCTGATGGCCCCTGATTGTCTGGTGATCGCCGAGGAGAGACGCGGCGCTGATCTCCCGGAAGAGCTGTCCGGGCTTGTCATCTCCCAGATCCGTCGTTATGGTGAAAACGCCTTCTGGTTTTATAATCGGGAGTGACGGAGTGACAAAGTAACGGTTAATTCCGGCAGGCATGCTACCGGGTAAAGAAGATTTCGGTGGCCTCCTGCCTTCCGGCTTCTGATACTCCGGCCATTTTTTTAACCCTGAACCGTTGAATCAATGACCTATACCCCATTCATACCGGAAAAGACCTCGGAATCGGTGGCCGTCTATCCCGGCACCTTTGATCCCATCACCATGGGACACCTGGATATTATCAATCGCGGCCTTACCCTCTTTGACCGGGTGATCGTCGTCGTTGCCGTCAACAGTTCCAAGGAGCCGCTGTTCAAGGTGGAGGAAAGGGTTGAGATGATCCGGGAATGTTTTCCTGATGATGCCGACCGGGTCGAGACCGATACCGTTTCCGGGCTCCTGGTTGACTATGCCTATACCCGGGGGGCCAAGGCGATTATCCGTGGCCTGCGGGCGGTCAGTGACTTTGATTACGAGTTTCAGCTGGCTCTTATGAACCGGAGGATAGAGCGGGAGGTTGAAACGGTATTTCTGATGACCGGGTTTCGCTGGATATACATCAGCTCAAGCATTATTAAAGACGCCGCCCGTCACGGCGGCGATGTCAGCGGTCTGGTTCCGGATCATGTCTGTGAGCGTCTCCGGCAGCGATTCATGCAGGGGCGATGATTCCATGGCCGCGCTTGAGAAAAAAGGAGCAGGCGGGGAGAATCCGACGCGGCGGACGTTTCTGGCGACTGTATTTAAACTGTTGCTGCTGGGCGGCTTTGCCGCTCCCCTTACCGCTTTTCTCCGCTTTCATGTCAGAAAGCCCCCCAAGCTGGTAACGGTGGCAAAGACCTTGAAAAAAGGCGGGTTCATCATTGAGCCCGGGTTTATCATCTTTGATACCCGATCCGGCCCCCGGGCCATATCGCGGCACTGTACTCATCTCGGTTGCCGTCTGAATTATAACGAGGAGAGCCGGCAGTTGGTCTGCCCCTGCCACCACAGCCGTTTTGACCTTAACGGCCGGCGTCTGGCAGGCCCGGCCCGAAGGAGCCTTGATCTCTTTCCTGTCCGTCGGCAGGGTCAGGGCTTTGTGGTGAGCATCTGATGTTTGCCCCGCTGGTTAAAGCTCCGGCAAAGATCCGTCAGGGCTTTGTTGACGCGCGATGGGGGGAACTGTGCGTTACCCCGCTTCTGCTGTCGGCGTTTTCCGGGGTGGTTCTGGCCTTTAAGTATGACGTTTCCGCCCCTTATAGTTCCGTGGTCAGTATTGACCTGCTGGCCCCTTTCGGCGCTTTTGTCCGCTCCCTGCATTATTATTCAAGTCAGCTTTTTTTTATCTTTTTCCTTTTTCATCTTGGCGTCATCCTCATGCGAATCAGGGCGGGCAAGGGGTGTGAAGCCTCCCGATCCACCCGGACGCCCCCGGCGGGGAGGCGGGAAGGGATGAAACAGTGGCTGCAATTACTGGCCGCCCTGCCGGTTGTCACCCTGCTTCTTTTCAGCGGTTATGTGTTGAAGATGGATGCCACCGGCCGCGCCGCCGGGGCGGTTGCTGAGAATATCCTCCTCTCCATGCCGGTCTTCGGGGCGATGGTCAACCGTTTCCTCTTCGCCATCAGTGAAAACAGTTTAAAGGTGGTCTATGCCGATCATCTTGCCGGGCTGCCCCTTGTTCTGCTGCTACTTCTCTGGGGGCATCTGCACCGTTACCGGTTCCGGGTCGGCGATCATGGCATGATGGTGGCCCTGCTGTTTTTTTCATCCCTCGTCATCCCCGCTCCCCTGGTTGCTGAACAACTCGGGGTAGCGCATATCTCCGGTCCCTGGTTTTTTGTCGGGCTGCAGGAACTCCTGCGTTATATTCAGCCTTTCTGGGCCGGGATTGTTTTTCCGGCCCTGCCGCTCGTAGTCCTGGCCATTATTCCCGCTCGGGGGTGGAAGTGCCGATGGGGAACCATGGCCTTTGGGATATGGTTCCTGTTGTATCTGGGCCTCAGCCTTGTCGGCTGGTGGCGCTGAATTTTATCCTTCCCCCGGTAGCGGCAGATAGAGGCGGAATATGGTCTTTCCGGTCGCGCTTTCAAGTTCCACCCGGCCCTTATGGTTTTCGGCGATCTGTTTGACAATGGCCAGCCCCAGGCAGGTGCCGTTTTCCCGGGTAGTAAAGAATGGTTCAAATATTTTTTCCTTGAGTTCTTCCTTTATTCCGGTGCCGTTGTCCTCGACCTCTATTACCGTCTGATCACTATTTTCCCCTGTCTTTTTTTCTGTCGCCTGGATGGTGATAAGCGGGTCTTCCGTACTGTTGTTGGTCGCGTTGAGGCTGTTAGCGACAAGGTTCATGAGTATATGACGGCTCTGGTCCGGATCGGCCCAGCAGTCGAGGTCGGGGGGGGTAAGGTTGACAATGGTCATCGGGATCTCATTGTATTTTTTGCCGTGGGCAAACATGGCGATTATTTCATCGATCATCGGATGGAGGGAAAACCATTCCATCTCCGGTGGTGCCGGTTTGGAAAAACGGAGGAAGTCGGTAATTGTTTCTTCCATCCGGGAACATTCCCGGACGATGATTTCCGCCAGGCGGGAATCAGCCGAGTTTGAGGCGGTATCATCATCCAATACCTGGGCGGCACCGGAGATAGCGGCCAGGGGGTTCCTGAAATCATGGGCAATGCCGGCCGCCATTTCGCCGATGGTCGCCATTTTTTCCGCCTGTTTTATCTTTTTCTCCATCTCCTGGATGCGGCTTAAGTCCTGCATGGTGATGACCCGGCAGTCGTCGCATGGTTCCGGCATGTTCAGCAGGTTCCAGGAAAATCCCACCGGTATCGTCCGGCCATTCTTGCGGGTAAGGGTGGCCACGGTTCTCTGTCCTCCGGTGGAATCCAGTTCAAATCCGGGGAAGATGGCGTTTATTTGCCGGTCGATCAGTTCCGCGGCTTGGTAGCCGGTGATCTCGGTGGCGGCAGGGTTAAGCGAGGTTATCCGGTTGTCGGCCGCAAGGGTGATGATGCCGGTGGTGATGTCGTTGAATACCTGGCGGTAGAGGATCTGAAGGCGGTCATAATCCCTTGAACTCCGGCTCAACTCCCGCTCGGTGGATCTCATGCGCTCGGCCAGAAAGATACTCAATCCGGCGACGAGAAAAAACAGGAGACCGTGAATGGCGAAAAAGTGGAGAACCATCATGATATCGCTGAGCGGGGAACTCCACAGGTTGAAGAAGGCGACGTAGCCGAAGTATTCCAGAAGCAGAGCTGTACCGTAGAGGATGGTGGCGAGTGAGGCGATGAACAGGGTCCCGACCCGTTTGAAGAGAAAAGACGCGGTGATGATCGGGAAGAAGTAGATGGCGGTAAATATGGTCTGGCTGCCGCCGCTTGCCATTACCAACAGGGTGATCATGGCGATATCGCCGGCGATCTGGATTCCGGCGAACATCGATATCCGTTTGATCTTATTGAGAATCAGGGCGCCGACAAGGGTGTAAAAGTAGAGGGCGGCAATGAATCCCAGGAGGTAGCGGGCCGGGACGAAAAAGGAGGCGCTGCCGTGGCTGCGCCCCTCAATCAGGAGGCTTACCCCCATAAGGAGACTTAAGACTACAAGCCGGCCCATGAAGTGCCATTGGAGGATTCTTTTATTTCGTCCCATGGGGGGGGGGGGCAGGGCGGCCGCGAAGGTCATTTTATTCCGTATTTCTTGATTTTATAGCGGATGGATCTGAAACTGATCTTCAACAGTTCCGCCGCCTTGATCTTTGAGTTTCCGGCCCGGGCCAGGCCCCGTTCGATAAGTCTTTTTTCCGTCTGGGCCATTATTTTTTCAAGGCCGATGTCAAAGAGGCGTTCTTCGGAAAAGGGGGCGGTGACCGGGCGGGTATCGCCTGAGCTCGTATCGTCTGTCGTGGTGTCCTTGCGGTGGCTTGAGAGGGTGAGACTCTCCGGGAGGATGATATTGGAGCCTTCAAGGGCGACCCCTCGTTCAATGATGTTTTCAAGTTCGCGGACATTGCCGGGAAAATCGTATTCCATCAGAACCTGACGGGCGTAGGTGGAGATATCAGTGATGTTTTTATCGAAACGGCGTGAGTATTTTTCAAGGAAATGGTCAATCAGAAGGGGAATATCTTCCTTTCGTTCCCGCAGCGGCGAAATCCGCAGGGGGATCACCGCCAGACGGTAGAAGAGGTCTTCACGGAAGTCGCCGTTGATTACCTCTTCCTCAAGGTCTTTGTTGGTGGCTGAAATGATCCTCAGGTTCACCCTGGTGGTCGCGGTGTCGCCGACCTTTTTAAATTCCCGTTCCTGGAGAACCCGGAGGAGCTTGGTCTGGATGAAGGGGGTCAGTTCGCCGATTTCATCGAAAAATGCGCTGCCTTTATCAGCTTGGACCAACAATCCTTCCTTGTTGGCCACCGCCCCGGTGAACGAGCCTTTCACATGGCCGAAGAGCTCGGATTCGAACAGGGATTCGGGGATGGCGTTGCAGGAGATGGGGACAAAAGCGTGGCCCGCGGCCGGGCTTAATGCGTGGATGGCCCGGGCGACAAGCTCCTTGCCGGTGCCGGACTCCCCCTGGATCAGGACGTTTGCCGGGGTGGGGGCGATACGTCGGATCAGGTCGAATATCTTGCCCATTTCCGGACTTCGCCCGACAATGCCCTGGAAGCTTGTCTGCCCTGATTCAAGCGGTTTCTCGGGGATGGATGCCCGGCTTTTCAGGGCGTTTTTTACCACGGTCTTGATTTCGTCGACCTGGAACGGTTTGGTGATGTAATCATAGGCCCCCTGCTTCATGGCAAAGACGGCGTCGTCAGGGGAGGCAAAGGCGGTGATCATCACCACCGGCAGATTGAGGTTGTCGTCCTTGCATTGCTTGAGCAGCTCAAGGCCGCTGGTTCCGGGCATCCTGACGTCGGTTATCAGGAGATCGACGGCGTTGTTCCCCAGGGCCGCAAGGGCCGCATCGCCGTCGGCGGCAACCATGGCATCATATCCTTCCTTTTCAAGGAGGATCTTGAGGAATTCCCTCATGCTCAGTTCGTCATCGACAATAAGTATTTTTTCCATTGTTTTTACAGTCTGAAGGCTGAGGATGGCCGGATGGCATGGGCGTAGAATCGAATTTATCTGCAAACAGATATATCCCGGAGTGAATTACCATACGAGAAATATCTATATTAATGATGATTTTGCAAAAAAACCTTATTGCCGTCATTCCGGCGAAGGCCGAAATCCATAATGTGTTTCATCTCATGATTCCGGATCAGGTCAGGAATGACAAAAATGTTGGCCTCGCAATAAATTACGGGCTAACGATAATTGCGCTTGTAACTTATTGAAATTACGTGGATCTACTTCCGTTCAAGATACTTGTTACGACTTCATCAAAAATGATGATTTGCGACTTTTTACGACGCCGTCATTGCCGTCATTAAATAATACTACTGAATATACCCCTGAGCGGCAACAGATTCCCGGGGTCAGATATTGAACGCGGCGTACATAACAGACCGTTGAAAAAGCCGTCCATGGCTTTTTCTCTATCCGGTTGGCCAAAACAAGTTCCGGCCAACCTCTCGATTTCACCGGGGTTTTCAACCCGGCAAAATCGGCGGCGTGTCCATGCGCCGCTTACCCGTCCGTTTTTCAACGGACGGGTAAGCTTCCTCTGGCCCGGTGGATGTCTTTCAGGGTGGTGTAGCCCGATTGCTCAAGTTTGCGAACGAGGTAGAGGAAGAGGTAGGCGGTCTGCATGGCGTCTTCCAGGGCGTCGTGGGCGGCAAATATGGGCAGACTGAATTGGTGGCTCAGGTCTTGAAGATTGTACGAGACCCTGAGGTCAAAGCGGTCGTGAAATCCTTCCCGGCATTTTTCCTGGTAGAGACGGGCCATGACCATGGTGTCAAGACATGGATTGTGGAGGCGGCAGTGAAAATGTTTTTTCAGGGCCCGGTTGACAAAGGACATGTCAAGGCCGATGAAATGTCCGACCAGGATGGATCTGCCGCAGAAACGCACGAATTCCGGCAGAACCCTGGTGATCGGTCGCGCGTTTTTCAGTTCATCAGGAGTGATACGGTGGACCATGGTTCCGGCGGTGGGAATATTCCTGTCCGGGACGGCGTACTGGTGAAAGGTGTCGGCGGCGGCGATGCGCATTTTTTTTATTCTGACCGCGCCGATGGAGATTATTTCGTCCTTTTTCGGTTTCAGTCCGGTCAGCTCGGTATCAAAGACGACAAAATCAAAGTCCGCAAAGGGCCGGTCAAGGTCAAGGCGGTAAAATGTTCGTTTATCGGCAACGCCGGGATCTTCGCAATTCAGGGCGGATTTCTTCTTTAAAAAAAACATGGTCAGCCTTTATCCTTCAGCCATCTGATAGTCAAGCCTGATGTGGTTCTGCAGCCTGGTGATCACCGCGAAGGCCTCTTTGAGCGTCTGTTTTTCAAGGTCGCTCAGGAAGGCGGGATTGATGTAGTTGTCGGGTTCCTGTCCCCGGTTCAGGAGGTCCAGTTGGTGGATGAGGCGCAGGTGCATGATGAATTCATAGGCCTCAACGGTCTCTTCGATTAATGCCTGGGCAATATGTCCACCGGCGCCGAGGCGACCGAGACGGGTGATGGTATTGGTTTCGGTGACCGCGTGTTTAAGGGAATAGAGGCGGGCGAAATCGACAAAGGGGACCATCCCCCGGGTCTTGAGATCAAGTCTGTTTTTGTGTTCGCCGTTTTTTTCGACCAGAAAATTGCGGAAAAAACTTAATGGCGGACGACTTTCAAGGCAATCGCGGGCGATATGGAGGAGAAATATATCTTTTCGCTCTGTTTGGTGGGCCAGGGAATCACGCAGTTCCTCTGCCAGCGACAGGTCACCGAAACCGGCGCGGAAATCAAAGAATATGGTGGAGTTAAGAACCTCGCGGGGTTCGGGATTTGATATCCAGTTATTGAAGTAGCGTTTCCAGTCGGATAGGGGGCGGCACCATTTGGGGTTCGATGCCATTATTTCGCCGGGGCAGCGGGGATAGCCGCAGGCGACCAGGTGTTCAATGGCGGTTTCGGCGAATTTTTTAAAATAGCCGATATCTTCTTTTTCAAGACCATCTTCGTAGATGATACCGTTGTCCTGGTCGGTTTTAAAGGTCTGTTCGCGGCGGCCTTCACTGCCCATCAGGAGCCAGCAATAACGTCCAGGCGGCGGCCCCATTTCTTCCTCGAGGAGGGTGAGGAGGCGCTCGAGAATATGATCGTTCAGTACTGTGATCAGGCGGGTGATGTTGTCGGCCCTGGCCCCATCGTCAAGCATGGCCCGGATCATTTCCGGAGCCCTCTGCGCCAGGGGATACAGGCCGCTGATCTCTTTTTGGGCCATGATCTCCCGGAGGATGTACAACGGCGAAGTCCCCTGGAGAACCATGATGTCATGGGTGGTGATTACCCCGGAAATTTCCTCGCCATCGGCAACGGCGAGGTGGTGGACGCCCTGGCGCATCATTTTTATCAGGGCGTCAAAACATGTCGCGGTCGGGGCTATGGTCGTCAGTGGCGAGGTCATGACCTCGGCGATCGGGGTGTTGTAGGCAAGTCCCCGGGCCACCACCCGGGTGCGCAGGTCCTTGTCGGTGATGATCCCGTTTATCCGGCCATGGTCAAGACGGACCAGGATCGAGCCGATACCCCGCTCGGCCATGGTCTGCGCCGCTTTGATAACCGAATCAGAGGCGTCGATGATTTCCGGCTCGGTCATGATTGAGTCGGAAAGGGCGTTGAACAGAACCATCGCTCCGTCGCCGCGGGGGGATATCCGGTTGCGGGATAATTCGGAATAGGCGGTTTTGACCATTTTTTCCGACAGACTGTGAAGAAAGAAGCGGGTCACTGCCGGTTCCGAGGCCAGAAGCTGTTCGAAATCTTCCCTGGGGATCAGAAGACAGAATGTATCCTCCTCGGTTTTGACCGTAAGGTTGGCCCTGGTGCCCTGGATTATCGGCAGGGCGCCGAAGTATTCCCCTTCACCGCGAAAATCCTGCAGGCTTACTCCGCCGTCCCGGTCGGTCAGGAAAAGTTTAACCGCCCCTTTCTGGATGATGTGGAGATGGGTGATTTCGGTTTCATCCTGGTGGGAGATGATCGTGTCGGCGGGATAGAAATCGATCAGGGTCCTGAGGGCGAGACGGTGAAGGGATTCCTGGTCAAGGTCGTGAAAGGGCAGGGTGGAATGGAGAAAGGCCATGGTCTCCGCCGGTGTTGCCGCCTGTTTGTCTTTTTTGTTCATGGTGGGTTTTTGTTCTCCCGGCGCGTTGTTTTTTGTTTTTTCAATTATCCTTGTGATACAGATACTTGTCAAAGGATGATGGCCCGTAGCGCGTTTTTGTTCACTCGATCCTCCATGGCGGGATATGGTCGTCTATCGCTCACCTTATCCTGAATCTGTGACGGCTTAGCAGAGTGTTGAGAAAGCCGTCCTGGCTTTTTCAACCGTCGGTTTGGTAAAACAAGTTTCATTCAACCTCTCGATTTCACTGGACTTTTCAGCCCGGAAATCGCCGAATACGCCTCTGCGGGGAATTAAGAGTCCATCAAGGGACAAGGTGGTGAGAAAAATCTTGCCAAACAAGGTGAAATGGCCATATCTTGTTTTGAATATGCTGAAACTTGAAAACATACGGGTCGCGGTGGTTGGCCTTGGTTATGTGGGCCTGCCGCTTGCGGTTGAAATATCGCGTAAATTCGCGGTGATCGGTTTTGACCTCGACCCGGAGCGGGTAGGGGAGATTGGTAGTGGTAATGATCATACCGGCGAGGTGGACGGGGATGAACTGGACGCCGCCATTGGCCGGGGACTAACTTTTACCTCTGCTGCTGCCGGGCTTGATGACTGCGATTTATACATCATTGCCGTCCCGACCCCGGTTGACCGCCATAAACGTCCGGATCTGTCCCCGGTAATCGGTGCCAGCCGCACGGTGGCGGCGTGGATGCGGCCGGGGGCGGTGGTGGTGTACGAGTCAACCGTCTATCCCGGGGCCACCGAAGAGGTGTGTGTGCCGGTGCTGGAGGCGGAGAGCGGCCTTGAATTCAACCGTGACTTCTTTGTCGGCTACAGCCCCGAGCGGATCAATCCCGGCGACCGGACCCACCGTCTCACCGGCATCATCAAAGTGACCTCGGGTTCTACTCCGGAGGCGGCGGAACTGGTAAATAAATTCTACGCCGCCATCATTCCGGCCGGGACCTTCATGGCCTCTTCCATCAGGGTCGCCGAGGCAGCCAAGGTTATCGAAAACGTGCAGCGGGACGTGAACATCGCGTTGATGAACGAGCTTGCGATCATTTTCAGCCGCATGGGCATCGACACCATGGACGTGTTGGCGGCGGCCGGGAGCAAATGGAATTTTCTCCCCTTCCGTCCCGGTCTGGTCGGCGGGCATTGTATCGGTATCGACCCCTATTACCTGATCCAGAAGGCCCAGGATGTCGGGGTGCATCCGGAGCTTGTCCTGGCCTCGCGGCGGATAAATGACCGGATGGCCGAACATGTGGTTGGCCGGGTGGTGCGGTTGATGCTTAAGGCGAAAATCGCCATTGCCGGGTCGAGGATTCTTGTGTTGGGACTGGCGTTCAAGGAAAACTGTCCGGATCTGAGAAATACCCGGGTGGTGGATATCGTTCGTGAATTCGAGGAATACGGCGCCCGGGTCGAGGTGTATGATCCCCGGGTCGATCCGGGCCAGGCCGGCGCCTTGGGCGTGAACCAGACAGCGGCTCCGGCAATCGGTGTCTGTGACGCGATAATCCTTGCCGTGGCCCATGACGAGTTTGTCGCCATGGGGATTGAGACCATAAGGGGCTTTGGCCGTAAGGGCGCGGTGGTCTTTGACGTCAAACATGTATTCCCGGCAGACCAGGTTGACGGCAGGCTTTAACCTTAAATCCGTTACCGGGCGCCCCGCAGGGCGGCGCGGGGTGAATCATCTGACTGGGGTCGTGTTATTGTCGCCGCGTCTAACAAATGTATTGTAGCACCGGAGGTTTTGGGGTATCGTCTCCGTACTTTTCCTTATGATCTGCTGGCGGTGCCTGATTTCGGCTATGTTGAGAAGATGAAAAAAGAATATGAACTGACGGTGGACGGAATTATTGATTCCGGCCCCTGGCAATAACAGTGAACTTCAGAGTGTCATGCATGAATATTATTCCCGTTGTCATCGCCGGCGGTTCCGGCACCAGGTTGTGGCCGCTGTCCCGTTCGGCCTTTCCCAAACAATTGATATCCCTGACCGCCGGGGGGTCGATGCTTCAGGAGACGGTGACCCGTTTTGCCGCTATGGAGAGTGTCGGCGATCCGGTGGTGGTATGCAATCACGAACATCGTTTCATGATCGCCGAGCAGCTCCAGGAGGTCGGAATAAAGGGGCGGATAATCCTTGAGCCCTGCGGACGCAATACCGCCCCGGCGGTCGCCCTTGCCGCCCTTGAGGTGGTTGACGACGACCCGGTTCTTCTGGTCATGCCCGCCGACCACGTCATCACCAGGCCGGAAGATTTCTGGGTCGGGGCGCTCAGGGCCATGCGGGCGGCGGAAGATGGTTTTCTGGTTACCTTCGGGATCAAACCATCGTCGCCCGAGACCGGCTACGGCTACATAAAGATGAAAGACGGCGCCGCCGGGGGCGGGGAGGTCGCGGCCTTTGTCGAAAAGCCGGATCTTGACCGGGCCCGTGAATATGTCGACAGCGGTGAGTACCTGTGGAACAGCGGCATGTTCATGTTCCGGGCCAAAGCTTTCCTTGAGCAACTGGCCGGGAATTCCCCGGAAATTTATGAAAAATCCCGGGCCGCTTACGAGAAGAGGGAAAACGACCTTGACTTTATCCGGATCCCGGCCGATGATTTTTCCCGGTGTCCGGCTGATTCCATTGACTACGCGGTAATGGAAAAGACAAAAAAGGCCTGGTGCGTTCCGGTTGACTGCGGCTGGAGCGATGTCGGCTCCTGGGAATCCCTGTGGGGTGTTTCGGCGAAAGACGATCATGGTAACGCCATCAGCGGCAACGTCGTCGCCATGGACCTGAACAATTGTTATGTTCGGGGCGAAAGCCGCTTGGTGGCCGCGGTCGGGCTTGAGGATATGGTGGTGGTCGAGACCGCGGACGCGGTCCTGGTGATTCCCCGGGACAGGTCCCAGGATGTCAAGGCGGTGGTGCGGCTGCTGAGAGACCGGCAACGCAGTGAGGCCGTCCTGCATCGCAAGGTCTATCGTCCCTGGGGCTCTTATGAATCTATCGACAGTGACGCCCGCTTCCAGGTCAAGCGGATCGTGGTAAAACCGGGGGCGACCCTTTCCTGTCAACTGCACCATCATCGGGCCGAGCACTGGATCGTGGTCAAGGGCACCGCCAGGGTGACCAACGGCGACAAGGTCATTACCCTTTCCGAGAACCAGTCAACCTATATTCCCCTTGGGGAAAAACACCGGCTGGAGAATCCCGGGGTAATACCCCTTGAACTGATCGAGGTCCAGTCCGGCAGTTATCTTGGCGAGGACGATATTGTCAGATTCGAGGATGTTTACGGCCGGGATCGTTGCTGAGTTGTTGAAATCATCTTGTTTTCCCGGGATGGAAGAAAAGAGGTTGTATGATGGGCGGATTTCAGATGATACAACTGACAGAGGGAGAAGATCGTTGCCGGGCTTGATTTTGCGGCATTTATGCGAGATGGATTGGTGCAGGATGCCGTGATTCGTAATCTGCAGGTGCTTGCCGAGTCAACGCAGAGACTTTCGGATGAGTTCCGGACAACTTATGCCGGGAGCGAATGGTACAAGATTGCCGGCCTTCGTAATATAACAGACCTTTGGAAAAGCCATGGACGGTTTTTCCAAAGGTCTGTTACGGATTGGACACCGGGTATCGGTTGATTTTGATTTTTTCGCCAATGATCTGTTTGGCAGTAATGATCTGTTGTTTTCGATCCTTCAATTTGTTATGACAATGGAATTGAATATATGAAGATATGTATGGTGGGCACTGGTTACGTCGGTCTGGTTACCGGCGCCTGTTTTGCCGATATGGGTAACACCGTGGTCTGCGTCGATATCGACACCGACAAGGTCGCGGGCCTGAACCGCGGGGAAATCCCCATCTATGAACCGGGGCTTTCCGAGATGGTGACCCGTAACCGCAAGGCCGGGCGCCTGGGTTTTACTACCGACCTTGATGCCGCGGTAAATAGTTCGCTGTTCTGTTTCATCGCCGTCGGCACCCCCCAGGGTGAAAACGGCGGCGCCGACCTGCGGGCGGTTCTTTCCGTCGCCGCCGCCATCGGCCGGACGATGAACGATTACAAGCTGATCGTGACCAAGTCCACGGTGCCGGTCGGCACGGCGGCGAAGGTAGAGGCCGCGGTCAAGGAACAGATTGACAAACGCGGCCTTGATCTTGAATTCTCGGTGGCCTCCAATCCTGAATTTCTGAAGGAAGGCGCGGCCATTGAAGACTTTATGAAGCCTGACCGTATCGTGGTCGGCTGTGATGATGAAAAAGGGGGGGGGCTCCTGCGGGATCTTTATTCCGTGTTCTGCCGGACCTCCGATCGTCTCCTTGCCATGGACGTGAAGAGCGCCGAGATGACCAAGTACGCGGCCAACGCTATGTTGGCGACAAGGATCAGTTTCATGAACGAGGTCGCGGCCATCTGCGACAAGGTCGGGGCCGATATCGCCCATGTAAGGGTCGGCATCGGATACGACCCCCGCATCGGGTCAAAGTTTCTTTTCCCCGGTCTTGGTTACGGTGGTTCCTGCTTTCCCAAGGATGTAAGGGCGTTGATAAATACCGCGGCGGAAAACGGCATTGCCGCCGAGGTCATGCAGGCGGTGGACGTGGTCAATAATCGCCAGAAGGCGGTGCTGTTTGCCAGGGCCGGTGAGGTGATCGGTGATCTTGGCGGTAAAATATTTGCCGTCTGGGGGCTGTCGTTCAAGCCGAAGACCGACGATATGCGCGAGGCCCCGTCGTTGGTGCTTATAAAACATCTTCTTGCAAATGGCTGCCACGTCCGGGTTTATGACCCGGTGGCCATGGAAGAGGCGCGGAAAGAGCTTGGCGACCGGGTTGAGTACATGGCGGATCAATACGACTGTCTTAATGGCGTCGAGGCCCTGTTTCTGGTCACCGAATGGGGTGAGTTCCGTGAACCGGATTTCGCCAGGATGAAGAGCCTGATGAAATCCCCTCTGATCTTTGACGGCCGTAATCAATATGAGCCTTCCCGGATGAGGGATAAGGGTTTTGAATATTATTGTATAGGGAGAAATAATGACTAAGAGAATTATGGTCACCGGCGGTACCGGCTTTCTTGGCTCGCATTTATGCGAGCGGTTGCTTGGTGACGGCCACGAGGTGTTGTGCGTTGATAATTGCTTTACCGGTACCAAGGGGAATATTGCCCATCTCCTCGATAATCATAACTTTGAATTTCTGCGGCATGATATAACCTTCCCTCTGTATATCGAAGTGGACGAGATATACAATCTCGCCTGCCCGGCCTCGCCGGTCCACTATCAGTTTGATCCGGTCCAGACCACCAAGACCTGCGTCATGGGCGCGATCAATATGCTTGGCCTGGCCAAGCGTATAAAGGCAAGGATCATGCAGGCATCCACCAGCGAGGTCTACGGCGATCCTGAGATTCATCCCCAGCCTGAAAGTTACTGGGGCCGGGTAAATCCCAACGGGGTGCGTTCATGCTATGACGAGGGTAAACGTTGCGCCGAGACCCTGTTTTTTGATTACCAGCGCCAGCATAACCTTGAGATCAAGGTGGCGAGGATATTCAACACCTACGGCCCGAGAATGCACCCCAACGACGGCCGGGTGGTGAGCAATTTTATCGTCCAGGCCCTGAAAGGCGAGCCGATAACCGTCTACGGCGAGGGCGGCCAGACCCGTTCCTTCTGTTATGTCGATGACATGATCGAAGGATTTGTCCGGTTGATGAACAGCGATGATGGGTTCACCGGTCCGGTGAACCTCGGTAACCCCGGTGAATTTACCATAATGGAATTAGCCGAAAAGGTGGTGGCGATGACCGGTTCGAGGTCGGAGATAATAAATAACCCCCTGCCCAGCGATGATCCCCGGCAGAGAAAACCCGATATCACCCTTGCCGGTAGTGAGCTGGCATGGCAACCGGGGGTTGTCCTTGATGACGGTCTGAAAAAGACGATAGATTATTTTTCCGCCATGCTGTCCCGCGGTGAAATCTGAATCCGGTATCAAAAATGACGGCCCGTAAACCTACCATAACATTAATCGTTCCGGTCTATAATGAGTCTGCCAATATCAGGGGATTCATGGTCGCGGTTGACCATGTTTTTTCCCAGGTTGATGGATACAACTGGGAAACAATCTTTATTGACGACGGCAGCACTGATGACTCATGGGAGATAATCAGGGCCGTGACCAGGGAGGATCCAAGAGTAAAGGGGGTGCTCCTTTCGAGAAATTTCGGCAAGGAGGTAGCCCTTACCGCCGGGGCCGAAGCGGTCAACGGCTCAGCGGCGGTGATTTTTATTGATGCCGACCTCCAGCATCCACCGGCGGTAATTCCGGAGATGGTGGCAAAGTGGGAGGATGGTTTTCAGATTGTTGCCACCCGCAGGTTGAGTATCAAGTACTCAAGGCTGAGAAGGTTAGGCTCGCGGCTTTTTTATTATATGCTCAACCGTTTTTCGAGCATAAAAATAGAGCCGTACTCCACTGATTATCGTCTCCTCGATCGGGACGTTCTCGACGCCCTGAAGACCTTTGAAGAACGAACCAGGTTTTTCAGGGGGCTGATCGACTGGATGGGGTTCAAGAAGACCTATGTGGAATTTTCCGCCCCGGAAAGAGACAACGGTTGCTCATCGTTTAACTTCAACCGCCTGGCCACCATGGCCATAAACTCGTTCACGGTTTTTTCTCTGCTTCCTCTGCGGATAACCGGATACCTCGGCATCGGGGTAATGCTGCTTACCATATCGCTTCTGGCCTACATGGTTGTATCCCATATCTTTACGGAGGCCGTATATACCGCCCAGGCATATTTTATGGTCTTTAACACCTTCCTTTTCGGGGTGGTTCTTGCCGCCATGGGAATGATCGCCTTGTATATCGGTCATATACATACCGAGGTGGTAAGAAGGCCGCTTTATATAGTTCAGGAAAAGGTGGGGATTGAATAAAGTGGATGGCCCCGCGTTTTCCGTAATAATTCCATACCAGAGCTGGAATGGTTTTCTTGAGGAGTGTCTTGACAACCTGCTCCTCCAGGAATTGGTCTCTTTTGAGGTTGTTCTGCTGCCGGATACGGTTCATGATCTGCCGGTAAAATACGCCGGGCTGAAAATTGTTGTTGAGTCCACGGGCAAGGTAAGCCCGGCGATAAAAAGGGACCGCGGCGCGGAACTCGCGCGGGCCTCGTTACTCGCGTTTATTGACGATGATGCCTGGCCGGTACCTTGCTGGTTGAAATCGGCAGAGGCGTTTCTCGCCGATAATCCTGATGTCGCGGCGGTGGGCGGTCCGGCGGTAACCCCTGCTGGTGATTCTTTCTGGTCCCGGGTGTCTGGCGCTGTTTGTTTAAGTCGTCTCGCCGGTGGCTTTCCGGAGAGATATCGCCCGGTTTCGCCGGGTAAATACGTGGATGACTGGCCCAGCGTCAACCTCATTGTCCGGCGGAAGGTGTTTCTTGAAGTGGGCGGGTTCGATTCTGAATACTGGCCCGGGGAAGACACCAAATTATGCCGCGACATAGTTGCCCTTGGTTGGAAAATCTACTATCTCCCCGAGATGCAGGTGTTTCATCACCGCCGGGCCACGCTTAAAAAACATCTGCGGCAGATAGGTAATTACGGTTTTCATCGTGGCCTTTTTGTGAGATCCTTTCCAGAGACTTCCAGACGTCCCGCTTTTTTCATGCCTTCGCTGCTGGTTCTGTTTGTCGTGGTCGGTGGAGCTGTGAGTCCGGTGTCCGGAACGGTGTTGTCGCTCTATCTCGCCGGACTGTCAGCCTACGCCGCCGCCATTTTATGGACTGTTTTCGAGATAAGCCGTCATGAGGGAATCGTTGTCTCTTTCCTGTCTGTTCCATACACCGTTATGACCCATCTGTGGTATGGTGTCAGGTTCATGGCCGGTCTGTTCGCCCCGAAGTATAAAGTATCACTTGGAAGATAAATATGAAGGTATCCATATCATACCCCCCGCTTGAATCTGAAAAGGGGGTCCCTCTGCTGGCCCAGAACCGTCAGTTTCAATGGTTCAGCGATCCAACCTATATATATCCCATGGTCCCGGCCTATGCCGCGAGTCTTTTGCAGAGCCGGGGACATGAAGTGGTGTGGGACGACGGTATTGCCACTGAAAAGGGTTATGAGCAGTGGCTTGCCGATTTGCGGTTATCAAGGCCGGATGTGGTCGCGATTGAATCCAAGACCCCGGTTGTCAAGCGTCACTGGAAGATCATCGTCCGGTTGAAAGACGAGTCATGGTCGCCTCTGGTAGTCCTGTTTGGAGACCACGTCACCGCGTTACCTTCCGAGTCCATGGAGAATTGCCCGGTTGATTTTGTCATCACCGGCGGTGATTATGATTTCGTCCTGGCCGATCTGGTTGATTTTCTTGACGGCCACGGTGAAAGCGGGGAGATTCCCAAAGGAGTATGGTATCGCCGGAACGGAGAAATCCTTAATACCGGTGATCCGGACCTGAGTCATGATTTTAACTCCCTGCCGGTGATCGACAGGGATCTTACCTGCTGGGAGCTTTACGCCTATAAAAACGGCAATTTCAAGCACAAACCCGGCACCTATGTCATGGCCGGCCGTGACTGCTGGTGGGGTAAGTGTTCTTTCTGCAGCTGGACTACTCTTTCCCCCGGCAACAGCTACCGGACCGTCAGTGTTGAGCGCCATCTTGATGAAATTGAACGCCTGGTGACTGACTACGGTGTGCGCGAAATTTTTGATGATTCCGGTTGTTTCCCCAAAGGGGAATGGCTCGAGGCCTTTTGTCACGGGGTCATAGCCCGTGGGCTCAACAAAAAAGTTACCCTTGGCTGTAATATGCGGGTGGGCGCTCTGTCTTCCGAACAGTGGCGTCTCATGAAAAAGGCGGGATTCAGGTTCATCCTGATCGGTCTTGAATCAGTAAACCAGAAAACCCTTGACCGCATCAACAAGGCGATAAGGGTCGAACAGATAGAAGAAACAATCCGGGCCTGCAAGGCGGCCGGTCTCGCGCCCCATGTGACCACCATGGTTGGTTACCCCTGGGAAACAATGGAAGAGGCGGAAAGAACAATAAACTTCGCCAAACGAATGTTCACCAGCGGCTATCTCGATACCCTGCAGGCAACCATCGTCGTCCCCTATCCGGGAACACCGTTATTTAAAGAGGCCAGGGAAAACGGCTGGCTCACCACCGAGGACTGGGACGATTACGACATGAAACAGTCGGTGTGGAAAAGCCCGGTGAGTAATGAGGATGTGTTGAGATATACACAGGGGCTTTATAGGGCGGCCCTTAACCCGGCCTTTATTTTGCGTAAAATATTTGCCATTCGCAGTCTGGCTGATTTGAAATTTTTATTTAAATCCGGCAGTAAGGTCTTTGCCCATCTTGCTGACTTTAAGCGGTGATCTGGTGAGTTTAAAGAGTTCTTGACACAGAACCGCTTTCGCCTTACTTTCAAGTAAGATAACAAACAAAAGTAAGGAGAGAGAAATGGCAACAGCGACAATCACTACCAAAGGACAAGTTACTATCCCCAAGAAAGTCCGGGAATATTTGAAATTACATACTGGTGATAAAATTGAAATTATAGTCACAGAAAAAAGAGAGGCGGTAATCAGACCCATTTCCAAAAAAGTAGATGATATCTTTTGCAAGTTACATAAATCAGGCAGGAGGCCCGTCAGTACAGAAGGCATGAATGACGCTATCAGGAACAGAATGAAGGGCAAGTTTACATGAAAGGAATAGATACAAATATCCTTGTTCGCTTCCTGATTGGTGACGATAAAGTTCAAGCAGAGATCGTATATAAGATTTTTAAAAAGGCAGAATCGTTGAAGGATGAATTATTTGTGCCTTTGCTTGTGATCCTGGAATTGATTTGGGTTCTTGAATCGGTTTATGAAATATCAAGAAAAGAAATCTTAGATTCAATATATGATCTATTGTTAATGCCAATCTTGCAATTTGAACACCAATCAATATTGCAACAATTTATTCAAGATGCCAAAGTAAACAGTTGTGACTTATCAGATCTTTTAATTGCCCATTCTGCTGAAAATAAAGGTTGTTGTTCGGTGCTTACTTTTGATAAAAAGGCGTCAAAACACACATTGTTTGAGTTGGCAAAATGACATATTCTTTGTCTGTCCGGACTGGCGCACTCGGACAGGCAGCAAGGCCATCAATTTCGCTGCAGCACAGTTGCAACGCTTTTCTCTGTGGCTTGTGCTCGTCAGGCGGATGGTGTGGTTAATATCAACACTGAAGTTCGTAACAGGCCGTTGAAAAGCCGTCCATGGCTTTTCCAGCTCCGGTTGGCCAAAGCAAGTTTCGGCCAACCTCTCGATTTCACCGGACTTTTCAATCCGGCAAAATCGGCGGTGTGCCCAGGCGCCCCGCGCGCAGCCCGTTTTTCAACGGGCTGTTAGACAGAAACCAATGATCAGGTGAAAGAAACTATAGTGAGTGACATAGCAAAACAAAACGCGGGAGGGGTATTGGTAAGTGTTGTTGTCACTACCCGCAACGAGGAAAAACATATCGGCAATTGCCTTTTATCCTTAAAAGAACAAACCTATCCGGAAATTGAGGTAATTGTTGTTGATAATGCCTCAACTGATCGGACAAAAGATATTGCCCGGGAATATACATCACATGTTTACGATAAAGGCCCGGAGAGGTCGGCCCAGCGTAATTATGGCATGATAGATATCGCCAGGGGTGAATACGTCATGTTCGTGGATGCGGACATGATCCTCTCGCCCTGCCTGATTGAAGCATGCGTGAGAGAGCTTGAGAAAAAGGAATCGGTCGCCCTGTTTGTATCTGAAATTATTCTCGGAACATCATATTGGTGTAAGGCCCGTCGTTTTGAAAGAAGTTTTTACGATGCCACGGTCATTGACAGTGCCAGAATATACAGGCGGGATATTTTTTGTCAGGCGGGTGGTTTTGACGAAAACATAGACTTTGGTGAAGAGTGGGATATCGATAAATCTGTTAAAAAACTCGGCAATATAACCTTACTGAATAAAAAAAATGATAATTGCTCCATGCAATGGAGCCTCTCCGGGTTTGTTGAGTCATTAGGAATAGATGATCCGATTGGTAAGAATGCGATTTACCATAATGAATCTGATTTCGAGTTAAAGAGATATATTGCTAAAAAAGGAAATTACGCCAAGGGTTTTGAAAAGTATGTAAATAAATGGGGCAAGAATGATCCAGGTTTAAAAAAACAATTCGGCGTATATTACAGGTATTTTGGTGTGTTCGTCGAAAATGGCAAGTGGAAACTCCTTGTACGGAAACCACATTTTACAATTGGCATGTATTTGTTGAGGTTTTTAGTAGGTTGGAAATATCTTCTACGGAACAATAAGATGATTGAGTCATAGATGACTAATTACTATCTATTATAGATTAATTATCACTGCTGTCTCATAAAATTGTAAGTAAAATCATATAAATAAAGGCCCGGAGAGCTTCTTGTGTTATACTGTTTTTGTGAAAAGACGAACAATCACAAGGAAATCCGAGCCATGGCATACAGTACCACAATCCTGAGGCAAATTATTGATATTTTT
>JAJRZW010000015.1 GCA_024275015.1 Deltaproteobacteria bacterium | reverse complement strand
CCAGGTCCTCCATACCGCCGGGCGCGACCTGTTCTCGACCGCCCCCCTGGCCCCGGCGGCCAGCGCCCGGGCCGCAGCCGAGCTTGATAGACTCACCGCCTTCCTTGATCGCCTCGACCGCGGCGGGCTTTGCGGCAGGGCCGGCGCCCCGTTCACCACCCTGGTAAATATCGGCATCGGCGGTTCCGACCTGGGCCCCCGGGCCATCGCCCGGGCCCTTGAATTCTTCAACCTCCCGGAGAGGAAACTGAACTTTATCGCCAACGTCGATCCCGACGACGCCGCCTGCGTCCTTGCCGGTCTCGACCTCGGCCAGACCCTGGTCTGCGTGGTTTCCAAAAGCGGTTCGACCCTTGAAACCATAACCAACGAGGCCCTGGCACGGCAACAATTCACCGCCGCCGGTCTTGATCCGACCCGGCATTTCATCGCCGTCACCGGCAAGGGCAGCCCCATGGACAATCCCCGGGACTATATCGAGACCTTCCACATGTTCGACTATATCGGCGGCCGCTACAGCGTCACCTCAATGGTCGGGGCGGTGTGCCTTGCCTTTGCCATAGGCGTTGACAATTTCCGCGCCTTTTTAAGGGGGGCGAACCGTATCGACCAGGCCGCGGAAGAACCTGACATCCGGGGCAACATTCCCCTGATGATGGCCATGGCCGGGATATGGAACCGCAATTATCTCGGCTGCGAGACCCTGGCAATCATCCCCTATTGCCAGCCCCTTTCCCTCTTTCCCGCCCACCTGCAGCAATGCGACATGGAAAGCAACGGCAAATCGATCAACATCAACGGCGAGCCCCTGACCCACGCCTCGGGACCGATAATCTGGGGCCAGGCCGGCACCAACGGCCAGCACGCCTTTTTTCAGCTCCTGCACCAGGGCACAACCGTGGTGCCGCTGGAATTCATCGGCTTCCGCCATAACCAGCATGACCTTGACCTTGAAGTTCAGGGGACAGACTCACGCGATAAACTCATCGCCAACCTCATGGCCCAGTCCCTGGCCCTGGCGGTGGGCAAACAGGACAGCAATCCCAATAAAAACTTTCCCGGCAACCGCCCGAGCCTTACCCTGATCGCCGACCGTCTCACCCCGGAGAGCATGGGCGAACTGATGGCCATTTATGAAAACAAGATCGCCTTCCAGGGATTTGTCTGGAACATCAACTCATTTGACCAGGAGGGAGTGCAACTGGGCAAGAAACTGGCGACCAACCTCCTTGAAATATTCAAGGGGGACGACGGAGACCCGGCGGCAAGGGCGATGCTGAATACGGCCGGTGTCCTTTAAATCCTTGCAATAATAGGGTATCGTCGCTATTTTATTGCCTGTCTGGATGAAAAAATCGACCGATAAAACCGGAGACGCCCCCTATGAGCGGAGCTGACAAGAGAAGCAGTGAAAGAAAAAACAGTCTTAACCTGCTGGATTATGTCCTGCTTAACGACAAAGGTGAGCCATATAACCGAGCCATGGCCAGGACTCTGAACGTCAGCGAAAAGGGCATTCTCCTTGAGACCCACATCGAATTACCCGCGAACCAGGTATTGCTCCTGAGCATAGGTCTCGATGACGACATAGTGGAAATAAGGGGCAAGGTTACCCATTCCGAGTGCTGCCGTACCGACACGGAAAAATGCTGCGCCGGAATTGAATTTATTGCCATGGACGATAACGACAGGCGGGTATTGAGACGTTATCTGCGGGCCTTTAATGATCAGGAATAAAAAAAAACTGAAAAAATGATAATCCGGGCGGGCCGTTACGGCCCGCTTTTTTTGTCTACTTCCGCTCAGATGATCGCGCCGAAACGTTGCCAGAAATCAGGGAATGATTTGCCGACGCAGGTTTCGTCACTGATCCCCACCCCGGGGACAACCAGTCCGGCGACGGCAAAGCTCATGGCAATACGGTGATCATCGTAGGTCTCGACCGTGGCATGGCCCCGGGGCAAAGTCCCCCTTCCCTTTCCCCTGACCACCAGAAAGTCATCCCCCTCCCGGGTCTCAACCCCGATCCGGGCCAACTCCCGGGCCATGACCGCGAGGCGGTCACATTCCTTTACCCGGAGATGGGCGATGTTGCCTATTTTGGTCTCACCCCGGGCCAGGGCCGCTACCACCGCCACGGTTGGAACCACATCAGGGCAGTCGCCCATGTCCACCTCAACCCCGTGAAGCTCTTCCGGGGCGGTAACGGTGATCCCGTCCTCACCCCGCTCCACCCCGCAGCCCATACGGGCGAGAATATCAACCACGGCGGTGTCGCCCTGCATGGAATCGCGGGGGACATTCTCCACCCTTACCCGGCCGCCGGTGACCGCGGCCGCGGCCCAGAAATACGAAGCGCTTGAAGCATCGCCCTCGATCAGGTAATCACGGGGCTCGTAACCAGACGGGGCCACGGTGAACCGCGACAGGTCGGCGGCGGCCTCAACCCCGGCACCAAATTGTTCCATAACCCTGAGGGTCATCCGCACATAAGGCCGGGACAACACCTCTCCCTCAACCCTGATCTCCGCCTCTTCCCGACAACAGGGGGAGGCAAGGAGCAGGGATGACAGGTATTGACTGGAAAGGCCGGGGGCAAGCGATGTAAGGCCGCCGGGGATCCCGGAGGCGTTGAGCGTTACCGGAGGACAACCGTTTTCAGCGCAGACGATATCCACCCCCCAGCCGCGCAGGGCCGCGACCAGAGGCGCTATCGGCCGCTGGCGCAGACGTTCGTTGCCGGTGATGATGATCTCGCCCGCGCCAAGGGCGGCAATGGAGGTGAGTATCCGGGTCGCGGTGCCGTTATTACCTAAAAATATTTCCCCGGCCGGGGCCTTTATCCGCCCATGGCCGCCGACCACCCGCCAGCAGTCACTGTCACGAATGATGACAATTCCCATTTCCGTAAGGGCCACGGCGGTGTACTCGGTATCCTCGCTTGTCAGGGGGCCGAAAAGACGACTTTCGCCCCGGGCCAGGGCCGCCGCCACCAGGGCCCGCTGAGTAATACTCTTGGAACCCGGGACCACCACCCCGGCCACAATCGGCCCCCGGGCCATCCACATTTTTTTCATTTCACCCCACCCCCACCGGCAAATCTCCCGGTCAGCACCCCGCGCATAGCCTCAAGCGGGGCCGCCTCTCCGGTCCATAATTCAAATTGGGCCGCGCCCTGAAAAAGCAGCATCTCAAGGCCGTTAACCACCCGGCAGCCGGCCGCGACCGCTTCACGCAAAAGCCTGGTCTCAACCGGAGCGTAAACGATGTCCATGACCACGGCAAATTTCGCCAGCATTTCCCCCGGCAGCGGGATCCGGTCGGAATCCGGCTCCATCCCGACACTGGTGGCATTGACAAGTCCATCGCCGGACACCATGTCAACCCCGGTCAGGGGGACAAAGTCTGCGTCAAGTTCCCGGGCCAGGGCAAGACCCCGGTCCCGGCCGCGATTGACGATCACCACCTCGGCCCCGGCCTCTTTCAGACCAAAACCAACGGCCCGGGCCGCGCCGCCGGCGCCAAGGATCACCACCCGGCGGCCCTTGAGTTCCATCACCGTTGCCAGGGCGGTATTGGCCCCGACCCAGTCGGTGTTGTGGCCGACAAGACGCTCATCGTCAACCACGACGGTATTCACCGCGCCGATTGCCGTTGCCACCGGTTCAACCTGGTCAAGAAAGGGAATGATTTCCTGTTTATGGGGAATAGTCACACTGAGCCCGGCAAGACCAAGGCCGCGGATACCGGCAATGGCCGCGGCAAGATCACTGACGGCAAAAGCGACGTACACCCGGTTCATGGCCAGGGCGTCAAAGGCGGCGTTGTGCATCGCCGGGCTCAGACTGTGACCGACGGGGTTGCCGATGATTCCGTGGACCTTTGTCCGGCCGTTGATCACGGTCATGAAAGCTCTCCAATGATTCGCCGCATGACGGCAAGGGGCAGCTGCCCCTGGGCGGTGGCGGCGCCATGGTCAGGGGCGGCATAGGTCATGAAACCACCAAGCCCGATGCTGGCGACCCGGCTCATCCGCCCCGCCTCGCCCATGGAAAAGGCGCAAAGAGAGAAATCCGCCGCCGCCGCGATCTCAAGCATGGAAAGCAGGCGCAGACTGTCGGTGGCATCGCGGGCCATGGTTACCATCTTGCCGATATCGGCGCCGGAATCCATCTGCCGCGCCAGTATCTCCTCAAGGACGCCGCGGTCCGGGGTGGAGGCGAAATCATGCCAGGAGACGATCACCCTGCCGCCGGAGCCGGCGGCCGCGGCAATGACCTGCCGCCGGCTCCGCTCCGGGGCGGAAAGCTCGATATCCACCCAGGCCCCACGGGTCGCGGCCGCGATAATGGGGGCGATCCGCTCTTTCTCGGGACCGCTGAACCGCCCCCCCTCCCATTCCGGACGATTGGTGAAAAGAAGGGTGGCGGTGATATTATCAAACAATTCCGCCAGGGACGGAGATTCCATGGCGTCAAGACGAACCTCGACAACATCCGCGCCCCGGACCCGGGCCGCGGCCGCGATAACCCCGGCAGTGGTGGCGGCGCTTATTGAAACACAGATTTTACCAGTCATTTTTCCCGTTTCAGGCTGTTTTCCCCAAGGGACAAAAATTCACCGATGAACGGTTGAAAATGTAAACCGTAAACCCTGAACCGTAAACCTCAAATGAAAGAGCGCCGGTTTATTGCCGTCGATCCGCCGGGAAACATCCGCCACGGCCTAGCCGGGGTATGCGGTGTATAAGGGGGTCCGCCGGATCCCGGAGGAACAGATCCGCCTGACCATGCGTTTTATCGGCTAGGTTGACCGGCAGACGATGAAACGAACCGACGTAAGCACTCCATGGACCCCAGGCGGCATATGCTCCGCAACCCGCAATATACAAGGGTATTATTATGGTATTATCCTGGATCCGTGACTTCAGGAACGGTGCAGATGCAAGGAGGCAAACACTTTGATTATACTTCGGTTACCACGAAGCCGTCACGAATTCAGGATTATTTCAGATGAAGACCAAGAAGAACCACGGCGTGGGCCGCGATCCCTTCGCCCCGGCCGCAGAAACCCATGGTTTCGGTGGTGGTGGCCTTGATGTTGACCCGATCCTCCGCCACCGCCAGGACCCGGGCAAGATTTGTCCGCATCGCCGCCATATGGTCCATGAGTTTCGGGGCCTGGGCGATGACGGTGACATCGAGATTCACCACCGCAAATCCCTTTACCGCCGCAAGGCGCGCCACATCCGCCAGAAGTCTGAGGCTTGAAATACCCTTGTAGGCCGGATCATTATCCGGAAAATGATGACCGATATCACCGCCGCCGACCGCGCCGAGGATGGCGTCACAGACGGCATGGGTAAGGACATCGGCGTCGGAGTGCCCGACCAGCCCCATGTCCCAGGCAATTTTCTCACCTCCGAGGACAAGCGCCAGTCCCTTTTTGAGACGGTGGGCGTCATATCCGTGGCCGATCCGCATTCCCCCCCCTGGGCTTACCAGAGACCGGGCGATAGCCATATCATCCGGCCGGGTTATCTTTAAATTGGTCTCAGAACCATTGACCACCGTTACCCCGATGCCGTCATGCTCAAACACCGCCGCCTCGTCGGTGGCAACAAAACCGTCCCGTTCCGCCCGGGCAAAGGCGCGGGTGAAGAGGTCAAAACGGGCCGCCTGCGGGGTCTGGGCCCGCCACAACCCCTCACGATCAACGGTTTTCTCTACCCTGACGCCACTGACCCGTTTCAGGGTATCCTTAACCGGCACCGCGACCATGGCGGCGCCGTCACGCCGGGCGGCGACCACGCAGGCCCGGATAATCGCCGGGCTTACAAGCGGCCGGGCCGCATCATGAACCACGACCACCTCCACCTCCGCCGGGATCTCCGCCAGACCGGCGGCAACCGAATCCTGCCGGGTCTCGCCCCCGGTGGCAAAACATATCCGGGAGTCAAACCCGGCGAGGGACTCTCTGCCCGCGGCAAGCCATGATGACGGCAAAACCACCACCACCCGGGCGATATCGCCCATTTCCATGAATACCGCGACCGTACGCCGCAAGACCACGGCCCCGCCGAGATCAGCGAATTGTTTGGGCCGGTCAAGGCCCATGCGGCGGCCGATGCCGCCGGCGGGAATAATCACCGCGGTCTGATTTTTTTTCGTCTGGCTCATCCGCTGAACAGGGGAAGAATTTAAGGGGAAAAAAGAAGGGTTTCTGTAAGCCGAATTCTGTTCCCCTTGCGGGGGGTGATCATTTCTCTAAGGACGCCGGTTGCCCGGCGCCTCCTGCGACCTACCCGGAAACTCGGGCGGGCAGCCCTTAAACGTTTCCCTATTTGGTCTTGCTCCGGATGGGGTTTGCCCTGCCTTCCATGTCGCCATGCAAGCGGTGAGCTCTTACCTCGCCATTTCACCCTTACCCCCGCACGCGGAGGCGGTATATTTTCTGTGGCACTTTCCCCCGGTTACCCGGCGTTCGCGTTACGAACCATCCTGCCCTGCGGAGTTCGGGCTTTCCTCTCCGGCAAAATACCGGAGCGACCACCCGAAACCCCTCTTTTTTCCCCTTAACAGGCCGTTGAAAAACGGGCTGATCGCGGCGCATGAATGCGCCACCATCACGTCCGTCTGCTGGCGTCCAGGGCCTCGTTAGCCAGCTGATCAGCGCGGCGATTCTCGGCCCGGGGCACATGCTTTATCCGCACCGCGGCAAAACCGGCGAAAAGCTCCTTTACCCGGGCAAAATACTGTTTCAACCGGGCGTCCTTTACCCGGTAAACCCCGGTAAGCTGACGAACCACAAGTTCGGAATCCATCCGCACCTCAAGATCCTTTACCCCGAGGGCGGCTGTTTCTTCAAGACCGTGAATCAAGGCAAGATATTCCGCGGCGTTGTTGGTCATCCGCCCCAGATACCAACGCCCGGCAAGTAATTCGCTGCCATCGGGCGCCACCAGGCTCGCCCCCCCGGCCGCCTCGCCGGGATTACCCCGGGACGCCCCGTCAGTATAAAGAACAGCGCGATCAACCGGACTGCCTTTCTTTTGCCGCACCGACTCTGCCGGGGCAAATTTATCAGCCAGGGTCTGCAACGCCCCCCGAACCTCGGCAACAGGCACTCCCGGGGCCGCGCCGCTGATCGCCTTATCGCTTAAATTCCCCGCCAGGGCCGCAAGCAGCGCAGATATCTCCACCGTTACCCCTCAACCGTCTCCGGTTCCGGCAGATGATAGATCATTCGGTTACAGGTGGGACAGGAAAGCAGGGCCTCCGATTTCAGGAGATTATTGTACATCTGCGGCGGAACATTCATGTAACAGCCGAAACATACGCCGTCACGGACGCCGACCACCGCCACCCCCTCACGTTTTTCCCTGATCCGCTCATAACGCCGCAGGCGACCGTCGTCAAGCTTACCGGCCGCGACTGTCCGCTCCTTGACGATCTTACGCCTGGCGGTGTTGAGTTTTTTCTCCCGCGTCGCCGCCTCTTTTTCGGCCGCCGCCAGTTCCTCTTCCTCCCGGGCGCAGACCTCTTTACGCTCATCAAGCTTGGCCTGGATATACTCCGCCTCTTCGAGAATACGGACGACCTCGTCATCCCTCTCCTTATTGGCGGCCTTGGCGTCGTCAATTTCCTTTAACAGACTCTGGTACTCCCGGTTGGTCTGGACGCTCATGAGCTTGTTCTGCCGGTCCTTGACCATCCCCTGAGACTCTTCCACCGCTACCTCAAGCTCCTTACGCCGCGCCTCCCCCTCCTCGATCCTGGCGGTGGCTTCGGCGATGGCCTCTTTATGGCCGATAACGCGTGCCCGCATGGAATCAAGATCATCACTGGCGGTTGCCAATTCCTCGTCTATCTTCCTTATCTCAAGATCAACGGCCTGTAACGCTACGAGATTTTTGATTACTTCCTCCAATTTTCACTCCTCTAACCCATATGTTTTATAAAAAAAGCCCCTGATGCTAATTTGTAATTATGAACCGGAAAGGCGATTCCTGTCCCCGGGAGACATGAACCGGAACCCGATCCGGCATTTCCCGGATTCCGGCGACAAGACGGGACGCCAGGACTTCGACCACCGGATTTTCAGTATTGAAATGACCGGCGTCAACAAGACAGAACCCCTCTTCCTCGGCCCAGCGGCCGACACTGTGTTTGATCTCGGCGCTGACAAAGACATCAGCCCCCCGACTGCGGGCGATTACCGCGAGCTCGGCCCCGCTGCCACCGCAGAGACCGACCCGATTTATCTGTCCGGGCAGGTCCCCGGCCACCGCCAGGGTCGAACATTTGCAGACCTCGCCCAGACGGGCGACAAAATCCGCCCCGGAAACCGGGACGACAAGATCACCGATCCGTCCCATGCCGGTCTCCGGATCGGAAGTATCCGGCGCAAGAGGCCGCAGTCGGCCAAGCCCGAGGGCGGCGGCAAGAGCATCATTCACCCCGCCGACAACCCGGTCAAGGTTGGTATGGGCGGCAATCATCGAGACCCGGGCCTCAACGGCGGCAAAATAGAGTTTCCCCAGGCCCTGATCACGCCGCAGGCTTTTAAGGGGATGGAAGATCAGCGGATGATGGCTGATTATAAGATTACAGTCAGCCGCCAGCGCCTCCTCCAGCACCCGGGAGGTAGGATCAAGACTGACCATGATTCCGCTGACCTCAATGGCGGGATCGCCAAGGAGGAGACCGACATTATCCCAGGCCTCGGCAAGAGAGGCCGGAGCAATCTCGCAAACCAGAGCCAGGATATCTCCAACCGTGACCGCCACTACCAATAACCAATTGAAAAGACACAAAAAAAGGTGCAACCTTGTGAAGATTGCACCTTTTCCCGAAGAAACCGGGACTGGTCCCGGATAGATTTACAGAAATGTTTTCCTGTTGCAAATGATCGTAATCGCAATTCTTTTATCCGCCCTGCTGAATCCAACGCCCCCGGCCCGGAATATTTTCAAAATCGACTATAATTACTATAACCTGGATCCGTGACTTCGGGAACGGCGCAGACGCAAGGAGACAAACCCGTTGATTATACGTTCGTTATATCAACGGCTTGCCGACACCGCGGATGCGCCGTTCCCGGACGCCCGAAGGGCGGCGGGATGAAAATCCGGCAAAAAACGTATGAATTCATATGTAACGTATGAATTCATATGTAATGAATACTCGGTTGCCACTAAGCCGTCACGGATTCAGGTATAATTATGGTGGGCCTACCTGGACTCGAACCAGGGACCGACCGGTTATGAGCCGGTGGCTCTAGCCAACTGAGCTATAGGCCCTTACAATTTATAAAACCGGTATAATTGCGCAGCCATGGACAGTTGTCAAGAAAAAACGGCCTGAAGCGAAATCAACGTAAGATCTCCATGGCCACCACCCTGCGCGCGATTTATCCCTTTGGCATACCTGATGGCCTCGCGACAAGCCCCCGCGGAGGCTCTTCGGCGATTTTCGGAAAAAGCCCCGGGCGGCGGAATCGGTTTAAAAATCCCGCATGCTTGAGGACATAGCCCGAGTTCGTGGTTTCAGCATCCCGCCGCCCGGGACCCGGAAATCGTCATTTTCTCCCCTGAGCGGAGACTTGTTGCGACTTCATCTATTGCGAATCCAACAACGTTGTTGGACTTACAGCCCGTAGACGGGTATAATCCGGCATGAATTTATCGACAACCGCCCAGATCCGGAACATCCCATGACCACCTCGGTTATTGTCCTCGCGTTATTAACCGCCGCTGCGGCAACGGCGATTTTTTTTCTCAACCGTTCAAACCGCCGCCTGGCCACCATAAACGCCCATGATGAAGCCGAGATCGAAGGCCTGCGGCAATCGCTGCGGCAAACCTCGGAGCAACTGGCGGAAACCACGGGGAAACTTGAGTCCGAGCGACAAAAAAACGCCGACCTGAGCGGCGAGGTAAAAGTTGCCGTCGACCGCCTCAAAACCATGGAGGCCCGCCTCCGGGAAGAACAGGAAAAGACAAGGGCCCGGCACGAGGAAGAACAGCAGCGCCTCACCGAGACCTTCAAGGCCCTTTCATCCGACCTGTTCAAGGACAACAGCCGCACCTTTCTCAACCTGGCAAAATCATCCCTTGAAACCATACAGGAACGGGCGACCCAGGAATTGGGTAAAAAACAGCAGGCCATTGACGCCACGGTCAAACCCCTGAAAGAGGGCCTTGAACGGATGGACACCCAGATCCGCGAGATCGAAAAGGCCCGGAGCTCCGCCTACAGTGAACTTTCACAACAATTAAAACAGGTAAACGAAGGCCAGATTCGCCTCAAAACCGAAACCGAGAATCTCTCCCGATCTCTCCGCCGCCCGAGTGTCCGCGGCCGCTGGGGTGAGATCCAGTTGAAAAGGGTGGTTGAAATGGCGGGGATGGTTGAATACTGCGACTTTATCGAACAACAGACCAGCGATACCGCAGGCAGCCGCATACGTCCCGACCTGGTGGTAAAGCTCCCGGGCAATAAAAATATCGTCGTTGACTCAAAAGCGGTCATCCTCTCCTACCTGGACGCCCAGGAAACCGGCGACGAAGGTGAGCGGGAACGACTGCTGACCGAACACGCCGCCACCATCAGAAACCACATCAATATTTTAGGGAGCAAGGCCTATTGGGAACAATTCCAGCCGTCACCGGAATTCGTCATTCTTTTCCTTCCCGGGGAAAACTTCTTT
>JAJRZW010000014.1 GCA_024275015.1 Deltaproteobacteria bacterium | reverse complement strand
GTTGCAGGGTGTCGCCCAGGTGGAGATGGGCCATACCGTGGCCGCTGACCTGTTTGAAGTGCTCAAGTTCCCGGAGAAAGATCCTGTTTTTTACCAGTCCGCCAAGTACCGGCGGCAGTCCGGCAAGGTCGACGTCAAGGTCGAGATCGAGGATAAAGGCGTGGTCGCGTTTGAGGAGGTCAAGGTAGAGAGTGGCGTTTTTACCGCTGCTGCTGCCGAGACCGGCGCTGAGGCCGCTGCCTTTGAGGTAACCGTCAATAATGGATATCGGGCCGGATGCATTGGTGAGATACAGTTTGGTATGGGGGGGATGGATATCAGCGCCGTCGGCGTCAGCGGTTATGCGCATATCCCTTAAGTGAGAAAGGCGGGATGCCGGACCCTTGAAGGCAAATGAACCCGTCCTGGCCCTGCCGCCGAGAACCACCCCGGCGACCGTTTTGACCACGTGATTGTCGGGCCACAGTCTGAGCAGATAGTCCCGGACCGCGGTCAGGTTGATGTCTTCCCCCCGGAGTTCGATATTCCACTGTGGCGGGGCCGCGGCCGGGGTGGATATCGCAATGAGGCCGCTTAAGGTCAGCCCTGGTCGGGGAATCTTCAGATGGTCGATTTCAATCTTGAACTGTTTGTTATTCTTAATGATATTTAATTTGGCGTCGCCGCAGTTAATGGCGGCGGTTTCCCCTGGTTTGGGGGTATAGCGGAAACAGGGGAAACTGCCGTTTACCGAGAGGTTGAATCCGGCGCGATTACCGCTGATATCGCCGTTGAGGCTTAGCGGGTTTGCGAGGATCCGTATGCCTTTTAAGCCCCGGGGGCGGAGAAAGGCCGGGCTGAGGCTCTCGATCCGGTAATTGCCGCGATATCCGAGTTTTTCCTTGTTATAAAACAGGTTCAGGCGCATCTTGCCGCTGATGTTGCTGTCGCCGTTCAGACGCATACTCACCGACTTTCTCCGGTCGCGGAGTTCAAGGTCAATATCTTTGAGGGTGACCGCGGTCGTGGTCCAGGCGGCAATAGGGGGAATGATTATCGTCCCCTTGCGGATAATGATCCCGGTTGCCGGGATTATTCCGGCCGGGCGTTTGTTGATGGCCGGCATGGGAGAGGAAATTCTGATCGTCGGCCGGATGAGTTCAAGGGAACGCAGATGACTGCTGCGGCCGAGCAGGAACGCGAGTCCGGGGGTGATTCTGATCTCGGGAATGGTGATTTCATGGCCCCGGGCGGTGATCCGGGTGTTTCTGAAGGTGAAATTCGGACTCGGGAACCATGCCAGTTCAAGGCGGGAGAAGTCGATGTCGTTGCCGCTCATCCGGCCCAGTTCCGCCGCTATCCGTCGTTGGACGGTTTTAAGCCGCATGGCCCGGGGGGCGAGGAGAACCAGGAGAACCGCGACAAGCCCGACAAGGAGAAGGGTGGCGGCGAAAAGCCGTTTTTTACTCATGTAAATCCCAGGGGGCCTATACCAGAAGTTCGTCTTCTTCCGGTTCATGCCGGCGTACCAGCTTGTGCGCCGTCCACGGGCCAAAGGCCAGGGCCAGGGCGAGGAGGAGACAGATCAGCATCCAGCCGCCGCCGAAGATGATGAGCTGATCGGTGTGGTAGCCGCCGTAATTTTTTGTCAGATCGCCCTTGACCGTCAGGAAGAGGAGGAAGATCAGGATTGCCGGGGTGGTGAAGCGGATAAAGAAGTCCCACGCCGCCGGCAGTTTTGTGCCCTGCCGGTTTATATATTCCCTGAGGACCCGGGCCCGGAATATCCAGCCGATGATGATACACTCAAGCGCCCCGCCGAGGACCAGGCCGTAATTGGTGATGAAGTGATCGGCGATATCGAGGAGATAAAGCCCGCCGCGGCTGGTGAACACCAGGCTGCCGGCAAAGCCCGCGGCGCAGACGATGCTGACCACCCTGGTCCGCGACAGATTGAATTTATCGGTGATCGAACAGGCAAAGGCCTCGATCAGTGACACCCCGGAGGTCAGGCCGGCGATGATCAGCATCAGAAAAAAGATAATTCCGAAGATTGAGTTCAAGCCCGGAAGGAGCGAGATCGCCTTGGGATAGACGACAAAGGCCAGCTGGGGACCATTTTTTATCGCCTGGTCAAAGGGGACTCCCTGGCTTTTGGCCATGAAACCGACAATGCCGAAGACCGCGAAGCCGGTGATAAAGGAATACAGGCAGTTGACGGTACTGGTTATCAGGGCGTTTTTGGTTATATCGCTTTTATCCGGCAGGTAGCTGGCATAAGTAATCATGATTCCGAAGCCCAGCGACAGGGTGAAAAATATCTGCCCGAAGGCCGCGGCCCATACCTCGCCCGCGGCCTTGGCCCTTGCCGGATCGGCGGCAAAGAGGTTGATCCGGCCCCAGTCGGCATGGAGATAGTGCTGCATTATCGCCTCGGTCGCCCCGTCGAGACTGAGGCTCCAGGCGACCATGATGATGGTCAGGACAAAGAGTACCGGCATGAAAACGATGCTTGCCTTTTCAATTCCGTGGCTGATGTCGCGGAAACAGATGATCCAGCACACGATCCATACCATGAGGGTGGAAAAGACAATGGGGATGCGGAGACCGCCGAGGGTGTCGACGGAGTCGGATATTTCGAGGAATTGTTTGAAGAAGAAGGACTCGGGGTCGTTGCCCCAGGCCAGGGAAAAGGAGTAGCAGAAGTAGTTGACGCACCAGCCGATGACCACCGAATAGTAGAGCATGATCCCCATCATGGCCACCACCGGCATCCACCAGCCCAGCCATTCAAAACGCTGGTCGATCCGGGCCAGGGTAAGCGGCGCTGACCCCTTCTGCTGATGACCGATACCGTATTCAAGGATCATGATCGGCAGGCCGGCGATGATCAGGGCGACAAGGTAGGGGACGAGAAAGGCGCCGCCGCCGTATTCAAATGACATATAGCTGAATCTCCATACGTTGCCCAGGCCGATGGCCGAGCCGATGGCTGCGAGGAGAAAACCGATATTGCTCTTCCATCCGTTCCGGTCGGAACCCATAGTGTCTCTCCGTTTGTTTGTGAAGGGCGAGGGGTTGAAATCGTTACTTATTTTCTCACGACCTTGATGATAACCACATCTTTGCGGGGGACGTCACGATAGAATCCTTTGCTGGTGGTGGGGACATGGGCGATACGGTCGAGCACGTCCATCCCTTTTATTACCTTGGCGAAGACCGCGTAGCCGAAGCTCCTTGCGCCGTTACCGTGGTGGTCGAGTGAGGCGTTGTCGCGGAGGTTGATGAAAAACTGGCTGGTGGCGCTGTCGATCATCCCGGTACGGGCCATGGAAAGAGTGCCGCGCAGGTTGTCGAGGCCGTTGGCGGCCTCATTTTTTATCGGTGCCCGGGTGGAGACCTTAACCATCCCCGGCTTAAAACCGCCGCCCTGGATAACAAAATTCGGAATTACCCGGTGGAAGATGAGACCATCAAAAAAACCGGCATCAACATAGGCGAGGAAATTCTTCACCGTCAGCGGCGCCTTGTCGGGGTAAAGCTCAATGGTCATGGTGCCGAGACTTGTCTCCATGGTAATCATGGGGTTGGCGGCCTTTGCCTGGATGGGGGTGGCAAGGGCGAAAAAGGACACAATTACGGCGGTAATTATTGTTTTCATCTTTAATCTCCCGGGATGGTGTTTTTCGATTGCGGCAATCTTAAACCTTTCAGCGCTTATATTCCATAGGAAAAAGCGCGGATACCCCCCTGGTGTCATTGCCCACCGGCGGTGATTGTGGAATTTTTTCAATACTGCTATTATCCTGAACTCGTAACAGTTTTTGATAACAACTCCTTATCCTGGAATTATTAATGGCGTTTTAAAAAATGAGGATTTTGCTCATGACGCCGGGATCGGGCGAAAAGACCATTTCCCAAGGTCCCCTAAGCGTGATGGCGTCGTAAAAAGTCGCAAATCATCATTTTTGTCATTCCGGACTTGATCCGGAATCCTGCGATGAAACACATGTATGGGTTCCGGCCTTACGCCGGAATGACGGAAAGAAGGGGCTTTTGCGAAACCGTCAAGAGTAATACACCATGACAGCTATACCCATGGAAAAAACAGAAGATTTATCCCCGTTGCCGGCGCCGCAGGCGGGGAAGGCGGTTTTCGGCCGGCGGCAATTTGATTTCGGGGCGGTCGAGGCTGCTTTCGCCGCCATTGTCCTGGCCTGTTTTTTTATCTCCTTCTTTCTTCTGGTTAGCAAACCGCAGTATCAGGATACCGGCCGCGGTGTCCCGGTGGCACCGCAGGTTCTGCGCATGTCTTCATCCGCGGATCTGGTCGCCAAGCTCCAGGGGCTGGGTCTGTGGGAAGCCGACGTCGCCGATAATCTTCCCGCCGTTGTCATTCAGGGGTTTCCCGCTGATATCGACCAGCTTGAAATACCGGCGCGCAAGAAGCTTTTTTTTCGCGCCCTTCTGCCTTCGGTCATGGTCGCCCTTGACGAGATAAACCGTGAACGCCGTGGTCTTGAACAGATTCTTTGCCGTTTCAGGGCCGAGCCGGAGGACATCGTTTTTAACGTCAAGGATTTTGCCGTCTGGGGCCGGCGCCTGACCCGGGACGAGATTTCCTTTGTCCTCCGTCTGTGCCGTAAATACCGGACTTCGCTGGCGTCGGAACTGTTGAACCGGATAAATTTTATCCCCCCCAGCATGATCCTGGCCCAAGCGGCAATGGAGTCTTCCTGGGGGATGTCGCGTTTCTCCCGGGAGGGAAATAACCTTTTCGGGATCTGGACCTGGGGTGCCAACGGTATTGTCCCCAGCGGCCGTGATAACGGCAAGACCCATAAGGTTGCCGTCTATGATTCACTCCTTGAATCAATGCGGTCCTATCTGGCGATGATCAACCGTCTTCCGGCCTATCGCAACTTCAGGAACATCCGGCGCACGACAATGAACTCGCTGAAACTTGCCGAGGGCCTGCGTTATTATTCTGAACGGCGGGACGAATATGTCTGGGAAATCCAGAACATTATCAGACATAATGATCTCCGTCGTTACGATCGTTTTCTGGGGACTTTTTCCCGCCGTCGCAAACGTTCCTGATTCGTTTCCGCCCTGGTTGTCGTCTGGGTCCGGCTTCATCCCGTCCGCCCTGTGGGGCGTCCGATAGCGGACCATCTGCGGCGTTGACAATTCGTTGATATACCGCGTAACAGTCCGTTGAAAAATGGGCTGTTGCGGCGCATGACCGCGCCGCCGATTTTATTGGATTTAAAAAATTTAGTTAAATCGAGAGGTTGGCCGGGATTTATTTTGACCAATGGTATGATAAAAAGGGGAAATCATGTTCAGAACCTTGTTCCTGGCTGTTTTTCTTGTTCTGGCGGTTGTTCCGTCTTCGTCGTCTGCCGCTCCAGGAAACAGTGGCAACGTCACCATTCTTATCTATCATCGTTTCAATGATGGCCGTTACCCTTCAACCTCGGTGACCCGGGAGCGTTTTCACCGGCAGATGGCCTGGCTTATGGCCCGGGGCTACCGGGTAATCGGTCTTGATAAACTTGCCGATATCCTTGCCGCCGGGCGGCCGGTGCCGGAGAAGACGGTGGTGATCACCATCGACGACGGCTACCGTTCCGTTTACGATGTCGCCTGGCCGATCCTGCGTTCCTTTGCCTTCCCTTTCAGTGTCTTTGTCTATGTCAAGGCGGTGGAAAAGGGTTATGGCGATTTCATGACCTGGGATCAGATCCGGGAGATGCAGGCCGCCGGGGTGCTTGTCGGCAATCACGGTTACGCCCACGCCAGGATGAATGAAATCCCCGCGGGGATGGGGCCGGATGAGTACCGTGACTGGATCAGCGCCGACCTGGTCAGGAGCGCCCGGGTGATGATGAAGCGCCTTGGTGATTCTCCCCGCTTTTTCGCCATTCCCTATGGCACCTATAATCCTCTCCTTCTTGAAGAGACGAAAAAGGCCGGCTACGATGCCGTTCTCACCCAGGACCCCGGCAGTGTCAGTTCCCACAGCGACCGCTTTCGTCTGCCCCGGGAGGCTATTTTAGGGGGGCAGTGGTCGTCAATGTCCCATTTCGCGGCGGTTATCAACCGCCGCGATCTGCCGCTTAAAGATTTCAGTCCGCGGCCGGGGGCGGTTGCCGCGCCGATCAGGTTCGCGGCCGGGATTATTACCCCCGGGCTTTATCGGCCCCGGGACTTTGAACTTTATGTCAGTGAGCTGGGGTGGAAGAGGGTGCGCCCGGTCAACGGCAGGGTCGGCTTTGGTTTCGCCGGTCCGTTCAAGCGGAGGTTCAACCGGGTGATGCTGAAGGGCCGGCTCAGGACCGGCGGGGTGGCGATAACCTCCTGGTTCATCGGTCCGGCGGACAATATGGAAGGTTCACGATAGCATTACGTTTTTCAACGGTCTGTCAAGTCTCTCATGGTGGTGTTCATGGCTCGCTTACGATAAAACAGCCGTTGCGGCGCGGGTCGCCGCCGCCGCGGTTACCGGCCACGGTGTGGACTCCGCCGAAATAGACGTTTTTTTCCTGCCATAAATTCACCGGGAACTTTTTTTTGAGGACGGCGATGGTGTTTGGGGGAAGGCCCGGTTCCACCTGCATGCAGTCTCCGTCCCAGTGTATTCGCGGGAGTTTTACCGCCTTTTCCGGTTCGATCAGAAGGTCGATCATGTTGAGCAGTACCTGGGGAATCGCGCTTCTGATCCGCATCGAACCGCCGCTGCCGATGATTATTCCGCCATTATCGCTGTCCGACACCAGGCTCGGGGACATCATTGAGCCAATTTTTTCTCCCGGGGCGGCGGCGTGAAAACCGCCAGGATGCAGGTCTTCTTCTCCCATCATGTTGTTGAGCATGATGCCGCAGCCGGGAACGATGTACCCCGAACCCTCGCCGTTGGAACTGGTCATTGCCGCGGCGTTGCCGTCACTGTCGCGGACGCTCAGGTGGGTGGTGCCCCGGGTGCAGACTTGTCCGGCCGCGGTCATGATCGCGGCCCGGTCTTCCTCGGTCCGATGCAGGGCGCGGGCCAGGGGAAGTATGTGTTCCGGGACACCGAAGGTGGCGGCGGAAAAATCAGTGTCTTCAAGGCCTTGCATGGTGGCGCGGATCATGATGCCGCCAAGGGACGGCGGCGGGTTGCTGATGACTTTCATGTCCCGGTAGGAAAAGGTCAGTGGGCGTCGCTCAATCACTTCGAATGAGGCCAGGTCTTCCGCGGTCAGGATGCCGTTGCCCCCGCGCATGTCAGCGGCAACGGCAGTGGCGGTGGGGCCGGAATAAAAGTCATCCCCGGGATTTTCGACAAGGTTTTTCAGGAATGCGGCCAGGTCGGGATTGCGATAGGTTTCTCCAGCCCGCAGGAGTCTGCCGCCGGGGGCGAATATCCTTTGTCCGGCGGCACTCATGGTCAGGATCGGCTCGAGGAGGCGGAAGAAATAGGCCTGCTGGTTGTTGATCTTAAGTCCTTGTTCCGCCGCCGTGATCGCCGGGGTCAGAACCCTGGCCAGGTCAAGCCGGCCCAGGCGGCGGTGGACATGGAGAAGACCTTTCAGGGTCCCGGGTACGGCCACCGAACCCAGGCCGATGTTGAAGTCCTGCCTGGTGCCGGCGAAATCAACCGTTACCGGGAAGAAATGGGGCTTGGATAATTGTCCGCCCAGGCCTTTTCCCGGGGTGTTGCTGAAAAAATCAAACACGGTTTCCGCCCCGTCGGCGGTACGGGCGAGGAGAAATCCACCGCCGCCGAGACTGGTGAGGGCCGGCTCGGCAATCGTGGAGACGAATCCCGCCGCCACCGCGCCGTCAAAGGCGTTGCCGCCGGCAGCCATGATCCCGCAGGCGGCCCGGCTGACCAGGGGATGGCCGGATGCCGCCGCCGGTCTGTGGTTCATGTCCAGAATTCTCCGTGTACTTCGCGGATCAGCTCTTCAAATGAGTCTCTTTTTCTGCGCAGGGCCAGGATGCGGCTGGCGCCGTTGCCCTGCTGGACGATCCTTTTAAGAGTGCCGATATGGGACATGGTCCCAAGGTCGCGGGAGGCGTTATAGACCAGGGAAAAAAGTTCTTCCGCCGTCTCTACTGCGCTCCGGGTACGGCGTGGATCGGCGGGGTCGATAAAGCGTGCTTCCATCCCGTGGCGGGCCGCGGCCCATTTATTGGCCTTGACCACTTCAAGCCCGGGGAATGCCTGCCTGTCAGGGCTGTGGTCAAGGGTGACAACCAGGGCCTGAACCAGGGCCGCGAGTCCCAGCAGTTCGTCGAATTTATTGGGAATGTCGCATATCCGTATCTCGAGGGTGCCTAATTCCGGATGTGGCCTGACGTCCCACCATATCTCCCTGATGCCGTTTATGACCCTGGCGTTTTTAAGGACCCCGAGGAGGGTGGCGCAACGTTGCCAGTTGCCCATGGTGCCGGGCATACCCGAGCGGGGCAGGTCTTCAAGGAGTACGGCGCGGTATGATTTAAACCCGGTGTCATGGCCGCCGTAGAATGGAGAGGAAGCCGACAGGGCAAGCATGGTCGGGAGGTGGACCCTGATGGCGTCGCATACCCTGACCGCCGCGTCGCCGCTGCTCATGCCGATATGAACATGGAGCCCCTGGGTGATCAGGCGGCGGCCGCTGTCCTGCAATTCTTCCATGATTTTTTTATAGCGCTCCTCTCTGCTGACTTTTTGTTCGCGCCAGTTGCCGAAGGGATGAAGACTGCCGGCAAAGGATATACAGCCGGTCTCCCGTGCCAGGACCTCGGCGCGGCGGAACAGGTCGTGGAGTTCGTC
>JAJRZW010000013.1 GCA_024275015.1 Deltaproteobacteria bacterium | reverse complement strand
TTCCATCTTCCGGGTAAAGACGTCCGCCTCTATTTCGCTGCCCCGTAAAGGAACCCCCATGACGAGCGGCCGGGTGAAGGGAAATTCTTCCGCCACCGGTATTTCGATGGAGCTGATCGTTCCCGGTTCAAATCCCTTGCATAATTTTCCCTGCAGGATTTCCTTGTTGTGTTTGACGAAAAAAAGACCGACACGGTCGAATGAAAAGACTTCTGACACGATTTTGATAAATCTTTCCTCGATGGCGTCTGTGTCCATTTCTTCATTGACCAAGGAGAGCATGTCCAATAGAAGCAATTCTTTATCTTCCATAATTATCCATGAGCAGAGCTGTAACCGGGATCCGTTATCGGGCGGACCGCAGGGCGGCGTGGTGCAGACTAAAAAATGCGTTTATTCTGCAATAATTTAATAAAATCCACATATTGCATAAAGTGCCCCTTAAGCCGTCACGGATTCAGGTGAAAGTATGCAAGGCGGCATCCCCCCCCGGGGAACGAGGGGTTTTGTGCGGGGTCACGGGCTGAATCGAAAAATACCGCGGACCGTTACCTTCTCAAGATAATAAAATCTTTGGCGCTGCTTGTCCAGGCTCAAAACATTGCCAACGGCCAGGCTGCGGCTCTATCTTTGTCAGATGTCAACAAACTCGGGATCATCAGGCCGGGGAACGACCTGCCAGTCCTGTTCTTTAGCATTGAAATCAGCGATTTTGTCCAGGGGCAGTTTCATATACTTTCCCCGGGCCTCGGCCGCGATGCCGCCGCCGGCCAGGAGCAGCTCTCCGCTCCCCTGGAAAAATCTCTTTGACTCCCCGGTAATGCGGGCGATGACGTGTAATTCCTCATCCAGGGGAACCGGTTTCTTGAAACGCACAGAGATCTCAACGGTGACTCCCCAGTATTCATGAGCCTGGCCGATCATGAGCGCCCGGCCGATGGTTTCATCGAGGATGGCGGACACGATTCCGCCATGCAGGCGGCCGGGATAGCTCTGGTGTTCTTCCCGGGGCTTGAAAACCGCCAGGAGTTCGCCGCTGTCCAATTCGAAAAAAGAGGCGGCGAGGCCCAGGCCGTTTTGCAGGCCGCAGACCAGGCACATCCTCGAATTCGGCTGTTTTTTTCTTATCTGATAGCGCATTGTTAAACCCCGGTCGATTTTGGAGACATTATCATTCGGGTAAATATTCAGCGGCAACGATGTTGATTATTCTGGTGTGATATCAACTTGTTGCACACTTAGCACCTGTCTGATTATTTTCGCAAATTCTTCCTGGCTGACCGGTTTCATGGCAAAGGCCCTGATGCCCATCTCCCCGGCCACGCCCGCATCGATTTTTGAACTATAGCCGGTGCAGAGAATAATCGGCAGGTCCGGCCGAATACCCAGCAGTTCTCCGGCCAGCTGCATACCCGTCATTTCGGGCATTGTCTGGTCGGTTATGACAAGATCAAAGGCGTCCGGCTGCGACCTGAAAAGTGCCAGGGCTTCCAGGCTGCTTGTTGTTGCCGTGACCCGGTAGCCAAGGTAGGTTAGTACTTCACTGGTTGCGTCGGCCAGGGCTTTTTCGTCATCGACAAAGAGAATCCGTTCGTCCCCGGAGAGAAGGGGCGCCGGGCCTGCCGGCTCCGGCTGGATTTCTTCCTCCACCCTCGGGAAATACACTGTAAACGTCGTGCCATGGTTCGGCTTGCTGACAACGGTCATCTTGCCGTCATGGCTTTTGACAATACCGTGCACCACGGACAGGCCCATGCCGGAACCCTTGCCGACCTCCTTGGTCGTGAAGTAGGGGTCGAAAATCCGGTCCATGATAACCGGATCAATGCCGCTGCCCGTATCTTTCACCGTCAGCCTGACATAGAGACCGGGGCGCGGGTCCGCCTCATCCTTAAGGTCTTTTTCCTTTAATTCCAGGCAATCGAGACCGACAAACAAAACGCCGCCCGTTTCATCCATTGCCTGGGCCGCGTTGGTACAGAGGTTCATCAATACCTGGTGGATTTGAGTCGGCTCGGCCAGGA
>JAJRZW010000012.1 GCA_024275015.1 Deltaproteobacteria bacterium | reverse complement strand
CGCAGCCCCTTGTCCCCGTCTCTTTTAATAAAACGACGCAGGGAAGCGCGGTCACGGACCCATTGGGGCAGACGCTGATCGTAAAGGGCGAAAAGGGCCGGAGCATCAATCACCAGATCCCGCTGACGAAGGCGGTCTTCCATCTCCCGAAGTTCGGCGAAAAGGGCAAGGTTATGAGCAAGGAAAGCAAACCCCGGCCCCGCTTCCCCCTCAATCAGGGCGGAGTTGATAAAAATCTCCCGGGCCGCGGCTGGCTCTATGGGTCCGTAATCAACCCGACGGTTGGCGGCCAGGGGCAGACCAAAGATGGAGATATTCTCAAGGGCGGTCACCCGGCCGCTTTTTTTCTCCCAATGGGGGGAATGACAGTGCCGTTTAAGCAGGTCCCCGGCCGCGGCCTCGATCCACTCCGGCTTGATATTGGCACAGGTGCGGAGATAGAGGCGGCCGGTCTCCACCACCTCGGCGGCCATGACCCATGCCCCGGCGCGATTAAACAGGGCCGAGCCGGGGAAGACCATCCCCTTGCGGCCACGGCTTAATTGATAGATATTTTTTTCCTTACGCAGACCGATGCTCCGCAGACAGCCGCTGAGGACAGCCTGGTGTACTGCGGCCGGTTGAGCCCTGTCCCCGCCGGGAGTAAACCCCTTGTCACGCCGGAGAACCCGGCGGATCTGCGCGTGGATGTCCTGCCACTCGCGAAGGCGCTGGAAAGAAAGAAAATTCCGACGACAGAAACGGCTCAGCTGTCCCAGGCTCTTAAGCTCCGCCGCCTTGTTCCAGATGTTGATCAGGGTGATAAAATCGGAACCTGGGTCCCGGAAGGCGGCATGGGCGGCATCGGCCTGTTTCTCATGCTCCGGGGGCCGGATCATGGGGTCCTGAACCGAAAGGGCGGCGACAATCACCATCACCTCGGCCAGGCAACCGTTATCAGCGGCGGCGATAACCATCCGCGACAATTTCGGGTCAAGAGGAAGACGGGCCATGATCCGGCCGGCGGCGGTAAGCCGGGCCTGGTCCCGGCGGTTATCTTCAATCCTTATCGCTCCGAGTTCAAACAATTGCCTGAAGCCGTCATTCAGGGCCCGGCCGGAAGGGGGATCAAGAAAGGGAAATCGTCCCGGATCGCCAAGGGAAAGTGAAATCATCCGCAGGATGACCTCGGCCAGGTTTGAACGCTGGATCTCAGGCCGGGTGAACCCGGGCCGGGTGAGATAATCGTCTTCCCCGTAAAGACGAACGCAGACCCCGGGGCCGACCCGGCCGCACCGCCCGGCCCGCTGGTCGGCACTGGCCCGGCTTACCGGCAGGACCGGGAGTCTGGCGGTGCCGCTCGCCGCGCCGTAAACCGAAAGTCGGGCAAGGCCGCTGTCAACGACATAACGGATCCCTGGCACCGTGAGCGAGGTCTCGGCAACATTGGTCGCGACCACGATCTTGCGTCCCCGGACTGGCTTGAATATCCGCCGCTGGTCTCTGCCCGCCAGACGGCCGAAAAGGGGAAGAACCGTGGCCGGGCGACGGTATTTCTCCGCGTCGAGTTCTCCCCTGAGGAGATCGACGCATTCACGGATATACTGTTCCGTGGGCATGAAAACCAGGACATCACCGGAATCAGGATCGGCGTGAATATCCGCCACCGCCGCCACCGCTTCCGCCACCGGCCCGTCACTGTCCGGCCCCGGCGGCAGATATTGAATCTCCACCGGATAACCACGACCGCTTACCTTTAACACCGGGGCGGAAAAGGCCGCGGCGAAACGTTCGGTATCAATGGTCGCCGAGGTGATTATCACCTTCAGTTCCGGCCTTTGCGGTAAAAGACCACGGAGAATACCGAGGAGGAAGTCGATATTGAGGCTGCGTTCATGGGCTTCGTCAACGATGATCGCCTCATAGGCCGAAAGCAGCCGGTCCCGGGCCGCCTCGGCGAGGATGATCCCGTCGGTCATAAACTTTATCTTCGTCTCCGGCCCGACCTGATCGCGGAAACGAACCCGGTAGCCGACCAGGTTTCCCCCGGCCGGTCCCATCTCCTCGGCGACCCGGGCGGCAAGGGTGACGGCGGCGATGCGCCGCGGCTGGGTGCAGCCGATAAGCCCCTTTTTACCAAGCCCGGCGGCAAGACAGAGCTTGGGCAACTGGGTCGACTTGCCGCTGCCGGTCTCCCCGGCGAGGATCAGCACCTGGTGATCCCGAATGGCGGCGACGATATCATCGGCCCGGGCAGCGATGGGCAGGTCGGAAGGTATGTTGAGATCGGGGTTCAATGGGTTCAATAATTCGGGCTACTGGATAACGTTCCGGCTTTATTTCTACTTCCAGACAATCCGGTTAACAGAGTGTTGAAAAAGCCGTCCTGGCTTTTTCAACCACCGGGTTTTTCAACCCGGTGAAATCGGCGGCACGTCCATGCGCCGTTAACAGCCTGTTTTTCAACGGGCTGTTAACGGTTAATAATTATTTCTTAGCCATTCCATGAATTGTTACGAGTCCATCAATAATAGTTAAGGGATCAATTTGCAAACTTGCAGGAGATACCTGATAACAGAATCCATTCTCTCGTTTTTCCCATCAGCCGCCGTTCACGCCCCCACTTGGAGGAAGAATAATGGTGTCGACATAGGTCATGACCGGGGGGAGACTTCGGCCTCGCCTGACGTCGTTACGGGGCATCAACGATGCCCCCGGCAGAGATAATCCGCAAGGCCATGGCCGCAGGCAAAAAAGGTTAAGCGGCCCCCTTTACTTTTCCCGGTACTGTTACTATTTTAGCAAAACGTTAACCTGTACTTATCGAGGCATCCCCAATGATCCACCCACCATCGCCAAAATTTTGAGGTAAAAAAATGCCGATCTACGAATTTAAATGCAGTAAATGCGGCCACCGCTTTGAGACCATAGTCGCAAACGCCGCCGCGGCCGGGGACGAAAAATGCCCCCAATGCCACAGTCCCCAAGTAAAAAAGACCATATCCTCCGCCAATATCGGACGAATGTCGTCGCGGCCGTCAATCCCCTCGGGATCACTCGGCGGCTGCTCAAGTCCGTCGGGATTTTCCTGAGCTTGAGACATCAGGCCCCCGGGCGGGGCCTTTGCGGACCATGTCTTTTTATGATAGAAATAAAGCAGCCATGAAAACCATTATTTTTATCATTATCTCCACTCTCGCCTTTTCTCCGGCCCTGGCCGGGGAGGTAAAGATCTTCCCGGGCCAGAGCCTGACCGTGGGCAACACCACCGTCACCTGCACCAACCCCGGTGCTGCGGCCCGGCCCCTTGAATTGCGTGCCTGCCAGCATTGGGACAAATTCAACCGCGCCTGTCTCTACGAGAAAAAAACCTTGGTATGGAAAGATCTGAAATGCGACAACTCCTGCCAGATATGGGACGACTTCAACGGCGTCTGCCTCTATGAATCAAGCTGCCGTTTTATCCCCGGGCAGGAGGCCTTTGTCCTTTCCTCCTGCGCCGATTTCGACCGCTTCAACAAGGTATGCCGCCGGACAAACGATGCGCTGATCCGATGATCTTCCCCCGTCGTCCCGGCCTTGTCCCAAGCGGTTTGAACTCTACCTTTCCCTTTGCCGCCGATGTTTCCTTTGCCGATTATTGCCGCAGAATGTCCACGGTAATCGTCAGGGCCCGCGGGCTTGAAAACTCACCGGAACGCGAAAAAATTCTCGCCACCAACCAGCCCTACGAATTAAGGCCGGACCATGGCCCACCGTATGAACACGGAATCGTACTCATCCACGGCCTCAGCGACTCCCCCTATATACTCAAGCCCCTGGCCCGCCATTTCCGCGACCGGGGATTTCTTGTCCGCGGCATCCTCCTCCCCGGCCACGGCACCGTACCCGGTGACCTGACCACGGTGGACGCCGCCGCCTGGAAACAGGCCCTGTCCTGGGCGGTAAACCGAACCCGACCGCGGGTAGAAAAACTCCATCTCTGCGGTTTTTCCACCGGCGGCGCCCTTGCCGCCGCCCACGCCTTCACCCATCCGGACGAAATCAGCGCCATGATCCTGATCTCGCCGGCGCTGAAGATAAAAACCGCCTTAGCCTTTGCCGCCCTGCCGCTGAGCAAGGTCAAAAACTGGCTCATGGTCAGGGAAGACCTCGATTACGCCCGCTACGAATCATTCGCCTTGAACGGCGCGGCCCAGGTCTGGCGTCTGGGACACGAGATCAAGGCCTTAACCGGGGATAAAAAAATAAACACCCCGACCTTCATGGTCGTAAGCGGCAGCGACACGGTCATTGATCCCGCCTTTGCCCTTGATTTTTTCTCCCGCCGCCTGACAAATCCGGCAAACCGGGCGATTGTCTATGACAACCGCGGTGAAAAACCGGAAGATTCCAGAATAAAAATGGTCACGGCCGCGTGGGCGCGGGAAGGAATCATCGATTACTCCCACCTCTCCCCGCCGATGCCGCCGGACGACCCCCATTACGGACGTAACGGCGATTACCGCAATTGCTATCATTATCTCCGGAGAAAAAAGAGACGGGAATGCCGCGAAGGGCGGGAAAATATCCAGGGTGAGATCAGCCTCACCAATCTGGGCAAAGGCACAATCCAGCGGTTGACCTATAACCCCGGATACGCGGCAATGGTGGCCGCGATCGACCGCTTTATCCAGGCCGGGGGAGAGCAGCGATGACCATCTTCAAGCCCCGGCAATATTTTTGTAAGCACGCCATGAACACCCTGAAACGCTTACATTTCAAGATACCCTCTAAAATCAAGAGTGTGGTTTATTGAGCGCTTACATATTTTTCGCCTGGGCCGGATGGTGCGCGGCCCACAGTGTCCTCGCCTCGACCAGGGTGAAGAACAGACTTGTCCGGGCGGGGATCCCGGCGGCCGGCTACCGCCTGTTTTATGTCGCCTTCAGCATCAGCACCATGATCCTGCTGCTCTCCTGGGAGTTGGCGACGATAAACATTCCCGCGCCAAAAGGGATGTGGTGGCAGGCGGCCCGGGGTCTCCTGTTTTCATACAGTGGCTATATGTTCATGGCCGGGGCCGGGGTCTATGACCTGAAATTTTTTTTAGGAGTGACGCAACTGCGACAGGGGAACAAAAACAGCAAGGGGGAGGGGCTTAAGACCGGCGGCATCCTCGCCCGGGTCCGCCATCCATGGTACTCCGGTGGCCTGGCCCTGATAGTCGGCCTCGGCAACACCCCGCTTGACCGCATCGACCTGCGGATACTCCTGGCCGCCTACATAGTGATCGGCTGTGTGATCGAAGAAAAAAGACTGCGGCGGGAGTTCGGCCCCGCCTTTAAACGATACCAGAAAACGGTGCCGATGCTTTTTCCCCGGATCGGCCGCAAAAGGAAGATCTGACAGTCTGTTAACAGACCGTTGAAAAAGCCGTCCATGGCTTTTTCAACTCCGGTTGGCCAAAACAAGTTCCGGCCAACCTCTCGATTTCACCGGGGTTTTCAACCCGGCAAAACCAGCGACGCGTCCATGCGCCGCGTACAGTCCGTTTTGCAACGGACTGTTACATACTCTCCAGCACTTTCTTGACCATGTTACCGTCAACGGAAGCGCCGAAATGGGCCATGATCGGCCGCATGGCCTGCATCTTGTTCCTGAACCCGGCAAAATCAATATTGCCCTCGACCCAGACGCGGATATCGGCCTCGCTCGCCTGCCGCGGCTGATAAGATTCGATTATGGAAAGAAATTCCGAACTTTCTTCCCCGCTCTTCTCCAGGGTCTCGCGCTCGTTCTTGATCATCTTGCGGACAATCGCCACCACCTCGGCATCGGCAAGTTCCTTTTTACTCTGACGCCCGAACTCCCCGATCAATACCCGCAGGGCCGAGGTCCGGGCCGCGTCCCGGGCCTTCATCGAATCCTTGAGATCAGCGCGGATCTTTTCCTGTAAGCTCATGACGATCCTCCGACGGAAAGCGGTCTACATATTTACTCAACTTTCCGACTTGGGTTTTGTTAATAATTTCAGTATATTATAATAATAAAGCAAATTGTAACTCGTCTTTCCGGCATATTTTCAGCCGGAATCCAGGATTTAAATGCTTTCAAAGTTTACTGGATTCCGGGTCAAGCCCGGAAAGTTCAGATAGTTATGATGGTGCCGTAAAACTGCGATCTACGGCGTCGCGGCGTCCTTTTGTTCGCTCGAAAAATGAAAAAAGAAAATAACGCGGACGAGCCGCCCGGCCTATTCCCCCTTCTGATTCTCCTTG
>JAJRZW010000011.1 GCA_024275015.1 Deltaproteobacteria bacterium | reverse complement strand
GCCCGGAGAGAGAAAAAATCATCGCCTTCCAGGAGGTGCTGCGACAGGCCGGTTACGCGGTATTCATCCGCGACAGCCGCGGCGATGACATCTCCGCCGCCTGCGGACAACTGGCAGGGCAGGAACGCCCCGGCAATGAATATCCCTGATATTCGGATGAGCCCGGAAAGGGGCAAGCGTGGGCGCGGGACGGCTGCCCGTTGACAGTTCGGAGATACAAGCAGTCGTCATGGAACCGCGACGCCGTCGATAGGGAATTACGGCAATGCCGTTAGAGAGATCAAAACCGTCACGGCTTAACAGCCCGTTGAAAAACGGTCTGTTAAGCCCCCCTGAATCATGCCCGGAGACAGATCAGGCCATGGCCTGGGTAATCACCAGAGACAGGGCGTCGATATCGTATGGTTTCTGGAGGATAAATAGCTTTTCCGGGGCAAGGTCAAGGTCGGCCGGGATTAGACGGCGGCCGGAACTGATGATTACCGCAAGATCGGGGAATATTACCCGAAGACGGGCGGCCAGACGGTCGCCGTCAGTGTCGGGCAGGGAAAGATCGATGATTGCCAGATCAACCGCGGCAAGACCAGGAGCCGCTTCCAGGGCGTTATCCCCCCTGGGGGCCGAAAGCACCACTTCATGCCCGATCACCTCAAGCAGTTCCTTGGTGGTCTCCCGGATCAATTCGTCATCTTCGACCAGAATTATCCTCGCCATTATGCCTGAGACCCGGTTGAAAACGGGGGAGAGGCAAAAGCCCCCTCCCCTTTTTAAAAAAGATAGCGTCCCGCGGTTCAGCCAAGTCCGGCGCTGATGGTCCTGGTCAGTTTTTCCTCAACCGCGGCGGCGATCTTGTTGTCATCAAGGCCGTTTTCAGCCAACTCCTTACGCAGATTCTTGGTGAGGTTGCCGAAACCGATCCTGAGCTTGCGGTCGCTGACCAGTTCAATGGCCTTGTCGATCCGGGCCCTTGCCTCTTCTCCGCTTATCCCCTCATCCTCCCCCAATGGCCCTAAATCTTTGACCTTGGCGGTAAACTCGGTGATCAGCTTGACAAATCTCGGGGCCTCGGCCGCCGAGGCCCATTTGAGGTTATATCTTTCGGGATTTATCCCGACCTCGGTCAGGATTTTGGCGATCAGGGCGTTAACTCCCATGGCATCGTAATTACCAACCTGGTAATGACATTCACCAAGTTGTCAGCCACCGGCAAAGATCCCGGCGGCACCGGCGGCAAAGCCCTTGAGGACAAAGAGGGGATCAATACGGCCGGTACACATTACCCTCACCGTCCGCAGACTGGGGGGATACTGGAATCGTGATACCCCGGCGGCATCAGCCGCGGCATAGCAACACCAATTGCACAGAAACCCCAGAATTTTCGGGTTGAACTCTTCCTGACTCATATGATTCTCCTTTTTTTCGGCCGGGATCCCGATGGATCCGGCCGGAAATAACGTTCTCAGTCCCCGGTAGTTTCTCCGGTCGCGCCAAAGGCCTCAATCTGGGCCTGGATCTGAACATTGGTAAAGCCGCCCATGGTGATGGCAAAGGTCGGACAATGGGAGGCACAGATACCGCAGGCCTTACAGGAGGCGACAATGGTCCGCGCCTTTCTCTTCTTGTCGACCTTGATCATCTCAATTGCCTGGTAAGGACACAGACTGGCACAGATACCGCAGCCGATACAGGTGTCTTCGGTTACATGGGAGACAATGGGCTCAACCGAGACCTCTCCCTTTACCAGCGGCATGGTCGCCTTGGCCGCCGCGGCCTGGGCCTGGACGATTATCTCGTCAAGGGGCTTGGGCGAATGAGCCAGGCCGCATATAAATACCCCTGATACCGGCATCTCCACCGGCCGCAGCTTGACATGGGCCTCAAGGAAGAAACTATTGGCGTTGACCGGGATCTTGAGCATCTGGCTCAGTTCTTCGGTGCTGTCAGGAACAATCCCCACGGACAGGGCAACAAGATCAGGGCTGACGGTGACCTTTTCATTAAGGATCGGGTCGTCATAGCTCACCTCGACCTTACGGGTCGCGACCTTGATCAGCGGCGGTTTATCGAGGGAATAAGGGATAAACATAACCCCCTTTTCCCGGGCCTCGCGGTAATAATCCTCGGTAAAGCCGTAGGTACGCAGGTCACGGTAAAGGACGATGACCTGGGAGGCGGGATTGATCTCCTTGATCTTGAGCGCGTTCTTTACCGCCTCGATACAGCAGGTCTTGCTGCAATAATTAAGGTCGTCGCCACGGGAACCGGCACACTGGATCATGACCACCGAGCCGGGGGCGCGGTTCTTGCCCTTGCCGCCAAGACGCTGCTCAAGCTCAAGCTGGGTCATGATCCTGGTACCCTTCGGCGGTTTTTTCCCCAGAATTTTTGCCGGTTTATGGGAGCTGCCGCCGGTGGCAACGATGATCACCCCGTGGTCAACGGTATGCTCCCCGGCCTTCTTGCCGCTACCGCTTTTGATGATTGAAGAGAAATTACCGACAAAACCGTTGGTGGTGACCAGTTCGCTTGCGGTCATTACGGTGATGTTCCTGTTCTTTTTCACCTGATCTGTCACCCTTTTGACCAGATCAGCGGTATTTTCCCCGTGGAGGGTATAACGGCTGTCCAACAGATGACCGCCGAGCCTGGCGTTTTTTTCAACAATCACGCAGGAATATCCCTGTTCCGCCAGGGTCAGGGCCGCGGTCATCCCGGCGATGCCGCCGCCGATCACCAAGCCGCTGCGGGTTACCGGCACCGTTTGTTCCGGCAACGGTTTTATCAGCCTCGCCTTGGCCACTCCCATCCGCACCAGGTCTTTTGACTTGTCGGTGGCGGCATCGGGCTCGTTGGCGTGGACCCAGGAACATTGGTCGCGGATATTGACCATCTCGATTAGACAACGATTAAGTCCGGCGTCGCGCATGGTCTCCTGAAACAGGGGCTCATGGGTTCGCGGCGAACAGGCGGCAATGACCACCCGGTTCAGTTTATACTCGCGTATTTTGTCCTTTAGGACCTCCTGAGCGTCCTGGGAACAGGAATAGAGGTTTTGGGTATGATAGACTACCCCTTCCATTCCTTCCACCGAGTTATCGACTCCGGGAACATCGACGATGCCGCCGATATTGATCCCGCAATGGCAGACAAAGACGCCGATGCGCGGTTCTTCGTCCTCAATCGCCACCTCGGCCGGATAATTCTTGACCACGACCCCCTTGTTGCGCTGGCTCTTGATCAGCCCCGCGGCCATACCGGCGGCGGCGCTTGACTGGGTGACGCTCTCGGGGATATCCTTGGGCCCCTGAAAGGCGCCGGCCACGGTTATCCCCTTTACCCCGGTCTCAAGGGGGGCGAAGGTGGAAGTTTCGGCAAAGTCATAACGATTAAGCGCGATTCCGGTGATATCGGCAATCTTTTTCGCGTCCGCCGGGGCGTCGAGACCAACCGAAAGAACCACCATGTCGTGCTGTTCAAAGTGATGCGCTCCGTCCAGGGTCGAATAGGTGAGTTTGAGGCCCTTGTCGCCCCAGTTCATGACATCCGCGACCTCCGAACGAACGAACTTGATCCCGAACTGTTCCTCGGCCCGGGTGCGGGCGGCGTCGAAATCCTTGCCCTGGGTCCGCAGGTCCATGTAATAGACGGTGATCTCGCAGTCGGGATCATGTTCCTTGGCCACCATCGCCTCCTTGATCGCGTACATGCAGCAGACCGAGGAGCAGTAGCCATTATCGCAGCCGAGGTCACGGGAACCGACGCACTGGATAAAGGCGATTTTTTTTGGATGACGCTTGTCGGAAAGGCACCTTACCTCGCCCTGAAACGGTCCCGAGGGATTCAAAAGTCGCTCGAACTCGATACTGGTGACCACGTCCGGATGGCTTCCGTAACCGTACTTTTCCAGGGCCTCATCCGGCACCCGGCCGAAACCCGGAGCAACAATCACCGCCCCGACCCCGATACTGCGTTTTTTCGCCTTCTGGGAAAAATCAATGGCCCGGCTGCGGCAGACCGGGACGCAGATCTTGCAGGTGCCATGTTGCAGATGCATACAGGTCGAGGGATCGATAAAATATGTCGCCGGCACCGCCTGGGGGTAGTCGATATGAATCGGACGGGTAAGATTGAGCCCCTCGTTATAGGAATCGCTCAGGTGTTTGGGGCAATACTTGGTACACAGACCGCAGGCGGTACACTTGTCGGCGTCGATATAGCGCGGCCGGATGCGAACCTTGGCGGTAAAGTCACCCTTTTTCCCTTCAAGGGAAAGAAGATCGGTGTTACTCAGAATCTCGATATTGGGAGACCGACCGGCCTCCACCAGCTTGGGCGCGAGTATTCAGAGCGAACAATCGTTGGTGGGGAAGGTCTTGTCTAATTGGGCCATGGCCCCGCCGATGGCGGCGCTTTTTTCGACCAGGTAGACATAGAAGCCCAGTTCGGTCAGATCAAGGGCGGCCTGGAGTCCCGCGACCCCGCCGCCGAGGATCATGACCGCCCCCTCTCGTTTCACACTCTTTTTTGCCATTACTTTAGTTCTCCGCGCTTGTTTCTCGGTTTTTTTTTAGCGTTCCTGGATTCATAACAGACTGTTAAAAAAGCCGTCCTGGCTTTTTTAACTCCCGGTTGGCTAAAACAAGTTTCGGCCAACCTCTCGATTTTATTGGATTTCTTAAACCCGATAAAATCGGCGGCGCGTCCATGCACCGCGACCAGCCCGTTTTTTCAACGGACTGATAAATGCCGCAAGGCATATCAGACACAGATGAAATACCAGTAAAAAATACTCTCAGGTTTCCTTGTCATTAACTGTCAGAACGCCGAGGTTGTTTAGCTTTACGGCGCAGATTTTATACTGCGGACTGCGGCTCAAACGGTCAAGGGCGTTGAGAGTGAGCATGTTCACCGGGACCTCGGCAAAATGATACGGCACAAACACCGTCCCCTCCTGGGAGTTATCAGTCAATCTTGCCCTGACCCGCACCTGTCCCCGCCTTGAAGTAAGCTCGAGCCAGTCGCCGTCGTTGACAGCCATCCTTTCGGCGTCAACCGGATTGATCTCGGCCCGGGCCTCGGGGCATATCTCCTCAAGGGCGGCGGTCTTGCGGGTCATGGAGCCGAAGTTGTAATGCGCTACCTCCCGTCCGGTGGTCAGGATAAAAGGATACTCCTCATCGGGCAGCTCAACCGGCTGGGTATAGTCTTCGGTAATGAATAACCCCCGGCCGCGAACAAATTTACCCACATGGAGTACCGGGGTTCCGGGATGATTCGCGTCCGGCACCGGCCATTGCAACCCCTCGGTCTCTATCCGCTCGTAGCTGATACCATTGTACTGCGGCAAAAGGCTTGCCACCTCGTTAAAGATATCCTCAGCGGAATCATAATGCATGTGATATCCCATTTTATCGGCGAGGTTACAAAAAATTTCCCAGTCGGGTTTTGCCTCCCCCGGCGGTTCAACCGCCTTCCTGACCCGCTGCACCCGCCTCTCGGAGGCGGTAAAGGTACCGTCCTTTTCAGCGTAACAGGCCGCCGGCAGAACCACGTCGGCCATTTTGGCGGTATCGGTCAGGAAAATATCCTGAACCAGGAGGAAATCAAGCTTGTCAATGGCCTCAACCGCGTGTCCGGCATTGGGATCGGCCAGCACCGGATCCTCACCCATTATATAAATCCCTCTGATAGCACCGTCATGGATCGCGTCCCAGACCTCGGTGGCGGCCTTGCCCGGACGCCGGGGCAGTTTAACCCCCCACATCTTTTCGTATCGGGCAAAAGTCTCTTCCGATACCAGGCCGGCGTAGCCCGGCAGGGTATTAAACAGGGCCCCCATGTCGCAGGCGCCCTGGACGTTGTTCTGGCCCCTCAAGGGATTGACGCCGCAACCGGCCTTGCCCATCTTGCCGCAGAGCATGGCGAGATTGGCAACGCATTTGACGTTGTCGGTGCCGGTGGCGTGATGGGCCAGGCCCATGCCGTAGAAGATCGCGCTGTTTTTACCCGGACTCGCGTAGAGGCGGGCAACCGCCCGGATCTCGTCGGCAGCGATACCGGTTATCTGTCCGGCGTACTCCGGGCTGTATTTTTTGACCGTCTTTTTCAGGTCGTCAAAGTCTTCGGTACGCTCGGCGACGAATTTTTTGTCATAAATCCCCTCTTCGATAATCACCTGGCACATGGCGTTGAGCAGGGCCACGTCGGTGCCGGGGTTTATCGACAGCCAGTGGTCGGCCCTGCGCGCGAACGCGGTCTGACGGGGATCCACCACGATCAGCTTCGCCCCGCGGTCACAGGCCTGATGCAGCCTGAGACCGATGGTTGGATGACCGGTGTCGGCATTGCTGCCGATCATGAAGATCACTTCGCAGTCCTTGATGTCGGCGATGGAATTGGTCATCGCCCCGCTGCCGAACGAGATGGCCAGACTGGCCACCGTGGGAGCGTGTCAGAGTCGGGCGCAGTGATCGATATTATTAGTACCGATCGCGGTGCGCATGAACTTCTGCATCAGGAAATTTTCTTCGTTGGTACAGCGGGCGCAACTGAACCCGGCAATAGAGTCGGGACCGTACATGGCCTTTAAGTCAAAAAAACGTCTGGCCACCTCGTCCAGGGCCTCGTCCCAACTTGCCTCTACCAATTGACCGCCGCGACGGATAAGTGGGGTGGTAAGCCGGTCCGGCTGCTGGACGAAATTGAATCCGAAACGGCCCTTGACGCATAGAGCGCCAAAGTTCGGGGCCTGGTCCGGATCGGCGGTGATCTCCATGATCGTGTTATTCTTGACCTTGAGGATAATCTGGCAACCGGCGCCGCAATAGGGGCAGGTGGAACGGACGTCGCGGATCTCTTCGTTCACCACCGGGACAATGGCCTCTTTTTTCGACAGGGCCCCGGTGGAACAGTGGTCAACGCATTTGCCGCAACTGACGCATTTATCAGTGAAGCGGAATGAGATATCCCGGGGACGGCCGTTATCGGCACGACTTCCCGCCTTGATTTCAAGCCCGTCATACTCACAGGCATTAAAACAACGCTGGCAGAACACGCATTTATTGAGGTCAACGACAATGGCCGGATGGGAGTAGTCGCGACTGTAGAGCGGCGCCTTTGGCTGCCCGGTCTTGTTGGGATCAACGCCGTTGTCGATACATTCGCGTTTAAAATCACAACGACCGTAAGCGTTGCAGCCACAGGAAAGACATCTTTCCGCCTCGCGACGGGCCATCTTTTCGGTGAACCCCAACCTGACCTCGTCAAAATCCTGGGCCGCGATTTCAGGCGCCCGCTCCGGCATCTTTTCCCGTAATTTAACCTTGATTCCCTCAAAATTGGTAAGGGCAACGTCGTCAAAGGAACGACCGCGGGTAAAGTTAAACCGGTTCTCCGGAACCTTGACCGCGGTATCGTCAAGCTGGAGATGAATATTTTCCGCCGCACGCCGCGCCGAGACTACCGCCTGGATTACCGAACGCGGGCCGCTGGTGGAATCGCCGGCCGCGTAAATCCCGGGGATATTGGTCAGCGAAGTCCGGGGGTTGGCCTTGATATTGTTTTTCGGGGTGATCTCAAGTTCCCCCTCCAGGTTCCCTTCCGGCCGGTCGGCAAAGGCCGACTGCCCCAGGGAATGGATCACGGTGTCAACATGAATGATATTGCTTGAACCGGGAACCGCCTCGGGATGACGGGTACCCCGGGCATCAGGTTCGCCCAGGCGCATCCGGATCAACTCAACCTCAAGACCGTCTTCGACCTGGGATATCTGCACCGGCGAGGCGGCGGTGAGGAACTGTACCCCCTCTTTTTCCGCCTCGTGGATATTACGTTGATTGGCCGGCATCTCGGTCACCGAACGGGGGTAGATCACTGTCACCTCGTCTACTCCTTGCCGAAGGAGAGAACGGGCCGTCTCCATCGCCATATTGTTACCGCCGAATATGGCGACACTGCTCCCGTAATTACGGGCCTTGCCGGTATTTATTTCCCGGAGGCAGTCAATGGCGCTGATCACCCCGGGATTGGCGCTGCCGGGAACATCAATGTTGTCGGCAGCGGGTGAACCAATGGTAAGCAGGATCGCGTCGTGTCCCTGGTTCTGAAGGTCTACGAGATCAAAGTCCCGGCCCCATCTCTGGTTCAGACGTACCGAAATTCCCATCCTGATGATGGTCTTTATTTCATAGTCAAGAACATCACGGGGGATCTTGTACTCCGGGAGACCGTAACGGAGCATGCCTCCAAGCTTGTCCTCGGCCTCGAATACCGTGACCTCGTGTCCCTTACGGGCAAGAAACCAGGCAGCGGTCAGTCCGGAAGGACCACCGCCGACAACTGCCACCTTTTTACCGCTGGCAGGGGCCTTGCTGATCCGGAGGTTGATCTTGCGGCTCATGCACCAGTCAGCGACGAACCGCTTCAAATGATTTATCGATACCGGTTCGTCAACGAGAATCCGGCGGCACCTGGTCTCGCAGAAACGGGGACAGACCCGACCCACTGAAAAGGGAAAGGGGTTGCGCTCCATCACCAGACGCAACGCTTCCTCGTATTCTCCCTTGGCCACGTGGGCAATATATCCCTGGACATTTATCTGTCCCGGACAGGTGAGATTACAGGGGGCCTTGCAGTCGCCGAAATGGTCCCGGGCCATGTTACTGAGCTGCTTTTTACGATAAGCGGCAATGGCCTCGCTGCGGGTAATGACGGTCATCCCCTCTTCCGTCACCGTGTCGCAGGCCCGCAACAGACCGTCCCGCCCTTTGACCTCAACCACGCAGAGGCCACAGGGCACCTGGGAATTTCTGACGTTAAGGCTGCACATGGACGGGATTTCTATTCCCGTCTTTCTGGCGGCTTCGAGAATGGTGTCACCGGCACGAGCCCGGATCTTCCTGCCGTCGATAATGATAGTCATAATTTTCTTTATACTGTAACGGTTAAACCGGCAAACGTATACACAAGTAAAATCCGCCGTCGGCGCGTTATTTAATGAACCTCGGGGATCGCCTCAGGCCGCGGGCTTCCATTCCTTGAGGAAGGCGGGAAGATGTCCGGCCTCACGGGGACCGATGATAATATTCCACCCTGGAAGCTCCTCTTCAAGCTCTCCCTTCATCGAGGCAAGGTAGCCGGGGATAATGAGTTCCCGGTGCTTTACCTTGTCCTCGATGCCGCTCTTCTTCATGAACTGGGCAATAAGGTCGGCACCGAATTTGCCGGCGGCCCAGGCAGTAAGGACCGACAGCCCCTCGGTGTCTTTGATCAGCAGCCAGCTCGGGACCTTGCTCCCCTCGATCTCACCGGAGACGATGAAGTAGGTCAGGGAAAAGTTGCAGGTAATCAGGACCGGGGAATCCTCACCCGGACCATTTATATTGTAAACATCTTCCTGAACCACCATCGGACGCTGCGGATCGGTGAAGATATTCAGCCTTTCCAGCAGCAGGGGGAATAGGATGTCGCCCTGGAGATCGGAGAGGATGACGATACCGGCGTATTTAGCGATCATCACCGAGGCGATCATCGCCTCAAGAAGAGGATCATCGGTCATCTCGCAGGGGAAATTGATGGTCGAAAAACCCAGCGGCTTGAACTTCCTGGTTACCGCGGCCTTACGGGCGACAACGTTGTCCTCAAAGGCGGCCCTGATGGTCCGGGCCCCGGTGTCGAGGGCCAGATCCTTGTGACCGGCGGCGATGAGTTTATCACTTAAGGCCACGGTGTCGTCAAGGTTTACCCCCCTTACGGTGAGAGGACAATCGAGATCCCTGGCGACCTTGCTCATCTCATCGGCATTGGCGTTGGTGGCAGCATAGAGCAACGGTTTGCGATCGCCGCAGGCCCTGGCGGCGTCGGCGAGGTTGGCGGCGGTATCACTCATGAGGATGATTTTGGCGTCGGCCGCACCCTTGAGCACCTTTTCGGTCAGGGCCGTAAATGATGCCGAATCGTTTTTACCGTCTTTTATCGCGATGCAGTCGGCCTTCATCAACACCCCGACCCGCTCGTAACGAAGCTTGTTGAAACGCTCGATCCGACCGTCGATGTCAGCGTCACTCATGTCGGTCGCAACCAAAACCCCGATACCGGTGGGATTTTCGAAGCGTTTTTCATGACGATAAAGACAGGTCTCACCGCCAATGGTCATTGCCGCCTCGTCGCTGCTGCCTAATTTGATGGTCCGGATCGGCGGGGCGCTGGCCTCACCTATCTGCTCCTTGATCTCGTCGCTGACGTAGGGACACTCGCCTATCTCTGCCTGCCCGGCCGCGACCTTCATAGCAAAGGCAAGACAGGTGGGAATGGAGCACTCGCCGCAGTTCTTCTTGGGGAGCATCTTCAGGATCTGAATACCAGTAAGAGCCATCTCTATCTATCCTCCGAAATATCAAAAAACTTCAAATTTTATCATTGCAGTAAAAAATCAGACCGCCGCTTCCATACTCAGGGCCGGATGGCCTTTCTCCTTGAGAAAGGCCATGATCTCTTCTTCGGTGGTGCCGTTCTCCTCGGTGGCGATCATGTCGAAGAATTCCGGCATCCCGATCTCCTCGCAGCGCTCCTTTAGTTTATCGGCCAGTTCTTCCTTGAGCATCTTCGGCAACCATACCACCCTCTTGAGGCCACCCTCGGCCATGAAGAGCTTGCTGCTGGTGAGAAAATGCTTACTTACCCCCATGAATCCCGGGGTCTGGGCGCCGCCGCCGGCCATCCCGGCCAGCGAGGTAAACTTCATTCCCGAGGGGGTCATGCCGCGAAAGTCACGGTTGACAACCATGATCCCATTACACTGGGGCAGCATCGCGGCGATGGCCTCGAAACAGCCGCAGGCGGTCATGGGACTGTTCATCAGCGAATAGCATGCAAGATCGGTGACCGCGCCGCGGGACGCCTGACCGACAAAGTCATTAATCCCCTTGAAAACCCCGAGTTTTTCATCAAGACACTCGCCCTTCTCGATCGGCTGGTTGGGGCCGGTGGGGTTGATCTGATAACTGGCCTTGCCGTCAAGCCAGTTATAGGCACCGCACATGCCGATCCGCTCCGGGGTGATGATACAGACATGACTGGGGGCGAAAGACTGGCACAGGGTGCATGAATAAAAAACATCTTCGGTTTCATCTGTCATGGAACCAAGACGCTTATCGCGCTCGGTATAGACCTCGCGGGCCAGATCCATAACCTTTTCGACCTTGTCTGATTCGGTATAGATCTTGACCTGAATCTTGTCGACAATGGCACCGAACTCCTGGTGGAGCTTGCCGTGGAGAACTTTGCCGAAGTGTTTAAAGGAGAATCCCTTTTCCACCGCGGCCTTGCCGATCCGGACCCACATTATATTCCGCTGTCCCATGTGCATGATCCCCTGAATATAGTTGATCAGGTGATGGAACTGGCGTTCAAGGATGGGTTCGAAGTCGGACTGCATCTCACGGCCGGCGACCTCGACCAGGATTCCGAGGGGCAGATTCTGTCCCTGCTCTATATCGGCGATATCCGGACCCTCAAGAGTGATCAGGCCGTCCTCAACCTCGGAGAGGTCTTTGGAGATCAGGACTTCCACCCCGCTGGTGCGGCCGCCGCCGCACTCCATGAACAGGTCGTCCTTCCTGACCCGCTCACCCTCAAAGGCGGGGCCGAAGGACATGGGGATATCGATTTTGGTGATCGAGACCTTGAGGCCGCGAACCTCGATGGCCTTATGAACGATCTCATCGTGGGGAATATTGCTGACCACATGCTCGTAGGTACAGATACCAGTGGGCAGGACCTCGGGGATATCCCAGTCGGATATGGTCGGAAAGCCCCAGTTGATGGCGCCGGCGGCATTGGCGTACCACTCGTCGGATACCGGTCCCAGGGCCATGGCAAAGGCGAAGGTCCGGTCTTTGTTGTAAATGAGATTGCCCTTATAATCACCGGGTTTGATTCCGCCGAAGGCCAGCGCCACCCGGCAGGCGAAACCCATGGCGAATACCACCGAGGTGTAGTCGGGCCCAAAGGGGACAAGCCGGGTATTCCAGCCCACCTGGACATCGGCGTCCACCAGTTGATCGGCCATCCTGACCCCGTCAGAGGCATCGTGCATGAAGATGTAAAGATTTTTCTCCTGTAGTTCAAGGGCGATCTTGCTCGCGGTTTCCTTGTCAGGAGGCGCCCCTAGAATGGCGGCAAAACCGGGGGCGGTGCCGTCGACAAATTCAACCCCGCGTTTACGGAAGATGACATCGTCGGCAGCCCCAAGCCAGATATTGCTGTCAGTGGGATCCTCGGTCTTGGTGTAGTAGTCCGGGGTGTCGAGGTAACGGATGGCCTCGTACATCTCCTCGGCAAAGAAAGTCGCCATGCCGGCGTCAAGCGCCGGGGCGAGATACGGCAGCCAGTTATGCTCACTGACCTCGGACGGCATCAGCTTGCGGCATTCGGCAAAGATATCCTTCATGTCACCGATTTTTTCAACCTTGGCCCCCAGCATCGAGTAGATCACCGGGAGGAAATAGGCGGTGTTGGGAAAGCCGACCTCATGCTCGTCGCCGTATTTCCTGACGGCTGCTTCATATTTTTCTTCAGCCATGTCAAGGATTTTATGGGCTCCTCGGATGGCGGCGGAACAGATTATTTTCGACATGATTAAAACTCCTTGAAAGCTTGTTCAGGGCTTATGGATTCTTTAACTCTGTTAGTCCATCAGGCCGTTGATCAGGGCCCGGGTAAGACTGATCGCCTGCGGGTGACGCATGATCATTACCTCACCGCCGGCCATCAACATACAGCTGGCGGTGATTGCTTCCATCAACACCCCGCGTCGTTCCTGGTCACCTATCATGTCGTCGCTGTCAAGGCGGACCTCTTTGGCCTTCCAGACCTCACGGCCTAGATTACAGATGATCGGCACCTGCAACTTCTCATCCTTCTGGGTCAGGGCGGCGATACGAATCCGCTCCATGACCGAGTAGGAATACTCAATGCCGTAACCGAGGGCGCCGATGGAGGGATCAATGAGCACGGAGTCAAGCTGCATCCCCAGGTTCTCAAGGAGGATATTGAGCTGCTTGGCAAGGTTGACATCAATGGGCGATGCCGCGACCACCGGGTGCCCGAAGGCCATGGCGGTGGCGCCGATGGCCTTGTAATTGGCATCGGAAAGAGGTGCGAGGCAGACCTTGCGCTCGCCGACCATCGCCGTTACCTCCCGCAGGGTCTCGGTATCCTTGTCGCCGTTGCCGCAGCCCCAGAGAATCACCGGGACATCAACGGCTTTGATGACCTCGGTCGCGATTTTGGCAGCATCGGAGGAGGAGCGGTTCATGCCGTTGGGATCGGTGCTGACCATCGACAGACAGATGGCATCGGCGTTATAATCGTTAACGCATTTTTCCGCCCAGGCCACCGGATTGTCAAGGACGCCGTCAAAGTGACGCCTCAGGGTCTCGGGCCACTCCTCGGGATTGAGATCAAGGATATCCATGGCAATCATCGGTTTATTGGCGTGTTCGCCTTCAAAGAGATGAAACGGCAGACTCTTGGCGCCGCCGGCAGCCAGATTGCCGCCAGGAGCCGGAAGGGTAACCTCGCGGATCTCGCCGCTATAGATCTGCTTGTAGCCGTTTTCCGGAACCTTGGCCGCCCTTTCGGCAAGCGGAGTAGTTTCGGCCTTTAATTCATAGGCATTGACAGCGGCAGCGGGTCTGGCCTTGACGGCCGGGACGGCTTTCCCTGTCTCCGCAGTCTTGGCCGCTTGCACCTCTTTCGCCTTTCTGACTTCGGTAGCCTTCTTTGCCGCTTCTGCCTTTTTCGCCTCAGCCGCCTTTTTTGTCTCCTCATCCGCATTCGACTCGGCGGCCTTTTTCGTCACTTCAGCCTTTTTCGCCTCAGCCGCCTTTCCGGCGTTAGCTGCGGGAGCGGCCACCGGAGTCGCAGGAACCACCGGGGCAACTTTTACCGCCGGGGCAGCAGGCGTGGACGGAGCCACGGTTCCGGGAAGAACCGGTTCCCGCCGCAACACCGCCTCGGCCCCGGCGAATTTGGCCAGGGCGTCGAATTGATCATCGGAGAGGCCGAAGGCCTTTTTCAAGGCGTCAAGTCCCTGCCGGACAGACTCAAGCGCCAGCTGACGTTCCTTCTCGTTCATCTCATCTTCTCCACTATCACAGGTTTCTATATTTTCTAAATCTGTAGACGTAAGTTCGCCGCGGCTGATCTCTGCCGCCTTGTCACGGGCGGCGGCGATCAGCCGTTCGGCCTCGGCCCGGGCCGAGGCCAGGGCGTCGGCATCAGATCTGACAGTTATCGCTTCACCCGGGGCCACTGCCGCAATTTCGACCTCGCAGACCGGACGATCATCAAGACCGGCGCGGCTGACGATCTCCGGAACCGCGCTTTCCCACTCAATCGCCATCACATGGACCCCGGCGACCCCTTTGATCTCCCGGACCTGATTGATGACGTCAACACATATATTTATCCCCTCGTCTTCCTGGTCGCGGGCGTCCTTCATTCGGGAAATAACATCATCGGTAACATCGAGGCCGGGAACGAATTTTTTCATGTACCGGGCCATGCCGAGAGATTTCGGCGGCGTCACCCCGGCGAGGATATAAATTTTTTCATCCAGACCCAATTCCCGCACCTGTTCCATGAAACGGGAAAATTTCTCAAGGTTATAGACGATCTGGGTCTGACAGAAATCCGCGCCGTTGGCTGCCTTTTTCGCCAGACGGCGGGCGCGGAAATCAGGCGGACCGGCAAAGGGATTAGCGGCGCAGCCAAGAAAGAGACGGGGCTCGTTGTTTTTGATCTCCTCACCGCATTGAAATTTCTTTCCGTCCCGCATATCCCGGGCCATACCGAGGAGCTGGATCGAGTCCATGTCGAACACGCCCTTGGAGCCGGGGTGGTTGCCGAATTTCTGATGATCACCGGTGAGACAGAGGAGATTCTTCAACCCCAGGGCACCGGCACCAAGGATATCGCTCTGCATCCCGATACGGTTGCGGTCACGGCAGGTCATCTGGATGACCGGTTCCACCCCTTCACTGTGGGCGATAAGCCCGGCGGCAATGGAACTCATGCGGACGATAGCGGTCTGACAATCGGTGATGTTGACCGCGTCCACATGCCCCTTGATCTGCCGGGCCTTTTTTCTTACCACTTCGGGATCGGCGTTCTTGGGTGGACCGAGTTCGCCGGTTACCGCGAACTGGCCCGATGTGAGTATTTTTTCAAGGTTGCTACCCGATTTCATCGGTATTTTCCCTGTTTTGAATTATTCGATTATGCCTGGCGTATAATCGTTTCAGGCTCCGGGACCGGCACAACCGGCTCCGACCGGATTACTGCCCATGTCACGACGCATCTCCATGTCAAAGAGAACCCGCTCCCGCTGTTTGTTGATCCCCAACGCCTCGCGCTTGGCGTCAATGGCGGCGATCATCATCTTCGCGATTTCATAAGGATCTTCGGCGACATTCCAATGAGCGCCGTACTCTCCCATCATATCTTCAAGGAGGTATTTATTGAATTTTTTCGCTCCGGTCACCGGCAGGCTCTGGAACACGACCTGGGCCCCGGAGGCGACAAAATACTGACCAATGGCAACCGCCTTCTCGCTCATCCACAGCGGCGCGGTACCCACGGCGGGAAGATCACTGATATCATCACCAAGTCCGCCCTCTTTCACCATCTCGGTGGCGGCGATAAGGATACGACTGTTGTCAACGCAGGAACCCATATGCAGAACCGGAGGCATTCCCACGGTCTCGCATACCTCGGCCAGTCCCGGACCGGCGTGTTTAATCGCCTCGGGATTAACCAGTCCGGCCCGGCCGAGAGCGGTGGCGGCGCAGCCGGTGGCCAGTACCAGAACATCGTTCCTGATCAACTCCCGGGCGATAATTTCGTGGGCCTCATCGGTAAGCTTGAAGTTGTCGCAGCCGACAATGGCACCAACCCCGCGGATACGGCCGTTGATGATGTTGTCGTTAAGGGGACGATAACTTGAACGGAAACGACCACCTAGCATATAGTTGATTGTTTCATGGGAAAAACCAACAACCACATCGAGTTTTGATTTCTCCGGAATAAAAAATTTACCCCGCTTCTTGTAATTGCCGATGGCTTTTTTAAGGATGGCCTTGGCACTCTCCAGCGGGCTGTCTTCCTCAAACTGGATATGGATCGCGCCTTCCATTTTGGCCCGGTAATTGGTGGTGATGATGTCGGTATGGAAGTTACCCGCCACCTGCGCCACCGACTGCATGATGCACTGGACGTCAACCACCATCGCCTCGATTGCGCCGGTGGCCAGGGCCATTTCCTGCTGGATGAAACCGGCGGCAACGGGAATACCGCGACGCATGAGAATCTCGTTACCGGTACAGCACACCCCGGCGAGATTGATACCTTTGGCCCCTGCTTTCTTCGCCAGGACGAGGATATCCTCGTCCTGGGCCGCGATACACAGCGATTCAGCCAGGAGGGGCTCGTGACCGTGGACGGTGACGTTGACCTGATCCGCTTTCAAAACTCCAAGGTCGACAATGGCCCGACGCGGTACCGGGGTGCCGAACATGATATCAGTAAGCTCGGTGGAAAGCATCGACGATCCCCAGCCGTCGCCGAGGGCGCAACGGGAGGCCTGGAGCATGATATTTTTATATTCCTGATCCACCCCCATATGAGTGCGGTGCATCATCTCCACCACTTCGCGATCAACCCCACGGGGTTCAATCCCCAGTTTTTTCCACACTGCCTGGCGTTTTTTCGGGGCCCGTTTGAGCATTGACACCGGCGTATCATCCTGTCTGCCGAATTCAGCCAGGGCCGCCTCCCCCAGTTCAAGGGCGATATCATTCACCTCGCGGTCTTCGGTTTCAATTCCGAACACTCCGGCCAGGCTCTTAAGCTTGTCCACGTCCTTTATTTCATGAGGCCCGTTGCCTTTGGCGGTTTCGATGAACCCCTTGACCATCTCACGGGCGTGATCGGTATGGGCGGCACTGCCGGCGGCGATAATCCGGGCAAAATTCCGCGCGGCCACGGTATCGGCGGTGGCGCCACAGACCCCGATCATATCATCAACGCCGTCGATAATCTGGCACGGTCCCATATTACAGTGACGGCAACAGGTACCGGTGGAGCCGAACAGGCCCGCCGACACCCCCCGGGCCTTTACCCGGTCATAGGCGGTATTGACGCCCTTGGCAATGTCCTGGAAAAGAACTTCCTTGGTGGAGCCGCAGGTGATATCGGCGCAGCCCTCACATCCATTTCTCTTGATAGCCATGATTTCCCTCTGAAAATTGCGTGGGTTGGTGACTTGCGTAAAAACTATTCCAGTCCGGCGGCCTGTTTCGCGGCCTGAACGGTATTTTTCATCAACATGGTAATGGTCATCGGCCCGACCCCGCCGGGAACCGGGGTTATTTTGGCAGCCTTTTCCCTGACTGAGTCAAAATCGACATCACCGGCCAATATGGCCTTACCGTTTTTGCTCTTGCCGATGCGGTTGACCCCGACGTCGATTATCACCACCCCGTCCTTAACCTGATCGGCCTTGACCAGATTAGGGACGCCGACCGCGGCGATAATAATATCAGCTCTTCTGGTATGAAAATCGGTGTCTTTGGTCCGGGTATGGCACAGGGTTACGGTAGCGTTGCCGCTGTGACGCTTCTGCAGCATGAGGTTGGCGATGGGCTTGCCGACAATATTGCTGCGGCCGAGAATCACCACCTCCTTGCCGCTGGTCTCGACTCCGCTGCGCTCAAGGAGTTCGAGAATACCGTGGGGAGTACAGGGGAGGAAACACTGCTCCCCGAGCACCATCTTGCCGACGTTTACCGGATGAAAACCGTCAACATCCTTATCGGGATCAATGGCGTAAAGGATCTTGGCCTCGTCGATATGCTTTGGCAGGGGCAGCTGCACCAGGATACCGTTGATTTTGTCATCCATATTACACTTGTCGACCAGGGCAAGGAGATCGGCCTCAGTGGTGTCTTCGGGCAGGGTCACCTGTTCGGAATGGATGCCAAGGGCATGGGCGGTCTTGTTCTTGGCCGCGACATAGGACTGGGAAGCAGGATTTTCACCCACCAGAATGGTAACCAGCCCGGGAACAACACCGTGCTTCTCCTTGAGATCGGTGACCTCGACCTTCAACTCGTCCTTGATGGCCTTGGAGATCTCAGTCCCGCTGATGATTTCCGCGCTCATGTTCTTCTCCTTAACTATTTGAATTTACTAAATTTTATCCGTATCTAAAACTTGACACAACTATGGCATGGAAACCACAACCCGAGCCTGTTTTTTCACCTGAAAAGACGGCAGGGGATTTTAAACGCTAAAACAATAAATTGTCTGATTTTTATCCGCTGATTGAAATTTCGTACCTTAACTGCTTTTAAGGTAAGTTTCAAGCAAGTTTTGCCGTAGGCACTATCTCCATACCACTCAGGGGATGGTCGGACAATAATCCCGAATGGATACATCCTTGACTTACTAAAAGTCGTCAAGGTTATTGAGCACAAAAAAACGGGTCGGCAGTTTGACCGCCGACCCGTTTTTTCTGTTTTCTCTGTTTCAGAGGATAAAAATCAGCTGACACCCAGTTCCTTCTCCTTCTCAGAGACCGCGAGTCTGGTTTTTATCACCGTGTCGGAGATCAGGCTCATGGAGTCGATACCGCACTCGACCAGAAAGGTTGCGAAGTCGGGGAAATCACTCGGGGCCTGACCGCAGATACCGATCTTTTTCCCCCGGCGCTTGGCTGTATCGATGACCATCTTGACCATGGTCTTGACCGCCTCGTTGCGCTCGTCATAGATATGGGCCACCAGATCGGAATCACGATCAAGACCGAGAGTGAGCTGGGTCAGATCGTTTGAACCGATGGAAAAACCATCGAACACGTCGCAGAAGGCGTCAGCGGCGATGACGTTTGAGGGGATTTCGCACATCACGTAAACTTCGAGGCCGTTTTCGCCCTGAACCAGACCGAATTCACGCAGCACTTCGATGACCTTACGGCCCTCGTCCGGAGTCCGACAGAAAGGCACCATGAGCTTGACGTTGGTCAACCCCATCTCGTTTCTTACTTTGAGCAGGGCCTTGCACTCGAGCTCAAAGGCATTTTTATATTTGTCGTCATAATAACGGGAGGCACCGCGCCAGCCGATCATCGGATTGCTCTCCACCGGCTCATACAGGGTGCCGCCGATGAGATTGGCGTATTCATTACTCTTGAAATCAGAGAGGCGGACGATGACGTCCTTGGGATAGAAACCGGCGCCGATACGGCCAACGCCTTCGGCTAATTTATTGATAAAGAACTCTTTTTTGTCGCCGGGATAGGCGGAGGTGTTGATCTCGATCTTCTTGACGATATCAGCCACTTCCGGATCGGATACCGCCTTCTGTTTCAATTCTTCGAAGTTATACAGGGCCAGGGGATGAATGCCGATATGGGAGTTAATGATAAACTCCTCCCGGGCAAGACCGACGCCATCATTGGGAATCTGCCCTTCGGTGAATGCCTTTTCGGGAATACCGACGTTCATCATTATCTTGGTGCGGGTGGTGGGAACCGAGTCGAGATCAAGACGCTCAACTTCAAAATCGATCAGGCCATCGTAGATATTGCCGGTCTCGCCCTCGGCGCAGGAAACCGTGACATTCTGACCGCTCTTTATCAGTTTGGAACCGTCCACGGTTCCGATGACACAGGGGATGCCTAGCTCGCGGGAGATAATTGCCGCATGGCAGGTACGACCGCCCCGATTGGTGACAATGGCGCTGGCGATCTTCATGATCGGTTCCCAGTCCGGGTCGGTCATGTCGGTAACCAGAACCTCTCCGGCCTTGAAGGTCCCGATATCGGCAACATTCTCGATATTATTGACCACCCCCTGACCGATTTTGGCACCCACGGCCTGGCCCTGTGCGATAACCTTGCCACTACCCTTGAGGATATAAGTCTCTATGGTCTTTTTGGATGCCTGGGAATGAACAGTCTCGGGCCGGGCCTGAACGATAAACAGGTTGCCGGTACCGACCTTGTCGCCGTCGCCATCCTTGGCCCATTCGATGTCCATACCCTTGTTGTAATGATCTTCGATAATACAGGCCCATCTGGCCAACTGAAGGATCTCGTCGTCATTGATGACGTAAGAACCACGTTCTTCCGGGGTGGTATTGATATTTTTAACCGGCTCCGGGGTGTCGGGATCATTATCATAGATCATCTTGATCTCTTTACTGCCGACCCTTTTCCCGACGATGGGACGCTTGCCCTCCTTAAGGGTGGGCTTGAAGATATAATACTCGTCCGGATTGACCGCACCCTGAACCACGTTTTCCCCCAGACCCCATGCGCCGGTAAGGAATACCGCGTCTTTGAAGCCACTCTCGGTATCAATGGAAAACATGACCCCGGAACTGGCGGAATCGCTCCTGACCATCTTCTGGATGGTGATTGAAAGATATACGTCAAACTGGCCGAAACCCTTGTCGTGACGATAGGAGATGGCGCGGTTGGTGAACAACGAGGCGAAACATTTGCGGCAATTATCAATCAGGGCGTCAACCCCGCGGATATTGAGATAGGTCTCCTGCTGCCCGGCAAAGGAGGCATCGGGGAGATCTTCGGCGGTGGCGCTGGAGCGGACGGCAACGTCAACGTCCTTGCCATACTCCTCTTCCATTTTCTTGTAGCCGGCGATAATCGCCTCTTTCAGGTCTTCGGGAAACTCAGCGTTCAGGATAATATTACGCGCCTTCTCGCCGCGCTCCTGGAGGTTTTTCATATCGTGGGTATCGAGTCCGGCCAGAGCGTCCTTGATCGCCTCTTCAAGCCCGGCGGATTTAAGCAGGTAACGATAGGCATAAGCGGTTATAGCGAAACCGTGCGGCACCGCCACCCCTTTCGCGGTAAGGTGCCGGTACATCTCACCTAATGAGGCATTCTTGCCGCCGACCATGGGGACATCATCGATGCCTATATCCTCAAACCAGAGAATCAGTTCTTCATCATGTTTTCCCATTTTTTACTCCCGATCTTGAAAAATTGGCTTTTAACATATTAAATGTAATGATACACGATACGGCCACTGATAAAAAAACTCTTGCCGTATGATATATCCCCGAAGGAAAAAACTGCAAAAAATTGTTGCCACAACCGTGATGGATCCGTAACAAATCATGGATGGCTAAACAATAATTTCGATACACAAGGAGCAGGGTATTTTTGTGAGCGAGACCATACATATGGTATATTGAGCGAACAAAAATGCACTACGACGCAGTAGATCGGAATTATTGCGACACCATCAACCTTATAGCTAATCTTCGCTCAGGGGTCAACATCCTTTGCCTGAAAACTATTAGCGCCGGAGAAAAAATGACCATCGCCGATAACCTTAAAGAAAAATATATCACCACCAGTCCAAGACAATCCAATTATTTCGCCGTTGTCCATGCTCTTCTTGCCGAAGGAGCTGACCCTGAAAAGGATATCGACGCCGTCTATAAACTCATTGCCCGGGAAATAGGCGAGGAAACCATACCGCCGGAAACCCCGGTGAAATTCGGGACCTCGGGATGGCGCGGGATCTTGGGCAAGGAGATTAATTGCCGCACCGTCGAACAGGTCACCCTGGCCATATGTGGGATTTACTCAAGCCCGGAGGACATCGCCGCCCTGTCCCCCCTGCTTATGGTAAAAGACCCGGAGCAGGCCCGGCAACGCGGCTGCCTCATCGGCCACGACAACCGTTTCGGCGGTGAAACCATGGCCCGGCGCGCGGCCGGAGTACTGAGCAGTGAAGGCTTCACCGTTCACTACGCCGGGGAATCAAGCACCGGGGTTCTGTCGGCGGCCCTGATTGAACTTAACGCCGCCTTTTCCATCAATCTGACCCCGAGCCATAATCCCCTTGACTATGGCGGCTTCAAGTTCAACGCCGCCGACGGCGGTCCGGCCCAGCCCGAGCTTACCGAAATGATCGGAGAACGGTCCCGGGAAATCATCGCCCGGGGCGTCGTTTGTGAAAAGCCGTACCGTGAAGAACTGATCCACAAGGTTGACAGCCTTGATCTCTGGCGCCGATTCGTCAGAAGGAACAAGAATAAACATCGTCTTGATCTCGATGAAATAATGGCCCGTCTTGCCGCCCGGGAGGACATGATCGTGGTTGCCGACTCGGTTCACGGTGTCAGCCGCATTCATCTGAAAAGGCTGTTCGGCCCCGCGGTCGCCCGCCTCATACATCTGCGCGACAATGCCGACGTTACCTTTGGCGGGGTTGCCCCCGAGCCGTCCAGCGCCAATATGCGTCAGGTAAGCGAAACCCTGCGTCAACGCCCCGAGCCTCTGAAACTGGGGCTGATCATCGATCCCGATGCCGACCGCGTTCGCTTCACCGATGGCGGCCGTGAAATAGACATGAACTTTTTCGGGGCCATGGCCTTTCATTTTCTCCACCAGCACAAGGGACTCATGGGGATGGCGGCGAAAAACGTCGGCACCAGTAATTTCGTCAACCGCATCGCCGCCGCCCTTGGCGAGGAGGTGGCTGAAACGAAAGTCGGCTTCAAAGAGTTCAAGCCTTACCTCAATCGCGCCCTGGTGGTGTACGAAGAAAGCGACGGCATCTCCATCATCGGCCACACCCCGGAGAAAGATTCCTATATCGGTCTGCTTCTGGCCCTTGACATGACCATGAGCCTCGGCAAGAACCTCTCCGCCTGTCTCGCCGATCTTGAAAATCAATACGGCGCAGCTTTCCCCGGCCGCGGCAGTGTCGAAACCGGCGCAGCCGGCGATAAACTCAAAAAGACCCTGGCACAACTGGAGGACAAAACTCCCGGCGCCACCATTATTGTGTCCGGTGAGGCAAGGAAAATCAGGGAATTGATCACCATTGACGGCTACAAGATCGTCTTCAGCGATGAAAGCTGGCTGATGATCCGCCCTTCGGGTACCGAACCCAAGGTCAGGTTCTATGTGGAAGGCAATTCGGCCGCCGACCGGGACGCCCTCATGGCCGCTGCCAGTGAAACATTAAAGGAACTCGGGCTTTAGCAGATGATGGCATGACTGAGCGTTTAAGAGTCCGTTGAAAAACGGACTGGTCGCGGTGCATGGACGCACCGCCGATTTTATTGGATTTAAAAAATCCAATAAAATCGAGATGTTGGCCGGAACTTGTTTTGGCCAACAGACTGTTAAAAAAGCCAGAACGGCTTTTTCAACAGTCTGTTAAGAGGAACCCGATAATGACAGAGGATAACGAGGTAAAGCTGATCAGGGCGGGGCGGGCTAAATTTATCGCCATGGCGGCCACCTATTGCCTGGGAGTGTTCAATGATAATTACTTCAAACAGGCGGTGCTCCTGCTTGCGGTTTCGGCGGGCCTGAGCAAATTACAGGGTCCGGCCACGGTGCTTTTCGCCCTTCCCTTTCTGCTTTTTTCAGCCTGTGCCGGCTGGCTTGCCGATCGCTTTCCCAAAAAAAAGGTGGTTATCGGTGCCAAGGGGCTTGAACTGGTGGCCATGCTCATTGGCGCGATCGGGATTATCAGCGGCAATTGGGCCTGTATTCTGGCGATGTTGTTTTTGATGGGGATGCAGTCGGCGCTTTTCAGTCCCGCCCTTAATGGTTCCATCCCCGAACTGTACCCCGGCAGTTATGTTCCCAAGGCCAACGCTATTCTTAAGCTGATGACCACCCTGGCCATCCTCGCCGGAATAGCCACCGCCGGGATTTCGCTTGATCAGAACTGGATGCCGCTTGAGATCCCCTTTGGCACCGTCCTTGTGGCCGGGGTGGTGGTTGTGGTCGCCGTGCTTGGTTTTTTTGCCGCTTTCGGGGTTTACAGCCGTCCGGCCGCCAATCCGGAAAAACCGTTTCCCTGGTTGGGGCCGATCCGCTCGGTGGAAAATTTTCTCCATACCCGGTCCGACCGTCAGCTTTTCTGGGCCATTATCGCTGACAGTTATTTTTACTTTATCGCCTCAATTGCCGTTCTGGTCATCAACACCCTGGGAATTGAACAATTGGGATTCAGCAAGACGGTTACCAGCCTGCTGCCGGTATCGTTAATGATTGGTATATGCGTCGGCTCTGTCATCGCCGCCCGGATAACGGTGATGGACAGGTGGTTCCGTCCAATGCTGCCCGCCATGGCGGGGATGGCGGCGGGACTGATCCTGGCCGGGGCTACCCCGCTGCTACCCCTCTCCTGGAGGTTCCCATGGTTATCGGCCAACCTGGTTTTTACCGGCATAGCCGGAGGAGTATTCCTGATCCCGGTGACCAGTTTCCTTCAGGTCCGGCCGGCGGACAAGGACAAGGGCAGGGTGCTGGCCACCGCCAATTTCTGTACCTTTGTCGGGATACTGTTGGCCGGACCAATTTTTTCGAGCCTGATCAGCCTGATGAGCCCGGCATCGGCCATGGCCGGGCTGGGCGGTTTTGCCCTTGTCTGTGCCGGGCTGGTATATGCCAGGGTGGGGATGCCGATTCTGCATCGTCTCCTGCGCCTGGCCCTGCGCCTGCGTTATCACATTGTAGTCAGGGGGATGGAAAAAATTCCGGCCACGCATGCCGGGGGGATTATCTTTCTCCCCAATCATCCGGCCCTGATTGATCCGGTAATCTGCCTGACCGAGCTTTACGGCAAGTTCAGGCCCCGGCCCCTGGTTGATCTTGACCAAGGGAAAAACCCCGTGGCCCGTCTGGCGCTGAAGCGGATAAATCCGATCATGATCCCTGACCTGCATCGTAACGGCCGTGACAGCAGGAGCGGAATCAAACAGGCCATGACCGAGGTGGTGACCGCCCTGAAGCAGGGTGATAATATCGTCCTCTATCCGGCCGGACGCATATATCGTTCCGCCCGGGAAGACCTGGGCGGCAATTCCGGGGTGGAATATATCCTCAACAACGCCACCGGGGTCAAGGTGGTTATGGTTCGCACCAGCGGCCTCTGGGGCAGCAGCTTCAGCTTTGCCACCGGCACGGAACCGACGCTGTTCAAAAATATCAGTAAATACCTTGGCACCATTCTCGTCAACGGCATCTTTTTTACCCCCCGGCGACAGGTTACCCTTGATCTTCTCGAAGACGACCTGAGCACCCTTCCCGACCGCCGGGCAATCAACCGCCACCTGGAAGAATTCTATAACAGCCCGTTGGAAAAGCCGTCCCGGATTTTTCAAACCGACAAATCAGGCCGCGCGTACACGCGCCGCGACCACCCCGTTTTTCAACAGGATGGTAACGCCATCCCCCAGCCAAATACCTGGGTGCCTTATTATTGGTGGCAGGGGAATACCCCCCGGATATTGCCGGAACCGGAAAAGAAGACCTACCTCGGCTCAGTTGAAAACATCCCGGAATCAATCCGGGAAATGGTTACCGCCAAGGTCGCCGAGTTGGCGGGCCGGGACACGGTTAAGGGGAGTGATCGCCTGGCCAATGACCTGGGCATCGACAGTCTGGCCCTGATGGACCTTGCCGTCTGGCTGGAAAACGAATTCGGGGTGACCCTTGACGATATGAGCGCCCTGGCCGGTGTCGATGACTGCATCCTCGCGGCCGGCGGCCAGGTGTTTGAAAAAAACCAGCGCATCCTGACCCCGGTCAATAATAAATGGTTTTCCGGCAGCCCGGCCAGGTCCCTGGTCTTTCCGGTGGAAAAAACCATTAGCGCCGCCTTTTTACACCAGGCCCGGCGTTATCCCGGAGAGATAATCATCGCCGACCAGATCTCCGGAGCCAAAAGCTATCGCCAGCTGCTCACCGCGATCATGGTTCTGCGACCGTATATCGAAAAAATCGAAGCCGAGCGGATCGGAATCATGCTGCCGGCCTCGGTGAGCGCGGTGATTGTCTATCTGGCGGTTCTTTTTGCCGGTAAGACTCCGGTCATGATGAACTGGACCGTGGGAATCGGCAATATGAAACACTGTCTCGCGGTGGCCGGGGTCAGCCATATTATCTCCGCCACGGCCCTTAAGAAAAAACTCTCCGCCCAGGGGACGGACCTCAGCGCCCTGCCTGACAAATGGCTTTTTATTGACGAAATCGCCGCCGGTATTCCGTTATGGCGCAAGGTCATGGCCCTGGCGCGGGCACGCTTCCGGCCGGGATCAACGACCGCGAACAGGGTAGCGGAAACAGCCGCCATCCTGTTCACCAGCGGCTCGGAATCAAGACCCAAGGCCGTGCCTCTGAGCCACGCCAATATCATTGCCAACATGCGGGACTTCACCGACATAATGGCGGTGAACGCCGCCGACCGCCTTCTGGGGATGCTGCCGCCCTTCCACTCCCTGGGGCTGGTGGGCACGGTAGTCATGCCCGTATGCCTGGGGTTGAAAACGGTATATCACCCCAATCCCACCGAATCGGTGACCCTGGCCCGTCTGATCGAACATTATAAAGTCTCAATGCTCATCGGCACCCCCACCTTCCTCGGCGGGATCGCCAACGCCGCCGAACGGGAACAGCTGCTCAGTATCCGGCTCCTGTTCAGCGGCGCGGAAAAATGCCCGGAACATGTCTATCAGGCCTTTGCCGACATCTGTCCGCGGGCGGTTCTGTGCGAAGGATACGGAATCACCGAGTGTTCACCCCTGGTCAGCATCAACCGGGTCGACAATCCCCGACCGGGAACCATCGGCAGACTCATGCCGTCCATTAAGGGGGCGATTGTCCATCCGGAAGAAAGGCGGCGGGTGAACAAGGGTGAGCGGGGAATTCTGCTGGTGCGGGGTCCCAATATATTTTCCGGCTACTATAACGGTGACCAGGACAAGGGGTTCAGTGATTTTGAGGGCGAAAGATGGTATGATACCGGGGATTTTGTCCGGGAAGACGAGGACGGCAACCTGGTCTTCTGCGGCCGCAAAAAAAGGTTTATCAAGTTAGGCGGCGAGATGATATCCCTGCCGGCCATTGAAGCGGCCCTGCATCAATATCTCCCCGCCGCCGATGATAACGGCCCCACCATGGCGGTTGAGGCCACCCCCACCGAGGAGAACCCGGAGATAGTCCTCTTCAGCACCATCACCCTGGAAAGGGAGAATGTGAATCAATATATCCGCGAGGCAGGGCTTTCCGCCCTGCACAATGTCCGCCGCCTGATAAGTATCGACACCATTCCGGTTCTGGGCACCTGCAAGACCGATTACAAACAGCTCAAGGAGATGCTGGCCGGGTTATGACAGCCAGGTCGGCTTTTTCAATCTCCGGGTAGATATAAATTACGACGCCGTTAACAGACCGTTGAAAAAGCCGTCCATGGCTTTTTCAACTCCGGTTGGCCAAAACAAGTTCCGGCCAACCTCTCGATTTTGCCGGGGTTTTCAACCCGGCAAAATCGGCGGCGCGGACATCAGCCGCATACAGTCCGTTTTTCAACGGACTGTTAACCATTACTCGCCTCCCCGGAAAAGATAGACAAGCATCGGCACGGTTACGGTGGTGACGAAAACAGTGAGGGCGACAAGGGCGACCATTGCCGATCGGGAGATGAAGCGGGTGGTCTCTTCCCGGAGATCGTCGCGACCGGCGAACCCCTGGGCGACCACGGTCCCAATGCCGGAGAATACCGCGACAAACAACGAAGCGAAGATGAGATAGCCGATATAGTGATATTCCGGCTTGAGGATACAGAACGGGCAGTGATGAAATGGCATGGCGTATATATAAGATGAAAACACCGCGGTGATCGCGATAAGGGCAACCCCGCCGAATGCCAGCCAGCCGACGCCGGTGACGCAGACCATCGTCCGCCGGGGCCATCCCCCGCCGCCGTTCTTTCTGAAGACCCGGTTTACCGTCAGACTCATCAGCGCCATCAACGCCGCCAGCCCGTAAAAGAGCGGGGTAATCATCACCGGGGTTCGGTCAAGCAGGGTCCTGCCTCCATCGCCTGAGGCGAAGACCACCGCGCAGCATGAGGTAATGATATCCGGGTTGAGCTTCCCCAGATAAAGGACTTCAAGGACACTGTCGGCAATAAGCAGAGGCAGAAGGAGGAGGAGGTAGGCGAATTTCACCTTTACCAGGGGATAGGTCTCCACCTGGATATCGAGGCGATGAAGCAATATCCAGAATCCGTAGAAAAAAACCCCGGCGATCTTGAGCCACAGGAGGGGAAAACCGTAATTATTGGCAAGCAACGAGCCGGTTGCGCACATGGCCCCGGCGAGAACGTTGCTGAAGCTGTCAGCCGCGGCCACCAGCAACACCAGGGCCGCGATCTGAAACCAGAGTCCGTACTGAACCAGGGTCGAGGCGAGCCAAGTCTCGTTTTCAAGGTCTATCTGCAGTTTCGCGTCGCTGTCCGGATCCCAGAAACGCAGTACCCTGACCGCGGTACTGGTCGCGGTCAGGATGAGGAAAAGGCCGAGGATATTGATCAGGGCCAGGGCGATGGACCAGGAATCAAGATACATGAAGCCTGCCGTCCCTGATCGCGATTATTCGATCAATGGCCCTGTGTGTGCTTACCAATTCGTCATGGGAGGCGATGATGATGGTCTTCCCCGTCTCTTTCAGTCCGGCGATTATGGTCATAAAATCGTGACTCAGGGCAGTATCAAGGTGGGCGGTGGGCTCGTCGGCGAGGATGATCGGCTGATCGTTGACAAGTGCCCGGGCAATGGCGACCCGCTGCATTTCGCCACCGGAAATCTGGTCGGCACGAAAATCGGCCCGGTGGCTGAGATTGAAGCGTTCAAGCAGGACCATGGCCCTCTTTTTTCGTTCTCCCGGTGATATTCCCAGGGGCAGAAGCGGCAGGGCAACGTTATCCAGGACCCGGAGACCGGAAATCAGATTAAACTGCTGAAAAATAAAGCCGATTGTTTCCCGGCGGTGGAGGGTGAGAAAACGATCCGGCAGCCTTGAAAGGGCCTTGGCGCCGATAATCGCCCGGCCGCTGGTGGGACCGAAAATACAGCCGATGATCGACAGCAGGGTGGATTTTCCTGAGCCGCTGGCACCCTGGAGGCAGATAATCTCTCCCTTTTCCGCTGAAAAATCAATACCATGCAGGGCATGGACCTCATTGGCCCGTCCCTGGTTGTAAATTTTGTTTACCCCGATCAGTTCAATCATTTAAAGCATCCTCGTCATCCATGATCCACTCGTAACAATCAGTATATCAATGAGTTGTCGGCGTCGCAGATGCGGTCGCACCTGGACCGAAATGGCCATGCTGGTGACACAAAAGTTTTACTCGCGGTTATACAATTATTTGAAACCATAGAGTTTTTTCTCTTGCCTGTCATTTTGGCGATGGATTTTGTTCATCTCACTGCCGCGTCCGGGGGCACGGTGGCGCTGTGCCAGGCAGGAATCACCGTGGCCGCAAGATATGGGAGGACGGTGAAGGTAAAAACGATAATAAAATCGCTGACCCTGGTTACCGGGACCAGTTCAAGGTTGGGCCTGAGCACCGACCAGCCCATGAGAACCGGACGGAAAAGCGCGGCCGCGCCGATGGTGACATGGAGCCAGGCCGCCATTACCCCGAGAAGAAAGGCCATGGTCGCCACCGCCCCGCCTTCCCAGAACCGCAGGGTGATTATGTCGGTGGTCTGCCAGCCGAGAACCTTGAGGATCGCGGTTTCCCTTCTTTCTCCGGCGGAAAGGCCTGAGGCCCGGTCCCAGGCCAGGATAAAAAAGGCGGCAAGGGCGGTAAGAAGACATATTGATCCGAAACCGCTGCGCCAGGAAAATACCGCCTGGTAAGTCTTGCGGATCTGATCCCGGGTCAGGACCCGGGTACCGGGCATAACCCGGGAGATTTTCCCGGCAATGGTTCTGACCTCGGCCGGATTGGCGACCGAGACGCAGATATCGGTAATCTCGTCCGCCTTCATCCCCAGAAGGTCACGGGCATCGGCGATATTGGTCACCAGGAGATCGCCGGTGAGGATATCGCTTGCGGCCGGAAAGGTGCCGGCAAGGCGAAAACTCTTGAGGGAAAGGTCACCACGGGCAAGGGAAAAGACCCTGCGGCCGCCTAAATCAAGGAGTTTTGCCAGCGGTAGCCCCACTATCGCCTCCCCCGGCGCCAGCGGCATCTTCACTCCGTCAAGGTAGGGAGGCAATTGCCGCTGCCGGGCGGGATCAAGGCCGATTATGGTATAATTGGCCCCGTTGCGGGCGGCAAAGTGATAACCCCATACCCGCGGATAGATCTCTTTAATCCCGAAGACCTTACCTACTCTTGCCATATCTCCGACGCGCATCATTACCTGTCGGCCGGCCACCATTTTCTGCACCGTAATCTCGGGCGCGGTTTTAAGTAACACGTCGGCGCTGTGTTTAAGTGAAGCGGTTACCATCTGGAACGAGGCGACGAGAAAAATCACCAGGGCGAAGATAAAGGTGATCGACAGATGGCGCCCGGGTCTGCGGGCCAGGGAATGGAGGGCGTAGTCAAGGATGTTAAGTTGTCTTTCAATGCCGGTAAACTTCACTTCTTCTCCATGATCGGCGGGGTCCAGAAAGAACCGCTGGGGAAGTGTTCGAGGCTATCGGGGTGGTCCTGAAAGGCTACGGTCAGTTCGGTAACCGCCGGATTACGGGTATAACGGGCCTCTGTACTGATACAGAGATCGGTAAGTTGCAGAATCCTCACCAGTTCCCGCATCCCCGCTTCACGTCCCCGGGCCGCGGTCATCATTCGCGTCTGGGAGATATAAAGGACGACCACTGCGGAGAATATGGCCGTTATCAGGGCGAAATAGCGCAGCGACGGCCGCCTTGTTCCCCCGGCGAGATGCATCTTATCTCATCTTCATTTTCATCTTCATCCCGTGACGCATGGCCTCGACCATTTCCGGGGTAATGTCGGTAAAGGCGAGGACCATCTTGCCCTTATGGTCATCGCGGAAGGTCTCGGCCGCGACTCTGCCGTCAAAGGGGATGAACTCATGGCCCATGGGACCCATGATGTCGCTGCCGGTGACGTAGAAGGCCTTGCGGCCGTCGATCCATTTAAGGGAATAATAGTCCTTTACCCATACCTCGCCGTCTTTATCGGCCTCACCGCCGTTAAAGGCGGTGGGATTGAAATGGAAGGCCAGCATGTCCTTGGCGCCGTCAAAATATCTGGTTTTACCCGCGGTCTTGATCTCCGCCACCCATATCGGATATTTGGCGACAAACATGCCGCAGACCGAACAGCGGGCCCGGGACGGAATCTTATCGTAAGGTTGCCCGGCGCGCGCGGTTAAAGGGATGAGGGAGATAATGGCGATAAGTACGAGACGAACGAACATTGCTTCATGACCTCCAGATTTTTTTACTGACCGTGAGACTTGCAAGCATATCAAACGGAAACGGATCCACATAATTTCAACAAGTTACAAGCGCAATTGCCGTTGGCCCACAATTTATTGCGAGGCCAACAAGTATCAATTTCGACGCCATAAATTGTAACCGGCCAGAGTCAGATTTATCTTAACATTGTGGGACAATATAAAGGCACCAGATTCAAGCACTTCAGGTGCGGTAAATTGTCGCAGTTGTTGCCCGGCCTTTACCGCACCGTCACCGGTTCAGGAGCAAGGGCTTTACCACCTCATCAAGCTGCTCGGCCGCCACCCCGCCGACCATGGCGGCGATTACTTTCCCGTCCGGGGAGATGACAATAGTCTGGGGCAACACCTTTACCTGAAAAAGGGCCGCAATTCTGCCGTCGGGATCAAAGATAACCGGAAAGGTGATCTTCAGCTTACGGGCAAACCCTTCCACTTCCGCCTTCTTCTGCCATTCGGCTATGTATATGACCTTAAGGCCACCATTGACGCCGTGGCGACGGTAATAATCATTAAAAACCTTTGTGTCGGCCCGGCACCAGGGGCAGTCGGGCTGAAAGAAACGCAGTACCACCGGCACCCCCGGGGTCAGGGTCAGCGCGACCTTGCCGCCGTCAATGGCAGCGGCGGAAAACGTGGCGGTCCGGCCGCCGATCTCCAGCCGCCGGGGTTTTTCCGGCCCACAACCAAACAGCATAATGGTCGCCATAAAAAAAGCAATCATAACAATCCCTTGAAAAACGGGGCGGTCGCGGCGCATGGACGGCTTTTTCAACCGGCAGACAAGAAACGGAGATACAATTGATTTCATGGATACAACCTCCATTAAACGAAGTGAACCTTGATGAAGTCGTAACAAGTCCCCGCTCCGGGGAAAAAACGACGCTTTCCGGGCAGCGGACGGCGGGCTGCTGAAATCCCGAACTCGGGCTATGTCCTCAAACATGCGGGGATTTCTTAACAGACTGTTAACCCATCCCGCCGACCGGCACTTTTTCCGAAAATCGCCGAAGACGCCTCCGCGGAGACTTGTTACGAGACTATCATCCCGTGAATTACAAATTCATCAAGGCTGTCCTGGCGGAATCCCCTTGATCGCGGCCTCTGATGGTTGCAAGCGCCGCGGCCGCGGCCCGGTCTGAGGCCCCGGGGCCTCCGAGAATCCGGGCCACTTCCGCCATCCGGCGACGCATTTTCTTGTTTTCCTCCGGGCTGAGGATACGCTCAAGGTGGGCGACAAGATTATCAGCGTTGACCTCCTGCTGCAGTAACTCCTCCACCACCTTTTCCCCGGCGATCAGATTAACCAGGGAAAAAAACTCGGTCTTTATAAGCAGCATCCCCACAAGGTAAGTCAGAGGCGCGACCCGGTAAGCGACAATCGCCGGGGTCCCAAGCAGGGCGAGCTCAAGGGTAACGGGGCCGGAGGCGGCGATTACCGCGTCACAGGCGGCCATGGAGCTGTAACGTTCTTCCGGGGGAACGATAAGCACTCTGATTCCGTCCGGGATGATGCCTCTGACCCATTGACGATCAATCCCCGGGGCAAGGGGCAGAATAATGTTTACCGCGATCGCGGTTTTCTCCTGTAATTGTCGGCAGGCCGCGACGAAATGGGGCAGCATCTCCCCTACCTCACGACGACGACTGCCGGGGAGAATGCCGATATTTCTCGTTGCCGGATCAAGGTCATGGGCGGCAATAAACTCGTCTCTCGGGATTAAAACAGTCCCGGCAAGCTCATCCACCAGGGGGTGACCGACAAAATCGACATCCACACCGTGTTTTTGATAAAAATCTTTTTCAAAGGGCAGGATCACCGCCATCCGGTCGACCAGGCGGCGGATTTTTTTCACCCGGCCCCGGCGCCAGGCCCATACCTGGGGGCTGACATAATAAAATATCGGGATGGCAAGTTTTTTCGCCTTTGCCGCCAGGAGAAAGTTGAACTCGGGAAAATCGATCAGGACCAACAGGATCGGGGGTCTGGTCTTAAGCCTTTCAACCAGGATGGCATGGGCGGCGCGGATATCGGCGAAATGGGTCAGGATTTCAACCAGCCCCACCACCGACACCCGGGAGTTGTCAACCAGTATATCAACCCCGGCCTCCCGCATCGCCGATCCGCCCATGCCGCAGATATCAAGATCGGGGACAATTCTTTTAAGGGAACGGACAAGATTGGCACCATGCATATCGCCGGACGGCTCCCCCGCCACCACCATGATCCCGGTCGCCAAGGTTTAGCCCCTGCCCCGCACAAGGTCACGGTTTACGGCAAGGTTTTCCTTGATCCGGCCGATGATCCGTCCGGCAAGGTCAAGGGCCTCACGGCCTTCGTTACCGCTGACCATCGGCCGCCGGTGGTGGACGACATTGGCGACAAAATCGCGCAGTTCCATTTCCAGGGCATCCTTCTCCATATAACAGCTCTGTGTTACCTCACGCCTTGGTTGACCTTCGGCGTCAAAGCCTTCGAGCTGGCGGATATAGGTAAGCTCCTTCTTGCCGTAATCAACCGCGATAAAGGAATTTGGCTGGAACACCCGCAACCGGCGGGTATTGTCCTGGGAAATACGGCTGACGGTGACGTTTGCGGTGGCACCGTTTTCAAACATCAGCCGGACATTGGCGATATCAGTGGTCTCGGTGACCACCGGCAGCCCCACGGCGTGGAAATCAGCCAGAGGGGAGTCAACCAGACTCATGACAATGTCGATATCGTGGATCATCAGGTCAAGGACCACGTCAACATCAAGACCCCGGGGCTTGAAGACGTGAATCCGGTGCGATTCAAGAAAAATTGGGGTGGTAATGTATTCGGCCATGGCCATCACCGCCGGATTATAGCGTTCAAGGTGACCTACCTGGAGGGTAAGGCCCTTCTCGTCCGCCAGGGCTATGAGTTCGTCGGCCTCGGCCACGGTGGTGGTGACCGGCTTTTCCATCATCAGGTTGATCCCGGCATTGAGGCATTCCATCCCCACCTGGTGATGAAAACAGGTAGGGACGACGATACTGACCGCGTCAACCAGGGGCAGAAGCTGGTGGTAACCAGCAAAGGCGCGGGTATGATTCATCGCCGCCACCGCCTCGGCCGCTTCAATATTCACGTCCGCGACCCCGACCAGCTCGACCTCATCCATGGCGGCGTATTTCCGGGCGTGGAATTTGCCGAGGTAGCCGACACCGATAACCCCTACCCGTAATTTTTTCATCCGTTGTTCACCAACAGGCATTACCCTGACCTGTCTTCTTTATTTGCGAAAAGCGTTGGTGGAGTCTCTTTTTTTTCCACATCCGCCCCGGCCCCGGTGGTATGTCGCACTCTTCTCACCACCCGCGGCGACACCCTCTTACCCAGGGCCGCAGCCCCCTTAAGCAGGACATCGTTCATGTCTATTTCAACGATATTGCTCTTTGCCCGGGCCGAAGGTGCAAGCTGAATCCGGAGCCGATCGGCACCGAGGGAGAGGTACTGAATAAAGGAACGGGGATGCTCGTCAAAGAGACGGTAATCCCGATCAATGATGAACTTGGGCATCCGAAAACGCTTGATATACGAAAGCCCCTGCCGGCCGTTGCGGTAGACAAGGTTGAATACCAGGTCCTTCCCCACCTTGCCGAACCAATAGACGTCCTTACCGATATATACCTTTTCCGGAACGTTTATTACCTTATACGTGCCGTTTTTATAGATAATCATCACCCGGTCATACTCGGAGGCGGCAAATTCGGTGGCACTGTCCCCCTTGACCTGGGAACCAAGGAACCCGGTTTCGGGGTCGTAGGCAATACAGAGGTTGGAAAGTGCTACCCTGCGGGCCACCACCGCGTCAAAATCGGCCAGTTCAGTGCGCCGGGGATAGGTGGCGCCGTATTTTTCAAGCATCCGGTCGATATACCTGATGCTGTAGGCGACCATGTCTTTGAGATCATTTTTTACCGCGGTTATCTTCTCGCGGATCTCGGCCAGTTCCTTTTTCTTCTGGTTGATATCGTAACGGGAAATGCGCTTGATCCGGATCTCAAGCAGACGTTCGACGTCATCGGCGCTGACCTCCTGCTCAAGACGGTCGCTGAAGGGTTCAAGGCCGCCGGTCACCGCCGATCGTACCGCCTTTAAGCTCTTGCACTCTTCTATCTCCTTGTATATCCGCTCTTCGATAAATATCTGCTCAAGGAGACTCGCGTGCAGTTTTGTCCGCAGGCGGTCAAGCTCGATCCTGAGTTCCTTTTCAAGGTTGGCCACCAGGCTGCGGACGTTTTCCTTAAGGACCTCGTCAACCCCCATCACCACCGGGTTATTATCGTGAATAACGGTGAGATTGGGATTGATCGACACCTCGCAGTCGGTAAAGGCGTAAAGGGCGTCAATGGTATCGTCGGCGTAGACCCCGCGGGCGAGTTTTATCTCTATCTCCACCTCCTCGGCGGTATAGTCGTTGATCGACTGGATCTTCACCCGCCCGGCCCGCACCGCCTTTTCCACGCTGTCGATCAGACTTTCGGTGGTACATGGATGAGGGATCTCGCGGATTACCAGGGTCTTGTCATCAACCGCCTCGATCCGGGCCCGACAGCGGAGGCGGCCGTTGCCGTTATTATAATTGCTGACGTCGAGGATGCCGCCCTTGGGAAAATCGGGGAAAAGAACAAAATCTTCACCCTGTAAAATCGCCTTTTCCGCCGCCAGCAATTCCTGAAAATTATGGGGCATGATCTTGGTGGCCATGCCGACGGCAATCCCCTCGGCGCCAAGAAGAAGGAGCATGGGCAGTTTTGCCGGCAGCCGTACCGGCTCCCGCATCCGGCCGTCGTAGGAGTCAACGAACTCAGTGAGATCGGGGTTGAACATCATCGCCAGGGCCAAGGGGGTCAGGCGACACTCGATATACCTGGGTGCCGAGGCCTGATCGCCGGTGAAGATATTGCCGTAATTCCCCTGGCGTTCAATAAGGTATTCTTTATTGGCCAGGTTAATCAGGGCGGCGAAGATTGATGCGTCACCGTGGGGATGGAGCTTCATGTAGTCGCCGACCACGTTGGCGACCTTGTGAAAACGGCCGTCATCCATGTTGAACAGGGTCTGGAGAATGCGGCGTTGCACCGGTTTCAGGCCGTCGGCAAGGTCGGGGATAGCCCGTTCGCGAATGACGTATGAGGTATAATCGAGAAAATTCTCGTCAAAGAGACGATGGAGTTCACCGTATTCAGTAACACCGTCCATTACTCGACCTCAACCACCAGATTGTTCATGATATACTCCCGGCGACGCGGAGTATTCTTGCCCATGTAGAAAGAGAGAAT
>JAJRZW010000010.1 GCA_024275015.1 Deltaproteobacteria bacterium | reverse complement strand
TCCGGCCGCGGCCCGTCCCGGTCGTGATTACCTTGCCGCGGGCGTCGGCTATGAGTTCAGCCCCCTGCTTTCCGCACAGGGACTGTATGGCGTCAACCTGAGCGACGGTTCCCGGCTGTTTTCTCTCTATTTTCTCCGTTCCCTGAGCGATAACAGCGAGGTGGCCCTGACTTTTACCCGGGGATATGGCGATTCGGCAGGCCCGGTGGCCACGGCCGGTGCGTATCGTCGTGGTGAGGTCGTTTCCCTGGCCCTGCGTGTCTATCACTGATCATCGATCTCTCCCCGGTTGGCCAAAACAAGTTTCGCTCAACCTCTCGTTTTCAACGGATTCTTCAATCCGACAACCGCAGCGGCCCGGATTCAGGGGGTGTTCCTGGTGTCTGTCTTTAATTCCCGCGCCGTGGAATTGTCGTATCCGTGTTTCTGCAGGTGAGCCCTGATGTCGTCGGGGGAAAAGCCGATTTTCCTTGCCACCCGCAGGGCCCGGCTTTCACTTGATACCCCTGGAACCAGGCGGTGGGTCGGGCGGTCGTTGACAAACTCTACCTGGAGGTATTGTCCCCGTCCCTGGGCCTTGAAATTTTCGACCAGCTCGTGGCTGTGGGTGACCAGGGTGGTGCTGTTGCCGATGGCGAAAAAGCCGTTCATGATTTCAACCGACAGATCCATCTTCTCGTGGGTGGTGGTTCCTTCGGCGATCTCATCAAGGATGACCAGGCTCTTGGGGGTGGTGTTGAAAAAGATGTCCCGGGTCACCTTTAATTCGGTGCCGAAGCGGCCTTCGTCGTCAGTGAGGGAGTCAAAGGCCGGGGCCTGGTAGGTGATGCGGTCGGCCATGCTCAGGCAGGCTACGCGGGCAACCACCGGGGCGCCGATCTGGGCCAGAATCTGGTTCTGGACCATGGTTTTGCAGATGGTGGTCTTGCCGCCGCTGTTGGGGCCGGTGATGAAGGTGGCGCGGGCCGCATCCATATCGAGATCATTGGCGACGAAGTCCGGCTCGTCGGCGGCCCTTACCGGGTTACGCAGTTCCCGGGCGGTGAAAAAATGTTTTGGCGCGTCGTTCATCTCCGGGATCACTGTGGGGTGTGGGGTTTTTTTGCTGAAGGTGACAAAGGAGAGTATTTCGTCAACGGCCGCCACCGCCTCCATGGCCGAGGCAAAGCGGTTTGATTCGATCAGCCGTTTACGGATGGGGAGGATGGCGGTTTCAAAGTCAAAGATCGGTTTAATCAGGATGGCGTAGAGAATGCCGAAGAGACTCAGGCCGCAGGTGAGCATGAAGCCGGTGAAGGCCACCGCCTGGTTCATGAATCCGGTAAGAAGGCCGGCGCCGAAAAACAGGGCCGGCAGTGACGGGATGAAGGTGCCGATGGTCAATCTGGTCGGACTGAATTTAAGCCGCAGCAGGCTCTTTTTTTCCCGTCCGCTTTTTATTCCTTCTCTGGTCCGGTAGCGGGGACCGTAAATGAGCCCGGCGGTGGGTGAGGCCTTGAAGCTCAGGATAGACTTGAACAGAGAATCGAGATAGGCCGTCTCCGTCCGCGGCAGCTCGGCCGCCTCCAGCATGTATTCCACCGAGGTCATGGCCTCGTTGAAGTCCCGGTAGGGAGACAGGGCCTGCATGTGGGCGTTGAGGAATTTGAACAGATGCTCTTCGCCGCTTTTAAAGGTCTCTAGGAACTCGGCAATGATTCCCTGTAGTCGTTCATTGCTTTCAAGCTCGCAGTATGAGTCCTGCTTGGCGTGAATCAGTTCAATTGATTCCGAGGGGTTGGCAAGGGAGTGGAATAGACGGGCTGAGCCGATTCTGGTTTTGGTGTGGTTTACGGCCTTGAACAGCTCGTGGATTTCCACCAGGTTCAGGGTCCGTTTGTCGACCACCGTTTCCGGCAGGAGGTCGAAAAGTTTGCGGCGGTCAAAGGGTTCATCCTTGCTCGTTTCATCAATGAACCCGTTACCGAAGTTGAGTTCGATCATCAGTTTTTCGCTTTCAATGGTCATTGTCTGTCTCTTGTATTTTGTCGGCGGCAGCGTCCATGCGCCGCACACGGTCCGTTAAGAAACGAACTGTAATGCGGATAGCCGGCGGCGCATAGTAAATATTACCCCTTTTGGGGATTAGCGTCTCAGGCGGCAGCGGTGAGGGCGCAGTTGATCCGGCTTGCCAGTTCGGCGCGGGAGATGGGTTTGCCGATAAGGGAGGATATCCCGATTTCGTGGGCGGTGTCGTGGTCGATGAGATCGCTGTAGCCGGTGGCGATGATTACCGGGATCCGGGGCCGAAGCGCCAATATTTCCCGGGCAAGCTCCCTGCCGGTCATCTGCGGCATGGTCATGTCGCTCAGAACCAGGGCGAAGGCATCCGGGTCTTGCCGGAAGGCGGCCAGGGCCGCGGCGCTGTCGGTGAACATGGTAACCCGGTAATTCAGACCCTCGAGGATTTGTCGTTCGAGATCGGCAATGGCCTGGTCGTCGTCAACCACCATGATCATCTCGCCGTTACCGTCCACAGGCCGGGCCCCTGTCTCAACTTCGTTTCGGTGCTCACCCTGGTTTACCGGCAGGTATATGGTGAACGTCGCTCCATGTCCCGGGCGGCTCTGCACCGAGATCTCGCCGCCGCAGCGTTTTATTACCCCCTGGACCACCGCCAATCCCAGGCCGGTGCCTTCGCCCTGGCCTTTGGTGGTAAAATAGGGCTCAAATATTCTGTCGAGGGATTCTTCCTTTATCCCGGGGCCGGTGTCGCTGACGGTGAGACGGACATATCTATCCGTCTGGATGGAGGTGGTTCCCGCGTCGTCGCGGTCGATCTCTTTCAGGGAGATGGAGATTGTTCCTCCCTCCTCCCGCATGGCCTGATAGGCGTTGGTGCAGAGGTTCATTATTATCTGGTATATATCCGAGGGGTCGGCGAGAACCGTCTCGCAGTCGGTGTCTATGTCTTCCTTGATTTCGATGGTTGTCGGGATGGAGGCCCGCATGAGTTTAAGGGCCTCTTTCAGCTCGTACTGGATCTTAAGAGGTTTGCGTTCGTGTTCGGCGTGGCGTGAAAAGGAGAGGATCTGTCGCACCAGATCGCGGGCCCGGTATCCGGCCTTCAAGACCTCTTCGAGGTCGGATACCAGATCTTCACCCCTGTTGATGTCAAGGCGGGCCATTTCGGTATAGCCGATGATCGCGGTGAGGATGTTGTTGAAGTCATGGGCGATGCCTCCGGCCAGGGTGCCGATGGCCTCCATTTTCCGGGCCTGCTGCAGGTCGGCCTCAAGCCTTTTTTTCTCCTCGATCTCGCGGCGGGAATTTGAAAGGTCGTGGATAAACATAAGCATGCTCACGGGATTGTCGTCTTCGTCCCGGACCACCTTCAGGGTGATTTCGATGGGGAAGGGTGCCGGGTTGTCGGGGTGATCGGTCTCCATGACCAGATGAAAGTCTCTTTTCTCTTCCTGGGCCCGGCAGACCGGGCAGGGAAAATCTTCCCCCTCGGGGTGGATCACGCTTTCGATATGGCTGCCGATGGCGCTGTCCGGGGTGCTTTGGGTCATGGCGTAAAAGGCCTTGTTGGCCCGGATTATCCGGCGGTTCATGTCGAGGAGGTAGATGGCGTCGGCAGAGGCGTCCATGGCCGCGTTCCACTCCATTTCCGCCCGGAGGTCGGCTGAGCTTTTCTGCTCGATTCGGCTTTTCAGGCGGCCACCGCCAAGGGTGAGGGCGGTGAAGCCGATCAGCCAGATGAATAAATGGCTGCCGATTATAAAGATATAGGCCTTGCGGAGGAGAGCGAAATTTTCCGAAAGGGGAACGGTGACACTGATTCCGCCGCGGACATCTCCCACATGGTATCCCTGGGCCGCGTGGCATTTCAGACATTCTTTTTCGGTCAGCAGCCGGCGCATATACCTGAGCCTTGGTTTATCGTTTCCAAGCAGTTCAACCACCTCGTTCTTGCCGGTGGCGATTTTTTCCAGGGCTTTTCTCTCCCAGGGATCAGGAGCGTTGCCCGGGTTCAGGGGGTTCAGGCTGGTGATATGCCCTTGGACCCCGGCGTATTCTCTGCCGAGTTCATGGACCTGTCTGGTCATATAGGCCGGGTTGACCAGGGTGAGCCTGCGTCCCGACGGTGTGTTTATGTCGCGTTCCGGGACTTTGAGATAGGGGTTGGGCGGGGTCTTGTCGTCCACGGTGACATAGACCCCGCCGTGGATGGCGACCCATCGGCGGTAGAGGAGATCTTTATCGCAGGCGGTCCGGGCCTCGGTGGTGGCGGAGAGGGTTACCCCCTCTCTGGTAAAGGAGAGATTTCTCAGGCAGGAGGCGAGGATAATTGCGGTCCAGGTGATCTGGAGGGCGATGAGGTATTTTTTTAATTTCGCGAGTGTCAGTTGTTCGGCGCGTCGGGCCACGTCGGACTCCGGTAAAAAAGGTCGGTGGGGTGATTCCCTCCAGCCACCTTTATATCATAAAAACAGGGGAGATGATGAAAATCGGCCGGAAAACATTACTTGACACTCCTGTCTGCTTCGGTAAATTCACCGACACACATTCCGGCGTGTTTTTTCGCGCTGTTTGAACATGAGTCCAGGGTGTGCCGCGGATGTTCGCGGCCAAAAGGGAATCCCGTGTGAATCGGGAACGGGCCCGCCGCTGTAATTCCGCCCCGGAAAAGGGGAACCCGGACAGCCTCGCGCGTCACTGTCTTTGTTTTGACGGGAAGGCCGCTGTCCGGGCGGAAGAGTCAGAAGACCTGCCATGGATCTTTTTCGTCCTTACCCCCGTGGACCAGGGGTGAAAGGGACGAAGTCTGCGGTGTTCAGGGCGATACCCCGGGGCGAATCAATTTCGGTCCGGGTTTTTTTACGCCCGGAGTCAGGGAGCAGGGATAATGAACAGCAATCAGTTGCATGCGGCAATGGCCGGCGAGATCACCGCGGAGATTAAGGAGGTGGCCTTGGCCGAGGGCCTTGGAGCGGAGTTGATCCGTCAGCGGGTGGCGGCGGGGCAGATCGTAATCGCCCGGGGTCGTTTCAATGATAAAAAGGTGGTGGGGATCGGCAAGGGCCTGTCTACCAAGATCAATGCCTCCATCGGTACCTCAAGTGATGTCTGTGACATTGAACACGAGAAAAGAAAGGCCCGGATCGCTGAAGAGACCGGGGCTGACACCCTGATGGAACTTTCCGCTGCCGGCGATCTTGACGCGGTGCGCCGGGCGGTGTTGCACGAGGTCTCGCTGCCGGTGGGTAACGTTCCCCTCTATCAGGCCTTCTGCGACACGATAAAAAAGACCAGAAATCCGGCCGGACTTGATCCGGAATACCTGTTTGATCTTATTGAGCGTCAATGTGACGAGGGGATCGGCTTCATGGCCATTCATTGCGGCATCAACCGTTTTTCCCTTGAACGTATGCAGCATCAGGGCTATCGCTACGGCGGCCTCTGTTCCAAAGGCGGCACCCTGATGATTCAGTGGATGCTTGAGAATAAAAGAGAAAACCCGCTTTTTGAGCAATTCGAGCGGGTTTGCGACATCCTCAGGAAGTATGACACCGTGCTTTCCCTCGGCAATGGTATCCGCGCCGGCGCCATTCACGATTCTTTTGACCGGGCCCAGATGGCGGAGTTGATTTTAAACTGCGAGCTGGCCGAGCGGGGGCGGGAACGGGGTTGCCAGACCATGGTCGAAGGCCCGGGACATGTACCCCTGGACGAGATCGAGGCCAATATCATTCTTCAGAAAAAGATGAGCAACGACGCCCCTTATTATATGCTGGGGCCGTTACCCTGTGATTCCGGCGCGGGTCTGGACCACATAACCGCAGCCATCGGCGCGGCCCAGGCGTCGATGCACGGCGCTGATCTCATCTGCTATATCACCCCGGCCGAGCATCTGGCCTTGCCCAATGAGGAGGACGTGGCCGTGGGAGTGAAGACGGCGAAGTTGGCGGCCCATATCGGCGACGTGGTCAAGCTCAAGGGCCGGGCCGATCTCCGTGACAAACAGCTATCAAAGGACCGTCGGGACTTTCTCTGGAACCGGCAATTCGATAATCTCCTTTTTCCCGACGATGCCCGCGCCATCCTCGAATCGCGCAAGAGCCTGTCGGAAAAGGGTTGCTCCATGTGCGGCGAACTCTGCGCCCTTAAAAACGCCGCGGTCAGCCTTAACGGCTATCTCAAGGGTGACAAGCTCAACAAAAACAGCAGGGTTGAGAAAAAGAGCGCGTAGGCCGCCCCCCCTTTATTGACGTCGCCGGGGGAATGCACTATATTCGCTTGCATCAAATGTAACGGGCGATTAGCTCAGTGGGAGAGCACTGCCTTCACACGGCAGGGGTCACTGGTTCAATCCCAGTATCGCCCACCACTGGAAACACCGGCGGAATCAGGTTTGGCGCCTGGTTTCGCTTTTTTGGGTTTTTTGTGGGGAATGAGCCGCAGTGTTGTTTTTACTCCACGACCTTCGCTGCCTTTTCGTTGATGGCCGTGGTGGATATGTGGGCCGTTCCAGGTTGAGCTGCCGATGGCGATGTCAACGATCCGGGGATTGATAATGAAAAAGACATTGATGTCCTGTCTGTGCTTTCTGGTCCTGGGGCTTTTTTTCTCCGCAAGCTGTTATGGCGGATGGGGGAAGAATATGGGACAGAAAACCGGGGAGGCCTGGAAAGAAACAAAGACCGCGACCCAAAAGACGGTAAATGTTGTCACGGACGCTTTTAAACACACGGGGCCAAAGGTTGAGGAAGAGGCCAGGGAGTTTATTTCGGCTTTCAAGGAGAATCAGAAGGGGGAATAGGCCGGGCGGCTCGTCCGCGTTATTTTCTTTTTTCATTTTTCGAGCGAACAAAAGGACGCCGCGACGCCGTAGATCGCAGTTTTACGGCACCATCATAACTATCTGAACTTTCCGGG
>JAJRZW010000009.1 GCA_024275015.1 Deltaproteobacteria bacterium | reverse complement strand
AAGCCGTCCATGGCTTTTTCAACTCCGGTTGACCAAAACAAGTTCCGGCCAACCTCTCGATTTCACCGGGGTTTTCAACCCGGCAAAATCGGCGGCGCGGACATCAGCCGCGTACAGTCCGTTTTTCAACGGACTGTTAATCGTATATTCAATAAATTAAGATAACCCGGAAGGTTTGCTTTTTATTATTTATCCCCCCTGGCCTCAAAGTGCTTGAATTTTGTAGCCTACCCTGTTGTAGAATGATTTTGATGGCGTCGGCGCAATCTCGATTCACGGTATGTATTTGGGATCATCGTCATGAGGGCGTCTTGTTTTCAAGATACCGATGAGTAATGCCGCAGATGTTTAATCTATAAAGGGGTGGTAATGATGGCGGGGCGTGAGAACAGTGTCGCGGAACTGCTTGACCAGATGGCGGTCAAGATCATGATGATCGAGCCCGGTGACCTGTCGGTTGTCGGCGATCTCGTGAATCTGGTTGAAAGTCTGATCGAGATTGCCCGGGCCGATGGACCTGGTGGGCTGGTAAGTATGGCCGGGGAGTTTCATAAGGTTCTGGGGCGGATCATTATGGCTGAACTGTCCGACAGTGTCGAGAATTTTGAGGCCCTGGGACGGGCGATCGGGATCATGCAGGAGGTCGTTCGTCGTGGGGCTGACGACTCTCTGGCAAGCGGGTTCCGCGAGGCCCTCGGCGGCACCGGTCATGAGGTCTCGGGTGATGTTGCCGCCGGGGCACAGCAGGAGGTGGTTGGATCGGAGTCCCCGCCTGAGCCGGAATCCGCTCCGGCAGAGGCTGCGGTCCCTGATTTCCTGCAGGATACCGAGCTCCTTTCCGGATTTATCGAAGAGGCCGTTGAACATCTCGAGTCCATTGAGACCAATATCCTTGAGCTTGAGAATAATCCCGACGATTCCGAGATCATCAATAACATCTTTCGCCCCTTTCACACCATCAAAGGTGTCAGTGGCTTTCTCAACCTGAAAACCATCAATAAACTGGCCCATACCACCGAAAATCTTCTCGATGATGTCAGGAACTGCAGCCGGGCTATGGATTCGGATGTGATCGACGTTGTTCTGAGTGTCGGCGATACCCTGCGGAGCATGGTCGATAATGTCCGTGAGGTCCTTGAGGAGGGGCCGGATAAATTCAAGGAATTTGATATCAGTGAGTATATTGAGTTGATTCATGCCCTCCAGGGCAAGACGGCAGGGACGCCCCCGGCGGTGCCGGCTGCCCCTGCCGCCTCGGTAAAGGTGTCTGAAACCGTGGCCCCGGCCGAAGTCGTTCCGGCGCCGGAGACAGAACCCGCTCCTGCCCGGGCCGCTGCTTCGGCCCCGGTGGCCAAACCGGTGCGGGCCGTGAGTAAGGCCGGGGCCTCGATCCGGGTGGATGTGGAAAAACTGGACGGCCTGGTAAACGCCGTCGGCGAGCTTGTGATCATGCAGGCGATGGTGCGGCAGAATCCCCTGGTATCACATATCGCCGATCCCAAGCTCAATAAGGATTTTTCCCAGCTCTCAAGGATTACCTCCGAGTTGCAGAAGACGGCGATGAGCATGCGTATGGTCCCCATACGTCAGACCTTTCAGAAGATGGTGCGTCTGGTCCGTGACCTGTCAAAGAAATCAGGCAAGCTTGTTGACCTGGTAATGAGCGGCGAAGAGACCGAGATTGATCGCAATATGGTTGATTCCATCTACGATCCCCTGGTCCACATGATCAGAAATTCCGTCGATCACGGGGTCCAGCCTCCGGAAGAACGTAAGGCCCAGGGCAAGAACCCTACCGGCACAGTGCAGCTTTCCGCCTACCAGAAGGGCGGTAATATAGTCATTGAGATAGTTGACGACGGCCATGGTCTCAATACCGTCAAGATAAGGGAAAAGGCCATTGCCCGTGGATTGATTCGTGATGGGGATTCCCTCAGTGACCATGAATTGAATAACCTTATTTTTCTTCCCGGATTTTCCACCGCTGATCAGATTACCGATGTCTCCGGCCGCGGGGTGGGGATGGACGTGGTCAAGAAGGGGGTGGAAAAGCTGCGGGGTAAGGTTGAGATTGTCAGCCAGCCGGGGGATGGGACCCAGGTCATCATCCGTCTGCCGTTGACCCTGGCGATCATTGACGGAATCATCGTCCGGGTCGGCAGCGAGCGTTACATCATTCCGACCATTGCCATCCAGGAGTCCATCCGGCCGCGGCGGGAGCAGTATAATACTGTCCATGGTCGTGGCGAGGCGTTGATGATCCGTGACCGTATTATTCCTATTGTCAGACTTGGCGATGTGTTCGGGGTCGAGTCTGCTTTTACCGATCCCTGCGAGGCGATCGTGGTGGTGGTTGAGAACGAAGGCCGCCTCCGGGCCTTGATGGTCGATTAACTTCTCGGCAAGCAGGAGGTGGTGATCAAGAGTCTTGGTGGTTACATGAAAGACATTCGCGGGGTAGCCGGCGGCACTATACTTGGTGACGGTCGGGTCGGCCTGATTCTTGATCTTGCCGGGCTTATTGCTGTAGCCGACAGCCGGACTGAGGCAATGGATGATAAGGATACATCGGTGCCGGAGGTTGAAACCGAGGCCGAAATCGTTTGATCGAGGTGTGACATGGCAGAATTGATGGAAGAAACCCTGGCGGGAAATCTTGATGACCTGACGGGCAAGTATCTGACCTTTACCCTTGCCGAGGAGGAGTACGGGGTAGACATTCTCAATGTCCGGGAGATTATCGGGGTCATGGAGATCACCGCCGTCCCCCATACCCCGAATTTTATCCGGGGGGTAATAAACCTCCGCGGCCGGGTGATCCCGGTGCTTCACCTGCGGCTGAAGTTCGGGATGGATGAGAGGGAGTATAACGACCGCACCTGCATTGTGGTGATCGAGGTCCGTGGCGGCGAGGGGACGATGATGGTCGGCCTGGTGGTCGATTCGGTCTCCGAGGTCATGAATGTTGACCGGGAACATCTTGAACCAACCCCCAGTTTCGGCGGCAAGGCGGTTGATGCCGGGAATATAATGGGTATGGCAAAGGTTGACGGAGAAGTCAGAATTCTCCTTGATGTCGAAAAGGTTGTGTCCGGCGGCGCCCTTGACGATTTCAGAGAGTCCTGAATCCGTGACGGCTTAGTGGTAACCGAGTACGTATTTATCTGAATTCATGCGTTTTTTGCCGGATTTCCACTCCGGCGGAAATTTCACCCCGCCGCCCTTCGGGCGTCCGGGAGAGTGATAAAGTTATGGTTGATGGCGTCGTAAAAAGTCGTAAATCATCATTTTTGTTATTCCGGACTTGATCCGGCATCCTGTGATGAAACACATTATGGCTTCCTGCCTTCGCCGAAATGACGGAAAGAAGGGGCTTTTGCGAAATTTCCATGGTTGATGAACTCGTAATAAATCAGGGGATGGCTATGTGATAATTCCGACTATACCAGGGAGTAGCGTATTTTTGTGAGCGAGACCATACATCAGGTATGTCGAGGGAACAAAATGTGCTACGACGCGGTAGATCGAAATTATTATGACGCCATTATGGTGAAACGACTGGATTTACCGCATCATCGATGGGGGGAGAGTGGACGCCGGCGCAGGCAATAAAAAAAATTTCTCTTTTGAAACGGTGGAAAAACTTGACGATCGTGAGTTCGGGCTCTTCAGCAGCCTGATTTATGAAAAGGTCGGCATTTTTCTTAAGCCGGAAAAAAAAGAACTCCTGAACGCCCGTCTGTCAAAGCGGATGCGAAAACTGGGGATCAATGGTTTCCGGAAATATTACGATCTGGTTACCGCTGATTCAAGTGGACAGGAACTTGTTCTTCTTATTGATGCGGTTTCCACTAATTTTACCAGCTTTTTCCGGGAAAAGGCCCATTTTGACCTTCTGGTCGAAATGGTTCTGCCGGAGTTGGGCGGTAAAAGTCCGGGAGAACTTTCCGTCTGGTCGGCGGCCTGCTCTTCGGGTGAGGAACCCTATACCCTGGCGATGGTTATTGACGATTATTTTCGTGCCCGCGGTCGTGCTTCCACCTTTACCATTCAGGCCACCGATATTTCGACCCGGGTTCTGGCCGCAGCTGACAAGGCGGTATATCCTGAAGAAAGGGTGAAAACGGTGCCGGCGGAGATGCTGAAGCGGTATTTTCAGAAAGGGGTCGGCCGCAGCGCCGGTTATGTCAAGATCAAGGATCCCCTTAAACGCCACGTGAACTTCAAGCGTTTGAATCTTATTGAAGAGTTCAGGTGGGGGAATTGCTTTGATATCATTTTCTGCCGCAATGTTATGATCTATTTTGATCGTGAGACTCAGGAAAAGCTGGTGCGGAAATTTTTTAACGCCCTTTCCCCTGGTGGTTATCTGTTTATCGGTCATTCCGAGTCTATTTCCCGTCTTGACCATGGTTTTAAACAGGTGGCCACCACCGCTTACCGGCGTGAGGTTTAGTCGTTTGTCGAAAAAACCGACTGGGGGGCTGCATTTGATTTTTTCAACAGACGGTAAGAGGAGAAATTTATGAAGGTAATTGTCGGTATCTCTGACATGAAGGTCAGCAAGGACCCCGGCGACACCCTTATTACCTATTCCCTCGGCTCCTGTATCGGGGTGGTGGTGTGGGATGAAAAGGTCAAGGTCGGCGGCCTGTTGCATTACATGCTGCCCGAATCGAGCCTTGATCCGCAAAAGGCGCAGGTGAAACCGTATATGTTTGCCGATTCCGGGGTCCCGCGGCTGTTTAAGGCCGCCTATGCCCTGGGAGCCGGCAAGAGCCGGATGGTGGTCAAGGTATTCGGTGGCGGTCAGATCATGGATTCCGACGGAGTCTTTAATATCGGCAAGCGGAATTACATGATCCTGAGGAAGATGTTTTTAAAGAACAAGATCATTATTGCCAGGGAGGACATCGGCGGTACCGTCAACCGTACTGTGAGTCTTGAGGTCGGCAGTGGTGTAACTCGGCTCAAGGCCGGAGGCAGAGAGGAGGTGGAGGTATGAGCAGGGTTGAGGAAATTATGGCGCTGGTCAAGCATATCCCCGCCTTTCCCAGGGTGGCGCAGCAGGTGATGGCGATCATGGATAATCCTGAGACCACTGCCCGTGATTTGGCCGATATCATTCAATACGACCAGGCGATCACCGCCAATGTCCTGAAGATATGCAATGCCGCCTATTTCGGCCTGCCGCGCAAAGTCAGTTCCCTTGGCGAGGCGGTGGTGGTCATCGGCCAGGATATTTTAAAAGACATCATTGTTACCAGCTCCAGCGCCCGGTTTTATAAGGGCGCGGTCGGGACCGGTTATCAGCTGAGCCAGGGAGATCTGTGGAAGCATTCGGTCGCGGCGGCGATCATGGCCAAGCTTATTGCCGCCCGGGTCAAGGGGGTTGACAGCGGCGATGCCTTTACCGCCGGGCTTCTCCATGATATCGGTAAGCGGATCCTGAGCAGTTTTGTTGCCGATGAATTTAAACTGATCGTCGAGAAGACCGAAGCGGGCATGGCCTTCAGTGAGGCTGAGACCGAGGTGATCGGCATGACCCATTCCGAGCTTGGCGGTCTGATTATGGAAAAATGGAAGTTTCCCGAGGGGATCACCATCGCGGTGCGCAGTCATCATGATGAAGATGTCCTGGAAAAAGACGACCTCTCAGTGGTGGTGGGGCTGGCCAACAGTCTGGTGATTTCCATGGGGATCGGGGTCGGAGCCGACGGCCTCGCTACCCGGATGCGGGGTGAAAAGCTCACGGGAATGGGACTGGAAGAAAGGAATCTCGACCTCCTGATGGCCGAGATGGTGATTGAGATGGAGAAGGCGGAAGACCTTCTTGATATTGACTGAACCTCCGGGAATACGATTATGGCTTTCAATATCCTGATAGTTGATGATTCCGGCACCATGCGGGCCCTGGTGAAAAGGGTGGTTGAGATGAGCGGGATTATGGTCGGAGAGTTCCATGAGGCCGGCAATGGTCGCGAGGGCCTGGATATTCTTGAGGATAACTGGATTGATGTGATTCTCTGCGATATCAATATGCCGGTGATGAACGGGATTGACATGCTCCGTCGTTTAAAGGCCAACGATGTCGAGCGTAATCTGCCGGTGATATTCATCACCACCGAGGGCGGGGAAAAGATGATGGCCGAGGCAAGGGCGCTGGGCGCGGCCGGCTACGTTAAAAAGCCTTTTGTCCCCGAGACCATCAAAGAGGTGATGCTCAAGGCCCTTGAAGCGGCTTACGGGGCTGAACAGGTGGCGGAAAATACCGGCGCGGGATCGGAAGAGGATGATATGGATTTTTGACATGAAAGAGGGGGATTTGAGATGGAGGAACATTTTCGCCGGGAGGTATATCAGAGCCTTGCCGATATCTTTGGGACCATGTTTTTTATTGCCGTCGAGGAGGCCGGAGAGCCGCTCGCGAGTTGCGAGGGGCTCTCGGCGGCCTTTGTTGAGGGCAAGGTCGAGATCAGCGGTAACGGGGTAACCGAGGTCCGGTTTTATTTCCCCGAGGAACTGGCGCGCAATATTGCCTTGAACTTTATGGGGATTGATGTCGAGGCCGTTGAGGATGCCATTGTTCTGGACGCGGTTCGGGAGGCCACCAATATGGTGGTGGGGGGGATTTTGAGCCGGGTCGATCCCGAAGGCCGCTGTCGCCTTGGTATCCCGGAGGCGAATAGAAAAGATGATTTTGCCCCGGCGGTGGCCCTGGCTGATTCTGCCCCCATCCTTTACCGTACTGATCACGGCACTATGTTCCTCTGTTGCGGCGAATTAGGCGTATGCCGGCCGGCTACCTGAACCGGGAGCGGAATTTCTGATGGAAAAGATAAGAGTTCTGGTGGTTGACGATTCGGCAGTGGTTCGTAAGGTCTTCAGCGAAGAGCTGTCAAAGGAGGCTGATATTGAGGTGGTCGGCACCGCCCCTGACCCCTATGTGGCCCGGGACAGGATTGTCAAGCTCAAGCCCGATGTGATCACCCTTGATGTCGAGATGCCACGGATGGACGGGATCACCTTTCTCCGCAAGCTGATGAAACATTACCCCCTGCCGGTGATCATTGTAAGTTCCCTTACCAGAAAAGGCGGGGCTCTGGCGCTTGAGGCCATTGATTCCGGCGCGGTCGAGGTGGTCTGCAAGCCCGGCGAGGCCTATTCCGTTGGTGATATGAGCGTGCAGCTGGCCGAAAAGATCCGGGCCGCGGCCCGGGTAAGGGTGCGGAAACATACGGTCGCGCCGACCGCGGTCGCAACCGGGGTAGTAAGTTCAAGGCTGTCGCTGGCCGAGAGTACCAATAAGGTCATTGCCATCGGTGCCTCTACCGGAGGTACCGAGGCGTTGAAAAGGGTGCTGATGCAGTTCTCGCCCACCATTCCCGGGATTATGGTGGTGCAGCACATGCCGGCCAAGTTTACCGCCAGTTTTGCCGAGCGTCTTGATGAGCTTTGTCAGATCAGGGTAAAGGAGGCCTGTGACGGTGATTCGGTGGTTCCCGGCACCGCGTTGATCGCCCCGGGTAATTATCACATGGTCATGCGCCGCAGTGGCGCCCGCTATTACGTCCAGGTCAAGACCGGCCCCCTGGTCTGTCACCAGCGTCCGGCGGTGGATGTACTGTTTAATTCGGTTGCCGCCTATGGTGGCGCCAACGCCATCGGGGTTATTCTTACCGGCATGGGTCGGGACGGGGCCCAGGGAATGATGAAGATGAAAGAGGCCGGGGCAAAAAATATCGCCCAGGACGAGAAGAGCTGCGTGGTCTTCGGAATGCCCAAGGAGGCCATCGACGCCGGCGGGGTTGACGAGGTGGTGCCTCTTGACGGTATTCCCCGGAGGGTGGCTAAGTTCCTTTAGCAGTCTGTTGGGAAAACGGCCTGGTTGCTGAATTACGAGTTCAGGTTTACCTCTTCAAGCCGCAGCAGGGTCTTTTTGGCGGCAAGGGGCCCGGCAAAACCGCCGATATTATTCTTTGCCACCACCCGGTGGCAGGGGATGATCAGGGCCAGGGGATTGGCGTTGCAGGCGCGACCCACGGCCCGGGCCAGTCCCGGGTTGCCTAAAGCAGCGGCGATTTCACCATAGGTTTTTGTTTCCCCCCGTTTTATTGCCATTATCTGCCGCCAGACCTTCTTCTGTAACGGTGTTGCCGTGGCCAGGAGGGGATTGGCGGTAAAGTCCGGGAAAAATTCAAGCTCAGCGGCAATTATCCCGGCGATCATTCCTCCATCGTCCCCGGTAATCACCCGACTCCGGGTCAGGATCCGGCCTTTCAGGGTTTCCTCAATCCTTTCCGGATTAAAGGTAATCATCAATGGATTCCCGGCCGCGGCCAGCAGTCCGAATTCTATTCCATATACCTTTACTGTACTTGTTTTAAGATCAGGGCCCATATTTCAGTAAAACATTGTACCGCCGCTGATCGGTACAGTTGTCTCTTCTCCGCTTGTGTTTGTCTGCACATGGGCCATCATCTTGAAATATAAGGATATATTTCTCACCCAAAAAACAACCAGATCTGATTCCATATCTTGTGGCTTTAATCCGTTACTACACCATATCATGTGCCTGTCCATGTAACTTATTGTTTTTTAAGGAAAATAGTTGCACGATGTCTTGCCTGTCCTTTATGATTAAAATCAGGTCGTTGATGCGGCTATTATTGATGTTTTGGCGATCATGGGATATGTGGTTACATATTAATTAATGAAATAAGAAATATGAAAATTATATCACGTCGCCGTCTCTGTTTTGCGATTTTCGTGACCCTTTTTTTGTTGATGGTCAATAACGCCTTTTCTTTCACTAAAATCATATCAGCCTCGGCAAAGACCCGGGCTCCGGCGGCGAAGAGATTTGAAAAAATTATCCGGACCACTGCCAAGCGTCCGGTGGCGGCAGGGAAAAGAACGCCGCTTACGATAATCAGCGCCCGGGTCAAGCACCAGGTCAGGGTGAGGAGAAGCCGCCATCGCGTTGCCGTTTTCATGCGTCCCAGGGGGATATCGGCGCGGAGCTATCTGGTAATGGACAACGAGACCGGTGATGTCCTCCTTTCCCGCGCTCCTGATCGCCGGGCCCAGCCGGCCAGTACCATCAAGATCCTCACCGCGCTCATCGCCATAAATTATCTCGATGATAATGACCGGGTCCGGCCCTCGCGTCGGGCCGCGGCCATGCCCCGGTCCAAAATTTATCTCCGTCCCGGCGCAACCTATCGGGCCGGCGAGCTTATTGACGCCGTGCTCATGAGTTCCGCCAATGACGCCAGCGTCGCCCTGGCGGAAAAGATCGCCGGGTCGGAAAGGCTTTTCGCGAAAATGATGACCTATAAGGCCGGGATATGGGGGGGCAGTCGCACTGTATGTAAAACCGCCACCGGTCTTACCGCCCGGGGGCAGTATTCCACCGCCCGCGACCTGGTAACCATCTTTAACCGTGCCATGGACAACCCCGAGTTCGCCCGTCGGGTGGCAAGAGTGCGTAAACGTACCTCGTTCGGTCGCACTCTCCGTAACCATAACCGCGCCCTTTGGCGGATCAGGGGGGCCGAAGGCGGCAAAACCGGTTTTACCAACGCCGCCCGTCAGACCTATGTCGGGACCTTCGGCCGTGGTGACGGCGAGATTACGGTGGCGATCATGGGCAGTGAGACCATGTGGGACGATATTAGCAAGCTGGTCCGTTCCGGTTTTACAAGGATGGCGGCGCGGACGAAAGATCACCGCATAGCCGGTCGCGGCCGGGTGGAGGTAACCCCGATATCGTTTGCGGCAACTCTGGGAAATCCCCTCCTCGTCAGTCCGAGTATGTAAGGAATGACGACCAGGACTGCCGTCGGATGGAGCCGGGATGAATTGCGGGTCTTGCTCAATCCGGCCCCGGAACAGTTAACCGTGGTTTCCGGTCGTCTGGCCGAGACCCTGCGACGTGATCCAATCTATCGCGCCGCGAAAGTGGTTTACATTGAGCCCCATCCCTGCCTCGCGCAGATAAGGGTCAATACCCTGATCGATGGCAAGAAGCTCCTGATGCCCACTGCCGCGATGAAGGAGGGCTTCACTCTCACCCGGCCTTTTTCCGTACCCTTTCCGGCATTGAATTTTGCCGTGAGCCTGAAGGGGCAGTCTGAGCACGGGGAGAAACTGCGTGTCGCCGGGCTTGCCGGGCTTGAGGTCGGCGTTCTGGTTGCCGCCGGAGGAATGATCGACCCGGCCGGGCTCTGGCTTGGTGACGGCAAGGGCTTTCTCGATCTGGCCTATGCCATTCTCAGTCAGGCCAAAGCCCTGGCCGGGCAGGCCGTGATCTACGCGGTCCCGACCGCCTGTCTGCTTGAAAAAACAGCACCGCGGCCCTGGGATGTCCGGATAAACGCCGGGATCATCAGTGAGGGAATCGTCTCCCTGACCCGGGAGCAGGCGGACGGTTTGATTCACTGGGACGCCCTGCCGGAAAAGAGGATTAGAAAGATTACCTCCCTTTGGCAATTGCGGGGTGGGGGGTGAACTCCATTTTTCAAGACCCCCTTAATATGTTTGGATATGACATTTAAAAATGGGCATTGCAAAGAATCTCCGACTAACATATTGTTGCATCATTCTTGTGTAGCGAACGTGGTGATACTGTTAAGTTCATGCATGACAGGTGCCGGGGCCGGAAGATGAAATATCCTGTCAGTAAGATAGCCCCTCCGCTGGTGTTCGGGGCATGCCCGAGGGAACGATTGTTTTCCCGGCTGGACAAGGAATTGCGCCGGTCGCTGGTGTATGTCTCCGCCCCTGCTGGTTCCGGTAAGACCACCCTGGTCGCCGATTACCTTGCTTCGCGTTCGTTTCCTTTTATCTGGTATCGTCTTGATCGGCGCGATGATGAGCCGAGCACTTTTTTCCATTACCTCGGGATGGCGGTGGAAAAGTCGGCTCCCGGACAGGGTGGGGATCTGCCCCTGCTGTCTCCGGAATATCGGGCCGCGGCCCCGATGTTTGCCCGGCGTTATTTCGAGGCCCTTTTTGTCAGATTCCCCTCGTCCGGCCTACTGGTACTGGACAATTATCATGAATTGAGCCCTGATTCCTCCCTCCATGAGATCATAAAAAATGGCCTGGCAGTGGTCCCGGAGGGATCCGGCGTCGTCATCATGAGTCGTGATCATCCTCCCCGGGAGCTGATCCGGATCCGGGCGAACAAGGCGATGGCGGTGGTAGGTTGGGATGACATACGCTTTACCGATGATGAGGCCGGGGAGGTTATCAGGCTCCAGAGCGGCGGGGAGCTCGGGCCAGCCGAGATCCGGCGGATATCCAAGGCCGCCGGGGGCTGGGCCGCGGCCCTGGTCCTGCTCGGCGGGGTAGGGGAATCTGTCCCCGGAGTGGCCGGACTCGGGGGCCATGAAGAGATATTCTCCTATTTTGCCGAGGAGGTGTTTGCCGGTTTAGACGGGGGGCTGCGGGATTTTTTGCAGCGGACCGCCATGGTGCCGGAGTTTACTCCCGGCCTGGCTGTCCGGCTCACCGGTCGGGATGACGCCGGGAGTGTTTTGACCAGACTGCAGGCGGGTAATTATTTCATCGAGCGCTACAGCAGGTACGAGCCGGTTTACGGTTACCACCCCCTGTTTCGCGAGTTCCTTTCGCGGATGGCGCATCTGGCCTACAGCGATGTTGAGATAAAGGGCATGCGTATGGCCGCGGCCCGTTTTCTGGAGGAAGACGGCAATATGGATGATGCCGCGGCTCTTTACCGTCAATGCGGGGGGTTCGCCGCCCTGGCCGATCTGGCCGGGCGTCAGGCGGAAGGGCTTGTCGCCGAGGCGAGGGACCGGCTGCTTTTGCAATGGCTTGTATCGTTGCCGGAGACCCTGCTTGCCGAGCGACCCTGGCTCCTTTACTGGAGCGGGGTGTGCCGGATGGTTGGCGGTGATCCGGCCGGGAGCCGGCCTTTTTTCGTCCGCGCCCATGAAGCGTTCACCCACCGGGATGACCTGTCGGGGATATTCAGGGCGTGGGCGGGGGTGGTGGGAACCTATCTGCATGAAATGGGGGATCTGCGCCCCCTTGACAAGTGGATATCCGTGCTTGACGGAATCATGGGGCGTCAGTCGTCGTCGCAGGACGGGGTTTTAGCCGGGGTCGTGGCGGGGATGTTCGGGGCGCTGGCGGTGCGGCAACCCCGGCATCCGCAGTTTTCCTCATGGGCCGCGAGGGCTGAGGCCCTTATTGGTCACTGTCCCGATTCTTCCTTTGCGATGTTTGCCGGTTTTTATCTCCACACCTTTGCCATCTGGATCGGGGACTATCCCAGGGCCGAGAGCATTCTTTCCAGGATGACGGGAAAGGAACAGGCCCCGGCTCCGCTCGCGGTTATAACCGCCAGGATGGCCGGGACCTGGGTCTGGCTCACCGGCGACTGCGACGCCTCCTGCCGGACGGTTGACTCCGGTCTCGCTCTTGCCGCCGAGACCGGAGTGCATACCTGGGATTACCTCCTGCTGGTACAGGGGGTTGCGGCTTCCCTCTCGGACGGAGATCTCGAACGGGCCGGAGAATTTCTCAAGCGGATGGCCGGGGTGGATGAGCGGGGCCGGATTCTGGATCGTTTCTATTTTCACTACGAGACCTCGTGGTATCTGCATCTCAAGGGAGATCTGCCCCGTGCCATGGATCATCAGGCGCAGGCACTGAAACTGGCGGATACCGTTGGCCTTCATTACGCCATGGCCCAAGGTAACCTGGCCATGGCCCATCTGCGGCACGACAGCGGTGACCTGTCCGGGGCCATGTCCGGGCTTGAGACCGCGGCGCGGATAGCCGGTCAACTCGGCAGTGACTCGATAAGATTCGTCGTCCTGCTCATGCGGGCGGTTTTTTCTTTTGCCGCCGGAGACAGGGAGGAGGGGATGCGGTGTCTTGGCGAGGGGCTGGCGATTGGCCGTCGCCGGGGATATGTGAACTTTTCCTGGTGGCATCCGGAGCTGATGGCGAATCTGTGCGTCATGGCGCTGGATGAAGGGATAGAGGCGGATTACGTCCGCGATCTCGTTCGCCGCCGCCGGCTTGTTCCCGCCTGTCTTCCCGTTCATCTTGAATTATGGCCGTGGCCGGTCAAAATCTATACCCTTGGTCGTTTCGAGATCTTTGTTGACGGCGTTCGCCTTGGTTTTCGCGGCAAGACGCCGAAAAAACCTCTGGAATTGCTTATGGTCCTGATTGCCATGGGCGGGGATGACGTGAACGAGGCCACTCTGTTTGATATACTCTGGCCGGATGCCGACGGTGACGCGGCGCACAAGAGTCTGGAAGTCACCATAACCCGGTTGCGAAAGATCCTCGGCGTTCGCGGGGCGGTGGTGTACCGCATGGGCCGGGTAAGTCTTGCCCGGGACCTTTGCTATATCGATTTCCGGGCCTTTGAGTTACTGCTCACCTCTGCCGATGCCGTTGGCGGCGGCAGAGCTCTGGCAAAGGCGTTCGGGCTTTACCGGGGAGATTTCCTGAGCCAGGAGGCCGGGGGCTGGGCCGTTCCGGTACGTGAACGTCTGCGGGACAAGTTCATCTGCCATGTGGGGGAGTTCTGTCGTGGCCTTGAGGAAAAAAAACAATTCGTTGCCGCCTGCGATGTTTATCTCCGTGGGCTTGAGGCCGACGATCTGATTGAGGAGTTTTATCAGGGGCTCGTGCGTTGTTACCTTGCCCGGGGGCAGCGCGACCGGGCGTTGTCGGTGTCCCGCCATTGTGTGAGGGTCCTCGCCGCCGCGGGCGTTGAGCCTTCATCCCTTACCGCCGGGATCATTGCCGAGGCCACAGGCCGAAAGAAATTCCGTCGTCCTCCGGGTATCCGGTAACCTGTATCAGGCCGTTGGAAAAGCCGTCCATGGCTTTTCACTCCCGGTTCATTTCCCGTTTGTTTCTGCTTTGAAAAAATATTTTCACCTTCTGTAGGGAATCTGTAGGTTAGCCGGTGTTATCCTGCCTACGCTTGAAAACAGGTTCCCCGGATTGTTTTTATGGCGTTCCGGCGGGGCGGATATACGGATATGAAAAAATGGAGGAAGTCATGAAGAAGAGAAAACATGTGTTTTTTATTGGGGTGGCCCTGTCGGCCATGGCCCTGCTCACTGTTTCCGGCTGCGGCAGCGACGACCCGGTTTACAACCAGATCAGCGCGAATGTGAGCGGCCTCGGCAGTGATTCCGTGGTCCTGCAGAACAACGGCGGCGATGACCTGACCGTGTCGACGGATGGGACCCCGGCCTTTGTCACTAAGGTTATCTATGGCGCAGGGTATCATGTAACGGTCAAGACCCAGCCGTCGGACAGGATCTGCGTGGCCGCCAGCCCCTCCGGCACTGCCACCGCCGCGGTGACCGTGACCGTGAACTGTTCGGCCAGGGCCACGGTTACCGGTACCCTTGAGGACAGCAACAGCGGGGACATGCTCGGCGGGGTGGCCATCGAGGCCCGTAACCCGGTGGATGACTCGGTGCTGTCGTCCGCCACGACCCAGAATTCGGTAACCGGCATTCTCGGCCATTACAGCATAAATGTTCCAACCGGTTATGATTTTTATCTCCACGCCAAGGGCAGGAATGTCGACGGCACCGACTACACCTCGGCAAACCTGCAGATCGGCAAGGATAGCGATTATACCGGAACGGTGAAATTTTATTACACCAGGACTTCCGATGTAAACACCCTGTTGCCGGCGCTCGGGTTCTCCACGGCTGACGCGGTATTCTCCATGGATGTCGAGGACAGCAGTGGTAACGGTATCGCCGGGGTGGCTGTGACCGCTGATCCGGGGGTAAGTAATATAGAGTATAAGCAGAGCGACGGGAGCTTTTCCATCACCGGGCCGACCACCACCTACAACGCTTCTTCGGTCATCGGCAATGTCGCCGCGCCCGGGGGCAACGCCACCTACACCTTTACCCTGAGTCCTGCCAAGACCAGCGGCGGGGCTTATGACTACACCATTGGCCAGAGCTTCAAGCTCCGGCTCATCCCCGGGGAGCTGAGCGGCCCGATCGAGCCGTAGGCGTACGTGGTCGCGACAGGTTTGCAACAGGGGGCCCTTTTCGGGCCCCCTGTTTTTTTGTCTTCAGTCCGTAAGCGCTCTATGAACAGAGGGTTGAAAAAAAGCTGTCCATTAACAGACCGTTAACAGAGTGTTGAAAAATCAGTCCATGGCTTTTTTAACTCTGGTTGGCCAAAACAAGTTCCGGTCAACCTCTCGATTTCACCGGGGTTTTCAACCCGGCAAAATCGGCGGCGCGGACATCAGCCGCGTACAGTCAGTTTTTCAACGGGCTGTTAACCCTTGTTGTGCCGCAGGACCAGTTCCGCGCCGCAGCCGGCGGCGTAGGCGGCGATTTCTTCCTTCAGGTCGCGGACATAGGGGCAGTCGATTACGGCCAGAAGTTTTTTCCTCACGATGTTTGTGTCGCCTTTTTTTTCGAGCAGATAGGGGAATATCTGGGGGCGGCGGCAGACCTCCGGACGGCGGTGGTAGATGGCGCAGCCATCCGGTTCGTCAAGGTTGGGGCAGCGGCTTTTTTTGGGCAGGATGAGACTGAAACCGTCGCGGAAGCGGTAGATGGCCGCGGGGCGGCGGTAAAAGGGGATGCCGTCGGGCCGGTATCCGGAGTCTGGATTGAGTTCGCGGCTCTCCGGGGTATCGACAAGGTCAAGGGCAAAGTCCTTGACCTCGGTGGCGGCAAGGGGAATCTCAAAGAATTCCTGGGCCATGTCTTTTGTCGGTCCCACGCAGCAGAGGGAACAATGGCAGGGGCGGCACAGGCGGCTGTTTATCGTTTCAAGCTCCCGGGTCATGATCTTCTGGCCGACGATTAGTTCCACTGCCTCCAGGGGATCGAGCGGGTCTCCCGCCGGGGTCGTTACCGTCCCGGGGGCGGCGGAGCCGTTGTCTTTGATCCTTTCGATCAGCCTCAGTTCCCGGGAATACGGGGCCAGGGTCGCGGCCGGATCAGGGTAGACGACCTGGCCGGTATCCACCTCTTCGTTCAATTCCCCGGTCAGCTCGTCAATGGTGATAAAGGGGCCGGTGATATAAAGCAGGATGAGCAGACGGACCAGGGGCATGGCCGGTCGGCGGAGGAGGTCAAGGCCGTCCTGGTATTTTTTTTTGTCAGTTTTCATGGCGCGCGGGAATCATTCTTTGCCAATTGCGGCGGAATCGAATATTTTTTCAGGTCAGCACAGTCCATTGCCAACGGACTTCTAAACCGTAAACCGTAAATCGTAAACTTACAATATGGAAGAGTTTGAAAAACAGGCCCTGACTGAACATCTGCGCGACTTGCGCAACTGCCTGATCAAGAGTCTGATCGCGGTGACGGCGGGCTTCGGGATTTGCTACAATTACTCGCGTGAGCTTGCCGATTGGCTCTTTCTTCCCCTGGCCCGGGTTCTTCCCGAAGGCTCGAAGATTATCTTCAACTCTTATCAGCAGGCCTTTTTTTTTATCTGAAACTTGCCCTTGCCGGCGGCATCCTCATCGCCTCGCCGGTTATAATTCATCAGGCATGGCGTTTTGTTGCCCCTGGTCTTTATAAAAATGAACGCAAGGTCTTTCTTCCCTTCATCCTCCTTTCCGTCTTCTGTTTTATATCCGGCAACCTCTTTGCTTATTTTGTCGTTTTCCCGCCGGCGTTCAAGTTTCTGAGCAGCTATTCCGGCGACGGTTTAAGGGTAATGCCGGCAGTGAAGGAGTATTTCTCTCTGTGTCTGCGGTTGCTCATCGCTTTCGGCTTTGTATTTGAACTCCCCATTGTCATGGTCTTTATCGCCAAGATCGGTCTGGCTGACGTGAAAAAACTGGCTGCCGGGAGAAAATACGCGGTGCTGGCCGCCTTTGTTATCGCCGCGGTGGTGACCCCGACCCCGGACATTGTTAACCAGTTCCTCATGGCCGCGCCCCTCGTGGTCCTTTACGAGATCGGCCTCATTGCTATCCGTCTCTTCGGACGCCGCCGGTTCATCGGTTTCGAGGGGTGAACCCGGGGATTTCGCTATCCCCGGCGGGAAAATTTTTCCTGTTTTTCTTCAAGTCCCCCCTGTCTTCTTCCGATATATGTTAACTATATCAATTAGTTGTCATTTCGGGCGCCCATTGGCGTTTATTTTGCAAATGATTACAGGGAAAGCCCCCTGCCGGAAAATGTTGGGGCATCTGTCAGCTGTCCGTGGCTTTTTTAACAGCCCGTTGAAAAACGGGCTGGTCGCGGCGCACGGACGCGTCGCCGATTTCACCGGGTTGAAAAAACCAGTGAAATCGAGAGGTTGGCCGGAACTTGTTTTGGCCAACCGGGAGTTGAAAAAGCCAGGACGGCTTTTTCAACAGTCTGTTAACGGGATGATAGACAGCAAAGGGAGAATATGAAGACCATAGCTTTTGTGCCGCTCAGATGCGGCAGCAAGTCGATTCCGATGAAGAATATAAAAGAATTCTGCGGGAGGCCGCTGGTTTTCTGGGCTCTGCGGGCGCTTTCAGCGGTATCGGGGATCGATGCGGTCTATGCGGCCACTGATTGCGACGAGATCAGGAGCGTGGTCGAGGGGTTTGCCCTCGACAAGGTGAAGGTATACATGAGGGATGCGGCAAACGCGCAGGATCATTCTTCAACCGAGAGCGTTGTTCTTGAATTTCTCGGTAGACATGACTTCGACGATGATGACGTTTTTATCCTGGCGCAGGCGACAAATCCCCTGATCAGAACGGTCGATCTTGAAGGTGCCCTGGCCGGATATCGTGAAAGCGGATGTGATTCATTGCTCTCCTGCGCGAGGCTTAAGGTGTTTTTATGGAACGAAGACGGTTCTCCCGTTAATTACGACTACAGGTTTCGTCCAAGAAGACAAGAGATAGAGGGAGAGCTTATGGAAAATGGAGCTTTCTATATTAATACCGTTGGCGGTTTTGTGAAAAATGGAAACAGGCTGTGCGGCAGGATAAAGATATATGAAATGCCTGAATATTCAGCGCTTGACATTGATGATATTGACGACTGGGTAATCGCGGAGGCCGCAATGAAGAAGTATATTTTCGCAGATCATCTGGTTGCAAAGGCCAGGACGGATTTTGCAACCAGATGATCTGGTGAAATCGAGAGGTTGGCCGGAACTTGTTTTGGCCAACCGAAGTTGAAAAATCCATGGACGGCTTTTTCAACGGTCTGATACAGGAGGCCTTGATGATAGATATTAATTTTTACATGAGCATTTTTGATCTCAAACAAAGAATTATGTCAGGTGAAAAGATTGACAGCAGGGAGGTGATTGACAGGTTTGAAGAATACAGAAGTGAGGTCCCGGTTGTCTATAATATAGAGACAACAAACGCATGCAATATGCGTTGTGAAATGTGCCCGAGGACGACGATGATGACCCGGAAGGTCGAGACCATGGATGATAGGGTTTTTGACCGTGTTATCGACGAGATAGAGCCGTTTTCGTCTCTCGAGTGGGAGAAATGGCAGGCATTTGTTGAGGAAAAATACGGTATAAGCCGTAATGATATGAGCGAAAATCATTATTTTCTTCATGTAATACCAAAGGTAGTGCAGTTGCATGGATATGGCGACCCTTTGCTTGACACAAGATTGCCTGAAAGGGTAAAGAAAATGACGGAAAAGGGGCTTCAATCTTATTTCAGTTGCAATCCGGCGAATATCAATGTTGAGAAAAATATTGATATATTCAATAACGGTCTCGGATATATAAAGTATTCAATTGAAAGCGTTGATGATTTTATTCATAAAAAAATAAGGGGAGACGCGTCTAATTTTGAAGCCGCATATAAGAAAATTATCTGTATGCTTGAGGCCAAGAAGAAATATGGATTTACTACTACAATAGTTATCACTATGCTTGACCTTAACCGTAAAGACCAGCTGGATGAGTTTAAAAAATTACAGAAAGCATTCTCCGGCCACGATGTATACATCTATTTGAAGAGTCAGGACCAGCAGTGGTATCAGGACAAAAACGAAGGGACAAACTCGATTCACTGGACCGAATTCTGTCAGTTCCCCTGGTCGTCAATGACCATAAAGTCAAATGGCGAGGCTGCTATGTGCGTGGAGGATTTTAATAACGAGATCATCCTCGGCGACACCAGAAAACAGTCATTGCGGGAGATATGGAACGGGGGGGAATACGAGCGCTTAAGGCGCAGTCATTTTGAACTTGACCGGGAGATGAAATGTACCGGTCAGTGTGACATGAAATTAATCGGCAGGTTTGTTGTCTGACAGCCTGTTCGCAACCGGCCTGTGCGCATGTGGCTGGAATTTCCAACGGTATGCTGAGGATCAAGGGTGAAAATGGTTGATAACGACGTCGTGTCGGTACGGGGTAAGGTCATCGTCGTCACTGGCGCGTTTGGACTGATAGGGACAGAGGTATGCCGAGCCTATCTCCGCAACCAGGCCAAGGTGGTTGTTGCCGGGCATAATGCCGGGATTGTGTCCGGGATTGCTAAGGGGCTGGAGGCGGAGTTCGATTGTGAAAATTTTCTGGTCTGCGACCTTGATGTCACCAGTCATTCCAGTATCGACAGGTGTCTCGGGATGGTGGTAAGCCGGTTTGGCCGCGTCGACGTGCTGGTCAATAACGCCGCCATTGACGCCAAGTTTGACCGGGAGGGCATCGGCCGGAATGATTCAAGTCGTTTTGAGGACTATCCGATAGAACTTGTTAGAAAGTCACTTGAGGTCAATTTGATCGGAGCGGTCCAGATGACACAGGCGGTTTGCAAGCAGATGTTGCGGCAGGACGGGGGCAATATCATCAATGTCGCGTCGTCCTATTCTCTTGTTTCGCCCAACCAGCAATTGTATGACATGGGAGACGGCAAGGTGAATTACAAACCGGTTGACTATGTGGTCAGCAAATCGTTCATGCCCAATTTCACCAGGTATCTGGCAACGTTATACGCCAGGGACAATATCCGCTGTAACGCCATCGCCCCTCACGGGGTCTACGCCGGACACGGGGAGATGTTTCTGGAAAATTTTTCAAGGTTGTCACCCATTGGCAGGATGTGTGAGAAAAACGAGCTTGACGGGCCGTTTCTCTTCCTCGCGTCCGAGGCGTCAAGCTATATGACGGGTTCGGTGCTGGTTGTTGATGGCGGCTGGACCGCGTGGTAGTGCCGTTTTTACTATGGTAGATGGAGGTGGGTTTGTGATTATCGACAGAAATATTTCCGCATATATCGTTTTTGCTGAAGACTGCATCAGCCGGGCCCTTGAAAAGATAGGACGCAACAGGCACCGTTTTATTGTAGCCGTGAGTCAGTCGGGCCGGCTTGAGGGGATCATGACCGACGGGGATTTCCGTCGTTGGGTGGTGGCCCAGCGTAACGTCAGTCTGTCGCAGAAGGTGGCGAATGTCGTTAATCGCGACTGCGAATTCGCCCGTATCGGTGATTCCGCTGAAGTTATCCGCAAGAGGTTGAGTAAAAAGATAAACGCCATTCCTCTTGTTGATAAAAGACATCGATTGGTGGCCATTGCCAGGAAACGTGACCCCGATATGGTAATTGACGGTTTTCCTCTGACCGAGGACGCTCCGGTCATGATTATCGCTGAGATCGGGAACAATCATAATGGCAGTGTCGCCTCGGCCCGGCACCTGGTTGATGCCGCGATAGACGCCGGGGCGGATTTTGTTAAATTTCAGATGCGAGATATGGACAGCCTGTACAAAAATCAGGGCCGGGCCGATGATGTAAGCGCGGATCTAGGGGCCCAGTACACCCTTGACCTTCTTGCCAAGTATCAACTGTCACCTGACGATATGTTCGCGGTATTTGATTACTGCCGGGAAAATGGCGGCCGTCCGTTATGTACTCCCTTTGATCAGCGCAGTCTGTCCTTGCTTGAGAAATACGGCATGTGTGCCTACAAACTGGCCTCGGCGGATCTGACCAACCATGATCTCCTGAAGGCCATGGCCGATACCGGCAAGCCTCTTATCTGTTCAACCGGGATGTCAACCGAGACGGAAATAAGGCAGGCGGTTGATGTCCTTAAAACGGCCGGTTCTCAGTTTGTGTTGATGCTGTGTAATTCAACCTATCCCGCGCCGTTCAAGGACATAAACCTGAAGTACATGGATCGGCTCAAGGAGATAGGGGGCGGGTTTGTCGGCTATTCCGGGCATGAACGGGGGATCTCGATACCCGTTGCCGCGGTGAGCCGGGGGGCCATGGTGATAGAGAAACATTTTACCCTTGATCGCACCCTCGAGGGCAACGATCACAAGGTCAGTCTCCTGCCCGATGAGTTCAGGGCAATGGTGCGGGCGATCAGGGAGGTGGAGATGGCCCTGGGCAGCAGCAATGAAAGGGTGGTAACCCAGGGAGAGATGATGAACCGGGAGGTTCTGGGCAAGAGTCTTGTGGCCAGTCGCGACCTTGCCGAGGGAGAGACGATCACCGACGATGTTATTGTGGTCAGAAGCCCGGGTAACGGTTTGCCGCCATACCGGCGGCGAGAACTGGTCGGACTCGGGGCCCGGCATGATTTCAGGGCCGGTGACTTCTTCTTTCCTTCGGACATAGAAGGGCCGGCTGCCAGTCCACGCTTCTATGAATTCACCCGTCCCTTCGGGATTCCGGTTCGTTACCACGACGTAAGGGATATGCTGGCGGCAAGCAACCTTGACCTGGTGGAGTTTCACCTGAGCTACAAGGACATGCTCCTTGATGTTGATGACATCTTTACCCATCCCCTTGATATTGATTTTGTTGTTCACAGTCCGGAACTCTTCGCCGGTGAGCATATCCTTGACCTCTGTTCTCCGGATGAGCACTACCGTCGCCATTCCATAAAGGAGTTGCAGAGGGTCATCGGGATTACGAGAAGGCTCAAACGCTATTTTCCCAGCACCTCCAGGCCGCTGATAATCGTCAATGTCGGCGGCACGACCCAGCATGCTCATTTGGGGGTTGAGGAACGGCGGCTTTACTACGAGAGGTTTGTGGAAAGTCTTTCCCGGCTTGATATGGACGGGGTTGAAATTATTCCCCAGACCATGCCGCCGTTCCCCTGGCATTTCGGGGGGCAGCGCTACCAGAACCTGTTCGTGGATCCGGCGGAGACCGCTGATTTTTGTTGGGATCAGGGGATGAGGGTGTGTCTTGACATCTCTCATTCCAGGCTGGCCTGTAATTATTTTAACTGGTCTTTTAATGAATTTATCAGGCGGGTCGGCCCCCATACGGCCCATCTTCACATCGTTGACGCCGAAGGTCTTGACGGTGAGGGGTTGCAGATCGGCCAGGGCACGATCGATTTCCACGCCCTGGGCCGGGATCTTGACCGGTATGCCCCAGAGGCCTCGTTTATTCCGGAGATATGGCAGGGGCACAAAAACGGCGGTGCCGGGTTCTGGCAGGCGCTTGAGATCCTGGAACAGATGTTCGGAACCGGCGGGGTGGCTCGGGACGCGGCCTGACCGGGGTCGGGTGTACGGGAACTTCTGACGACCCCGTTGTTTATTTAAGAGAAGGATGAGGAGATATTATGGCGGCTAAGGGCAGGGTTTTGTTTATCGTTCATGATGTTTACCAGGAAGATAATCAGTTCCCCCTCGGGGTGGCGTATCTCGCCTCGGTTCTGCGTGAGGAGGGGGCGGAGGTGACGATATGCTGTCAGGATATCTATCATTACAGTAATGACGAGGTGGTGGAAAAGTACCTGATGGACAAAGAGTACGACCTGATAGGTATCGGTTTTCTGGCCGCGAGGTTCAGGGAAACGGTTACGGGACTGTGCGAGGTCGTTCACGCCCACAAGAAAAACGCCCGGATTGTCTTCGGTGGCCACGGGCCATCCTCGGAGCCGGAGTATATCCTTGCCAATAGTATGGCGGATATCGTCGCGGTGGGCGAGGCGGAGGAAACCGTGGTTGATCTTCTTGACGCCGTTACCGGCGGCAGGGATCTTACAACCGTTAGGGGCATAGTCTATCGGGACGGGGAAGGTCGGATCAGACGCAATAAGCGGCGTGCCCCGATCATGAAGATAGACAGGATACCTTTTCCGGCCTGGGATATGTTCCCCATGGATATATACACCACCAATATGCAGTATCACCTTCAGGGTGATGATGAAAAGGCGATTCAGATCCTGACCGGCAGGGGATGCGTAAACCGCTGCACTTTCTGTTACCGGATGGAGAAAGGCGTTCGTTTCCGCAGTATTGACAATGTCTTGGCCGAGATGAAGCAATTATACGAGGATTACGGGGTGACTTATTTTGCCCTCCAGGACGAGGTTTTTATCGCCTCGGTGGACCGGTTGCGGGAGTTCGTGGCAGGATTACGGGAAAGCGGCCTTATGGGTAAGATCAAATACAATATAAACGCCGGGATTCGGGCCAATATCGCCACCGATGAACTCGCGGTGCTGTTGAAGGATTCAGGTTGCTGCTATGTTAATGTCGGCTTTGAATCTGTCACCCAGGAATGCCTCGATGATTTCAGGAAGAACACCACGGTAACCGATAATTTTACCACCGCGACCCTGATGAAAAAGCACGGGGTGCCAATGGGGATAAATTTTATCTGGGGCATCATGAGTGACAACGCCGAGACTCTTCGCAGAAGTGTTGATTTCATCAAGAAATTCCAGAGCTACAATGAGCTGCGGACCATAAGGCCGATAACCCCTTTCCCCGGTTGCGAACTGTACCATTACGCCATAAAGAAGGGGCTTCTCGCCGGGCCTGGGGACTTTTTTGATAAATTCGTCAACTCTGACCTGCTTACCGTGAACTTCACCAGCCTCAGCGATGAGGAATTCTATGGCCTGTTGTTCGCGGCCAACCGGGAGCTTATCCTTGACTATTTTGAGCATGTCGGTGGCGACATGGACAAAGCCCACGCGATGATTGAAAAATTTCATAATCTTTATTTCAGAGGTGAAACGAAATTCCGCGGCGCACGTCATTTTGAGAGCAAGAGGTTCAGGAAGGCGTCCTGACAGTCTGTTGAAAAATCCAATAAAATCGAGAGATTGGCCGGAGCTTGTTTTGGCCGACCGGAGTTGAAAAAGCCGTTGACGGCTTTTTCAACGGTTTGACAAACGCGATATCGCGCCGTGGTCGCGGTGGGAAATATATGGAGGGGGCATGGCTGTTGTCTCAGGGACTGTACCCGTGGCCGGTACCGGGTGTTATTTATGCGGGGAACGGGATTTTTCCTGTCGCTCCGGGGGCGTCCGCGATGATCCCCGTATAAGGGTGTGTGAATGCGGTGGCTGCGGTTTGGTGTATCTTTCTTCCCTTGATCATTCCGGCGATGGCTTTTACCAGGAGTCCGGGATGCACGGCGATGAGGCGGTTGATATCAACGTGTGGCTTTCGGCTTCGGAGGCGGACGACACAAGACGTTACGAGTATCTGAAAGGACGTCTGCCGGAGAGAAAGATTCTTGATTTCGGCTGCGGCGCCGGGGGGTTCCTTATGCGGGCGCGGCACAAGGCAAAGGTTGCCATTGGGGTTGAGCTTGAAGAACGGTTGCAGTGGTATTTCAATCGTAATGGGCTTAGGGTTTACCCCGGTCTCGACGATCTTGAAAAGAGTGAGGCTGAATTTGACCTCATCACTTTATTCCACGTCATGGAGCATCTTGCCGATCCCAGGGATATACTGCGCCGTCTGGCATTATGCCTCGATGATGACGGCGAGATGATTGTCGAGGTTCCCAATGCCGATGACGCCCTGCTGACCCTTTACGAGTGCGAGGCTTTTGCCGGATTCACCTATTGGAGCTGCCATCTGTTCCTGTTTTCAAATCGAACTCTGCCCTTGCTCGTTGAACAGGCGGGACTACGTTTGAACTATATCCGTCAGGTGCAGCGTTATCCCCTGAGCAACCACCTGTACTGGCTGGCAAAGGGGAGGCCGGGGGGGCATCAGGTCTGGGATTTTCTTGATTCCGCCGCGCTCTCGGCCAGCTATGAGAAGGAACTGGCCGCTATCGGCAGATGCGATACCCTGATTATGAGCGTGTCGAAACCGGGGGTGGATGTCCTGCCGCGGTGATTTTCTCTTTCAGAGCGAGATAGGCGGCCTTTGACGCCTCGGGACGGTCCATGGCCAGGTAGCAGTCGCCGATTTTTTTCAGGCTGGCGTGTCTGTCCGGTAGGGCGGTAAAGCATTTTTCATAGGCGGTTATCGCCTCTTCGTATTGTCCGGTGTCAAACAGGTGGTCTCCTATCTTTTCCCATGATGAAGCATATGACGGGTCAAGGGCCACGGCCCGGTCAAGGTGTGCTATCCCCTGGGTGAACTCGCCGATGCCGAAGAGGAGGTCGGCCACTTCGTGGTGGATACCCGGGGAATCGGGGGTGACGGTCAGGATGCGGCTGTAGCTTCCGAGGGCGCCAGCGATGTCGTTATCGCGGCGTTGAATACGGATCAGATGACGGTAGAACGCAGTTATCTGTTCGGGCGGAATCTTGGCGGCAAAGATCTTGTTTTCTTCAATGTCATGACACCATGAGCGGATGAGGCCATCGTGGTCAAGGTGAGGGGAGGCGATTGACGGGTATCCAGCCACCTTGAGGTCGGTATACGCCAGAGTCCGGATGTCGTTAATCAAGGGCCGGTATTCGGGGTGGTACTGTAAGCCCTTTATCAGCATTCTCCGCCTGCTTTTCACGTCAATGATCCAGTTCCTGCCATAGACGCGGTACTCTTCCGCCATTTCTTTCCTGAAATGATTGACCTTCTCGCGGTACGACGGGTCTTTTTCCATGGCTGCGGCAAAGTGTCCGGCCGCCGGTTCGAATCTTTTCCAGTAAGAGTTTATTATGCCCTGGTAATAATGTGCTTCGGCGGAATTCCTGTCGTCCGCGTCCATGGATTCTATGGCCGCGGCAAGGAGGGTGGTCTGGCCGTCGCGGTAATAAAACCGGGCCAGGGGCATGGCGCCGTTTTTGTTTCCCTCGGAGAGCTGTGATCGCAGCCGTTTTTCCCGGTTGTGAAATTGTATTGTTTCCTCAAAGGCTTTTTTGAATATGATCAGGGCCTCGCGGCGCACATTGTTTATTGTCTCAAGGCAACGCAGGCTGCCGGTGATCCATTCGTGGTACCTTCCCTGATCGTTTTCAATGCTTTTAAGGTGATGTTTTTCCTGCTCCGAATTCTTGATTCCCTGCAGGGTTATTTCCTGCATCAGCCGCCAGATATCGGTTTCCCGGTCAAGATCCTCGTGGCATCGGTCAATCGCGCCAATGATCTTCTGCAAGGTCTCCGGCATCGTCTGCGGGGTGACGGGGGTGCCTTTCCGGTTGATTTTATTTAAATCACGCATCGCCTGTTTATGGCGGCGGCTGTTGGCTTTTATTTTTTTTAGAATGGTATTGATTCTTTCCAGCAAAACCTTGTAGGCGGTCAGGAGGTTTCCGGGGTCGGGATGGCGGGACTCGCTGTCTTCTGGATGGATCCTGGCGTTTATGCCCTGGTCGCGGCGGCAGTAACGTCCGATTGCCTCTTCAAGGGACATGATTGCCGTTCCCCTGATATCGACACCGCCTTCGGTGGCGTTGATGAATTCATGTTTTTCGTTCGCGTCTTCTATCATCTTTTCGAAATAACATTTCATTTCAAAAAATGACCGGTTGGTCGCTACCCTGCCACCAGTGACACTGTCGGTCCATACTATTCCATCGCCTGAACCAAGGGCCATGTCCATGGTTTCCTTATGGGTCAGGGCGGTGTTGCCGGCATGGTCGCGGTTGTCGGTATAGGCCAGATCCTGGCCGACGAAGATTATCGGTGAACATCCGAGGATCATGGCCGCCTGCAGGTTGAGATGGGCGACAGTGGCCGCCCCGCCAGTGAGGACATGGCCCCCGAGGAGACCGGCCAGGGAGGCCTCAAGGCTTGAGGCGGTAAAGGCCCAGAATATTTTTTTGCCGGCAGGACCCTGGTTACCTTGTTTGATACCCACGGCATGGTAATGATCGAGGTGTTGGCGCATTCGGCGACAACGTCGGCGAATTTTTCAAAGATGAGGTCCTGGGGATCAATGGTGGTGACGAGGTCGGGGATGACCTCGGCGGCCATTAGCGACGGCAGGGTCGAGTCAACCGCGATTATTACCGCGCGTCCCGCGGCGTTTTTCAGTTGATTGATGTTTTTGTCAAGGGAGGGACCGCCGGCGACCAGAATCGCCGGTACCTCTGAGAACTTGTTGTGTAGGTTGTCGACGAGGAAGTGGTGGTGGATAACCTTGAGGTTGGCAAACCTGTTCTTCAGGTAGGTGCGGCCGTGGTAGAGGTTGGTGTTGCCCTCGACGTTGGCCTTGTTGCAAATCTGGAACAGGCGGTCGTTGAGATCGTTATAACCCTCGGGGTCAAGGGTGAACGATGGCAGATGCCTCAGGGTATGAATATCTTCGAGCATCAGGGCCCTTCTCGCCGGGGCCAGGAGGGTGGGCAGGTCAGGGTCGGGAGTCACGCTGAGGATGACCTTTGGGTCTGACAGCAGTGGGGATAGATCAATATGGCGCATGGCCTGGATGAAAATGCCGGGATTGCGTTCAAGGATCACAAGGTGGCGGATCTCCGGGCGTTTATTGATTATTGCCATGGCCCCGTACCCCAATCCCATGCCCATAGCCGCGACGAAGCCCCGGCTTTTTTCCGGAATGTTGGAGAGAAAACCGTCGCCGCGCGAGGCCGGGGTGTCAGGGTCGTGCATTATGATCGTCCTGTTGGAGTCTTCGGTTTTTATCCGCAGGTTGAGTTCGCCCGAAGGGGTGATGAATACCTCGCCGATCGTCGTCGGCGGAGAGTCCTCAAGTGATTGCCATATATGACGATGATGCTTTTTAAGCAGGGCCATGTTGGTGGCAAGAAAATCCGGGAGTCCGGCGTTGCTTGGCATGAAAATTCTCCTTGTGGAGTTGTTCTTTTAAGACGTCTGTTCCCGTCGGCAACGACATCCTTTGGTTTCCGGGGACGTGATTGTCGACCAGTAATAATAATAGCAGAATTTTTTGTTGATTCGTGCCGTACTTCTTCCTATCGGATGTTTTTCCGGGCCTTTTGATTTATTTCAGAAGGCAGACAAAAAAAATTAAAGCGGACCATGAAGGTGCCGATAAGGCAGGGTAAGCGGGAGAAGATGTTGTGTCGCGTCATCGTGGAACCGGTTCAGGTACTTTTTTGATGGCTCATCGGCGGTTCTTTTAGGCGGTCTTATGAAGGCGATTCCGGCCATCTCCTCTGCGCGGGGTGGCATTCAGGTCACAGGTACGACGAAGTCGGGTCGTTGTCTGAAAAATCTGCAGGGAAAGGAGGTGATTGGTATACGGGGATAATGCGCATTGTTTTTTTAACCTTTTTTTGGGGCACGGACGCCCCTGTTAACCTAACATGGATGGAGGATTAAACATGTCACTGCGAATCAACACCAATATTGCCGCTCTGACGGCGCACAGGAGTATGGCGAGAAACGACGCGGGCCTTTCGGCATCGCTTGAGAAACTCTCATCAGGGCTGCGGATCAATAAGGCGGCTGATGACGCTTCCGGCATGGCCATTGCCGATTCACTCAAGTCCCAGTCCCTTGGTCTGGGGCAGGCAATCAGGAACGCCAACGATGGTATTTCCATGGTCCAGACCGCTGATGGTGCCTTGGATGAATCGATTAATATAGTCAATACCATCAAGACCAAGGCGATTCAGGCGGCCCAGGACGGTCAGACCACCGAGTCCCGCAAGGCGATTCAGTCGGACATCGACAAGTTGTTGGCGGAACTGGATAATATCGCCAAGACCACGGCCTTTAACGGCCAGAAACTCCTGTCCGGTCAGTTTACCAACAAGCAGATGCAGATCGGCGCTTATTCTCACGAGACCGTCAGTATCTCCATCGCCTCGGCCGAATCAAACAAGGTCGGTCATGTCAACACATCGCAGCTTTCTTTCAGCGGCACCGGGAGTGCCCAGTTGAGTCTCTACAGTAATGTTCAGGATGCCACCTATGACATTAACAGTATTGATATTTCCTATAACAATAATCGCGAGAACAGCCTTGGGGCGGTTTCCGACGCGATTAACAAATTGAGCGACGTTCTGGGAATTTCTTCTGAGGCGGTGGTTACTTCAACCACCTCAAGTGCCGTTTCCGCCGGAACAACCGATTCCGATTTTGCCATCAACGGTATCACCATCGGTCAGATATCGGTTAAGGCAAATGACTCTGACGGTTCGCTGGTTAAGTCGATCAACCTCAAAAGTTCTGATACCGGGGTCTTTGCCAGTGTCGATGTCTCCGGCAAGCTGACCTTGACGTCTACTGACGGTCGGGCGATCAAGCTTACCGGTACAAGTATTACCAACGGCACCAATACCGGGGTCAATGCCATTTTGGGGCAGACCGACATGAGCACCCTCGGGGTGATAAAGCTTACCCAGACCGGGGCCGCGGAGATCACCATCTCCAATTCTGGTGATACCGGGCTTGCGGTCTCCACTTCCAACGATCTTGAGACCAGCGGCACCACGAGTGCCACCACCGTGGTGTCCAGTATCGCCGCCGGGTCCACCCTCGGCAGCGGCACGGTTTTGAATTCCGGCACGGCGATCAGCAATAATATGACCGTGGCCGCCTTCACCACCTCAGGCGCTACTGTCGCCGGGGCCGGCTCGGTTCTTCGTTCCGGCACTTCGCTTGCCACCGGCACCTCCGTCACCTCTGATATCACCGTTGGCTCCACCGTCGTTAACGGTGGGGCGACCCTGGTGGCGGCGACTGGTTCAATCCTGCAGTCGGGTACGGTTATCGGTTCTGGGACCACCATTACTTCTGATATCGTGGTTTCGGGAAAGAGTACTACGGGCAACGTGACGGTCGGCAGCGGTTCCATTCTGCTTTCCGGCACGATCCTCAATTCCGGCACGGTAATCCAGGGGAGTGCCACCATTGCCGCCGGTGATCAGGCCAATTTTGGCGCTGGCGGCGGTTTGATCGCAACCGGTTCGGTCATCGCCACCGGTTCGACCCTGGTCAGCGGCACGGTGTTCAATACTGCCGCCGACGCCACTGCGGCCCTTAGTCATCTCAGTGCCGGCGGTGCGATCACTACTGGCGCCGGGATCTGGACCCTGAGCTTCGGCGGCAATGGTTCCGGTGTCACCACGGCTGGTGGCGGCGCCTTTACCCTGACCGGGGAAATATCAACCCTGCCCAGCGGGATTGACCTTCAGTCCGGCTCGGTTCTCAAGGCTGGTTCCTATGTGGCCAATGATGACGTGACGGTCAGGGATCTCACTGTCAGCGGCGGAACCATGACCCTGCTCACCGGTTAGCAGATCGAGACCGGTTCAACCCTTGCCGCCAATACCGTTGGCGCCAACGACGCCTTTACCCTTCACGGTGATCTCCAGTTAACCGCGAATATGACCACCCACGGAGGGACCACCATTGCCGCTAATTCCGTGCTGGCGGCGGAATCGGTCGCGGATACCGACGCCCTTGTCCTTGCCGCCGACGCCACCCTGGGCGCGGCCATGAACCTGGCAACGGGAACTTCGGTGATCGTTGGGAGTGTTTTCGCCAACGGTTCAAGCGCCGCCAGTAATGACCTTACCCTTACTGCTGACGCCACCATCACCAATACCCAGTCCCTGGCGATTGGTTCCAAGATAGGTGACGGTTCCGCCCTTGCCACCGGCTCCACCTTTGGCGCCACCATCACCCTGGCCAATGCCGAGACCGTGGGCGCCGGCAGCACCATGAACCTGGCAGCTAACTCCAGTGTCGCGGCCGGCAGTGTCTTTGCCCAAGGCACGGTGCTCACAAACGCCATTACCGGCACTGACGGCATCACTTACGCTTCCGGTTCAACCCTGAGCAGTGCCGTGACCATTGCCAGCGCCACCACCATGACCAATGCCCAGGATGTCAAGGGTGGGTCTATCCTTGCCGCCGGCACCACCCTCGCGGCCAACACCTCCGGTAGTGGTACCGCCCTTGGCACGGTCGGTTCTTCGACCATGACCAGGCTGTCCGAAGTCAATGTCCTTACCCAGGATGGAGCCCAGACCGCCATTTCGGTTGCCGATGCTGCCCTGAAGGATCTTGACAAGGTCAGGAGTGGTATCGGTTCGGTGCAGAACCAGCTGAACTCCACCATCTCCAACCTCTCTGCCACCAAGGTCAACATCACCGCAGCTGAATCGACCATTCGCGACGTTGACTTTGCCGAAGAGGCATCCACCTTCTCCAAGATGCAGATCCTGACCCAGGCAAGCACCTTTGCCATGGCCCAGGCCAATGCCAGCGCTAAGAACGTGCTGTCTCTGCTTCAGGGGTAATGGTTGGTTGAAAGCGGCATAATGCCGAAAAAAAAAGGGCGGCCTCCTGGCCGTCCTTTTTTTTATATAAGCGTTCAATAACCGTAAGCGCTCCATGAACGCTGCCCCGAAACCCTTACAGAGTGCGATTGTTTTTGCGTTAGCAGTCCGTTGAAAAACGGACTGCCAGGGGCAGATGTCCGCGCCGCCGGGTGAGCGTTCAGATGGATGCCTGAAGTGGTTCATATTTTGCATTCTTTAATTTTTGTTGGCCTCGTAACAAGTGCCCGCGGAGGCGTTTTCGGCGATTTCCGGAAAAGGCGCCGGGTGGCGGGATTGGTTAAGAAATCCCGCATGGTTGAGGGTATAGCCCGAGTTCGGGATTTCAGCAGCCCGCTGCCCGTTGCCCGGAAATCGTCGTTTTCAGCCGGAACGGGGATTTGTTACGACTTCATTGTTTTTTTATTTAAGTAACGGGAATATTTTTCCGATCCGTTGGAAGAGACGGGGGATTAGGCCCGTTGTTGTTTTTTAAAACAGGGAGAAAATCATGACCACAGGTTCCATCTCAACTCTTGGTATAGGCTCGGGTCTTGATCTCCAGAATATCCTTGACCAGCTGCGCGGGGTTGACGAGACTGCCCAGATTACCCCCAAGGAGACCAGAAAGACGGAATTAGAGACCCGGCTTGATGAATTCACCGTGGTCAAGAATAAGCTTCTTGATATCAAGAGCGCCGCCCTGTCGCTGTCTCTGACCACAACCTTTACCGGCCGTACTGTGGAGAGTTCCGATACCTCGGTGTTGAGTGCCACAGTGCTTGATTCCACCGCCATCGGCGCGACCCCGGTCACCGTTGATCGTCTTGCCGGCAAGAGTTCCTGGATTTCCGGCGGTCTTTCCGCCGCAGACGATATCGTTTATGTCCCCACCAGTCAGGAGTCGACCTCCGGGGTCACCGATCCGGCAGTGGGGGCGGTGATGCTTGAAAACGAGACCATGACCATTACCTTCGGCGGCACGACAAATATTGTCCTTACCGCTCCGGCCGGAGGCTGGACCATGAATGACCTTGTCACTCAGATCAACACCAATGTCGACAATCAGGGCGGTCCGGGGGACAACTCAAGATATGTAACCGCTGAAACTTATACCGTCGGCACCGATACCTGTCTGCGAATAAAAAGCGATACCGCCGGCGGCACCGGCGAGGCCAACCGGGTGGCGATAAGCGAGACCCTGACCGGGCTTGATTTTTCTCCACCGGATGATGTTTTCCAGTACCAGGTCGGCGCCAATGTGGTTAACCTCGATGTTGCCGCCGACACCACCCTGACCGGGCTTGCGGCATTGATCAATGCTGATGGCGATAATCCCGGAGTGACTGCGTCGGTCATTGATGATGGTTCCGGGGCGAGTTCTTACAAGCTCCTCCTTCAGGCCGACGCCACCGGCGAGGACAACCGGATCAGCATTTCCACCCAGTTGGACGATCTGTCCCTGGCCGAAAACCAGGGGGCGGCCGGGGCCTCGCTTAATTCCCAGGTCACCATTGAGGGGGTCAGTTACCAGAGGCAGGACAACAGCATCAGTGACGTGATCAGCGGAGTGACCATGGTCCTCGGGAAGACCGGTTCCGCCACGGTTTCGGTCAGTGGCAGCAATGAAGTCGTCAAGGATCTGGTAAACGATATGGTCACCGCCTATAACGCCGCGACCAGTGAGGTGAGGAGCAAGACATCTTTTGACGAAAGTTCCGGAAAATTCGGGGTTCTTGCCGGTACCTCCCTGCGTGATCTTGCCTTTGATCTTCAGGGTCTGATGACCTCAACGGTGCGGTCTGACCCCGACGGTCATGTCTCCACTCTTTTTGATCTCGGTCTTGAGTTTGATCGCGACGGCAATATCACCATTGACTCCACTGTTCTTGACCGGACTCTGAGTTTGTATCCCGACGGGGTTCGGGCCTTTTTTCTTGGCGATGCCGATAACGATATTACCGGCATGGGCGATTTGGTAAATGACCGCCTCCGCACCCTGACTGGGGGCTCGGGACAGATCGAAGGGGAAAAGACCGCGACTCGTAAGATTATTAATGACCTTAAGGATCAGATAACCCTTGCCACCACCCGGCTTGACCGGAAATATGAGAATTTGTCTAAACAATTTGTCGCGCTTGACCGATATATGAGTCAGATGACATCGTTGTCGGATTATCTGACCAGTCAGTTTGATGCTCTTACCAACTCCATGAGCGGGTCATCCGGCAAAAAGTAGATAAATCCGTATCGCGGATTGGTTTAACGGAGGACAGTTTATGGCACCCAATGAATTTCTCAAGGCTTATCGGCAGGCGGGCAGGCAGGCGGTCATTCCTCCGGTAAAGTTGATTCATATGCTTTTTGAACGAGGGATTGTTCATCTTGACGAGGCCGAGAAAGGGGTACTGGCCAACGATCCACGCCAGCGGGGCGAGAATGTCAGCAAGGTGATTGCCATTGTCACCGAGCTTAATGCCGCCATTGACCGTAAAAAGGGGGGGGAGTCAGCGGAGTTTCTCGCCTCCCTGTATGAGGCCATTCTGTTTGAATTGCCGCGGGTCGCGGTCAGTAACGACGTCGAGGTTGTCAGGCAGGCCCGTCGTTATCTCAGGCGACTTAAGGAGATATGGGAAGAGACCGCGATGCGGGAAAATATTGCCGGGGATACTCCGGTTGAGGGAGATGTTTCTTCCCCCGCGATTGCAGGCGGCAGGGGGGATGGTAATAAAAGGGTGGCGAACCTGTCGTTATCCATTTGATCCGGTGGCGGAGTTGAAGAGGAAAGGAATTTTTGCGATGGCGGACGCCCTGATGGAGATGATGGCCGTCCAGGAAGAGCAGCTGGCCGCCGGAGGTGGTGATATCGCCTCTTTCAGCAATTGCTATGGCCGTGAATGCGCCCGTTTTGAAAATGTTTTTGCCGCGGCCGGGGCGGACGGTGTTGATGAAGCCCTGTTGCGGGAAAAGATCTCTTCTCTGCTTGACGCCAACGAAAGGCTTAAGGCCGTGGCGCTTGGGAGACGGGAGGAGATCATGGCCGCCATGGCCGTGATCCGTCGCGGTCGTAAGGGACTGAAAAAATATGGCCTTGGTGAACCGCGGCAGAGTTGCCGTTTTGTTCATCGGGCCGCCTGAGCCGAATGGTTGTGTCTCGGCAGGTGTGGAGGAAGTATCATGGTTGACGTTAACATCAGCACCGATGTCAAGGCATTGGGTGTTCCCCAGGTGCCGACGATCGCGCGGGAAGACCGCGATAAACCGCAGGTGGCCCCGGTGGCCGATGCCGGTGGCTTGGCCGACACCGCGATGGACGATAAGGTCCTGCACGGTCGGCCGTTGAAAAAGCCGGTCTCCGGGGAGGAAGTTAAGAAAGCGCTGGATATGATCAAAAAAAGGCTGGCAAAGATGAGTACCAAGATCTCACTCTCGTTGAGTGAAGATCCCAAGGCGGTTGTCGTTCAGGTCAGGGACAGTGAGAGCGGTGAAATAATCAGGCAATTCCCCAGCGAAGAGGTTCTTGAGCTGCGGGCCAAGCTCGACGAACTGGTCGGCATGCTCTTCGATACCACTGCCTGATCCGGTTTGTCGTCGAATCCCGGCGGTATTTACCTGGGGGTGTCCTCCCGGGTACGGATTCCGGGTTGTCTTGACACGTCTTTTTGCGTTTCTGTCCCATCTTTCTTTCCGTATTCAGGCCGGTCTTTTTCCCTTGACAATTTATCCCCCCCTCCTTTATATGGTAGTTTTCCAAAATTGATGCGTATTCATTCATTTTTTTCAATACATATTAATCACCAACTAAGGAGACGGTAACATGTCTAAACTGGTAGCACCTCATGGTGGAAAAGGGTTGGTTTGTTGTCTGCTGCACGGCAACGAGCTTGCGGCGGAAAAAGAGAAGGCCGCGGGTCTGAAAAAGATAGAGATCAGCGCCCGGGCAAAAGGCGACCTGATCATGATGGGTATCGGCGGTTTCTCTCCGCTGGACGGCTTCATGACCAAGGCTGACTGGAAGGGTGTGTGTGAGAACTTCACCATGGCCGACGGTACCTTCTGGCCGGTTCCTATCACCCTTGACGTCTCCAAGGCTGACGCCGACGCCATCAATCTCGGTGACGAGATCGCTCTTGAGCTTGACGGCACCGTCTACGCGACCATGAAGGTGGCCGAGAAGTTTGAGATGACCGATGCCGACAAGAAGTGGGAGTGCGAGAAGGTTTTCAAAGGCAATGGCGAAGAATCCGCCGATGATAAGTTCTGGGAGATCGCCCTTGAGGATCATCCCGGGGTCCAGATGGTGATGAACCAGAAGGAAGTCAACATCGCCGGTCCGGTCAAGGTTCTTTCCGAGGGTGAGTACCCCGAGCAGTACAAGGGCGTTTACCTGACCCCGGCCGAGACCCGCGCCATGTTCGAGGAGCGCGGCTGGTCCGACGTCGCCGCCCTGCAGTTGCGTAACCCCATGCATCGCTCCCATGAGTTCCTTGCCAAGATCGCGGTTGAGGTCTGTGACGGGGTTCTGATTCACTCGCTCATCGGTAATCTCAAGCCCGGCGACATCCCGGCCGACGTTCGGGTCAAGGCTATTGATTGCCTGGTTGAGAACTATTTTGTCAAAGACAACGTCATTCAGGGTGGATATCCCCTTGACATGCGTTACGCCGGTCCCCGTGAAGGTCTGCTCCACGCCACCTTCCGTCAGAACTACGGGATCAGCAAGATGATCATCGGCCGTGACCATGCCGGTGTCGGCGACTTCTACGGTCTGTTTGAGGCCCAGGAGATCTTCGACCGCATCCCCACCCCGGCTGATCCGGGCAAGGCCCTGCAGTGCCGGCCACTCAAGATCGACTGGACCTTTTACTGCCATAAGTGCGACGGCATGGCCTCCCTGCGTACCTGCCCCCACGGCAAGGACGACCGGGTCATTCTTTCCGGCACTAAACTGCGTAAAGCCCTTTCCGAGGGTGCCGATATTGTTGATCACTTTGGTCGTGACGAGGTTCTGGTAATCCTGAAGGAATATTATGCCGGTCTGACCGAGAAGGTCGAGGTCAAGATGCAGGGCGCCGCTTCCGGTGATCAGATGAAGTAAGTTTTTTGTTGCCTTGCTGTTGTTTTATCACGGGGGAGATGTCGGACGGCATCTCCCCCGTTTTTTTATCGTTCCCCCCCTCATGCCCTGATGAGGTTCAGCTGAAAGCGGCAGAGGTGTGGCGACGTGTCGGTCTTTGCGCCCGGAGAGAGTAATCCGTTTCCGGTCACGGGCAGGCCGGGTTCATTGCAGGCTTTATCCTGGAGTTTGGAATATGCAGACGGTCATGGTCGGTCTTGGTGAAAGGTCTTATGAGATAATAATCAGTAAAAATATAATCGATGCGGTGGGGAACCGTCTGAAACAGGTCACCGCGGCCAATGATTTTTACCTGGTTGCAGATGACCGGGTCGCCGGTCTTTACGCTGAACGCCTGCTTGCTTCGATAAAAAAGGCCGGTCACAGGGTTGAACTCATCACTTTTGCCCACGGGGAGGAAAACAAGAATCTTGCCACCATCGCCGCTCTCGCGAGTAAACTTGCCCGTTTTGGCGCTGATCGCATGAGTTGCCTTGTCGCCCTGGGCGGCGGGGTGACCGGCGATATAACCGGATTCCTTGCCGCGTCATATATGCGTGGCATTGATTTTATTCAGGTCCCCACAAGTCTTCTCGCCCAGGTGGACAGTTCCGTCGGCGGTAAAACCGGGGTCGATATCCCGGAAGGGAAAAACCTGATTGGCGCCTTTTATCAGCCCCGGGCGGTGTTTATTGATCCCCTGATCCTGAAGAGCCTGCCGGAGACGGAGTTTTTAAACGGTATTGCCGAGGTCATAAAGTACGGGGTCATATGGGATCGTGATTTTTTTTCTGAACTCGAAGGGAAACGGTCGCGGATTATGTCCATGGACTCCGCGGTACTGGCGGAGATGATCCGTCGCTGCTGTGAGATCAAGGCCGAGGTGGTGGCTGCTGACGAACGCGAGGGCGACCTGCGGCGGGTGTTGAATTTTGGCCATACCATCGGTCACGCGGTCGAGGCGGCAAGCAGGTTTGAGATTGCCCATGGCGCGGCAGTGGCCATGGGGATGGCGGCGGCGGCGCGATTAGCGGTTTTATGTGGCCATCTGGCCGATGAGGAAGCGGAAAGGATCATGACGCTTATCGTTGATTTCGACCTGCCGGTAGTGATCCCGCCGCAATTGGACCGCCGGGAGATCGGAAATTATCTCCTGACCGACAAAAAGACCGTGGGCGGCAAAGTCTTTTTTGTCCTCCCCGAGGCTATCGGCAGGGTCATTATTACTTCTGACGTGTCTGCCGCGGTAATCGACAAGGTACTCTGACCGTAAGCGCTCCATGAACGCTACCCTGCACGCGCTTTAACCCTTTGATATGTCTGTGTGATGAACTCGCAACTCCCCGCTCCGGGGAGAACGCGACGATTTTCGGGCCCCGGGGTCGGGCCGCTAACCGTCCACCGCCAGCCTGAACCCGGTCAGGTTTGACCATTCCTCTCCCGGTAAACGGCGCCAGCTCAGGGTGCAGCGATGATCGTTAAGCCAGGAACCGCCTTTCAGGATATGGGTCGGTCCGGTATCGTCATTGTTCCGGACCCATTCAAGACAATTACCGATCAGGTCACGGACGCCGAAGGGGCTGGCGCTGACAGGGCCGAAGCGGTTGACCGGGCAGCAGCCTCCGAGCATGCTGTCCTCAAGGTTGGCCATGCCTTTGCGGTATTTATTCCCCCACGGATATCCGGCCCCGTCTTTCCCCCTTCCCGCGGCCTCCCATTCGGTTTCGTTCGGCAGTCTCTTGCCGGCCCATGAGGCAAAGGCGGCGGCGTCCCGGACGCTTACCTGGGTAACCGGGTGGTCGGGGTTGGCGGCGGCGCTTATTCCCCGCGGCCCGTTGGGGAATTGCCAGCAGGCGCCATTTACCCGGCCTGCCGTCTGGCCCCGGTTTATGGTCATCTGCCGTTTATTCCCGCCCGTTGTCGATATTCGTCTGCGGGGCTGATAAACGGTGCCGTATCCGGCCGCTTCAGCATCGGTCAGGTAGCCGGTATCATGGATGAAGATGGCGAAGAGGTCGTTGGTTACCGGGTACTGGCCGATATAAAAATCATGTTCTGCCCGAATATGGATAAATCTGGGAATGAACCGTTCGACAATCCGGGCCAGGTATTCTTCTTTTTCCTCGAGGATATCGCCATTAACAAGATCCGGGTCACCGGGTTCAAGGTATTGGCTTAAAATCTCAAAGATGTTTTTGTCTCCGGCTATACTTCTATCTTTGGATCCGTCGGTGCCGCGGGTTGTTCCCGAACCTGATCCTTCTGTCGCATCCGCTCCGTCAGAGAGGTTTTCATCTCCGGCATCGGCAGTGATCAGTTCATCTTCGTCAATCTCGATAATTTCCTCACCGTCTTCAACGATGACCTGGGCCATGATCTCCTCTATATTGTCAGGTCCGACATCTTTGATGTCCGTTCCGGCCATTATTAACGGCGCGGTCTCTTCCCCGGTAATCTCCAGGAGTTCCGTGTCTTCTTCTTCAACTTCAACTTCTTCTATCTCATCAATTTCGACCTCTTCGGCTTCTTCTCCGGCACCAGGCTCAGATTCATATGCATCCATTTCGTCCCCGGTCGCCACATCATAACCGTTGCCGCCGGTATTGTCGCCGTCTCCGTCTTTAAGGCCATCCGCGTCAACCTCGACGATCTCCGTCCCGTCTTCCCCGTCTTCTGTTTCCGCGATCTCGTCATCGGCGATTGTAATGATTTCAATATCCTCTTCGTCATCCGTCCGGTCTCTTTGCTCAATTACGATTTCTTCGTCATCGGCAAGCTCTATTTCCTCGATGTCGTCCGCGTCACTGCCATCCCCGGGGCCGGCCGTCGTATTGCCCCGGGCGGCCGCCAGATCCTGGTTGAGTCCGGTGATTTCCCGGCCCATGGTTAAAAGTTCCTCATCATTCATCCCGGCGATGCCCCGGCGCAGGGCGGAGATGATATTTTTGATCTGACCGGCATTGGAGAAATCAATTCCGATCTCGTTTAAGATTTTGTCCTTGCGTGCTTCCGAGACCGCGAAGATGTTGTCGCGATTGATCATTATTCCCTCGGGGTTTTCCGCTTCCGCAAGTTTTTTCAGGCTGCGGTTAAGGCCGGTCTTGAGAGAACTGAGTTGTTTTTTTCTTCCTTTGATTTTGTCGGTGCCGACCTGGCCCCATAGAGTGGTCACCAATTCGTCTGCGCTTGTTTTTTCGCCCGGACCGAGTTTACTGAAGCGTTCGCGGATGGCGTTGAACAGGGTATGGCTCAAAGTTCCGGGCGAAAGTTTCAAGGCCCGGGCCACTGTTTCTATTCCTTCTTTTGAGACCAAAGATATGTTTCCCCGGTAAAGTGAGTTGCCGTGCCCTTTCCCTTGAATCATTGAATCCTGAAGCGGCATTCAGGTATCATTATAAAATGATCGGCTGGTGACGGTGTTTTTTTAAATCCTGTTCCGGGATTTCGAGGGTGGTATATGGCTTTTCAATTGGCAGCGGTTGATAACCCGGTTGTAGGTGAAGCTCTGTTGGCGCATGGCCTGGTCCGGGAGTACGTTGAGTTCGACGATGCCCCGGTCATGGTTGATTACTCCGGAGACGGGCTTGTTTTTACCGCCGCAGGGAAAGCGGAAAAAGATTTGGCCCGTCTTGTCGTCGCCGGTGGTGACGATGTCTGTCTCTGTTTTACCCCTGACGCGCAGGGAGTATTCCTTACCTGGCTGCTTGAGTCATTTCTGGGGCGGCAATGGCGCGGCGGGCGAGTGAAAAAACTGCGTCTTGCCGGTCTGTCTCCAGAACTTATCGCCTCCGCGTTGGTTGACGAACAGGAATCAGGCGCCGCTGTTCCCATGGCGGTTCTTGCCCGGCGGGAGCTTGGGCGTAAGTTGCAATTTCATCTGCGGCGTACCCTCGGTTCAGGCCGTGGTCCCGGAGGTCTGCCTCTTTCCTTGAACGCGGTGGCAATGGTATTTTCCATGGCCGATTTTCTCGCCGTAGAAGGCGGCGGTTATTCAGGGTATGGGGTTTTTGCCGAGTTTGACGCCGCGGCCGGTGTATTTGAGGGGCGTCTTGCCGAGATGTTGGGGCATACTGTTGCCGGCGTCTTTCCCCGGGAGGAAAAGGCGGTGGCATGCGCTGATGTCCTGGCGACAATGGCGTTTACGGTATCGACCGTTGACCGGCAGACCTGCGGGATTGAACCGCCGCCGCCGCTGACCCTTGCCGCGCTTACCATTGCGGCCATGGAGACATTCGGGCTTTCACCGGCCCGGGTTCAGCTTGTTGTTGACTGCCTTGCCGCCGGTAATGGTCGGACTGCCTGGATTTCGCCGGGCTATGACGCCTGCCCGCCCCTGGAGGTGCTGGTGGAGGCGGTCCGGGCCGCGGTTGTGGCTGAATTCGGTGCCGATTTCCTTTGCCGGCGTGATTTTCCGGCCGCGGCAATTCTACCGGTTTCCGGCCCGGAGGCAGGGGGGATGAGCCTTGAAGAAAAGGAGATCCTGGGGCTTATAAATGCCAGGGCCCGGGCCTGGCAGATGCCGCCGCTTAAGGAGGAGGTGGTACAGGTTGAGCTGGTTTCCGTGGATGGCGCCTTGGTTCGGGCCCGGGGGCGTCGTTGTCTGGCCCCGGGGTTTGCCACCGCCATTGCCGGGGAAGGAGAAGACGCGGCAGAGCCGGTTTTGTTTACCCTTGAGCCGGGGATGGGTATCAGCATCCGTCGGGCCGGGGTCACGCCTGAGACTGGTGCCGGCGGAGGTTTCGGCCTCCCTGACTTCTGGGAACTCATGGCTGATATGGGTATCAACGCCGATCGCGCAAGCTGTCAGACCCTGGAACAGTTATTGGACCTTGATTATCTCGTCCTCGCGCCGGGGGCGGGTTTTTCCCTGCGGCCAAGGTTTGAGATGCTGTTGCGTGGTTTTTCCCGGGCCTTTCCCGGTTTTCCTCCGCAGTCCCTTCTTCCCTATCTTGAACAGACGGTGCACGAGGTTGCCGAAGGCCGTAAGCGTCTGGCCGAGGCGGTGAGTCAGTTTGATCAGACCCTTTTTGTCCATGGTCGGGTTCTGGTCCGTAAAAAGTCCATGGTTCGGGTTAATCTTGAACAGCATCAGATATCGCGGCGAATTATTAAAGGTGGGGTCGAGGCCGTGGCACCGCCTGAGCCTTTTGAAACCAGTGGCGAAGAGATCGCGCCGCCGGTATTGGAAGACGGGGCCATGAGAACGGAGGCCGCCGGGGTTCCGCCGGCGCCGTTGACCGTGGAAGAAAAAGAGCAGGCCCAGGTGACGGAGGTTGGTGCGGAGACGGGGGGGGAAGGTGATGATGACGGCGACTGGTCCGTCGAGGTCATGGCGGAACTCGTGTCCCCCGGGTTTGACTCTGAACCCGAGCCTGAGCCTGAACCCGCGGTTCCGGCGGTGGAGAAAACGGTGGTCTGCATTGAATGCGGCCGGAGTATGCTCAGGCAGCGGTATCGTTACGGCGGCTTCTGGCGTTGTCATGACTATCCCGAATGCCGGGGGGTTCAGGATGACGACAATATGGCCCTGCCGCTTTGTCCCCTGTGCGGCCTGGGCGCGGTGATTCCGCATCGGACCGGGAGCGGTCGACTCTTTTATATCTGCACTGAGGACGATTGCGGTCTTACGGCCTGGTCCCGTCCTCATGCCGTCAGTTGTCGCCGTTGCGGCCATCCGTTTCTGGTGGAAAAGAAAAAAGGGGAAAATACGATCTTGCGTTGTCCCCGGGCTGGATGCGGCTATGAACATAAAGACGGGGAGGCGAAAAACAGCGCTTCCCCCAGGCGGCGAAAGGTGGTGGTGAAAAAAAGGGGGGCAAAATCCGGGCGCAGGGTGGTGCGGGTGGTAAGGAGAGTGAAGAGGTGATTTTTAAAATTGCCGGAGCCGGGACTCGGGTTAACAGTCCGTTGAAAAACGGACTGTATGCGGCTGATGTCCGCGCCGCTGATTTTGTCGGGTTGAAAAAACCGGTGAAATCGAGAGGTTGGCCGGAACTTGTTTTGGTCAAAGGTCTGTTAAGGTCTATCTGAAAACGGCGTCGAGATAATCGCTCACCTGTGCGGCGAGGGTGCGGTCGTCGATCAGCAGGGAAAGTTCGTGGTTACGCCCCAGGGCGGAGTTGGTGAAATTGTGGCTGCCGAGGAAGGTGTAACGGCGGTCAATTACCACTGTCTTGACGTGGGTCGTGGGGCGGGGACGGTCGAATTTAACCATGATTCCGGCCCGCCGGAGGCGTGTTGCGGTCTGGTGGTTTTCATGGTTGAGTTTATCGTTATAGTCTGACTCTTCCAGCATCACCCTGACCATTATCCCCCGGGCCCTGATCCGGCGCATTTCCCGCAGCAGTCTTGTGGTCTTATTGTTCTTACCCTTGCCAAGTTTGAACAGGTACATTCCCACGTCAACGGAATGGTGCGCCGAGCCGATCAGGGAGAAGAGGACCGGAAAGAATTCCCGGTCGGCAAGCAGCATTACCTGCCCAGGACGGGTGATGATCGTCCGGTGACTTTCAAGCCCGCTCCGGGTGAGACTGTCTGTCCCCTTGAATTGGATATAGGGACTGATCGCCGCCAGGGTCAGGGGGCCGAGGGAACCCGCGGCGAGGAGATCTTCAGGTTTTGAGAGGTGTCCCTGCCGTTGTCGCAGGCCGATGATGTCCCTGGCCCGGTTTTTGCCGATAAACGGCAGACTGTCAAGCTCGGTAATGGTGGCGGTGTTGATGTTAAGTTTGCCATCCAGGGCCGGGGCCGGCGTGGGTACACAGAGGCCGAGGAAGGCAATGATGACGGCGGTGGAATATTTAAGCGTTCGCGGCCGGGTCATGATTGCGGCCACCAGGGGACGCCAATACGCCTGATGCAGTTGAAACCGCCGCCGAGAACCAGACTACGGAACGGTTCCGGACGGCTGTCCAGCAGGCATTGGATTTCGTATGATCTGGTGCCGGCGTCACAGATGATGAGCAGCTCTTTATCAGTGGGGAGTTCAGCCCATCTTTCCCGCATCTCAATGTAGGGAATTGCCAGCCAGTGATCGCCGAATTTTTTTACAAAAGGCTCCGCCTCCACCGGGTGGCGGATATCAAGGGCGATCCAGTCGGGCCGGGAATCCATGTCGTCCATCCAGGCCATGAAGTCTTCAACGGAGACGTAGCGCAGGCGGTCGGCGGCCTTATTGTCGGCCGCGTTAGCGGTGGCGTTTAAGGCGTCAAGGGCGGTGGCGAACGGCGGGGCGTAGGCCATTTCAAGGTTGCTGAATTCGTCAATGGTCGCGCCTCGGGCGATGAGGCCGCAGGCGGCGTCGATGCGGGCGAGGATCCCGTCTCCCATGGGGCCGAAGCCCTGAAGGCCGACAACCCTGCGGCTGTCGCGGTCAAATACCATCTGCAGGGGAATCACCGTTTGCTCGGGAAAGAAGTGGGCCCGGTCTGATTGCGCGGTTATTACAAAATCGGCATTGAGGCCGTCTGTCTTAGCCGCCCTGAATGTCAGGCCGGTGGCTCCGACGCAGACGTCAAACGCCTTCATTATAAAAGAGCCGACATAACCCGGGAACCGCCGCGCGAGTCCGGCGATATTATCGGCCACCACCCGGCCCTGGCGGTTGGCAAGCGATCCCATGGGGGCGTATCCCTTGCGGCCGGTGACCAGGTGTGAAAGTTCAAGGCAGTCGCCGGCGGCGTAGATGTCGGGGTCTGAGGTCTGCATCCGTTCGTTGATTACGATCCCGCCCCGGGGCGAGGTGAGAAGACCGGCGTCCCGGGCCAGCCCATCCCGGGGGCGGACGCCTGCGGCCATGATGACTATGTCGCAGTCAATGGAGTGCTGGTCGGTTACAACCTTCGCGGCCCGGCCGTCGTTATCGGCGATGATCTCTTTGACCCCCTCGCCGGTGTGGATATTGACCCCGTTTCTCTCCATAGCGTTTTTGAGCATCAGGGCCATGGGGCGATCAAGAAGGTTGGGGAGAAGCTGATCCATGAATTCGATCAGAGAAGTCTCAGCCCCCCAGAGGTCGGCAAATGCCTCGGCCATCTCGATGCCGATGGCCCCGCCGCCGATAACCACCGCCCGCGCGACCCTGCCCCGGGCGAGATCTTCCTTGATCGCGATCGCCTTGTGGAGATCGCTTACGGTATAGACCCCGGGGAGATCGGCCCCGGCAACCGGAAGGACATGGGCCCGGGCTCCGGTGGTCAGGACCAGTTTGTCGTAATCAAGATCGCGTTCCCCGCCGCTGTCGAGGTTCTTCACCCGAACCGTTTTTGCCTTGCGGTCAATTGCCGTCGCCTCAAGTCGGGTAAGTACCTCCACCCCTTTGGCGCGGGCGAAGAATTTTTCATCCCGGGTCATGTGGAAACTGGTGTTGCGCAGTTCCTTTTCATCGGAGATATCGCCGGAGACGTAGTAGGGGATGCCGCAGCCGCCGTATGAGATGAGATTGTCACGGTCAATGATGGTGATTTCCGCCCCGGGCATGATCCGTTTGAGCCGGCTTGCGGTCTTTGGGCCGGCGGCGACCCCGCCGATAATGAGAACTTTCATAGTCTGTCTACCTCGATTTATTTATGGATGTACTTTTAAGCAAAAGATTAAATTGTACCGGGGAGAATATCTTGAAAGATTATTGCTGTCAAACTCAGCTTGTTCAGACTGTTGAAAAAGCCGTCCTGGCTTTTTCAACTCCCGGTTGGCCAAAACAAGTTCCGGTCAACCTCTCGATTTTATTGGTTTTTTCAAACCCAATAAAATCGGCGGCGCGTCCATGCGCCGCGACCATCCCGTTTTTAAACGGACTGTTATCCGGCCGCATTTTTTGTTGACAAAGGCAGAGGGGGATAATATTCTCCTGTCTCTGAATAGTCATTCATATAATAATGTATTTGGTCTTTATTTGTTCGCAGGTAATAGGCACAGTCGGCCATGTGGTTGTTCTGTGTTTCTCTTTGACGTTAAAGAAGGGCTTTTATAGTCAAATAAATTATTTTTTAAGGAGGAATCTGCTATGCCCAAGCATGACACGCCTTTAATGGACGAGCTCGAGAAGGGCCCCTGGCCGAGCTTTGTCTCTGACCTGAAACGTCAGGCGGAAAAAAATCCCGAGTGTTGGGATATCCTTGGTCAGATGGAGCTGTCTTACAAGGATAAAATCACCCACTGGAAACACGGCGGTATCGTCGGTGTTTTTGGTTACGGCGGCGGTATCGTCGGTCGTTACTCCGATTCTCCCGACAAGTTCCCCGGGGTCGCCCATTTTCATACCGTGCGTCTCAATCAGCCGTCGAGTAAGTTCTATTCCACCGAGATGCTTCGCAAGGTCTGTGACCTCTGGGAGAAACATGGTTCCGGCATGACCAACATGCACGGCTCCACCGGTGACATGGTTCTCCTCGGTACCCGTACCGAAGAGTTAGAGCCCCTGTTCTTCGATCTGACCCATGAGCTTAAATGGGATCTCGGTGGTTCCGGCTCCAATCTCCGGACTCCCTCCTGCTGTCTCGGCAAGGCCCGGTGCGAGTGGGCCTGTTATGACACCCAGGCCGCGTGTCATACCCTTACCATGCATTATCAGGACGAGATTCATCGTCCCGCTTTCCCTTACAAATTCAAATTTAAATTCTCCGGTTGCGCCAACGACTGTGTCGCTTCCGCCGCCCGGAGTGACTTTGCGGTCATCGGCACCTGGCGCGATAACATCCGCATCAATCAGGACGAAGTCAAAAAATACATCAGCGGCGAGCTTAAGGCCGGTGGTGGTATCGCCGATTCCTTTGGTGCCTTTGATATCAAGAAAGACGTCATCGGCCATTGTCCCACCGGCTGTATGTGGATGGAAGGCGGTGACCTCAAGATCGACGACGCCGAGTGTACCCGATGCATGCACTGTATCAACGTCATGCCCCGGGCTCTTCGCCCCGGCGTCGATCAGGGCGCGACCATCATGATGGGTGCCAAGGCCCCTATCCTCGATGGCGCCCAGCTGGCCACCATGGTTATCCCCTTTGTCAAACCCACTGCTGACAATGATTTCGAAGATCTGATCGAGGTTATCGAGAAGGCTTGGGACTGGTGGATGGAATTCGGCAAGAACCGCGAGCGTATCGGTGAGACCATGCAGAGGGTCGGCCTGCCCTCCTTCCTGCGGGTCATGGAAGTTGAGCCTATTCCGCAGCATGTTAAAGAGCCTCGTTGTAATCCCTATGTTTTCTGGGAGGCTGCAGAAGTCGAGGGCGGATGGGATCGCGATATCAAGGAATTCCGTGAACGTCACAAGATGTGATCCGGCGCCGCAAACTGAATTAATTCTACTTTAAACAAGTAAGGAGGTATAAAAATGGGTTACGATCCGGAAAATCCGATGAAAGACAGGATCACAGATATTGGTCCGCCCCATTATGAGCGGTTTTTTCCCCAGGTCATCAAGGACAATTACGGCAAATGGCTCTACCATGAGATCGTCAGGCCCGGTGTCCTCAAACATGTCAGCGAGAGTGGGGCCGAGTGCTATACTGTCCGTGTCGCCAGTGCCCGTCTGATCAGTATCGAGCATATTCGCGAGATGTGTGACATCGCCGATAAGCACTGTGACGGCATTCTTCGTTTTACCACCCGTAATAACGCCGAGTTCATGGTTGACGATGAAGCCAAGGTTCAGCCGCTTCTCGATGATCTCGCCAGCCGGGGCAATAAATTCCCAGTCGGCGGTACCGGCGCCTCGGTTTCCAACATGGTTCATACCCAGGGTTGGGTTCATTGTCATACCCCCGCAACCGATGCCTCCGGCGTGGTCAAGGCGGTTATGGATGAGATCTTTGATTATTTCGTCGAGATGAAACTGCCGGCCAAGTGCAAAATGGCTCTGGCCTGCTGTATCAATATGTGCGGCGCGGTTCATGCTTCCGATATCGCTATCCTCGGTATCCATCGTAAACCGCCTATGGTCGACAACGAAGCGATCACCGGTGTATGTGAGATCCCGCTGGCCATCTCCGCCTGTCCGTTGGGCGCGATCAAACCGGCCAAGGTTACCCTTGAGAACGGCGATGAGATCAAGAGTGTCAAGGTTAACGCCGAACGTTGCATGTTCTGCGGTAACTGTTACACCATGTGTCCGGCCATGCCGCTTGCTGACCCCGAAGGCGACGGCTGCGCCATCCTGGTCGGTGGCAAGGTTTCCGCCTCCCGTACCGGTGCTACCTTCTCCAAACTGGTTATTCCCTTTCTGCCCAATAATCCGCCGCGCTGGCCTGAGGTCGTCCAGGCGGTAAAGAAGATCCTCGAGGCCTGGGCCAAGAACGCCCGTAAGTACGAGAGGATCGGTGAGTGGGCCGAGCGCATCGGTTGGGAAAGATTTTACGAGAAATGCGATATTCCCTTTAGTGACAAGTCCATTGACGATTATCGTCTGGCTTATGATACTTGGCGTACCACTACCCAGTTCAAGTTCACCAGCCATATTAAGTAACCCTTATTAAAGGAGAGAAAAATGGCTCTGAGTATTGAAGAACTGAAGGCAGCTATTCTTGAGAAGGCCCTTAACGGCCCGAAACCGCAGTTGTATCTGAAGGATTTCTATGCCTGTGATCCTGACAGCAAGCCGCGGGTGATCAAGAAAGCTGCCAATGAAATGGTTACCGAAGGCAAAATGGTCTTCTGGTCCAGTGGCAGCACCACCATGTACGCCGCTAAAGGGCGTGCCAAGGACGAGGAAAGCAGGGGAACCTGATTTTTTGTCTCTGGCTTTACAAGACAGTCTCGTAACAATTACCCGCGAAGGTGTCTTCGACGATTTCCGGGAAAAAAGTGCCGGGCGGCGGGATGGGTTAAGAAAACTCGCATGTTTGAGGGCATAGCCCGAGTTCGGGATTTTAGCCGCCCGCCGTCAGCCGTCCGGAAATCGTCGTTTCAAGCCGGAGCGGAGACTTGTTACGATTTCATCTGGTAAAAGTAAGAAAAAACGGGAGCTTCGGCTCCTGTTTTTTTTTGCCGGTTTGTTGTCGGGAGGGGGGCTGACCGGCGGCGGCCCGAAGGGCAGCACCAAGGGATGGGAAGGCGTGCTGACTTTACAGGGAGCAAAATAATGCCGGCGTGGCGATGAACGGATACTTGGTGATGTTGGTTTTGTCGCCAGGGGATTACAGGAAGCGGAAGAAGAGTTCAGCAGAAAAGAGTTGTTACGAGTCCATCAGGTACCTGGTTCGTCAGGAAAGGACGGTGATTTATTTTTTCAGGCTGACGTCTTGCGGTGATATTGGCCGGCAATGGTGGATAATCGACCAGGCACGGAGTCCGCGACGGTTTATCGGCCCGTTGGAAAACTACTGCGCTTGACGATTCAGCGTTATAATCCGACTCAAAAATGTTCATTTACCAGACTGTTGAAAAAGCCGTCCTGCCTTTTTTAACTCCTGGTTGGCCAAAACGAGTTCCGGTCAAACTCTCGATTTTATTGGATTTTTCAAACCCAATAAAATCGACGGTGCGTCTATGCACCGCGACCAGTCCGTTTTTCAACGGACTGGTACCCCATGTAAACTGTACTTTCTCGCCGGATTATTCCTTGCCCCGCCTGCGCTTGCTACGTTTTTAAACGGGTTGTTATCCTGCTTCAATTGCCGCGGCGCGTTCTTCAAGGGTGGAGGCGTGGCGTTTATGACCGAAATTGCGGTGGATCGAGGCCGCGGTTTTGAGGGCGTCGGCCGCTTTCTGCAGGTCGCCGGCATCGACATAGGTCTCAGACAGGGCTTCAAGGATTTTGATGCTGCCATCGGGGTTGTTAAAGGTATGATAGGTGTCAAGGAGGTCGAGATAGAGGGCTGTTGCCCGTTCGTAGTTGCCTGACTTGCGCAGGGCGAAAGCCTGTCTGTTTTTAATCGACATCAGGCTGACATGGTCATCCTCGGCGGCGCAGATTTTTTCCACCCGCGCTAACATCTCGACCGCCAGGGAATAATCTTTTTTTGCAACACAGACGTCGGCAAGCCGGGATGCGGCATTGGCGATGCCTTTTTCGTCATTTTCCATCTCAAAGTCTTTCAAGGCGTTATGGAAACCGGCGGCAGCCATGCTCAGTTCACCTTTTTCCAGATGTCCCAGGGCCTCGTCATAGTCCTTCCAGGCCGGGCTTTTTTTTTCTTTTACGGCATCAGTCATTGGTAAATTCCTTTGTAAAGGTCACTATAAGTTGTTATCCGTCTCAATCGCCGCAATCGCGCCCCGGGCCATCGCGGCGACGGTGGTTTTCAGCGGCAGCCCCTTTTCGTGGATTACGATTTCGCTCTCATCATCGACAAGCGATTTGACCCGGTCGCTGACCTCGGTTGCTCTCATGTTGCCGATCAGGCGCAGACATAGCCCCCGGGTAATGGGATTGGTTGAGGCAAGGAAGTTGAAGATCTGGTAATAGGGCATGGCTCGAATCAGGTCGGCTCTGCTGCGTGCCAGGCTTCCCAAGCCCCAGAGAACCTCGTTTCTGGTTGACTCATGCCCTAAATATGGTAGCAGGTGGCGGCCAAAGGCCCCGTAAATGTCCGGCCGGGCGGAGATGATCGAGCCGATGGCCTCGATCAGTCCCCAGCTGGCCGCGGCTGAATCGGCCACCGCCTCAAATAAACGGTGCAGGAGGTCGCTTACCGGCCCTGGTTCCCGGGTGGAAAGGCGTCGGCAGACCTCGGCCAGCAGGTGGGCGGTGAGCCATCGTTGGTCCGGATCGGGGTCGTAGAGGCTGCGTTGCATGAACCACAGAGTCTTGATGTCGTCAAAGGCAAAATCGACCAGGGTGTCGATGTCGCGGTCGGCCAGGAGTTTTTTTACTTCGGCCTTTTTCGCTTTTTTACGTTGACGTTTCGGATCACGTTCCGGTTCGAGAGCCAGGGTATCGTTACCGTCGGTATGACCGCTGCCCGTGCCTTGCCTTTTTCCCTTCACTCGCTCGCTGATCTCGGCGATGTCACGGTGGAGGCGGACAAAATAGAGGACCCCGCGGACGTAACGGCCATCAATATGTTTTTGTTCCATGACCTGATGCCCGGTCTCGTCGTAATTTTCTACCCGGCCGGTAAGGTAGTCGTCCTCGGGAATCAGTTCCCAGGCGAGGTCCCAGTCGTCGTTGCAGGCATAGACCAGGGCCTCGACCATGGCGGCGCCGACATTATGGCCGGTGGCGTCGCAGGTGTAAACCGCGCCGCATTGGCACCTGCCGGCGCTGAATTCCCCTAATTTCCGCTTCTCCGGCGGGGTGGGGCGGGAAACCTTCTGGCCGCAGAACGGACACCACGGTTTTGTTTTTATCTGGGTTTTTTTGCCCATTGGTTCAGGTGTCTCCGTTAAGTCCTTGATTTATGGCCTCAAGAAAGCGAGGGTCAACGGGAAATTCAAGTTCAGTCGCCCTGTCGGTTGCGGCCTTGGCCTCCTGGTATTTCTTTCGGTAGAACAGGGCGACCGCGAGATTATTATGGGCCATGCCGAAGTCGGGGTTGAGCTTGATCGCTTCCCGGGCGTCTTTTTCCGCTCCGGTGAAATCCTCCAGCATGATTCTTGTTGTGGCCAGGTTGATCCACGCGGTTATCAGTTTGGGATCATGGCCGACCGCGGCGGTATAGGCCTCGATTGCCTTGTCGCCTTCGCCCTGCTGCTGGCGGATTAAACCGATATTGGCATAGGCCTGGGCCAGTTCCTCGTTGACCTTGAGGGCGCGTTCGTTCATCTCCAGGGCCTCATCAAGCCTGCCCCGTTCAAAAAGGATGGCGCCGAGATTTACCATTGCCTCGACGCATTGGGGATCTTGCTTGAGGCACGAGTCAAGCTCGCGCATGGCGTCCTCAACCCGGCCCGCCTGGCGGTAAACCACGGCCAGGTGGTGGCGGGCCATGATGTTATCGGGCAGTTCCTTGCATTTTTTTTCAAGTTCTTCTATTACACTGCTAAGATCTTTTTTCTGTTTTTCAGCTGACATATCAACTCCTGGTTCAGGTTGTTTTTTCAGATGGAAGAGACACAATAAACATGGTTGCCGGATCAGGCAAGGATACAATTTTCCCCTTTTTCCCGGGGATGGGAATGTGAGGCAGGAATGGCAAAAGGGGTAATAATCGCCGGACTTGGCGGCGGCAGCGGCAAGAGCGTGGTCGGAGTAGGCCTGTGCCGGGCCTTGAAGAATCGTGGTATGGTGGTGACTCCGTTCAAGAAGGGGCCTGATTATATTGACGCCGGCTGGCTTGAAAAAGGGGCCGGTCGATCCTGCTATAACCTTGACCCGTTTTTGATGGATTCCTCGATGATTCGGGCCTCGTTCGCGCGCCATCTCGTCCCCGACGGGGTCGCGATTGTCGAGGGTAATCGGGGGTTGTTTGACGGCGTTGACTCCCGGGGTGCTTATTCCACCGCCGAGCTTGCCCGTATTCTGGGTCTACCGGTGCTGCTGGTGGTCGACTGCACCAAGACCACCCGGACCGTGGCCGCCATGGTCCTAGGCTGTCGCACCCTTGAACCTGACCTTGATATCGTCGGGGTGGTCCTGAACCGGATCGGTACCGAGCGCCAGGAGCGGGTGATCACCGCCGCGGTCGAGGATGATGCCGGGGTCCCGGTGGTGGGGGCGGTTTTTCGCAGTCGCGAGGATGTCTTCCCCCAGCGCCATCTCGGGGTGACCCCCGGAGTTGAGCATGTGGATGCCGGTATCGCGGTGGAACGGCTGGCGGCGAGGATAGAGTCGCAGGTAGATTGCGACCGCGTCATGACTTTGATGGGGACCTGCGAGCCCGACGACGATACCGTGGCAGGGGGTGGAACTGACGGCCCGGTCATCGGGATATTAAGGGATTCGGCCTTTCAGTTTTATTACCCGGATAATCTCGCCCAGCTTGCCTCGTTTGGGGCGCGTCTGGTCGAGATTGACGCCACCTGCGCCGATTCCCTGCCGGACATTGACGCCCTTTATATCGGTGGCGGCTTTCCCGAGACCAACGCCGCGGCCCTGGCCGATAATAAATGTTTCCGTGATGACCTGAAACGCCTGGCCCGCGGGGGGCTGCCGATTTACGCCGAGTGCGGTGGCCTGATCTTTCTTGGTGAGAGCCTTGATGTCGGCGGCCGGGTCTGGCCCATGAGCGGGGTTCTGCCGATCCGCTTCAGTATGCGGAGCAAACCCCAGGCCCATGGCTATACCGAACTTTCGACCGAAGGCGGCAACCCTTTTTACGCCCCGGGGCAGGTGATCTTGGGACACGAGTTCCGTTACAGCCGGGTGGATTACTGGGGCGGCAGCAACGCCGATCTGGTCTTCGCGGTAAAGAGGGGGACCGGATTTGCCGGGGGCCGGGACGGGGTCTGCCGCGACAATGTCCTTGGGCTTTATACCCATGTACATGCCCTGGCGACCCCGGAATGGGGCGAAGGAGTCTTTAATGCGGCTGTGAAGATGGGGCGGGAACGCTACCCAGGACCTTGACCTCGATCTCCTGCTTTTTTCGATGGTCCTGCGGTTCCTTGTCCCAATGGATAAAGGCCTCGGTTACCCGGGCAAAGGCGCCGTCGTCTTTTTTGCACAGATCGCAGATGTTGGCGGCGTTGTCGCGGAAGATAACCACCTTGCTTGCCGGTTCGCCATTTTTGTCCACCGCCGCCATCTTCCGGCAGCCGCAGTTCAGGCGAATGATCGCCACCCCGATGGCGTCGGGGCTGCCCTCGATAATCCCTTCAAGCATAGCCTGTTCGTAAAGCATGGCCTTGTGCTTCTGGTCAAGTTCTTCCTGCTGTCTTTTTTTTATCGCTTTGGGTTTATTACTCATGTCCTTTCTCTGGTTCTGGGGGGCCTGTCCGGCTTTATTCGTCTCAGGCGGGAAGATAGTCATGATCCCGCTTGTGGTCAATAAACACTTGGCGTTTAGCGCCATTTTTTATTGACAACCGTGGGGGGGGGAATTAGAAAAAACGGTTGCTGATTCTCGGCCTGTCCTTCGGGATGGGCCTTTTTTCGTAAGTGCTCCATGAACACCACCCTTACACGCGCTTTAACCCCTATTACAGAGTGCGATTGTTTTTGCATTAGGTGTGGTTAATTGATCGCTTACCTTTTTTCTTCTCCGGGGGTATCCCGGGAGATTGCATGAATACGGCCCCGCCCTGATCCGTTTCAGGGCGCTGACGGTTTCGGAAGTTTGGCAAAATGCCGCGCAGGGATTATAACTCCTCTGTGAATTGATTGCCGTAGAGTATTTTATTCCTGGAGATGGTCAAAGCGATGTCGAAAAAGACTGAGAATCCATGGCGGCGGTTGAAGCCTGTGGCGGGCCAACGGGCTCAGCTCGTGCTGGCGGCGGCGATTTGGATTATTGTCGGCCTTGCCCTGCTGGTGGTCGGTCTGGTTTTTTTGCGGCCCCATGACCATTGGTATCTGGCCCTGATCGGAGCGGCAATCGGGATAGCCAAGGGCTTTATGGTCCTTGACCGGGTCGCTGATCGTAACATCGGGCATATCCTCAACCGTCCCCGGGGGCGTTGTCTCGGCGGCCTTTATCCCTGGCGGACCTGGTTGATGATCGCGGCCATGGTCCTTCTCGGCCGTTTCCTTCGTCATTCATCGCTGTCCCGTGATATCCTCGGCCTGGTTTACAGCGCCATCGGGGTCGGTCTGATTTTTTCAAGTCGCCGCCTGCTGGGGGCAATTTCCCGGGCTGAAGATGATGCCTGAATGCCTGTGCGTTAATGAGGAGGCGGTCTTTAACCGGGTCGGGATCGATCTTGACGCCCTTGGCCGCAATTATCAGCGCATCGCCGACCGGGTCGGGCCGGAGACGCGGATCATGGCGGTGGTCAAGTCTGACGCCTATGGCCATGGCCTGCTTCCCTGCGCCCGCGCTCTTGTTGCCGCCGGGGCCGGGGTTTTTGGAGTCGCCGAGGTGGAGGAGGGGGTTAATCTGCGCCGGAACGGGATTGACGCTGAAATCGTTGTCCTTCTGGGTTGTTCTTCGGCGGCAATCGATGCCGTTATGCAGTATAATCTTGTCCCGGTGGTCTACGATCCTCTCCAGCTCGATGCGATCGCGGCCCGGGCCACGGAGATTGGGTCCCGGATCAGTGTCCACCTCAAGGTTGATTGCGGTATGGGGAGGCTTGGGATTATGCCGGATGAGGTGGGAGACTTTGTCGGCCGGATTAATGCCGCGGACGGGGTCAGGCTTGCCGGGATCATCAGCCACTTCCCCATGGCCGACAGCTCCGAGGCTGAGAGTTGTCGTAATATCGCCTGTTTTACCGCAGTCTGCCGTGACTTTAACCGGAAGGGAGATCCGCCGGTGGTTCATATGGCCAATTCCGCCGCGATTATACGTTTCCCCGAGGCCCGTTTTGACATGGTTCGCCCCGGGATCACCCTTTATGGTTGTTATCCGGCGGGGCCCGGTGATCGTGAGTTTTTACCCGGTCTTGAGCCGGTGATGAGTTTTACCAGTCGGGTGGTGCAGGTGAAGAAGATTGCCGCAGGAAGCGGCATCAGCTATGGTCACACTCATGTCACCACCCGGGATACCCTTGTCGCGGTATTGCCGGTGGGCTATGATGACGGCTGGTCGCGGCGGTTGTCCAACCGGGGGCAGGTATTGGTTCGCGGCCGGCGGGCGCCGATTCTGGGGCGGGTGTGCATGAATGCCTGTATGGTGGATGTCAGCGGTATTGCCGGGGTGGCCGCCGGCGATGAGGTAGTGCTCATGGGGCGGCAGGGGGAGGACGAGATCAGCGCCGATGAGATCGCCGCCTGGATGTCGACCATAAGCTATGAGGTTCTCTGTCTTCTGGGCGGGAAAAATCATCGCTTTTATAAGGGCTGACGGCTTGGAATCGGGGCATTTAGAGTTGAAATCAGGCAATATGAGAGGCGTCGGCGGCGCCGTGATGAAAATATGATCAGAGAAGAACTGAAAAAACGGGTCGATCGTTGTTTTGTCCGGGGGGTCAGTGATGGCCTCTGGAGTGATGCCGCCTCCGGCGCTTATGTGGTCGAAGAGCCGCGGCAGGCCTCCCACGGTGATTTTTCAACCAATATGGCGATGGTCGTCGGTGGCCGGGATCGGAAAAACCCTCGTGAGATCGCCGCGGCCCTGGTGGAGATGCTGGCGGCCGACCGTGATTTTATCGCCGATATCAGTATCGCCGGTCCCGGTTTTGTTAACTTTGTCATCCGGGAGGCGGTCTGGCAGGGGCGGATCGGCGCCATTATCGCCGCCGGGGCTGAATATGGCAAAAGCGAGGTTGGCCGGGGGAAAAAAGCCCTGGTGGAGTTTGTCAGCGCCAATCCCACCGGGCCTTTGAGCGTCGGCCATGGCCGACAGGCCGCGCTCGGCGATGCCGTCGCCCGTCTCCTTTCCGCGGTCGGTTTTGAGGTTGAGCGGGAATACTATTATAATGATGCCGGCCGTCAGATGCGGGTGCTGGGTGAGTCGGTCAGGGCCCGTTATCTTGAACTTGCCGGGTGGGAGTATCAATTCCCCGAAGACGGCTATCAGGGCGGCTATATCGCCGACATTGCCCGGGATCTTTACGAGAAAAACGGCGACGGCCTGGCCGATGCCGATTACCTGCCGTTTAAACAGGCGGCGGAAAAGGCGATTTTTGCTGATATAGATGCCTCTCTCAAGCGGATGGATATCCGTTTTGACAATTACTATAATGAGCACACCCTCTACGATGACGGTCTGGTTGACGATGTGGTCACCGAATTGCGGGACAAGGGCTTGGTGTACGAGAAAGACGGCGCTGTCTGGTTCAAGGCCACTGATATGGGCCTGGACGCCGACCGGGTGATTGTTAAAAGCAGCGGCGAGCCCACTTACCGTCTCCCGGATATCGCCTACCACCGGGAAAAGTTCCGCCGGGGCTATGACTGGATGATTGACATCTTCGGTTCCGACCATATTGCCACCGTCCCCGACGTCATGGCCGGGATAAGGGCCCTGGGGTATGATTCCGGCAGGGTCACCGTGGTTCTGCATCAATTTGTCACCCTGATGCGGGATGGTAAAAAGGTCAAGATGAGTACCCGTAAGGCAACCTTCGTCACCGTTGATGAACTGATCGACGAGGTCGGGGTTGACGCTACCCGTTTTTTCTTTCTCATGCGCAAGGCTGACAGTCAGTTGGAGTTTGATCTCACCCTTGCCGCGAGTCGGAGCCAGGAGAATCCGGTATATTATCTCCAGTATGGTCACGCCCGCCTGTGCAGCATCATGGCAAAGGCCGCGGCCACGGGGGTGGAGGTTGGAGACACGGCCATGGTGGCGGTGGCGCGGCTGGTTGAACCCGAGGAGCTTGCGATTTTGAAGCAGGTAAGTGCCTGGCCCGCCCTGGTTGAAAGTGCAGCCATGGATCTTGAACCCCACCGGATTATTTTTTATCTCCTTGACCTTGCCGCCCGTTTTCACAGCTATTACAACAAACATCGGATAATATCGGATGATGTCGAACTCTCCCGCGCCCGTCTTTTTTTTGCCGAGGCGATTCGGGTAGTGATCAGAAACGGCCTGGTGCTGATCGGGGTTACCGCTCCGGAGAACATGTAGCATGTCCGGACCGAAGAGCAGAAAAAAGAAATTCATCGTCCGGCTTGAACTTGGCGCCAGGGGGCTGCTTGCCACCGGGGTTGTCTGTTTCTGTGCCCTGTTGTGGATGTTCCTTTTAGGCATCTGGGCCGGTGATCATCTCCTGACTTCGGGAACGGTTGACGGTGAGCTTGCCCCGGTGGCTCGGCCCCTGTCGGTCCCGGCCGGTCACGCGGAGATAGGGGTGAAAGAGGATGCCGGTTTTCTTGCCGACCCGATTGTGCTGCCGCCGGTTTCCGAACCACAGCAGCCAAAGCGCCTTGAGAAAAAAAACATTTCTCCCCGGGCCGCAAAGATCAGTCGGAGGCGGAAAAAGAAACCCCGGCTAACCACGGTTTCACCCCGGGCGACTTCCGGGGGGTCGTTTTTTACTCTCCAGGTCGGGGCCTACCGTGAAAATTCATATGCCATTGAGGAGGTCGCCCGGCTCAAGGCCCGTGACCTTGACGCCTTTATGCGCCGACCGGAGCCGGGTCGGGGTAAATTTATCCGGGTATATATCGGCCGATACTCCACCATGGCCGCGGCCCGGGACGCGGCTGCCGCCATCGGCAGGGAGCGGGGGCTGAAATCGTTTGTGGTCATGATTCCGGGGAGCGGCGGCAGGAAATGAAGAATGAACCAGGAGACAGCCTGCGTCCGGCGCGGATGGCCGATGTCAAGGAGATCCACGGCCTGCTCAAGGGATTTGCCGATTCCGGGTTGCTTTTAGGGCGTTCCCTCAGCTCCCTTTATGACCATCTCCGCGACTATCAGGTTTTTATTGCCACCGTTGACGGCACCCCGGTTATCGCCGGAGTCTGTTCCCTGCATATCTGCTGGGAAGACCTGGCTGAGGTCCGTTCCCTGGCGGTATCCCCGTCTTTTCAGGGTCGCGGGATCGGGGCGAGTCTGGTCCGGGGATCTTTGGCCGAGGCGCAACGGCTCGGGATCGACCGGGTCTTTACCCTTACATGTCAGCCGGATTTTTTTAAGAAATTAGGTTTTGTTGATGTTGATAAAAATAACCTGCCCCACAAGGTCTGGAGTGACTGTGTCAACTGTCCAAAATTTCCAGACTGTAACGAGGTGGCAATGATGCGGGAAGGAATTGCTTATGATCGGTAATAAGTTGTCAAAGATATTCGGGACCAAGAATGAAAGGGTCCTTAAACGGATGCGTCCCCTGGTGGATCGGATCAATTCACTTGAGGAGGGGCTTCTCGATCTTGCCGATGACCGTCTGGCCGCCATGAGTGTTGATTTCCGTGAGCGAATCGTCAAGGGCGAACCTCTGGACGAGATTCTCCCCGAGGCCTTCGCGGTGGCGCGGGAGGCGTCGAAACGGGTTCTGGGCATGCGTCCCTTTGACGTCCAGCTCGTCGGCGGCATTGTTCTCCACCAGGGCAAGATCGCCGAGATGAAGACCGGTGAGGGCAAGACCCTGGTCGCTACTCTGCCGGTGTATCTTAACGGTCTCACTGGTCGCGGGGTCCATGTGGTCACGGTAAACGATTATTTAGCCAGTCGTGATGCCGAGTGGATGGGTAAGCTCTATAATTTTCTGGGCCTTTCCATAGGCACTATTGTCCACGACCTTGAGGATCAGCATCGCAAGGCGGCCTATGACGCCGATATCACCTACGGCACCAATAATGAGTTCGGTTTTGATTATCTTCGTGACAATATGAAGTTCGCTAAGGAGGATTTCTGTCAGCGTGAGTTCTATTACGCCATTGTTGATGAGGTTGATTCGATCCTCATCGACGAGGCCCGGACCCCGCTGATTATCTCGGGGCCGGCGGAGATGGATACCGCTCTCTACACCAAGGTTGACCGTTACGCCCGTCAGTTCAAGCGTGACGAACATTTTACCATTGACGAGAAGGCCCGTTCTCTGTCCCTGTCTGATGAAGGGGTGATCCTGGCCGAGAAACTCCTGGGGATCGACAACCTTTACGATCCCCGTAATATCGAGTGGCTTCATCATGTTAATCAGGCACTTAAGGCCCATAACCTCTTTCAGCGCGATGTCGATTACCTGGTTTCCGAGACCAACGAGGTAATGATTGTCGATGAGTTCACCGGCCGGGCCATGCCGGGGCGGCGTTACAGCGACGGTCTGCATCAGGCTCTGGAGGCCAAGGAGGGGGTGAAGGTTGAGCAGGAAAACCAGACCCTGGCCTCAATTACTTTCCAGAACTATTTCCGCATGTATGAAAAACTTTCGGGCATGACCGGCACCGCCGATACCGAGGCGATGGAGTTCGCCAATATCTATAATCTGAGCGTGGTGGTAATCCCGACCAATAACCCGATGATCCGCGAGGATTATCCGGACATGATCTTTAAGAACGAAAAGGCCAAGTACCGGGCCGCGGTTCGGGAGATCACGGCACTTCATAATCAGGGTCGGCCGGTTCTGGTGGGGACCATCAGTATTGACGTCTCTGAACAGCTTTCGGAAATGCTGAAAAAAAATGGGATCCCCCACGAGGTCTTAAATGCCAAGAATCATGCCCGTGAGGCCGAGATTATCGCCAGTGCCGGGGAGCGCGGGCGGGTGACCATTGCCACCAATATGGCGGGCCGCGGTACCGACATCAAATTAGGCGAGGGGGTGGCCGATCTGGGCGGTCTCCATATCCTCGGCACCAGCCGTCATGAGTCGCGCCGCATCGATAATCAGCTCCGGGGGCGTTCCGGTCGTCAGGGCGACAATGGTTCGTCGCGTTTTTATCTTTCCCTTGAGGACGATTTGTTGCGGATTTTTGGTTCTGATCGTATCTCCGGGATCTTAGACAAGCTCGGGATGGAGGAGGATGAGCCTATTGAGCATTCAATGATCAGTCGGGCGATTGAAAACGCCCAGCGCAAGGTCGAGGGCCATAACTTTGAAATCAGGAAACACCTGCTCGAATATGATGACGTGATGAACAAGCAGCGGGAGGTGGTTTACGGTCTCAGGCGTCGTATTCTTGGTCGTAGTGAAGTTGCTGATATTATTCAGGATATGCTTGAGGAGCTGGTGGCCGAAGCCAGCGCCGATGTTATTGCCATGGCCGGCAATCATCCCTCGGAGTGGGATCTGAAACAGGTTAATGAACTCCTTGAAAAGGATATAGGGATTGATGAGCTTATCAAACCCGGGGATATCGAGGGCCTTATTAATGCCGAGGAGTTGGAGAAAAAGGTCCTGGGCGAGGCCCGGCGGATTTTTGAGCAACGGGAACAGGTCAACGGCGCCGATAATATGCGCTATCTTGAGCGCATTGTCCTTTTGCAGATGATTGATACCCATTGGAAGGAGCACCTCCTCGCCATGGATCACTTGAAAGAGGGAATCGGTCTCCGTGGTTACGGGCAACAGAATCCCTTGAACGAGTATAAGCGGGAAGGATTTGAGATGTTCATCGGCCTGATGCGGACGATCAAAAGCCAGACCCTCTCCAATCTCTTCCGTATCCAGGTGGTACGCGAGGAGGAACTGGAGGAGATTGAGCAGGAACGCCGGCAACAGCAACAGCCGATGGAGATGCGCCACGGAGTATACGAAGACGACGAACGTAACCATACCCCGATACGTCGTGACGGTGAAAAGATCGGTCGTAACCAGCCATGTCCCTGCGGCAGCGGTAAAAAGTATAAAAAATGCTGCGGTCGGGCGCGGTGATGCCGGAGGTCAGAAGTCGGAATTATGATGGCGGAAGTTTGAGTCGCGGTCACCTTATGATATTCGTTGATCATGAGTCTTGATATCCCAAAGGGTTTTTCCGCCAACGCGGTTCGCGCCGGGATCAGGGGCAGGAACCGTCTTGATCTCGGCCTGATCGTGAGCGATACTCCTGCCGTTGTTGCCGGGGTTTTTACCCGTAATATCGTCAAGGCGGCCCCGGTTGTATATGACCGGGACCTGGTGAAATCCGGTCGTGCCCGTGCGATTCTGGTAAACTCCGGTATTGCCAACGCCTGCACCGGGGCGGCGGGAATGGAGCAGGTCCGGACCTGCGCCGCCATGGCCGCTGATGTCGTGGGGACCGATGCCGCCGAGGTGCTGGTCGCCTCCACCGGGGTTATCGGTGAGTCTCTTGATATTTCCTGTTTTTCCAATCATATGGACGAACTTGCCGCCGGTCTCGCCCCGGAAGGATTCGATTTGGTATCGCGGGCGATGATGACCACCGATACCGTGCCCAAGGTCAGTCAGCGTCGGATTCTGGTGAATGGTTGTGAGGTTCGTGTTCTCGGTCTGGCCAAGGGCGCGGGCATGATTCACCCCGACATGGCGACCATGCTGGCCTTTATCGTCACCGACGCCGCCATTGCCCCGGCCCTGTTGCAACAGATTCTCCGCAACAAGGTCGATACCAGTTTTAACCGCATCACCATTGACGGCGACACCTCCACCAACGATACCGTTCTCGTTCTCGCCAACGGCCGTGCCGCTAACCCGGAACTGCGCCATGGGGAAAAAGCGGCTGGTTTTGCCGCCGCCCTGGGGGAGGTGCTGGAGGATCTGGCGTTGATGATCGTCCGTGACGGTGAGGGCGCGACAAAAATGATTCACGTCCGGGTCAATGGCGCTGTCGATGACCTTGACGCGGCCCGGGCCGCAATGGTCGTCGCCACCTCAAGCCTGGTCAAGACCGCTTTTTTCGGCGCGGATGCTAATTGGGGCCGGATTTTAGCCGCATTGGGCCGCAGTGGGGCGCGGTTTGACCCCGAGAAGGTCACAATTTCCTTCGGCGACGTCACTCTGGTTGAAAACGGCACGGCCGTTGATGGCGACGCCGAGGCCCGGGCCACCAGGTTGTTGCAGGTCAGGGAAATCGACCTGTTCATCGACCTTGCCGCCGGCGCCGGCGCCGCGGTCTACCATACCTCAGACCTTTCCCTTGACTACGTCAAAATAAATGCCGATTACCGCACCTGAGGGGCGGAAGGGGCGAATCTGCGAACAAGCGCGGGGCGCGCATAGCTTTACTATGGCCGCGCCCCGTGCTTGTCCACCCCTTCCACCCCTCAGGTTTTTTTGGCTTTGGGGATATTGCCCAATGGGTTCCTGCCCCGGTAACCTTCAGACCTTTCTGATTAAAAGCTGCCAGGCTCCGTCGTCAAGGCGGTTTTGGCCGATAATCTCGTGGGCCTCCCTGATGACCGATCTGGGAACGTTGTTGATCGGAGCGCCGTGGTCGAGGATTACCTCCAGTACCTGACCCGGCGCGAGGCGCGAGAGTTCAACCTTGGTGTAGACCAGGTTCATCGGGCAACCGATTCCGCGGCAGTCGCGACTTGCGTCAATGCGGGTTTTTATCGCAGTGGTCATTTGTGCTCCTCCTCTATTTTCAGTTCTTCCGGACTTACCTGCTCGTCTTTGATGATGAAAGATTTTATGTCGATGGTCGGTTCGGTGTCGGCAAGCGAGATGATGACGTAGCTGACATTGGGATCATAGGCCAGTCTTATGTCTTCCGCCGACGGCCTGGCCGGGGTCTCGGGGTGGCTGTGGTACACTGCCCGCAGCTTTAACCCCCGTTCGCGCATGTCTTTTACCGCGGCGAATTGTTCCGCCGGATCCATGCTGAAGTGATCGCCGGCGGCGTCGGTGTTGGTCATCGGATAATGGCGCGCTATCCTGTCGTCTTGGGCGGCAAGATAACCGCAGGCCTCGTTTGGCAGTTCCTTTCTCGCCTGGGCGATGATCGCGGTTACAGTCTTTTTGCCTATCCTGATCATGCTGCCACCGATTTTGAGCTTTTTATTCCACAGCCGCCATGCTCATAGTCAATGAGTTCGTGAATGCCCGGGTTCTTGCCGCAGATCGGGCAATTCTCCTGACAGTGGAGACGGGTCTTTCTGAAGTCCATGTTCCGGGCGTCGAATGAAAGCAGGGTATCGGTCAGCAGTTCGCCGGCGCCGGTGATGAACTTCAGGGCCTCGGCGGCCTGGATGGTACCCAGCATCCCGGCGATGGCGCCCAGCACCCCGGCCTGGGAGCAACTCGGTACTGCGTCGGGCGGCGGTGGTTCACGAAAAACGCAACGGTAACAGGCGGACTTGCCCGGGACCACGGTCATTGCCTGGCCGTCGAAGCGGAGGATGCCGCCGTGGGAGAAGGGTATCCCTTCCATAATGCAGGCGTCGTTGACCAGAAATTTGGTCGGGAAGTTATCAGTACCCTCGACCACGAAATCATAGTCGCGGATGATCTCGCGGATATTGTCGGCCCGGAGATATTCATAATAGGTGTTTACCTTGATCTCCGGGTTGATCGCGAGGATTTTTTCTCTGGCTGAATCAACCTTGGCGTCGCCGATATTGTGATGAAAATGGCTGATCTGACGCTGGAGATTTGAGATTTCGACGGAGTCGGCATCGGCGATGCCGATGGTCCCGACCCCGGCGGCGGCTAAATATAGAGCCACCGGGGCGCCAAGGCCGCCGGCGCCGACGATCAGCACTTTGGCCCGGCAGAGTTTCTCCTGCCCTTCGACCCCGACATCGGCAAGGAGGATATGGCGGCTGTAACGCTGTAATTGTTCTTCGTTGAATTCAATCATAATGATGCGAGCCCCTTTTTTAAATCGTTGATGATATCGTCCGGGTCTTCAATGCCCACGGACAGACGGACCATTGTCCTCCTGACCCCCATGGCCTCTGATTACTCACCGCTGTATTCGTTGAAGATGGTCGATGCCGGATGGATGATCAGGGTTTTATTGTCGTTGATATTAGTGGCCCGGCGGATGAGCTCCAGGGCGTCGATCAGGCGGAAACACTGGTCCCGGTCGGCGAGATCAAAGGTGAGGATGCCGCCGAAACGGCCGTTGAATTGCGCCTTCGCCCGGAGGGGATGGGGCGATGATTCAAGGCCGGGGTAATCGGTCCGCCGTACCCGGGGGTGGTTGTCGAGGAACCGGGCCACGGCCAAGGCGTTGGCGGTGCTTTTGTCGATTCGCATATCAAGGGTTTCAAGTCCCAGGGTCTGGAGCCAGGCGTTATGGGGCGCGAGACAGGCACCGATATTGCGGTAGACCTCCTGTCGCAGTTTGCTGATAAAGGCCATGGGGCCGTATTTTTTCGTCCGGGCGGCAAGGCGCGGTGATTGTGACCAGTCAAAGTTCCGATGGTCGATTATCACCCCGCCGACACTGGTGCCGCCGCCGGAGATATACTTGGTGGAAGAGATCACCTCGATGGCGGCCCCGGCCCGGCCGGCGTCGAAGAGATACGGGGTCATTACCGTGTTGTCGACCACCAGGGGAACCTTTTTTCTTCGGCAGACCAGGGAAAGCGCGGTGGCGTCGGCGACCTCGAGTCCCGGGTTGGTCATTGATTCAAAAAACACCATCCTGGTCCCGGCGTTAATGGCCGTTGCAACTTCTTCAGGATTGTTCATGTCCACGCAACGGATTTCAAGACCCCAGGGGTGTAGGGTCTTTTCAAAGAGGCTCAAGGTGTTGCCGAACAGTTTTCTGCTGGTGACGATATTGGTTCCGGCCCCGCCAAGGGCCAGGATGGTGTTACTGATTGCGGCCATTCCCGAAGAGACGGCAATAACCGGGGCCCCGTGGCACATGGCGCTGATGTGCTGCTCGAAATCGCTCACGGTCGGATTGGTGATTCGGGTATAGGCATGGGCCGGTTTCTTTCCGGCAAAGGTGAGTTCCATGGACCGGGCGTCAGGGTGGGCAAAGGAGACCGAGTCGTAAAGAGGCCCCCGGAGCGATCCATGGATGTCCCGGCCGACTACGGCGCCGTGGACAGCGGTGGTGGAAAATGTGGTCATTGCAGTAAGTCTCCTGAAGCCGGGGGTGTCCCGGCAGATTCAGTTTGAGTTTGTCATGTGAAGCGTATCTTAATGTTGCCTCTACCCCCGGGCTGCAAAAGATCACGCAGGAGGTGAAAATCCGGTTCATGGTGCCGGAGATGCAAGGCATCTTCCGGTGAAGCGTACTCGTCGTACGCGAACCGGAAGATAACGCAGCAGATTCGGTGCCATGGGTCCGATTTTCACCTTCTGCCGCCGCCCATGAAGTATAGAAAGTCAACCTCATCGTCGTCTTTGAGAGTGGTGTCGGCGTAGTGGGAACGGTCGATCACACTGCCGTTTACCTGGACCGAAACCATCTCCGGCGAATCAACCTCAGCCTCTTCAAGGAGGTCGGCGATGGAAAATTCAGCCTGGTTGAACTCTTTGCTTTCGCCGTTAACGGTGATATGCATTTTCTTGCTCCTTTTTAATTCTGACTAACCTGATCATGTATATCAAGCTTAAAGCAGGGGCGAAAAAAAGTCAACGGGTTTTTTGTGAAATCATCAATCTTGATGAACTCGTAACAATCCCCCGCTCCGGCTTGAAACGGCGATTTCCGGAAAAAGCGCCGGTCGGCGGGCTGCTAAAACCCCGAACTCGGGCTAAACCCTCAGACATGCGGGGTTTTTTAACGCATCCCGCCGCCCGCCGCTTTTTCCGGAAATCGCCGAAGACGCCTACGCGGGGAATTGTTACGAGTCTGTCAATCTTGGTCCTGTAAAAAGTAATGGGATAGCTAAGTAAGAATTTCGATATACAAGGAGTAGTGTATTTTGTGAGCGAGGCCATATCCCGCCATGGCGGGATCGAGCGAACAAAAATGCGCTACGACGCCGGAGATCGGAATTCTTACGACGCCATCAATCTTGGTAATATCGGGTGAGATTAAGACAGGGGGGGTCAGATGTTGAAGTTGATGACCTGGCGTTTTTTTCTTGCCATCTCGGCCAACTCGGCAAGGGAGAGGGAGAATACCCCGGCCAGGGCCTCTTCGGCCCGGGTCAGCAGGTCGGCGATAACGTCGGCGGGATCGTTGTCGTCCGGGGCCAGTTCGATACTGCCCTCGAGGGTGGCGATGATTTCGCTGACCATCACATTTTTGGGTGGTTGCGCTAACTGGTAGCCGCCGAATTTGCCCCGGACGCTTTTGATTATTCCGGCCCGGGTGAGCTGGTTGAATATCTGCTCAAGATATTGCCGGGGGATATTGCGCCGGGTAGCGATCTCGCGGATTGCCAGCCGTCCCTGGTCGTGGTATTCGGCCAGCAGCAGGGTGGCCTTGAGGCCGTAGATGCTTTTTGCGCTCAGTGATAACATGAAAAAACAGTTTACGGTTTACGATTGTTGTTTCCTCTTCAACACTGTAAACCGCAAACTGTCAATCGTAAACAGCTCTCCCTGGTTTTAAATGATTTGACAAAGGGGTATCATTAAACAGACCGTTGAAAAACGGTGATGACCTCGGCGGAGAAACGGTCGGATGGAAAAGAAAAGTGAAAAAATGACCAGGGCGTGGTTTTGGTTACTTTTCGTCATGGTAACGGTGGTAGGGGTGCTTCATACCGTGACCCCGACCTCGTACTGGTTCTGGCACACCCTCTACCGTCGCCTGAGTTATCTTCCCATTGTAATTGGCGCGGTGTGGTTCGGTCTTCGGGGCGGAGTGGTATTTTCCCTTCTTGCCTGTGTCGCCTTTATTCCCCATCTCTGGCATTTTTCCGGTCGTGGCTCCACCGTTTTTCTGGCCGAGGCCACCGAGATTCCTCTTTATTTAGGCGCCGGGCTGCTGGTGGGCTGGATTGCTGACCGGGAAAGCCGCCTCCGCCGCCGTTACCAGGAGATATCGGTCCGTCTTGAGGAATCATACGCCCGCCTCCACCGGGAGAGCGCCCTTTTGATTGAACTTGAGAGTCAGCTTGCCGCGAGCCAGAAGATGAGCGCCCTGGGTGAGCTTTCCGCCTCGGTGGCCCATGAGATCAAGAATCCTCTTGCCGCCATTCGCGGTACTGTCGAGATAATTCTTGACGACATGGGGCCGGACCATCCGAAACGGGAGTTTGCCGGAATCCTGCTGAAAGAGACCGATCGTCTCGCCACTGCGGTTAATAACGTCCTCAGCTATTCCCGCCGCAATGAATCTCCGTCGGGGGAGGAGGGACAGGAACAATTGCGTTCCATCCTGTCGCGCACCACCTCTCTCATCAGTGGACAACTGGAGCGCAAAACGGTTACGCTTGAGACTTTTGTCTCCCCGGACACCGGGAAATTGCAGGTTCCGGCCGATCGTTTCAGTCAGGTGCTTCTGAACCTTCTTCTCAATGCCTGTGAAGCGGTGGGCGAGGGCGGTATGGTGCGGATAAGGACCTGGTTTGAGGGTCGGGGGCTGAGGATCGAGGTCGCTGATGACGGCCCCGGAGTTCCCGAGGAGTTGCGGCAGGAGATATTCAAGCCCTTTCACAGTGGCAGGGAAGGCGGTACCGGTCTTGGGCTTGCCATCACCAGCCGTCTGGTCGCCGCCTGCGGTGGTGTGATCGCGGTAAAAAAGAGTGATTTGGGCGGTGCCGCCTTTACTGTTTCCATGCCGGAGTCCGGCTGTGCCGGGGACGTAAAGGTTAAAGGTGGTTAACCCGTAAAGGAGACAGGCGCAGTATGATTGCGACCGTTCTGCTCATAGACGATGACGACAGCCTTCGCACCGTCACCCTGCATAACCTCGAGACCGGCGGATTCCGGGCTGTCGGAGCGGCGGACGGTGGTGAAGGTCTGCGGCTTTTCAGGAAAAATCGTCCCGACGTGGTGGTGACCGACGTCCGTCTTGGCGATATCGACGGCCTTGATCTCCTGGCCCGGATCAAGGAGGAATCTCCCGATACCCCGGTGATCGTCATCACCGCTTTTGGTTCCATTGATATGGCGGTGGAGGCCATGCGCGGCGGGGCCTTTAATTTTCTGGCCAAGCCCTTTGACCGCGAGGCCCTGCGGGCCGCCTGCCGTAAGGCGGTGGAGGTTTCGACCCTGAAGGCCAAGAGTCGTCAGCTTGACGAGGAGATGAAGCGAATTACCGGCAGCGGTGACATGGTCGCCGTGACCCCCGTGATGCGGGAGGTCCTTGCCACCGCGGCAAAGGTGGCGAAAAGCGAGGCCACGGTTCTGATTACCGGCGAATCGGGGACCGGCAAGGAAGTCATGGCCCGCTATATCCATCAATTGAGTGAGCGTAATAATGGCCCGCTGGTTGCGGTTAATTGTGCCGCCATCCCCGCGGGCCTGATCGAGTCGGAACTCTTTGGTCATAAAAAGGGTGCTTTTACCGGCGCGGTAAAAGACCGTCGCGGCCGTTTTCAGTTGGCCCGGCACGGAACCCTGTTTTTAGACGAGATCGGTGAACTTGAGTTTTCGACCCAGGCCAAGCTCCTGCGGGCGGTGCAGGAACGGGAGGTGGAACCGGTGGGGGGTGAGACCCCGGAGGTGGTGGATGTGCGGATTATCTGCGCCACCAACCGAGACATCCAGACGATGGTCGCCGGAGGGGCCTTCCGTGAAGACCTCTATTACCGCCTGGCGGTGGTGGAACTGCGTCTGCCGCCGCTACGCCGCCGTCGGGACGATATCCCCCCACTGGTCGCGGTATTCCTGCGTAAGTTCGGGGCTCCGGCCGGGGTCGCTCTGAGCCCTGCGGCCATGGAACGGCTGCAGGGACACGACTGGCCCGGGAATATTCGTGAACTGCAGAATGTGGTCGAGCGGGCTCTGATTTTGCGCCGCAGCGAGATGATTGATGTCAATGACCTCGCCCTCGGCTCCTCTGACGGAGGGGGTGGTAGTTTCTGCCTTCCTGATATTCCTGATTCCGGTATCAGTCTTGAGGCGGTGGAAAAGGAACTCGTCCGCCGGGCCCTGGTCAAGGCCGATGGCAACCGGGCCGCGGCCGCCCGTCTTCTTGGGGTTGAGCGTCATATCCTTCTCTATCGTATGGAAAAATTCTCCCTCCGGGATTAATCGTCAAGTGACTCCGCCGGATCTTTATAGATTCTCCTGATTGATTTAATTTAAATCATTGGTTATCTTTATATCAAGAGAGACAGCTGTTTTGGTTGTTTCGGTGGATTATTCAATAGTGAAGGAGGGTGATATGGCTATCTTCAGGAAGAAAAAAACTCTGACCGGGCTGGCCCGGACCTGCGGTTGAGCTGCCAAAATCGGTCCGGCGGATCTGTCGGACGCGCTTAAAGGGCTAACTCCCCCTGATGACAAGAACCTCCTCGTCGGCATTGAGACCGCTGACGATGCTGCGGTTTATCGGCTTAACGATGAGCAGGCGATGATCAACACCATTGATTTTATCACCCCGCCGGTGGATGACCCGTATTGGTTCGGCCAGGTGGCGGCGGCGAATTCCATCTCCGATGTCTATTCCATGGGCGGGATACCCCTTACCGCCTTAAATGTGGTGATGTTCCCGGCCGGCCATCTCGACATGGGGATACTGCGGGAGATATTGAAGGGCGGTCACGACAAGGTGGTCGAGGCCGGGGCGGTTCTGGTGGGCGGTCATACGGTTGACGACGATGAGCCCAAATACGGCCTCTGTGTCAACGGGTTGGTGCATCCGGAAAAGATCATCACCAACGCTGGTTCCCGGGTTGGTGACGTCCTTGTCCTGACCAAGGCCATTGGCAGCGGGGTGTTGTTTAATGCTGTGCGCAGCGGGAAATATCCTTTTGCCGAGCTCGAACGCGAGACTTTGCCGCAGATTGCGGCCTTAAACGGCAAGGCGATGGATATTGCCCTTAACTTCGACATCCATGCCTGCACTGACATCACCGGTTTCGGGATCCTCGGCCATCTGCTTGAGGTGGCCCTGGGGGCGAAAACCGGGGTGGTGGTCGAGTACGAGAAGCTGCCCTTTTATCCCGGAGCCCTTGAAATGTATGAAAAGGGTGAGACCACCGGCAGCAATAAGGCCAACCGGGCCATGGTTGCCGGGTATCCGCTTGCGGTCGAGACCAGACTGAGCAAAAGCGCGGAGGAATTGCTTTACGATCCCCAGACTTCAGGGGGGTTGCTGTTGTCGCTTGCCGCCGCAGATGCTGCGACCCTGGTTGCCGAACTCACGGTCGCAGGGGTGACGGCGGCCGCCATCGGCGAGGTAGTCGAGGGGCGCGTCGGAATCAGGGTGGTATAGAGGATCGGGACGGGATGGAACTCATTGTCTTAACCGGCGTCCTCGGAGTTGTGGTGGGCTATCTCTCCGGGCTATTGGGGATCGGTGGCGGGATCATCATGGCCCCGCTTCTTCTCTTTGTCCCACCGCTCTTCGGTATCGCGTCACTGTCGATGCGGGTGGTGGCCGGGTTGACTATCGTCCAGGGACTCATTGCCTGCGTAAGCGGCACTTTGGTGCATAATCGTTTCAAGGCGGTATCGACATCTCTCGCTCTGTGGATGGGGGCGACCATTTTTGTCGCTGCCGCTATTGGCGGCGCGGTCGCGGTTTTGGTCGCGAACCGGGTTCTGTTGGCCCTTTTCGCGGTTCTGGCCGTTGCCGCCGCTATCATGACCTGCTGCCCGGTAAAAAACGAGGAAGAACATCCGGACGCGGCCGGGATCGATTTCAGTCGTCTCCGGGCGGTGATCACCGCTACGGCTGTGGGTCTCTGCGGCGGCATGGTTGGGCAGGGGGGCTCGTTCATCCTCATCCCCCTGATGACCAAATTTGTTAAAATTCCCAGCCGGATTGCCATCGGCTCAAACCTTGCCATCGTAATGGCCTCGACCCTGGCGGCCTTCATCGCCAAGGCCGCAACCGGCCAGATCGCCTGGGCCCTTGTCCTGCCAATCGCGCTCACCGTTCCTGCCGCAACCTGGCTTGGCGGTCTTACCAGTCACCGCCTGCCGATAATAACCCTGCGTCGGATACTCGCCAGCTTCATCGCCCTGGCTGCGGTGAGGATATGCTGGATGTTGTTTGTCTGATTGCGCCGTGGGAATGAATTGTCTTTCGCGCTTGAGTACCTGACACAGCGGGGAAAGCACAGGCGGTCGGAATGACAACCTGAAATTGGCACCCCGGGCATTGGGTAAAGAAACAGGATGATCAGAAAAATCATCATCTCTCTGTACGTGTCATTCGGCTGCTGAAATGGAGGAAGCCCGCAGGGTGCCTGGGATTTCAGCGGTCAGGCCAAAGTCCTGTCATCACAGGCCGACATCTGTTGTTCTGACACAGGGGGGGCCGGAGTGGGAAACTGAAAAATAAATACCTGAGCAAAAAGCTCTCGCTTACAGAGGGTGTCTGTTGCCCGGAAGATTTCTAATACGGACTCGTTAGCCGCGAAGGGTTTCATGGCTTGGTTCCGGGATAAAAAAACCGCCCCCGGGCGTACGCTTCCGGGGACGGTTTTCGGGTTGCTGCGCTTTGGTTACATCTGGATGTTAACAGGCCGTTGAAAAAGTCGTTCTGACTTTTTCTCTCCGGTTGGCCAAAACAAGTTCCGGCCAACCTCTCGATTTCATCGGTTTTTTCAATCCGGCAAAATCGGCGGCGCGGACATCAGCCGCGACCAGCCTGTTTTTCAACGGACTGTTAATAGAGATCGAGGTAGTTTTCGATCTCCCAGTCGGTCACCGCGATGCGGAAATTATCCCATTCCTTTTCCTTGTTGGCGATGTATTTATCAAAGATGTGTTCGCCCATGGTCTCGCGGGCGAGTTTGCTTTTCTTGAGTTCGTCCAAGGCCTCGCGGAGGTTGCCGGGGAGGCTTTTGATCTTGGCCCGGCGCATCTGGCCCTCGGTCATGGCGAAGATATTGGCATCGGTGGAGGGCGGCGGGGTCAGGTTGTTTTTGATCCCGTCGAGACCGGCGTTGAGCATCATTGCCATGGCTAGGTAGGGGTTGCAGGTGGGGTCGGGGCAGCGAACCTCGACCCGGGTACCCATGCCCCGGGAGGCGGGAATTCGCATCAGGGCGCTGCGGTTGGACGCGGACCAGGCGACATAGCAGGGGGCCTCGTAACCGGGAACCAGACGCTTATAGGAATTGACGGTCGGGTTGGTCACCGCGACAAAGGCGCGGGCGTTTTTGTAGACCCCGGCGATGTACTGATAAGCGGTCTTGGAGAGTTCAAGCGGACCTTTTTTGTCGTAAAAGGCGTTGGAGCCATCAAGGTTGAACAGCGACTGGTTGGTGTGCATCCCGGTGCCGTTTATGCCGAAGACCGGTTTGGGCATAAAGGTGGCGTGGAGACCGTATTTGGCGGCAATGGTCTTGACCACCCATTTGAAGGTGATGGTATTGTCGGCGGCGGTGAGGGCGTCGGAGTATTTGAAGTTGATCTCGTGCTGCCCCTCGGCGACCTCGTGGTGACTGGCCTCGATCTCGTAATTCATTTTTTCCAGGGTCTCGATGATCTCGCGGCGGCAGTCGATGCCGTGGTCTTCGGGATCAACGCTGAAGTAACCCGCGGTGTCGTTGGTATCGGTGGTTGAATCGCCGAAATCGTCCTTATTGAACAGGAAGAATTCACACTCGGTGCCGACGTTCATGGTGTATCCCATCTTTTTTGCCTCGGCCAGAACCCGCTTGAGGTTGTTGCGGGGGCAGCCGGCAAAGGGGGATCCATCGGGGAGGTGGATGTCGCAGATGATCCGGGCCGCGGCAACCCCGTCCTTGTTCCGCCAGGGAAGGACGGTGAATGTGTCGTAGTCCGGTTTCAGGTACATGTCACTCTCGTCGATGTCAACGAAGCCGTTGATCGAAGAGCCGTCGAACATCATCTGTCCGTCCAGGGCCTTTTCGATCTGGCTCCGGGGAATGGCGATATTCTTCATGTTCCCTAACACATCGGCGAACTGCAGGCGGAAGAAGTTGACGTTTTCTTCTTCCACGATTTTGAGGATGTCTTTTTTGGTCATCTTGCCTCTCCTGTAAGTTTTGTTGGTTGGTCCGGCGGTGGCCGGCACAGAAAAACTATTTAAAAAAATGACGCGACGCCGCGAACAACAGGCTCGCACGCACCTCTTTTACAAGCTCGGGGTCGACAATCTTGTTGCCGAATTCGTCTATCACATAGAAGACGTTGACCATCATGTCCGTCCGGGTGGAAATGATGGCCCGGTGAATACTGAGGCCGAAATCGGCCAGCGCTCGGGTGATTGAATAGAGTAACCCGGGGATTTCAGGGCTGAAAACCTCAATCAGGGTATATGCGGCAGCGACCGAATTGTCAACGACAACCTTATTGTTGTCGCCTCCGGGAAGGGGCGTCCTGGTGCCACGGGCCTTTTCCGCCAGGCGGAATTCCAGCCCCAGTCTGTTGTTGAGGCTGAGGTTGACGTCGGCTTCGAGACGCTGCCAGTCCTGGGAGGAGAAATCGTGATTGAATTGAGGTTTTACCTCGATCTGGTCAACTACGGTGGAGTCTTTCCATGTGTGGATAAGGGCGGCGCGTATCCGGAGATTGTTCAGGGCCAGACAGCCGCATATCCTTGCCAGAAGTCCGGTGCGGTCGCGGCAGATTATGGTGATCGACCAGTGTGAGCCCTTGTTCTCGGGGTGGATGATTGCCGCCTGGCCGTCAAGGTTCCGGCGCGCGGCTATATGCCCGGCAACCGTCCGGGGCGAGAAGTTGAGGAGGTAGGCGTCCGGCAGGGCGCTGAGGTCAAAGTTAATCCCGGCCGGGAGCTCCTTCTTGAGCTTGGTCCGCATCCATTCGGTCGCGGAGGCGAGGTCGGGACCGCTGATCTCTTTCGCGTCCAGGGTGTGGGTTATCTTCAGGTAAAGGTCTTGCAGCAGTGCCGCCTTCCAGTCGTTCCAGGCCGCGGGGCCGGTGGCGCGGGCGTCGGCGATGGAAAGGAGGTAGAGCATATTGAGTCGGTCGGGATCGCGGATTTTATCGGCGCAGTCGCGGATGAATTCTTCGTCTTCAAGGTCGCGGCTCTGAGCCATGTGGCTCAGGAAGAGATGGTGGCGGACGAGAAAGGCCAGGCTTTCGGTTTCGGGTGGCGAGAGGTTGAGGCGGGCGCCGATTTCCCTGATGATTTTTTCGCCTTCAAGGCAGTGGTCATGGCCGCCGCCCTTGCCGATGTCATGCAGGAGCCCGGCAAGGAAGAGGACCCGGGGCTGTCTGAGGCCGGTGAAGATTTCTTTTTCCACGGTCTTCAGCCGTCTGAGCTCGGCGACGCAGGCCAGCAGGTGCAGGTCAACGGTATACAGGTGGTAGATGTCGTGCTGGGCCAGGGCCTCGATCCGTTTGAATTCGGGGATCATGGCGCTGATCAGGCCGGTGTCCAGCAGGCGTTGCATGGTAGTGGCGTCACCATTGGCGATGAGGTCGACAAAGGGGGTGGTGAGGCGGCGGCGTTCGCGGTTGGCGCACAGGAGATCGAGGTGGTCGTGGATCAGTTTTCTGCTTTGATAGTGCACCGGCAGGTTGAGTCGGGATGAATGGAGGAACAGCCTTAAGGCCAGTTGCGGCTTGCGTTTCAGCAGTTCCGGATCGGTCAGGCGCAGGCACCGGCCGCGGAGCTCTATCCCCTCCTCTATCCTGCGGCTCTTTCCCTTTTTCTCGCCCTGGCCGAAGACCTCGTCCACATGTTCAAAGAACAGTTCGGTGCTTACGCTGATGGTCTGGAGATTGCGGTAGACCTCGCGCATGAACTGTTCCACTGCCAGGTGATCTTTGCGGTCTTTAAAACCTGAATCGGCGGCAATGGCGGTCTGGTATTCAAAGAAGAGCTGATCGTTTTTGCGTTTGCTCAGAAAATGGAGGCGGTTGCGTACCTGGATCAGCTGTTCCCAGGCGTGGTGAAACCTCTCGGCCTCGTCGCGGCCGAAGAGACCGGCGCGAACCATGTCTTCGAGGCTTGAAAAACCGAACATCATCCGCGCGGTCCAGAACAGGGTGTTGATGTCGCGGAAACCGCCCCGGCCCTCCTTGATCTGGGGTTCAAGGAGAAAGGCGTGGGCCCCGAACCTCTGGTGTCTGGAGTCCCGATTGTTTTTGATTTCAGCGATAAAGTGCTTCCGGTTTCCTTCGATGAGGGTGGCGGAAAAGTTGCCGGTCAACCGGCGAAAGAGACGGTTTGAACCAGCGATCAGGCGGGCGTCAAGAAGTGAGGTGAAGAGGAAAAAATCATCAACCGCGTCCTTCAGGCATTGGCCCACGGTTCTGACCGCGTGGCCTACCTCGAATCCCTGGTCCCAGAGGGGGTAAAAAACGGTCTGGGCCATACGCTCCAGGGCCTTGTCGTCGATTCCTTCGGCATGGAGGATCATCAGATCAATATCGTAAAATGGGAAGAGGTCCCGGCGGCCGTATCCCCCAAGGGCAACCAGGGCGAAATCGTCGCTGTTCCTGCAGTGATCGATAAACTGTTCCTGCAGGAGGGAGTCAACCCTGGCGGCGTGTTGCTCGAGAAGGGCGCGGCCGTTCAGGCCGCGCCCCCATAGGTCACGCAGCTCTTCGTTTCCGGTGGTGGTAGTATTGAGCATTGTTCAGGTCGCGAAGTCTTGTGTCAGCCCCGCATCTTCCTAAATCGCCTCGCGACCCTTCTCGCCGGTACGAACCCGGATGACCTCTTCAAGGCCAATGATGAAGATTTTGCCGTCGCCGATATTGCCGGTATTGGCGGCCTCGCGGATGGTGTCGGCCACCTTTTCCACCAGTGATTCCTCGACCACGATCTCCATTTTGACCTTGGGGATGAAGTCCACCTGGTACTCGGCGCCACGGTATATCTCCTTGTGTCCTTTCTGACGGCCGTATCCTTTGACCTCGGAGACGGTCATCCCCTTGATCCCCATTTCATTCAGGGCCTCTTTGACGTCGTCAAGCTTGAATGGTTTGATGATTGCTTCGATTTTTTTCATCTTGTATCTCCTCGCGTTTTTTCTTGGTTCCAGGCCGTTATCGCGGGGACAAGGCCTAAAAGGAATAGCCGGTCTCGCTGTGTTGACTGAGATCCAGACCCTGGATCTCTTCTTCTCTGCTTACCCTGAGACCGATTGTGATGTCTATTAATTTAAGGATAATAAAGGTAACGACAATGGAATATCCCACCGTGGTGGCGGCGTCGATGAACTGGTTCATGACCAGACCGGCATTGCCGTGGATCAGGCCGTCGGTTCCGGCGGGGTTGATCGCTTTTGATGCGAAAATGCCGGTGGCGATGGCACCCCAGAAACCGCCGACCCCGTGGACCCCGACCACGTCAAGGGCGTCGTCGTAGCCGAGACGGCTTTTGCTCCTCACCGCGAAATAGCAGATCATTCCGGCGACAAGGCCGATGGTCAGGGCCGAGACAGGGCTGACGAATCCGGCCCCGGGAGTGATTGCCACCAGACCCGCCACCGCGCCGGAGGCGGCGCCGAGGGTGGTGGGCTTGCCCTGAACCAGCCACTCGGCGATGATCCACGAAAGCGCGGCCATGCCGGCGGCGATCTGGGTGGTGACCAGGGCGTTAACCGCGATGCCGTTGGCGGCAAGAGCGCTGCCGGCGTTGAAACCGAACCAGCCGAACCAGAGTATTCCGGCCCCGAGGATGGTCATGGTGATGTTGTGGGGGTGAAAGGATTCATGTCCCCAGCCCTTGCGTTTTCCGAGCATCAGTGCCGCCACCAGGGCCGCGGCCCCGGAGTTGATGTGGATCACGGTGCCGCCGGCAAAGTCAAGTCCGCCGTGTTTGCTGATAAAACCGCCTCCCCAGACCCAGTGGCATACCGGCAGGTATACCATACAGGTCCAGAGGACGGTGAAGGCGAGAAAGGCGGAGAATTTTATTCGTTCGGCAAAGGCGCCGGTGATCAGGGCCGGGGTAATTACCGCGAACATTAACTGAAAGGCGCAGAACAGAAGATTGGGGATGGTGGCGGAATACGGCCCCGGGGCCTGGCCCACGCCCTGGAGCATGGCCCAGTCGAGATTGCCGATTAATCCGCCCACGTCCGGAGCAAAGGCCAGGGAATAACCAAAGAGAATCCAGATGAGGGAGACCAGCCCCAGACAGATAAAGCTCTGCATGGTAACGGCCAGTACGTTTTTGCTCCTGACCATGCCGCCGTAAAAGAGGGCAAGCCCCGGGGTCATGAGCATGACCAGGCCGGTGGCGGCGATCATGAATGCGATGTCTCCTGAATTCATCTGTCTTCTCCTTCGTTTTTAGAGTTTGGGGCGCATTGCACCCAAGGTTTAAGTGGTATATGCGGTCTCGCTGTGGAGGCCGAGATCAAGGCCCTGGGTTTCGATTTCTTCCGTTACCCGCAGACCAATGGTGACATCAAGTACCTTGAGGAGGATGAAACTGACCACAAAGGCGTAAACCAGGACGACCACGGCGCCGAATATCTGGGTTGAGAGGAAAGAGGCGTTGCCGGCGAGAAGGCCGTCGGCACCGGCGGCGTTGACCGCCCTGGTGGCGAAGACACCTAACATTATGGTCCCCATGAGCCCGCCGAGGCCGTGGATGCCGACCACGTCGAGACTGTCGTCGAAACCGATCTTGTTCTTGAAATTAACCGCCAGGTAGCAGGCGCATCCGGCGACAAGACCGATGATGATTGCGCTGTTGGCGGTGATGAATCCCGCCGCCGGGGTTACGGTGGCCAGCCCGGCAATGGCACCGGATGCGGCCCCCAGAGTGGTGGGTTTGCCGTTGACCATCCATTCCATCGCGGTCCACATGATCATCCCCGTCATCCCGGCGAGATGGGTGGCGATAAAGGCGGTGGCCGCGACTCCGTTGGCGGCAAGGGCGCTGCCGCTGTTGAACCCGAACCAGCCGAACCAGAGAAGCCCGGTGCCGAGCAGGGTCATGGGGAGATTGTGGGGAACAAATTTGGCGTGGCCATGGCCTTTGCGGGGGCCTATGACCATTACCGAGGCCAGGGCCGCGGCGCCGCTGGTGAGATGGACCACCAGGCCGCCGGCAAAGTCTTTTACTCCACGGGCGGCGAGCCAGCCGCCGTCACCCCAGATCCAGTGACAGACCGGGTTGTAGACCAGAAGTACCCATATCAGGGAGAAGATGAGAAAGGGTCCGAAACGCATGCGTTCGGCAAAGGCGCCGGTGATCAGGGCCGGGGTAATGACCGCGAACATGCATTGGTAGATCATGAATACCGTTTGGGGGATGGTGGTGGCATACACCGGACTTGGAGCGCTGGTAACGGTGTTGAGGCCGAACCAGGCAAGCGAGCCGACAAAGCCGCCGATATCGGGGCCAAAAGACATGGAATAGCCGATGTAGATCCATTCCAGGCTCACCAGGCCGATGAGAATAAAACTCTGCATAATTGTCCCCAGGACGTTTTTTCCCCGAACCATGCCGCCGTAAAACATGGCAAGTCCGGGGGTCATCAACAGAACCAGGGCCGCGGAAACCATAACAAACGTGGTGTCTCCTGAGTTGATCATTGTTTTTTCTCCTTCGTTGGTTGTTACAATTTTGTAAATAAACCCGAATCCATCCAGGGCCTACCCGGGCGGCAGGGCCGATTGTTGCAGACGTTGAATTGTCCACCGCGGCGTCTCTGTCTGGGGTCTCTGGGGAAACGCGGGTCCTTTTCTTCCGGGCGTCCCATTTCCCGTTGGAAAAGAATTTGCTTATATTTAGCAAGTGGCGTGCCAGTACAAACTTTATCGTTACTACAGCAGGATAGATGAGGGTGGGCGTCGGTGCAGGTGGCGGGATGTTGCAAAAATGTTACGGTAACATATATGGATTACAATTGTGTATTTTCAGCTATTCTTTAATCGTGATGATTTCGCAAAAAAACCTTCTTTCCGTCATTCCGGCGAAGGCCGGAATCCATAATGTGTTTCATCACAGGATTCCGGATCAATTCCGGAATGACAAAAATGATGGCGTCGTAAAAAGTCCGATCTACTGCGTCATGGGCAATTTTTGTTCGTTCGGTCCCGCCATGGCGGGATATGGCCTCACTCGCAAAAATACCCCACTCCTTGTATATCGAATTTTTTACTTATGCCATCCCATTATTTTTTACGACGCCATCAATAACGTAGGCGCTCAACAGATCACACTCTTGACTTCAGGGTATCTTGAAAAATGGTTTCCCCCTGATCCCGCGTCATGAGTAAAATAAAAAATGTTCATGACGCCGGGGTCAGGTCAGACGATATCTTTCAAAGATTATGGTCTTTATGGTCAGGTCGGGGCGGTCGCGACGGATCGCCTGGATGGTCTTTTTAAGCATTTCCCCCCGGGCAAGGGCGTAACGGTGGAGGTCAACAGCGGTTATGGCGTGGAAGAAGCGGTAGACACTGTCGCGGAGGAGGATAATCTCTTTCGGCGCCAGGGTGTCCTTCCGGGCTGGGTCCAATTGCAGCACCAGGGTTAATTTGAGTTCAAGGAATTCCCGCAGGGGCGCGCCTTTTTCGCTTTTTACCGGGATCAGAAAGGGTTTAAGTTTTACCTTGACACTCTGTGGGAGAGGGACGATGGCGGTTTTTGTCCCGGCGGTTATGGTCGCCGCCGGGGGCAATGGGGTGTTTATTGCCGTCGGTTCCGGGGCGTCGGTGATGAGCAGATAGATGCCGAGGATAGTCAGCATGAGAATCAGGCCGCCGCCAAGTCCGGTCAGGAGCCAGCGAAGGCCGAAGAGACTGCCGGCATGGGCGATGGCGGTGGGTTCCGTCGACGTTTGCGGCGTCGGTGACTTTGGTGCGGTCTCTTCCGGTGGCGGCTTCGGATGGGCGGTTTCTTCGGGCGCGGGGGGAGATGGTGATGACGGCTCGTCAAGGTCGGGGAAGAAGAGATCGTCCTCGGCCTGAAAGGCTGATTCCCAGTCTTCGCCCCAGTCAGTGCCGGAATCGGCCTTGAGGTCGTCAGCCGCTACCTTTTCAGGGTTGGTGTCGTTCAAGGCTCAGGAGACGGTCAACCGAAGACCTTGTCTATTTTTTCGCCCAGGGTTTCGGCGGTAAATGGTTTGACCACATATTGGCTCACCTTGGCCTTTACCGCGAGAATAATGTTGTCCTGTTGGGCCTCGGCGGTGACCATGATGAACGGGGTGGCGGCAAGATCGCTGTCAGCCCGTACCGCCTTGAGGAGTTCAAGCCCGGTCATTTTAGGCATGTTCCAGTCGCTGACGATCATTCCCACCGGTTCTTTTTTCAGTATTTCAAGGGCGGTGGTGCCGTCGTCGGCCTCGATAATATTGCTGAAGCCTAATTGAGTCAGGATGTTTTTCACGATCCGGCGCATGGTCGCGAAGTCATCAACCACCAGGACCTTCATATTGGTGTCAACGGCCATATTTTTTCCCTTTTGTTTTTTATGAAAAATAAAAATTTTAAACAGCTGCTTCAAGGAACCCGATTATGAATTATAAGGCACAAACCCGGCGCGAACAAAATTTTTTTTATAGTGACTGGTGCCTGGGATTGTAGTCATGCCGTCAGCGTTGTCCTCAGTCTGGCGCGGAGGCGAAACATCGCCTTGCTGTGCAGCTGTGATATCCGTGACTCGGTGTATCCCATGATCTCGCCGATCTCTTTCATTGACAGTTCGTCGATGTGGTAGAGGCTGACCACCAGTCGCTCTTTCCCGGGCAGTTTGGCGATTGCCCGGGAAAGGTGATCGCGCATTTCCGTTAGATTCAGAGCCCGGACCGGATCGCTGCCTTCCATGCTTTCGGTTCCCACCCCGTCATGGTGTGGCTGGATACGATAATGGCTGAGGATATCGGCGTCCATGAAGGTGACATTGCGGGTTTCGTTAAGGAGTTGATGGAATTCCTTCATTGACCGGCCAAGCTCGACCGCTACCTCTTCGTCAGCCGCAGGTCGGCCAAGGATTCTTTCCAGACGGTTATAAGCCTGTTCCACCTCGGCCATTTTTCGTCGCACCGAGCGCGGGGTCCAGTCAAGGGAACGAAGTTCGTCCAGCATGGCGCCGCGGATACGAAATTCGGCGTAGGTCTTGAACTGGACGTTTTTTTCCGGGTTAAATTTGTCGATGGCGTCAATCAGACCGATGATTCCGCAGCTTATAAGGTCGTCCAGAGCGACATGAGCCGGCAGTCTTGAGGCCAGGCGGATGGCGATGTATTTGATCAACGGGGTACAGGCGATGATAAGTTCGTCACGTTCCTCGCGGTTCAGGTGCGTGCCCTTGCGGCTGTCGAACAGTCGGGTGTAGTCCTTGAATCTGGATGTGGGTTCACTGCTCATTATGGGTTTGGCCTGTGATGCGGGCAGGGGCATAGTATTCTTTAGTGGTTCCGGTGAAATTTGTATGGCCGGAAGGAGGGGCATGTCTGTCCGGCGGATTACAGGGGACCTCCTCCCCTGTTTACAGGTCGTTGAAAAAGCCGTTCATGGCTTTTTCAACCCCGGTTGGCCAAAACAATTTTCAGCCAACCTCTCGATTTTACCGGATTTTTCAACCCGGTAAAATCTTACGGCGCGGCCATGCGCCGCGCACAGTCCGTTTTTCAACGGACTGTTTAAGAATAAGGATATTACAGATTAAGCATCCCGCGCCAGAAAAAATTATCGTCAGTGCCGTCGGACTTCTCGTATTCCTCAATGAGTCGGCCGGCAAGCCCGTCAATGGCGCGGGTGGCGCGGCTGTCGGGGAATAGTTCCGCCATCAGCTTCTGCTGTCGCACCGCCCCGGTGATCTTGCTGTCCATAGGGATAAAACCGAGATAATCGAGGGAAACCGAACCGAGGAAACGCTCCGCGGTCATGGCGAGTTTGCGATAAACCGCCATGCTCTCGGCCTTTGATCCGGCCATATTGACCAGGACCCGGAAACGGTCGATGCCGTGGTTGGCGGTCATGACCTTGATCAGGGCGTAGGCGTCGGTGAGCGAGGTAGGCTCCGGGGTCAGGACCACCAGGCGTTCCTGGGCCGCAAGGTTGAAATATATAACATTATCGTTGATCCCGGCGGCGGTGTCGATAAGGAGGAAATCGAGATCGTGGGCCATTTCTTCCATCTCTGAGAGGAGAAATAGTTTCTGCGCCTCGTCAAGGGTTGCCAGCGACAGGATTCCGGAACTGGCCGGCAGGATCTGGAAACCACCCGGCCCCCGGACAAGAACCTGGGCCAGGGTCTTGTCGCCGCTTAAAACATGCTGGATATTGTATTTAGGGGCGAGTCCCAAAAGGATATCGATGTTGGCCAGGTTGAGGTCGGCATCAATTACCAGTACGCGTTTGCCGCGTCGGGCGAGGCAGTAGGCGAGGTTGGTGGTTATGTTGGTCTTGCCGACTCCGCCTTTGCCGCTGGTGACGCTGAAGACCCCGGGAGAGGCGCCGCCTGGACTATTGCCGTCGGTGTTACGCATTATTTTTTCAAGGGTGCCGGCCTGGGTCATATTCGTGCCTCACGAAATAACGATTGCTCCGGGTGCTGCCCCCCGGCAGGGGGCAGTCCTGTTTCAAACAGGTCGCGTAAAAACTCCCGGCTGCCGGGGTGAAAGTCTTCAGGCACCCGCTGCCCGGTGCCGAGGCAGGTGACCGGAAGGCCAGCGGTGGCAAGATATCTGCACATTACGGCGTAGGCCCTGGTTTCGTCAAGTTTGGTCAGGGCCACTCCCCGGGGGGCGAGGAGGGAATAGGCCGAGACCGTGGCGGCGATGTCCTCTTTTTTGGCGGTGGCGGCAAGGGTCAGAATCGGCATGATCCGCTCGTCGTCGAGGATGTAGGCAAGCTCGCTGATGTTGTCGCGGTCATAGGGGCTACGGCCGGTGGTGTCGATGATAACAAGGTCCCGTTTTCGCTGGTGGTCAAGGGCGGTGCTGATCCGTTTCGGTCGTACCGCTACCTCGCATCCCATGTTCATGATCCGGGCATAAGTTCGCAATTGTTCGGTGGCACCGATGCGGTAGCAGTCGGTGGTCATGAGGGCGACGTCAAGGCTGTGGTTGATCTTGAACCAGGCCGCGATTTTGGCGCAGGTGGTGGTTTTGCCGACCCCGGTGGGGCCGACCAGGGCGATGACCATTGGTTTGTGCCTTTCGGGGGTCAGTGGTGCCAGCGGGATGGCGTCGATTACCCGGCGGCGGTAGAGGGCGACCTCGCCTTTTGGCGTCGGTTTTTTTTTCATCCGTCGGTCAAGGAGATGGGAGAATTTTTTTTCTCCGGTTCCGCCCGGGGTCGGACGGACGTAGGTCGCGGCCTGGGTTTTGGGCAGGGTTTCAGTCGTGCTTTTCAGAAGGGTCGGCTCAATATCGATCGCCGCCATTACCTCGATGCCGCCGGGGGCGGCGCGGGAAGAAAGGATTACCGCATCATCCCCGAGTTCTTTACGGATCATCGCCAATGCCTCCGTGTTGTTCCCGGCCTGAAATCTTCTGATTTTCATGGTTGTTTCCCTGTTTGTTTGCTTCAACGGTATGTTGCAGATTTTATGAAGTTACGGCTCACTCCGCCGCCTGATTATTCCGACATTTTCTCAAGTCCGATGGTTCCCATGGTCTCAATGTTTACCCGGCCGATGATCTCGGCGTGGGAAAGGATCGCGATCTGGGGCAGGAACCGTTCCATTATCCGGCGCAGATGGCGGCGGATCACCGGGGCGCAGATGATGATTGGCTGATAGCCGTCGTTCATTATTCTTTCCATCTCTTTTTCAATGGCGGTTATCATGGTTTGGGCCGTATCCGGGGCCATGTTGAGGACGCTGCCGTGTTCACCCTGCTGTACTGACTCGCGTATCAGGTCTTCAAGGCCGGTGGCCAGGGTAAGGGCGTGAATGGAACCGTCGTCGTCCATATATTGATGGGTGATGCTGCGGGCCAATTGCTGCCGTACCAGTTCGGTGAGGATATCGGCGTCTTTGATGGCGGCGCCGTGGTCGGCCAGGGTCTCGCAGATGGTCAGCATATCGCGGATACTGACCCGTTCGTTCAGGAGTTTCTGCAGCACCTTCTGTACCACTCCCAGGGGCAGGACGGCCGGGGTCAGTTCTTCCACCACCTTGGGATGGGTCTTGGCGAGGTTGTCGATGAGTTTCTGGGTGTCCTGACGTCCGAGGAGTTCAGCTCCGTGGCCGCGGAGGATCTCGGTTAAATGGGTGGCGATGACCGTTGATGGATCGACCACGGTATATCCCGCTACCTGGGCCTCGTCTTTTTTGTCTTCGGTAATCCATTTTGCCGGCAGGCCAAAGGCGGGTTCGGTGGTCGGGATCCCCTCGATTTCGCGTTTGGTGGTGCCGGAGTCCATGGCGAGAAAATAACCGGAGAGGATTTCGCCGCGGGCTATTTCGACTCCTTTCATGATCAGACAGTACTCGTCGGGCTTGAGCTGGAGGTTGTCGCGAACATGCAGCGGCGGGATGATCAGCCCCATGTCCATGGCGAACTGCCTTCTGATGGCGCGGATTCTTTCCAGCAGATCGCCTTCCTGGCTTTCGTCCACCAGGGGCACGAGTCCGTAGCCTACCTCAAGCTCAAGGGTATCCAGCGGCAGCAGGGCTTCAATGGTCTCCGGGGCCCCCGGGGGCGGCTGGCTTTCCTGTTCTCTCATTTCTTCCTTTTCCCGTTCATTCTCTTGTTCCTGGGCCTGTTTTTTTGCCGTCAGGAGCGAGAGGCTACCGGTGGCAATGCCGAGGATGAGAAAGGGGATATGGGGCAGACCGGGGATGAGGCTGAAGAGGATGATGATGCCGCTGGCCACCGCGATTGCCTGGGGCTGGCGTCCGAACTGCTGGAGAAATTCACGGCCCATGCTCTGGTTCGAGGCGGCGCGGCTGACAATGACCCCGGCGGAGGTGGAAATAATCAGGGCCGGAATCTGGCTGACGAGTCCGTCGCCGATGGTGAGCAGGGTATAGGTCTGCACCGCCTGTATGGCCGACATGCCGTTGATGATCACCCCGATGAACAGACCGCCGACGATGTTGATGGTGATGATCACCAGGCCGGCGATGGCCTCGCCGCGGACAAATTTGCTCGCGCCGTCCATGGCGCCGTAAAATTCCGACTGTCGGGAGACGTCTTCGCGGCGTTTTTTTGCCTCCTCTTCGTTGATGATTCCGGCGTTAAGGTCGGCGTCGATGGCCATCTGTTTCCCCGGCATGGCGTCAAGGGTGAAACGGGCCGCGACCTCGGCGATGCGGCCTGAACCCTTGGTGATGACGATGAAGTTTATCAGTACCAGGATCAGGAAGATGATCAGGCCAACGGTGTAGCTGCCGCCGACGACGAAGTTGCCGAAGGCGGTAATCACTTTCCCCGCCGCCCCCTGGCCTTCGTGTCCGTGGATGAGGATGATCCTGGTCGAGGCGATGTTTAGCGACAGGCGGAAGAGGGTGGTGACCAGCAGCAGCGAGGGAAAGGCGGAGAAGTCAAGCGGCCGGGTATTATACATTGCCACCAGCAGGATCAACAGGCCAATGGTAATATTGAACGACAGGAGAAGGTCAAGGATAATCGGCGGCAGCGGGATGATCATTATCATCAGAATGGCGACCACCCCGGTTGCTACCATCAGGCTAGCGGTGTCGATGACCGGGAACCTCATCCTGCCCAGCGTATCTGTGCTTTCAGCCATGATTTATGCGGCCCCCCGGCCGGAAAGACTGTAAACATAGGCGAGAAGCTCGGCCACTGCATGAAAGAGGTTCTCGGGAACAAAACCGTCGATATCAACATCCTTGAACAGGGCCTGGGCCAGAGGTTTGTCCTCGACTATCGGCACCTCGTTTTCAAGGGCGATTTCTTTGATCCTGGCGGCAATCAGTCCGGCTCCCTTGGCTACCACCTGCGGGGCGCTCATGACCTTGGCGTCATAGCACAGGGCCACGGCCAGGTGGGTGGGGTTGGTGATGATCACGTCGGCCTTGGGGACTTCTTCCATCATCCGCCGCCGCGCCATCTCCATCTGCAGGGAGCGGATACGGCCCTTGACGTAGGGATCGCCTTCGGTCTGCCGGGCTTCGTCTTTTAGCTCCTGTTTGGTCATCTTCATCTTTTCCATGAACTGCCAGCGTTGAAAACCATAGTCGACGGCCGCGAGGACAGCGACGAGAATGGCGCTTTTCAGGAAGATGAGGTAGGCGGTGTGGGCCATGAACATCAGGATCGGCCAAGGTTCCTGGTTGATCAGTGGCAACAGGTGTCCCATTGCCTTTTTGATCTCAAGAAAGGCGATGAGACCGATGAGGGCGACCTTGAGGATCGATTTTACCGTCTGGGCCAGCATCTGTTTGGAGAACAGATTGGCCAATCCTTTGATCGGGTCAAGGCGGGTGATATCGGCGGCGATCTTTTCGGTGGAAAACACCGGTCCGTTCTGGAACAGGTTCGAGAGGACGGCGGTGACCACGATTACCGCCATGAGAGGTCCCGCCACCCGGAAAGAGCGGGCAACGGCGTCAAAGGCGAGGCTGTTGACATTTGAGATCATAAGCTGGGTTTGACCGGCGGCGTTGAGATAATGGCCGAGGAGGTCCATTATCGCCGCCAGCATGCCGCCGCCGCTTAGATAAAGGGTGAAGATGGCGGCGAGGAGTACTGCCGCCGACGGTACCTCGGTGCTTCGGGCGATGTCACCTTTTTCTCTCGCCTCGGCAAGCCGTCTTGCGGTCGGTTCTTCGCTTTTTTCCTGGCCGGACTGTTCTTCCGCCATCTGTCAGCCTCCAAGGCCAATGGTCAACTGGGTCAGGAGACGGCCCATGGTTTGAAATTCCTGGAGCAAAAGAGGGGTGAGAAAGACCAGACCCATGCCGGTAAGGGTGAGGCCAAGGCCGATGTTAAGCGGCATTGCCACGATCAGGATCGGGATCTGGGGTACGGTCTTGGCTATTACCCCCATCGCCACCTGGGTAAAAAACAGGGCCGCGGTTATCGGGGCCATAATCTTGACCGCCAGGAGAAACATCCATGAACCGCCGCGAACCATGCCGACAAAGGTGGCCTGGGTGATATGGATTCCGCCGGGGGGGACACCCCGGAAGCTCTCAAGCATGGTCCGGAAAAAGAGATGATGGCCGTTGATCGCCAGGAAGATGAGGATGGCGCAGATGTTCCAGAAATAGCCGATAAGTGAGGTCTGGGTACCGTTCTGGGGATCCATGGTCCCGGCAATTCCTAATCCCATCTGGATCCCCGCCATCTGGCCCGCGATCTCAACCGCGGCGAACAGCAGGCGTGAGAACAGGGCGAGGATGGCACCGAAGATGATTTCCTTGCCCACGAACAATCCCAGGGTGATACCGGTCTGCGGCAGTGAGGCCGAGGTTATACCCACAACCGGGGCCAGAACCAGGGCCGCCGCAAAGGCGCATAGAATCCGGGCCTGAACCGGTACCCCCCGGCTGCCGGTTACCGGCATGAAAAAGATCAGCGGCCCGACCCGGATAAAGACCACCATCAGCCGTATAATCTGGTCAAGGGTGAAGTTTATCATGTTTGTTTCCGGCATGGTTCACTCAGCGGATCAGGTGGGGGATGGATTTAAACAGATCAGCGGTATAGTCCATGAGTTTGATCATCATCCACGAGGCGGAAAAGAGCAGGGTGACCATGACCGCGAAGATTTTGGGGACAAAGGTCAGGGTCATCTCCTGGATCTGGGTGGTGGCCTGAAAAAGGGCGATGATGATGCCCACCACCATTCCGACGATCAACAGTGGCGCCGACAGCAGCATGGTAATGACGATGGCGTTCTGTGCCAGTCCGATGACTTCAGATGGTTGCATTACATTACCCCGAAGCTCCGAACCAGGGAACCGACCAGGAGATACCAGCCGTCAACGAGGACGAAGAGCAGAAGTTTAAAAGGCAGACTGACCATGATCGGCGGCAGCATCATCATTCCCATGGAGAGGAGAACGCTGGCCACCACCATGTCGATGATCAGAAAGGGCAGAAAGAGAACAAAGCCGATTTGAAAGGCGGTTTTGAGTTCACTGATCATGAACGCCGGAATCAGAACCCGGGTCGGGACCGCGGCTTTGTCCTTCGGGGCCGCAATCCCGCTCATTTTCACAAACAGGGCGAGGTCTTTTTCCCGGGTCTGGGCGAACATGAACCGGCGCAGGGGCTTGAGCCCGGCGGTCAGGGCCTCGTTGGTGTTGATTTTGCCATGCATATATGGTTGTACCGCCTTCTGGTTGATGCGGCTGAATACCGGGGCCATGATAAAAAGTGATAAAAACAGGGCGAGACCGATGAGGATCTGGTTCGGCGGCATCTGCTGGGTCCCCATGGCGTGGCGGAGAAAGGAAAAGGCCACAATCAGCCGGGTGAACGAGGTCATCATCAACAGGATCGCCGGGGCAACGGAGAGGACGGTGAACAGGAGGAGGATCTCGACCATGCTCGAAACCTGTTCCGGTTTTGTCGCTTCGCTTACTCCCACCTGAATAGTAGGCAGTGACAGGGCGGCGGCATTGGCGGCCACGGCGATCATGGCCACGGCGACGGTGATGATCACCGTTTTATCAGTCCGTTGAAAAATGGAGAGTAGTCCTGCGCCCTGAGAAACCTTAAGGCCGGGTGGTTTGGGAGTGAAAATCAGTCTGTGGCAGTCCGTTGAAAAAGCCGTCCATGGCTTTTTCAATTCCGGCTGCGTATCATGTCCTCTGTTTTGTTTCATTTCCTTTTGATTCCCGCGCGGGTAAGGTTTTTGAAGACATCGGCAAAGGTCTGCGTCGCCGGGATTGTCTCCCTGGCGGGGATATCTTCCGGCACTATTTCGGCCAGCAGAGTGATGCTCTGTTCGGTCACCCCCACTGCCAGGGTGCGGCTGCCGATGGAGATTACGCTGAGGTATTTTTTCTGTCCCAGCATTCTGGTGTCCAGTATCCTGATTATGGAGTTCCTTGTTCCGCCCCGGGTCACCTGGCCCCCGAAACGTCGCAGGAGCCAGACCGCAGTCAGGATAAGGCCGATGATCAGGGCCAGGCCGCCGGCGGTTTTGAACATGGTCACGGTCATGTTGATCGGGTCTTCGCCCTTGGTCGCGGTCTCGGCGGCAATGACGATAGAGGGGGTAAAAAATACTATGGCCAGTCCGGCGGAGACTGCCTTTCGCGGGGTAGGGGTCATTGATCAGCCTATATTTTTTATCCGGTCGGCCTGGCTGATTATCTCGGTAATCCGGATGCCGAAACGGTCGTTGACCACGATTACCTCGCCCTTGCCGAGGAGCTTGGCGTTGACCATGATCTCCACCGGCTCACCGGCGGTCTTTTCCAGTTCCACTACCGCTCCCTGGGTCAGCTGGAGGAGGTTGTTGATCAACATCTTTGTCCGCCCAAGCTCAACCGTGACTTCGAGGGGGATGTCGAGGAGAAAGTCAAGGTTGCCGGTGTTCCCCGAGGTTACCGGGCTGTCGCCCAGGTTTTCAAAACCGGGCGCCTCGGCCTTGGGGGGGGGCGGGATCTGCTCCCTGATCACCCAGGGCCTCGGCCCAGTCGTCAGTACCGGCGACAGTAGTGTCTTCCGCGGTGGCAGGGGGTTGCGTGTTTTCCAGTTCTTCTTCGCTCATCATCTTGCCTCTTTAACTTGGGTAGTGATCCGGTTTTTTCAGTCTTTGACCGGATCAATGACTCTTTTTTTTATCAGGTAGGCGAGGTTGCCCCGATGCAGTCCCGGGCTGCCCATGAATTTTCTTTCCCCCTCGATGAATGCCGGCAGCATCGAGTCGCGGCGCTGGTCAAGCTGAACCACGTCTCCCACCTCAAGGGCCATGATGTCGGCGACATTCAGGCTCACTGTGCCAAGCCGGACCCGGAAGTCCACCCCTACATCCTTGATGTTGTCCACCACCCGGTTGCGGATCAGGATGTCTTCTTCACTCTGTTCCCGCTGAAAGCTTGTGGTCAGTTTGCTCTTGATCGAGTCAAGATTCGCCAGGGGAATACAGGTGGTGATACTGCCGATGGCCCGGTCCATGTCGACCTCATAGCGATTGATGATCACCACGTCCTCGGGCTGGCATATTTTGGCGAACTGGGGGTTGATCTCGCTTCTCAGAAACTGGATCTTCAGGGGGTGGAGCGAGTACCATGCCTTTTCCAGGTCACCGAGGAGGATGTTGACCACCCGCAGGATCAGGCGCTGTTCAATGGGGGTGAAATCGCGTCCCTCGATCCTGACGTTTCTCGCTCCGGAACCGCCAAGGAAGTTTTCGACAAAGGCGAAGACCAGTTTGGGCTCGAGGATCAAAAGGGCGTTGCCGCGGAAGGGGTCCATCTTGAAGATCTGCAGGCTGCTCGGTACCGGCAGGGTACGGATGAAGGCCCCGAAACGTTCAAGTTACATCGGCACCGAAGTCACATCGATTATCCGTCGCAGGGTGGTGGAAAGCGAACCGCGGATGGCGCGGAGGAAGGTGTCGTTGATCACATCCATGGCCGGCATCTTGATCTGGACGATCCTTTCCTGACGGGAGAAATCATAGGGGGCGTACCCCAGGGATTCCCCTTCGGAATTATCTTCCGGTTCTTCTATCTCGCCGCCGGCAATGCCCTTGAGCAGGGCATCGACCTCGTCCTGGCTTAATATCTGTTCCATATTCGCTTTCCGCTGTAAGTTCGCTACTGGACGATGAATTCGGTGAAGTATATGTTCTTGACCTTGTTGGGCTTTAAGGCCCGGTTGAAGCGGTCGATGAGTTCCTCTCTTATTCTGATCTTGCCTTCCGGGGTCATTACTTCTTCAAATGAGAGTGAGGTGAGGAGCATGATCACCTGGTCGCGGAGGATCGGGTCGGCTTTTTGCAGGAGTTCAAGGGCCTTGTCGTCTTTTACCTCGACCTGGATCTTGAGCTTCAGATAACGTCTGCCCTTTGGGTCGGCAAGGTTGACGGTGAAGGGGCTTAACGAGTAGATCTTGCCCACCACCGGCTCGTGCTTGGGGGGCGTGGGCTTGTTTCCCGCCGGTTTTGTCGTTATTTTGGTATAGGCGAAAAAGCCGCCGCCGCCCAGAAGGAGTACCACCAGCCCGAGGATGATGAACATCATCGCCTTTGATTTTTTCGGCGGTTCGGCCGCAGCCTGGTCCTTTTCCTTTTCTTCTGCCATCTCTGCCCTCTCTTTGTTTGCGGCCGATACTTACAGGCCCGGATCACGCGGAAAACTATATTTGCAAACAGTATGCCACAGAATCAGCCGGTGGTTAAAGCCCCGTGAATACGTTTTTTAATGGTCGGGTCCCGTGTCGGTGACCATGGAATCGCCATAAAATTGACCGCAATCAGGGTCGTGAGCGTCAAAAAAACGGCGGACCAGAGGCCGGGACCCTGTTGACGTACCGCCAGGGAAAGCCGTTCTGGCTTTTCCAGGCGTCGCTATCAGCCTGTTTTTCAACGGTCTGCTGAACCCTGTTTTATGTTTCCCGTCTCTTGTTATTATGGTATCTTTGCTTCCTTTTTTTGATGAAGTCGTAACAACTCCGCGCTCCGGCTGAAAACGGTGATTTCCGGGCAACGGGCGGCAGGCTGCTGAAATCCCGAACTCGGCTAAGCCCTCAAGCATGCGGGGTTTTTCAACAGTCTGTTAAGAAATAAAAACTCTTTTCCAGGGAGATAATATCATGGGAAAAACCGTAACCGAGAAGATCATCGGACCACATCTTGTTGAAGGAGAGATGGATCGGGGCAGCGAGATCGCCATCCGTATCGACCAGACCCTGACCCAGGACGCCACCGGCACCATGGCCTATCTTGAATTCGAGGCCATCGGCATCCCCCGGGTCAAGACCGATCTGTCGGTATGTTATGTTGATCATAATCTGATCCAGTCTGATTTCCGTAACGCCGACGACCATCGTTTCCTCCAGTCGGTGGCCCGTAGATTCGGTCTTTATTTCTCCCCTCCCGGCAACGGTATTTCCCACCAGATCAACCTTGAACGTTTCGGTCGTCCCGGCGCCACCCTACTTGGTTCCGACAGCCATACCCCCACCGGCGGCGGCCTTGGGATGCTGGCCATCGGTGCCGGCGGTCTTGACGTGGCCATGGCCATGGCCGGTAAGCCATTTTACCTTCTGATGCCCAGGATCTACGGGGTAAAACTTGTCGGTGGTCTTTCCCCCTGGGTCTCGGCCCGGGACGTGCTTCTTGAGGTCCTGCGCCGTATTTCGGTCAAGGGTGGGGTCGGTTATGTGATGGAGTACTTCGGTCCCGGGGTCGAAACCCTGTCAGTCACCGATCGGGCCGCGATTACCAATTTCGGGGCGGAGTTAGGCGCCACCACCTCGGTATTCCCCTCTGACTGGCAGACAAAAAAGTTCCTTGACAGCCAGGGCCGCGGTGAGGTGTTCACCGAGATCATTGCCGATGCTGATGCCGAATATGACGAGGTCCTTGAAATAGATATGTCAGCCCTTGAGCCCCTTATCGCCTGTCCGACCTCGCCCGATAACGTGGTCAAGGTCAGCGAGGTCGCGGGCAAGCCGGTGGGTCAGGTTCTGGTCGGTTCCTGTTCCGCTTCTTCCCTTCGCGATCTGATGCTGGTGGCGCGTACCCTTGAGACCCGCGAGGTCAGTCGTGAGGTCAGTTTTGAGATCAACCCCGGTTCCCGTCAGGCGGTGGAAAACCTGGTTGAGCTTGGCGGTTACGCCACTCTGGTTCATTCCGGTGCCCGTATCCATCAGCCCGGATGTCTCGGCTGTATTGGTATGGGTCAGGCCCCGGCCACCGGCACCATCTCGCTGCGGACCTTTCCCCGGAACTTCCCCGGCCGCAGTGGTACCGTTGACGACCAGGTATATCTCTGCAGTCCCGAGGTCGCGGTCGCGGCCGCGGTTACCGGCAGGATCACCGATCCCCGGGAATTAGGCGATTTCCCGGAATTAAAACTCCCGGAAAAGTATCTTCCCGGCGATCAGCGGATTGAGGTTCCGCTTGCCGACGGCAGCGGTATCGAGATCATTCGCGGTCCCAATATCGCCGCCTTTCCCGATTTTGAGCCCCTGCCGGAGGATTTTGCCGGCGAGGTTCTGCTTAAGGCGGGAGACAATATTACCACCGATCACATCATGCCTGCCGGGGCCAGGGTCCTGCCGCTGCGGAGCAATATTCCGGCGATCAGTGAGTTTGTTTATAATTCACTTGATCCTGATTTCGTTGCCCGGGCCAGGAACTCAAGCGGTGGCATGGTGGTCGGCGGTGACAATTATGGCCAGGGTTCATCAAGGGAACACGCAGCCCTCGCCCCCCGTTATTTAGGGGTCAGGATCAAGCTGGTCAAGAGTTTTGCCCGGATACACAAGGCCAATCTGATCAATTTCGGCATTCTCCCCCTGACTTTTATCGACCCGGACGATTATGACCGCGTCGTTCAGGGGGCAGAGGTGGAAATCGCCGGGTTCCGGCAGCAGGTGAGTTCCGGCGGCGATGAGATTATAGTTAAGCTTGATGGGGTCGCGGTCAGGACTTCGCTTGCGGTTTCGGAACGACATCGGCAGATACTGCTTGCCGGCGGTCTGCTTAACTGGGCCCGGTAGGGGATTGAGTCTAAAAAATTGAACGTATAATCTGTACCCCCTGGGTAAAAAAAATTACACAGGGGGGTATCTGTTTGTTTTAACATGGTTTTTGTTGCTGCATGGATGACGTGTGGTCTTTGTTGGCGGCTTTAGGGTAAAAGAAATTGAACTATTTCCCCCGGAATAATTTCAAGTGGCCTTGGAACGTTGTTGCTTTTTATGTATTTATTTCAATTGGTTATGTTTTTTTAGAGTTTTTATAGGTGGTTGGCACGCGGACTGCAATATTAAACTGACAAAAGGATATAACTGCTTTCCTCCTTTTTCATCGCTTGGCCGGCTTCCTCCCCCCCCCCTTGGAAGCCGGCCTTTTTTTATCAGCCGTCATGGGGGTTAATCTGCACTCAATCTGCGGCCTCATGACGGCTGATAATTATTTTCCAGTTCTGTATCCTCTCTTCTTTTTGCGCCGACATCTCTTTCATCTCCCACCCTGATCAGGTATTCTGCGGAGATGAGTAATCTTTCCTGTTCTATACCTGTGGCCCTGAAAGCGGTAGGAGACTATGACTCTCCCGGCCTTGAGCGGGCGGTTTTTACGCTGTTTTCCTCGCTGGTGCTGCCTGATTTTTCCGGGGCCACGGTACTGCTAAAACCCAACCTGGTCAGCGGTACCGGTCATTCCGGCCTGGCATGCAGCGAGCCGGCAATGGTCGCGGCCGTGGCCCGTTTTTTTGTTGATATCGGCTGCCGGGTGCGGATAGGTGATTCCCCCGCCTTTGGCGGCGGCCGTCGGGTGATGGAGAAGTTCGGTATTACTCGCGTCCTGTCCGGGTTGCCGGTGGAGGTGGTTGATTTCGACCGGGGGAGGAGGGTCAGGCTTGCCTCCGGTGTCCGGGTTGTGGTGGCCGAGGCCGCTCTTGACTGCGATCTTCTTGTCAGCCTGCCCCGGGTAAAGACTCACGTGCAGATGCTGATTACCCTGGGGGTGAAGAATCTCTTCGGCACTGTTGTCGGCTGGCGCAAGCCCTGGCTCCACGCCCGTCTTGGTGACAGGGGCAGTCGTTTCGCCGCCATGTTTGTTGATTTGCTCAACCTCTTTCCCCGGGTCCTGACCCTGGCCGATGGTATTGTCGCCATGGAGGGTCGCGGTCCCATCGGGGGGGCGCCGGTTTCCCTTGGTTTCCTTGCCGGCTCAATGAGTCCGGTGGCCCTTGACACCGTGATCCTCGATCTGATCGGCGTTGAAAGGGGGGGGAGCCCGGTATGGCGGGAATGCGCCCGCCGCGATCTTGCCGGCTGCGATAGCGGCAGCATTTCTTTCCCCCTGGAATCGCCGGCTGATTTCAGCATTCCGGCCATCTCCCTTCCCGAAATCCTTGAGCCTGAAAGTTTCAACCCCCTGCGCCTTGCCGTCGGGGCGGTCAGACGGATAAAGGCAGGGCTTGCGGGCTGATCTATTCTTTACAAATCAGGGCATTAACTTTAGGGTGTCTTGAAAAATGATGGCCTCGTAACTCCCCGCGCAGGCGTCTTTGGTGGTTTCCGGAAAAAGAGGCTGGCTGCGGGGTGAATCAGGCGTAAATCTGTAAAGTTAGCACAAAGCGTGAGTCAGGCGTTTGCGGATAAAGGTGGTATGGATCCGTCACGGATTCAGGTTATATTTATAGTTCCCTGGCGTTTCAGTTGAAAAACAATGGTGAAAAAAATGTTTAATTTTAAAGCTAAAGTAGCCCTGGTTACCGGTAGCTCCCGTGGCATCGGCAAGGCTATTGCCATGGCCTTTGCCGATCGCGGCGCTGATATTGTGGTCAATTACGTCCGCCATCGCGGTGAGGCTGAGAAGACCGCCGCCGCAATCGAGGCCAAGGGCGTGAACTGTCTGGTAGTCAAGGCCAATGTCGCCAAGGATGATGATGTCGACAAGATGCTCGCCATGGTCGGTGATCGTTTCGGCCGCCTTGATTTTTTAGTCAGTAACGCCGCCTCCGGGGTCTTGAAACCGGTGATGGAACTTTCGTCGCGGCATTGGAACTGGGCCATGGATATCAACGCCAGGTCGCTTCTTATTCTTGCCCAGCGAGCGGTTCCCCTGATGGGCGGCTGTGGCCGGATCATGGCGGTCTCGAGCCTCGGAGCGGTCCGGGCGATTGAGAATTATACCGCGGTAGGGGCGTCGAAGGCGGCCCTTGAATCGCTGGTGCGACATCTGGCGGTGGAATTGGGGCCCAAGGGTATCCTGGTCAATACAATCAGTGCCGGCGCCGTTGATACCGAGGCCCTGAAGAAATTTCCCAACCGTCGGCAGATTCTCGACGCAGCCCGGAATCGGACTCCGGTGGGTCGTCTGGTAACCCCTGCGGATGTTGCCGATATTGCCATCTTTCTTGCCAGCGAAATGGCCGGGATGATTCATGGCCAGACCATCGTTGTTGACGGTGGTTATGCCATAAGGGCGTAAGCTTTTTGCCTCCCCTGTTCCATACATTGAAGCCACTGATCCTGGCCTCGGGGTCGCCACGGCGCCGCGATATGCTGGACTCGCTTGGGATCTCGTTCCGGGTCGAGACTGGTAATATTGTTGAGGCGATTCGCGGCAACGAGTCGCCGGAGGCGCACGTTTCGCGTCTGGCCGTTGACAAGACGGCCGCGGTGTCGGCCCGGGTTCCCGGAGGCTTTGTTCTTGCCGCAGATACAGTGGTGGTTATTGACGGTGAGATCCTTGGCAAACCTGAAGGGGCTGCCGGGGCCGCGGCCATGCTCAGCCGCCTTTCCGGGCGTACCCATGAGGTCTGGACCGGTTTTTCCCTGACCGGCGGGGATGAGGCCGTCATCCGGGCGGTGATGACCAGGGTAGATTTTGTTGAACTGTCCCCCGAGATTATAGATGCCTACGTTGGAAGCGGCGACCCCATGGACAAGGCCGGAGCCTACGGTATCCAAGGACCGGCCGCTGCCTTTGTTCGTGAAATCAGGGGGTCATACACCAATGTCGTCGGTCTGCCGCTGGCCGAGGTGGTTGGGGCGATGCTGGCCGCCGGGGTAATCCGCGCCGTTTTTTTATGAAACGAAAACCTGAATTTCGCAAGACCTTATGGACTCGTAACAACTCCACGCGCCGGCTGAAAGCGGCGATTTCCGGGCAGCGGGCGGCGGGCTGCTGAAATCCATAACTTGGGCTAAGTCCTTAAACGTGCGTGATTTCCTAACCCGCCCCGCCGCTTTTTCCGGAAATCGCCTAAGGCGTCTCCACAGGGATTTGTTACGAGACTGTCAAGGCCTCCCCTGATAAAATTTCATCCTGTTTTGTTTTTTCGCGCTATAATTTTTTGAAGTTGCGCCGGTTTCGAAGGTTCTCGGAACCGATACATGAAATTCGCGCTGAAAGCCGCGTACTCAAATCTGCGAGTATTAACAGTCCGTTGAAAAACGGACTGTACGCGGCTGATGTCCGCGCCGCCGATTTTGCCGGGTTGAAAACCCCGGTGAAATCGAGAGGTTGGCCGGAACTTGTTTTGGTCAACCGGAGTTGAAAAAGCCATGGACGGCTT